>DATKEV010000075.1:0-85806 GCA_035511855.1 Candidatus Udaeobacter sp.
GGTTACACTCTGCCATGGAAAAGGCCGCCTCTCTTTTTGGCACTAACTTCGCTTAGACAACGCAGTTATGCCTGAGAAAGCGGCCTTTTTCTACATGTAAGCTTGTTCAGTTGCTCATTTTTGGTGAGAAATCCGGGCTAGGTGTGGCTACGAACTGGAGGAGAGCAGTGCCAGACCAATTGGAGAAGGCTTACAGTCGCTTGAGACATAGAGAGAACCTGCGAATGTGGGGTCAACTGTACCTCGGTGGAACGGGGCAAACGGTTGGCGGCTGGCTGGTAGACTCGTGGTCGGAAAACGGAGCACCTTACTGGGGGTGCAAAATGCATTGGTTCGACAGAAAGGGAAGACAAGCTTTACCACGTCTATCTGAACATAGGGTTTCGGACCGGTTCAATGAATCTCGCCGGAGAGGATACCGAGATTGAACCGGAACGCTCCAAGTTCATTCGAGAGACGGTCGAGCAGTGGGAAACGGAATGGTTGCAGGAAGAGGCAAACAAGCTCTGAAGCGCAATTCACCGCTCTTGATCTCGACGAGGCGCTCATCGGATTCCACCTAACCTCTGCGCCGGCGTCGGCTCGCCAGGTACGTCTGTCACTTCGATTGCTTAGATTGCGTTGCATTCTCGGTTGCATACTGGCTGCCGAAGGTGCCCGAATATCGCAACTCAAGCCGACCTTGCTGGAAGGTAACCTACTGTAAAATGGTGAGACGAGAAGGGAAGACTTAATTAGGAAACCGTTGCTCTATCCATCTGAGCTACAGCCCCACGCTCACATTGTAATACGTCCCGGGTTTCCTGGATTTGCTTCCTCTGCGAGCGGGCGGGCCGGATTCGAATCGTGCGTTCTTTTGGTGTGCGAAGGCTAACGGTAAAGCCTGAAGATGAGGTTTCTTACGCGTGAGCGCTGTTCGCCTGAAGCCTCTGCCGTCGCCGCGGAAATTCCAGTTGCCGCTGGTGTTTGTCAACCGGCGGCTCCCGCAGCCAAATGCGTGCCGCTGCCAGATAGGGATACTCCCGCCCGCACGCATGGCACCAAGCGCGGAAGTACGGACGCTCCGGTGATGCACCCGCGTCCGCATTCGAACCGGCGGAAGCTTCAAGGGGTTCCGCAAACAGGGGGATCGGGTTTCGACACCCCAGACAGTTCACCACGCAGTAGCGATGTGAAGGTTGACCTTCAGACATTTCCGTTGCTCCTCGGACAGAGTCTGATGGGCGTTGATTCGGAATCGCCATCAGATGGGGACTGCAAGGTACACCCGCGTCCCGTATTTATCAAGGCCTTCTTGAAGCTCATTTCGGTGGAAAAATATTTCGGCTATCTCCTTGTAGAATCAGTGGTTTACAAGCCCAATGGAAGAAAAGAACTCTCTTACCACTCCGCGTAGCGCGTCCCGTCCAGCGCGGTTCCCTGCGACGTCGAATGCACGTCGAAAACATTCTTCCCGCCCCAGGATGTCGAGTCCGGATCGTCCTGAATCGACTGCAGATTCCATTCTGCTTTCCCGGTCATGGGGTCCACCGGCAGTCGCCTTAAGAAGCGAATTTTTCGCCCCTCCGCATCCCCGAGCTTTATCCCCTTCACCAGAGTGTCCATGTCCGGAGGATATCCCTCGGTCCCGATCTCCACGCGGATCAAGTTGCGGTCGGCATAGTCCTTGTAATGGTCGATCGCATTGCGCATCTCGCGAAGGTCTCGATGGAGTTCTGCTTCTCTCTGCCGAACGATGGTGAAGCGCACGACCGGCAGGGCGGCGGTAGCAAGAATCAACATTATGGCCGATACAATGATCAGCTCCAGCAGGGTCATCCCCCCCTGCGAATACTGGCGGGCTTGGCGACTTGCGTTCATAGAAGCTATTTTACGCCGAACCTGCCGGTTTTTCAGCGTTGGTTCCCACCTCTTGGCGGCGTTCCCCACCTCTCCTTCTTCCCGGTTATGCCTCTTCACACGCTTAATCGTCTTTTGGTTTCGTATCGCGTCTCGGCAGTTGCGGCGGTGTCCCGGCAGGACCCGGCGGCGGGGTAGTTCCGGGATTTGGTTCTGGGGGCGGCACAAGCCTTGTGAACCGCAGGCTTCGGAAGATCGTCGGCCAATATTCTTTCGCCAAATTGCCTGCCTCGATGAAACCGATCCTTATGCCGTAGCGCTGAAGGGTCCTTCCGCCCGTTTGTTCTTTCACCGGCAAATAGCTGTTCGCTAAGATTTCGGCGAGCAACGGGCCAAGCAATCCTGGCCAATTGGCGGCCTGCGTTCCGCGGTCGGTGCGCGTTACCACCAGCCGGCTCAGCGAATAGCCAATGCGGTGGCCCACTCCTCCATGCATCGTCACGAAATAGCGCGGATCGTCATGCAGCATGGATGCCAGCAAAAAGGATCCAAAAAAATGGTGCGAAGCGGCTGTCGCCAACGATGACCCAAATCGCTTGCCGTATCCCTCCATCCCCTGGCCGTAGCCGGGAAGGGAATTTTCCGCTTGGCCGACCGCAGCGCCCAATGCCGAACTTATCAGCCGTGAAGGCGCGACGCTCTGGCCCGCGAAAAGTTCGAACTTTTGAACCGGACGCAACGGCCCGGGACTGGCGGCGATGTCCGGAAAAAAAATCGACCGCCGCTGAAGAATTCCGATCGTCGAGCGAACCGCATTTTCGCGCTTCTGCGGCGGATTGTCTTGTTTCGGCGCGGGAGCATCAGGAAGATCTTTCGGCTTGGGTTGCTCTTGTGCTGTCAGGATCCCAGCGAAAATCAGTTGCAAAGCGGCGAGGCGCAGTAGGAATGGGCAACGAGACATCCCGGCATCCTAACACGACCCTGCCTCTCGATGCGCAATCAAGATGCTGCGGCCGTCGCCCCTGACGACATCCCTTTCGTCATGTTTCGCAGCTCCGGCGGCGTTCCCCGATCTGCTGGCGGGCGGATGGCGCTCTTCAAGCGCTGGACTCGACATGTGACCAATCGGGGGGAGGGAAGCTCACGGGCCAGAAGTTGGGAGCCGGAAACTGAAATTCAAACGCAACCAAAAAACGGCCCTGCTCTGATCCTTCCACGCGCAATACGTTGCCCGCGGTGACGTTTTCCGTCTTTAAGTTGCCGAGAAGGATTTCCTGTCCTGCAATCATTTCCATGCCAACGTCCAAGAGGCCGCCGTGAGCATTGACCACAAGGCTTTGGGCCTCAATCGATATACGCTTGCCGTCGGGTGTCAGTGCGGAGAGACGCAAGGGGACCCGGAGGACGACACGCTTGCTTCTGCGCCGATTCGAGGTTTCGGACGGGTCCATGAACTCCACCTCCCCTGCCGTCTAAGAGAAATCCAACGCCCCAAAGGTCCACCACTTGCCTTATCTGCTGTCATTCTGGAAGTATTTCCTCAATTCCAAACGATTTTTCGCGACGAACCAAATGCTAATCAAGTCGAGTGAAACCCACCGACGAGCCAGGCGGGCTGGCTCACACGCACGTTCAAGACTCCATCGCAGAGAAGAAACACACCGATCAGAAGAGAACAGAAGCCGCAAGAGAGACGTCGGTTGTCTAACATAGGGCTTGTTCTGAGTTCACGTCATCGGGTATCTCGCACACTAAAAAACCTATGCCTTTTGACAAGAGTGTTTTGCCAGGATGGGACCGTCCGCGGCACGTATCCCTAGAGCAGGTTTGCTGTAGGGCTTCTTCATCACGGCGCCGCAGCAACATGTGACAGCAGACTCGCCCTCGATGGATTCCTTAGTGACCTCGATCTCCGCGGCACACTCCGCATTCTGGCAACGAAACCGTTCTCCCTTCCGCAACATCATGGTCTTTCTCCTGATAGGGCTTTTCCGTTCCGATTTTATCCGCCGAGTTAGGCTGAGAACGACCTTGAGAGTTTTGCTCGGTTTCCTGAGCAGTCGGATTCGAAAATGGGAATGAAAGAAAGGGCCTCTTCACGGTCAGCGTGGAGGCGCGAACGGCGAACCTTTACGTTTTCAAGACGTGCTCAAGATTGAAAAAAAACGAGGCAGTAGAGGATAAGAGCTTTGCGAAACCATTGTTTAGTAAAGAATTAGCATCATTTTTTCGCGGGGAATGGGTTGGTCCGAACGGCCTATCCAGAAGATTTGAACATGATCCGGGAGCAACCGGGCGGAGTTCCGGTCACCCTGTTACGGATTTGAGGTTGATTGTCCCTGCCATTTTCTCTGTGCGTTCCAGTGCCTCTAGGTCCGAGACTTGCTCGGAAAACCAAGCAGGAAAGACATACTTCTCAGCGATTCCCCGGCCTTCCCTAAGCTTTCGGCGTGTGTGGTCCCATTCACGAAGGTCTCAAATCTCATTCTGAGGAGAAAATTATGTACCTAAAGAAGGCAATCTGTTTATTCGTACTCGGAACTGCCGTGCTTACGACCGCAGTCGCTTTGGACCGCAGTCAGCGAGACAGTTCGGGCAGGACTCAGGCTGACGGGGGAGCCCCAACTCCGCCCCCGATACCGTGGGTTGCTGCATTCGATTCGCCACGCATCATCGCCGATGGCGGTGCTCCAACTCCGCCCCCGATACCTTGGGCCTCGGCGAGTACCGACATGCAGTTCTTGGGCGCTTGATCGCGGAATGGACCAATTCGGGGCAGGGCCTCACTTTCACTCAACATGCATATTCGATGTAGGTCTGGGGATTCTTATCGGGGAGAAAGTTTCCAGAACTTTCTCCCCATTCTTGTGTTACGATTCGGGAAATCTTCAAAAGGTCTAAAATGTTTCTCATCACCCTCTGGCTGATGGCACTGGTTTTTGAAAGCCTCGTGCTGGTGCGGGCGGCTCTAGGGAACGTTCTGAAATACTACCCTTTTTTCTATCTGTACTTGTCCTGTGTCTTATTTCGTGACGCTTCGCTTATGGCCGTCTATTATCTGTGGCCAAGGCTTTACGGGTATGCATACTGGTACAGCGAGTTCTTGAATGTTGCGTTGGGGTGCGGAGTGGTTTGGGAGGTATATAAGGTAGCGCTTTCCCGGTACCCTGGCGCGGCTCGGATGGCACGGAACGTGCTTCCTTTCCTTTTTGTCTTCGCGGCATCAAGGATTTTCGTGAAAGCTTGGAACAGCCCGAATTGGATCCCTGGAAGGACCACCTTGGAAACGGAACGGGACCTGCGAATTGTGCAGATGGCTCTTCTGCTCGGCTTGGTCGCCTTGTTCGCTTATTATGCCATTCCATGGCGGCGCAATTTGAAGGGAATCATCTATGGATTCAGCGTATTTGTGGCCACCACAGTGATTCATCTGACCTTCGGAAATTATCTGGGGGAAAGTTTTCGTTATCTATGGCCCTACATTCAGCCCATGGTCTACATAGTTGTTCTGTTGATTTGGTGTTGGACTCTCTGGTCGTATGAAGCAGCACCAGAACTTGAAACCAATCCGCGCCTTGAAATCGATTATCAATCTATGGCGGCCGCAACCAAAAGGCAATTGAGGGCCGCGCACACATTTGTCTTGAAAGCGATCCGATCATGAGCGCGCAACTTTACTTCCTGGTGATTGGGGCCATTGCGGTGGCAGTCCCCGTCCTTGTCTTATGGCGCGAGAGGCAACGAGGCTTGAACGAAAACTTACTTGAGGGGGCGGAAGAAACTTCGCCTCCTTTTGGCGGGGATCCTGTTACTTCTGAGCTGAGCGCAAGAATATTCGATCCAGAGGATTCGGAATTCGTTGCCGGCGAAACGTCCCGGCAAACGGCGCGATCATTCCGGAGACAGCGCGCCGTCCTCGCGCTCGACTGGCTAGGTGAGGTTCGAAAAGAAGTCAATCTCTTGATGAGGGCTCACCGGCGCGCTGCACGCGATAATCCCGACCTCACTCCTGCGGACGAGCTGAAATTGGGATTTGAATTTCTTCTCTTTCAAGTAACGACCGGAACTCTATACCTGGTGATTTGGCTCGTCGGCCCACTGCACGCGGCAAGGCTTGTCGGATATTCCCTGGAATTGGCCGGGCAGCTTCGGAAGCTGTCGGAGGACATCCTGCCAGCTGGTACTCGAGTTGCCGTAGAGTTGTTGGACATTGAACCGCAAGCGAAGAACTGAACCGCGACACTGTAGGACTAAGGATGCAAGGCGAGCTTAAGCACGAGGACGTCGAGGCAGCCCGCAGGGACCTCGAATATCGGACCCTGGCGAAGATCGGGGGGGATTTTGCCCGCTTAATTTATTTGGCCTCCATGCGCGACTACAATACGGGGGAATACCATCACGAAGGATTGGCTCGGCAGTTCAGTGAAAGCCTCGCTCGAAAAGCCCTTGCTTCCTGTCATCAGGAGGTATTTAGGCGATTGGTGCTGTGCTCGGTGAGAGAGCTTGTCGAGGAACTAGAGATTTATGCTCGCTTGAACGAATCAACCTTCCGGGTTTGGGAGAAGCTCCAGCCTTACACCGTGACCGTCCCCCTGCAATGCAGTCCGCTCACCGCGCGTTTCTTCGCCTTGAATGTCAGAGTCGCTTTGGCAATCTTGCAGAGCCGTCAGCGGCGGGCTCATCCGGATCCACGATCCGCATCGCCACGCCAGTAACCCGTCCAACAATTTCGGCTTCCGTTCCATGCTTAAACTGGCGAATCCCACACGGCGATAGAGGGTGAGGAATCAGCGTGAGCTGACTATCATGGAGCTCGCACCATGCGCAGGCGTAGCCGTCTCGTAATTCGACAAAATAGATAGGCCGGTCATATTCCGTGCGCCATTTGAAAGGGTGGAGCTTCCTGATGTTCTGGTCAACCTGCACAAACGAGCCGGGGCGCAAGAGGGGATAGAGAGTAAGGTCTTTTAGCCCGATGTAGCCGTACATGCTGTGCCGAATGTCCAGGTGTTGGATGAGGGCGATCGGCACTTCCCCCCAGACCTCCACCATGCGGGACAAAAGGTTGGTATTATCCACGTCGAAGCCCCGGTCAAACCGAACCGGGAAACTGACCGTCCTGCTTTGGTCAAAAACGTCTATCGGCGTCGGATGGGTCTCTTCGAGGCGTATCTCGATCTGTTGCTTGCCGATCTTTTGAACGTCCACACCGAAGAGCCGAAGAATGTCGCCGAATTTCAGGTGATAGATGACGCTCAGGCTGTAGAGCTTATAAATGCTCGGAATTGCGTCCGAATTCTCAATCTCAGTAAGCCAGGGATTGGAAATGCTGAACTCTACATTGCCTTCTGATTCCGCGATCTTCTGGCTCAGCTCAGTGACATCACGCGTGGTGATTCCCAGCCTCGAACGTATCTCTTTTAGTTGTTCGCCCGCGCTCAAGATGAACCCCGCGCCCGATATGGTATCGGAAGCGGCTACTTTGACATACTTTTTTTTTCGATAACTGGCATCCAGCGAAGGCCTTCCACGGGAAGGGCCAAAGCTGGATTAGCAGGAGAGGAGCGGACAGCGGGGAGTCAGGTCGCGCGGAATGTGAATTCGAGAGGTGAAACTAGAAAATTGAAAGTAGAGAATGGAATTTAGATAAGAGGGCACCTACGGCGCGGTTCTCGGATGGGAAACGATGGGGGCGAGCCATCCTGCCCCGCCCCCGTCAAAACAGCACTGTTTGAATCGAGTCCTGGGCAGAAGAACGCGGTGTTCACGCTGTTGCGTGAGCGGCGATCTTATGGGTGGTTGAGTGGGTAACCTCGTAGGTCTTGACCTGCGGAGTTCCGTCCAACACCTTCGCCAGCAACTGCTGGACTTCGGGGAATTTCTCCCGATTATAGGCCTCCGCATTCTCTTTCTGTTCCCAAATGCTGATGCCAGTCGCTTCTGTCCCGCTAGGACTCGTGAGGACTAATTCGTCCCGGAAGCCTTTCTGGCGTTGCAGAAGCGGAATGACCTCCTTTTCAAGAATGCGGTTGAATTCATTCAGGGTACCGTTTTTCAATCGCATGGAAACGGATCGAGCAAACATGTAAACCTCCTTGGTTTACCGTCTACAGGCGGAAAGCGGTGTCGCCGACCGTGCTCAGGGCTGGGGCAGCTAGCCGAACTCGGAGCCGGTGGAGGGGCATTACCTGAGGGTGGGGAAGGCTTGCTTCTGCTGAACGGGGGAGATACCGCTTGTCGTCCCTCGGCGGATATTGCCCGTTGAGGATGCTTCATTGCATCCACAAAGTCAACCAAAAAATTGCGACCCTCTAACGTGCAATTTTCCGGGAGCGGAGACTTTTAATAAGCGGCGGGGCAATTTCTGTTTGGGGGCGGGCCTGTAGCGCTGGTATTGGAGACGCGCGGCACGGTCGATGAAGGCAATGCCCCATTGCTGCAAGCGCGCGACGATTTCGGGCGCGACGCCGGCATCACGGAACTGCTGTGCCTCCTCCCACACCTTCCCGCCGCTGATACGCCCATACCCGCGTGGTGCCGTGTAAGGGTGCGCGAGCGCCCCAAATGGCAGAAACTTCGCGACCGGGTATTGCAGATTCTTGTCCATCCATGCAGCAAGCAGCGACGCGGTGAGGGCCCGATGCAGCTCGATGGGAAGAGGTTTGAAGATGGGCGCCCAAACGGGACTGATCATGATGCGGGGATCGATATTGTCGTCCGGGCGCCAACCCTGGCTCAGGTCTTCGGGGCTAAAGTTGGGACCGGTAGATTGCAGCGCTTTGGTTATGGCCACAAGGAGCCGTGCCGGTTCGGGTTGGTGCGTCTGGTAATAGAGATCGTTGAACCGGCCGATGAGATATACCCAATTCACGGGGCCGCGATCCCGGTGCTGATGATTGCCGCTATTGAGAAGGATTTGCAATTCATACCAGGCGGCGGTGAAATATTCGTTGGTCAGCGCGCTGCCGCCAACCCCGGCCGGGCCATCCGGGATCTGGGCTGCCGACGGGGCGGTGTCCGCAGGAATGGTATTGCACCAGGTGCGGGAATCCGCGGCCGCCCCAAAGAGATCGCGCCCGCGTCCTTCGAGGCCAAACTCCTGCGTCATCTCCCAGGTCTTTACGAGCTGCCACAGCTGGGTCGAGTAAACCTTGTTGGACAACTCCGGCGACCACGTGGTTTTTGCTTTGGCAAAGCGTCCAAGGAAAGCGCGGCGGGCTTGCGACCACTGGGAAAAGGCGGCAGCGACGGGGCGAATGTTGTGATCGGTAGCCCGCGCTTCCGTCAGGAGCGTGCGCAGCGGCGGCTTCGCGCCAGGCTTGCCTTTGCTCTCCTTCGCTGGCTCTCCATCGTACAATGCTGCGAATTCGCTCTGTGCAAAGGCTGGTCCCCAGGCATCTTTGGGATGTACGCGGGGCAGCCACTGGGCCCAATCCGGAAGTTGCAGGGCGATGGGAATCTGGCGCGGATTGAGGTTGCCGTCGGGACGAAAGATGTCCGGTTTAATCTGCCTCGCAAGTTCTCGGAGGTTAGGAGGATTTCCCGGTGGATCTGCGGCGGTGCCACTCTGCCCCGCGCCGGGGTGGCCAAGCAGATACGGCAACGTCTCCGTATCCTGGTCAAGGACCCAGGAGAGTCCGGCGCCTGCGGCCCAACTCGAGACCGGCTGAGAGTCGAGTCCGGGTCCAGGTTGGTAAGGAGGGTACCACGGGCGGCCAGGGCTCGGAACTGGCAAGCTGCGAATGTAGCTGGCAATCTGCTCGCCCTCGAGCGTGGAGAGGCCATGGAAGCGCGAGCGGGCGACAATGCTGGCATTGGAGAAGTTGAAGTATTTGAGGTCGCGGCCGTCCTGCGCATGACAGTCCGCACAGTGCGCCTGAATGCTAGGACTGTTTGGGAGGCTGTTTGCCGCCAGTGGGGCGGACTGCCAGAGTTCCCGCCCTGCCAGGATGGAAGCCGCGTCGGACAAGGGTGGCGTCCAGGATTCGGGTGCATCTTCGGCAAATCGGTCTGGTGGGAGGGTCTTTGCTCCTTCGCCGGTGAGGAAGTTCCATGCCAGAACGCGATAGGCGCTGACGACACCGTCGGTCTGGTTGAACCGGAAGCGGATGGTGTTTGCGCCACCGGCGACCGTGCCGTTCGGGAGCGGGAGCGTCATCGCAAGCGTGGCGAAGCCTCCGCCGATTCCGCCGAAACTCTTGCCGGGCTCGGCGATTGCGACCGTGCTGTTGTTGAGGGGAATCCAGGCGCTGGCGTTGACTTGGACGCTGGCTTGATCCGCATACGCCAGCCCATTGATCTGCAGCCAGAGCGATTGCACCGATTCAGCTTCTCCAGCCTGAAGGGCGACGGTCCTGCTCACCGAGGTGCCGTCTGGGCCCAGGACTTCGATGGGCAATAGAATGCGGTCTGCAGGTGTATCCGCAAAACCAACGGAAATCGGCATGACTGCCAGGACGAGAGGCCAGAGGAATAGAGGCGCCAGGAGTGGAAGCGTCAGAAGAGGATGCCATCTCTTTACAGACAGGATACGACTGAGCCATCTGCCAATGGATTGTGCCATGTCAGCAGGCGCATTCTTAGCAGGTCTTCGCCCCGATGCCTTCTTCCTCGGCACAATATCGCTGGGGCGTGCCCCGATTGTCTCATTCCGCGGCATAACCTTGCTGGAGCCCACTTTGTGGCGCGTCTTTTGCTCCGTGTCGACTGACATATTCCCTTATCCCTGATAATAGCAGTTTCTTAGAGCGTCTTTGCACGGCCAAAGCCGTTCGTCAACATAAGATAATCTCCGAAGAAGTGGTACGATGTCCTCGCCGCACTTAATCTTCGTCCGATCCTCCCGGACCGGAGGTCGTCATGAACCGAACTCTGCGCAACCTTCTTATTATCGTTGGCGCGATCTTTGTAGTTCTGCTCGTCGCGCCATTCTTGATTCCTGTCAATCAATTCCGCCCGACGATCGAAGAAAAAGCCTCCGCGGCTCTCGGCCGCAAAGTGCAACTCGGCGATCTCAGCCTTTCGCTCCTCACAGGTTCGCTTTCCGCCGAAAATCTTTCCATCGGCGACGATCCCAAATTCAGCTCTTCGCCCTTCCTCACCGCCAAATCGCTGAAGGTCGGCGTGGAGATTCTCCCGCTCATTTTCTCGAAGAGCCTCAACGTCACCGGGGTCACCATCGATACGCCGCAGGTGACGCTGCTGCGCAACCGCGCCGGGCAGTGGAATTATTCTTCGCTTGGTGGCGCGTCGGCAAAAGCAGCGGCCAAGCCCACGCCCGTGGCAAGCCCTTCCGGCAACCCCGGTGCCGGCGAGGAGCTCTCCGTCAAAAGGCTCGATCTCAAGAACGGCACGATCATCATCGGTTCGACCACCTCGCAGAAGCGCAGCACGTACGATCACATGAACGTCTCCGCGTCCGACGTCTCGCTCAGCTCGAAGTTCCCGATTGCCGTCAGCGCCGATCTTCCCTCTGGCGGCAAATTGAAGCTCGACGGAAATATCGGCCCTGTCGACGAAGCCGACGCGGCGCTGACGCCGCTCGACGCCAAGCTGAATGTCAGCGCGTTGGATCTCGCTGTGACCGGACTGCTCGATCCTGGGTTGGGGCTCGGCGGCCTTCTTGATCTCGACAGCACGCTGGCATCGCAAGGCGGAGAGGCCGAAAGCAAGGGCACGGTCAAATTTTCCAAGGCTCTGCTGATTGCCGGAGGCTCACCCGCGAGCGTGCCGGTCATTGTCGATTTCCATACGAAATACAATCTGCAGAAAAACACCGGCATCCTCGAACCTTCCACATTGAAAATCGGCAGCGCCGCCGCGCATCTCAACGGCACTTATGAAAATCAGGGCGAAGAGACGGAAGTCAATATCAAGCTGCACGCCAAGGACATGCCCGCCAAAGATCTCCAGGCGTTTCTCCCGGCGCTGGGGATCCATCTTCCGACGGGCGCTTCGCTGGAAACCGGCACGCTCGGCGCGGACCTCAATCTGACGGGGTCGGTCAACAGACTGGTGACCAACGGGACTGTTGGGCTGTTGAATGGGAAGCTAGTGGGCTTCGATCTCGGCTCCAGAACGAGAGAGATCTCCGCGCTGACCGGACTCGAGACCGGCAAAGACCTCGAAATTGAAAAACTCACCACCAATCTGCACATGGCGCCCGATGGTTTGAAGGCCGACAATTTCCTCGCCGTCCTTCCGGCATTGGGTCAGCTCACTGGCGCTGGAACGCTGGACTCGAAAAACACTCTCGACTTCAAAATGCTCGCGACCTTGTCGAAACAAGCGGGAGCTACGGCAGGCTCGGCGAGCACCGGAGCAGGCGGTGGTGCTCTCGGTGGAATTCTGGGAGCGCTCGCAGGCAGTGGCGGAAGCGGCGGTTGCGACAACGGACTAAAGGTCCCATTCCAAATCAAAGGCACAACTTCCGAGCCCAAGTTTGTTCCTGACGTCGGCGGCATCGCCAAAGACTTTTTCAAATCGGAGTTCGGGGGCTGCGCGGGTGGCCGTTCCGCTTCGAGCACGACGAAGGCGCAAGGGCAGGGACAAAACCCGGTCGACGCGCTGAGCGACCTTGGCGCCCTCTTCAAGAAGAAGAAGCCGTAAACAAGAGTTTGCAGATAGAAAATTGAAAATCGCTGCTTCGGTTGTAGCGCAATGCCACCAAACTCGGCCTGCACTTCTCATCCCCTAACCCCCGCAACTTCTTCACTCGGAAGGTGCTACCCGTTAGGTTCATCCGTCTACCTTTACGGTTGCCGGGGGACAGTTTCCTTCTATAGCTCTCTCGCGAGGAGTTTTCCATGAAATCCGCGAATGAGTGCCGGGGCGGCATGCCGTCGTATTTCCTCCAGAAACGATCGCCCGTCGGGTGCGTCATAGAGGGTAAACTAACGTCCCTCGGGGGTGGCCATGGCAAATGTCTGGCAGGATCTGCGCTACGCTTTTCGTTTGTTGGCGAAAAGTCCCGGTTTCACGGTCCTCGCCGTCATCACTCTTGGCCTCGGCATCGGGGCGAACACGGCGATCTTTACCGTGGTTAACGCCGTCCTGCTTCGACCACTCGAATTTCGCGATCCTTCACGGTTAGTGATCGCCGCTGAAAAGAGCAATTTTCCCACGATCTCCACTTCGTACCAAAACTATGTGGACTGGCGCGACCAGAGCCATTCGTTCGAATCGCTCGAAGCCACGCGCGGCGCCACCATCACGTTAACCGGCGACGGTGAGCCCGAGAGGCTGAATGTGCGCATGGCCACGGCTCCGGTTTTCCCTTTGCTTGGGGTGAACGCCGTTCTCGGCCGCACTTTTCTTGCCGAAGAGGATCGCGCCGGAGGCGCTCCGGTTGTCCTTCTCAGCCATGGGCTTTGGCAACGCCGCTTCGGCGGTTCGCGAGGAGTTATCGGAAAGCCGGTCACGCTGGATTCCCAGCCGTACACTGTCGTTGGCGTTCTGCCCAGCGGGTTCGAATTGCTCCAGCCCGCCGATGTTTTCTTGCCATTCACTCCGTGGGCGAAGTCATTGCCCGATGACCGCAACTGGCATCCGGGGATCATCGTCATCGGGCGCTTGAAGGAAGGAGTGTCTCGGGAGCAGGCGCGCACGGAAATGGTCGCCATCACCAAGCGCCTTGAGGAGCAGTATCCCCTCTACAATACGGGAACCAGCGCGGACGTTGTCGGCCTTCAGGAGCAATTGGTGAAAAACGTGCGTCCCGCCCTGTTGCTACTTCTTGGAGCCGTCGCCGCCGTTCTTTTGATTGCTTGCGTCAACATCGCCAATCTCCTGTTGGCGCGCGCCGCTTCGCGGGGCAGGGAAGTCGCCATTCGAACGTCCTTGGGTGCATCGCGCTGGCGGGTCACGCGCCAACTCCTGACCGAGAGTATTCTTCTCTCGCTCGGAGGCGGAATTTTTGGTTTATTGCTGGCGAACGCAGCGTTGGGACCGCTAGTGAAACTTTCGGCGACCACTTTGCCTGCGGTGTTCACCGTGGGTTTGGACCGCTGGGTACTGGTTTTCACGCTCGGCGTTGCACTTCTCACCGGCTTGCTTTTCGGCATCGTACCTGCGCTGCGCACCGCAAAACTCGATCTGCGCGAAACGCTCAATGAAGGCTCGCGCGGCTCGACTGCCGGGCCAGGCCAGCACCGCATCCGCGGCGCGCTGGTCGCCACGGAAATTGCTCTGGCGATGCTGCTGCTGGTGGGGGCGGGGCTTCTGCTGCGCAGTTTCTCGCGCTTGCAGGATGTGCCTCCAGGGTTTCAAGCCGATCATTTGTTCGTCGGGGACATTCCCCTTTCGCAGACGGCCTACGCGAAACCTGAACAACGCTACGAATTCTTCGACCGGCTCGTGGAACGCGCCCGATCTCTTCCCGGCGTGCGCTCCGCGGGGGCAGCTTCCTTCCTGCCGGTCAGCGGCGGCGGCTCTGTGATTCATTTCAACATCGTGGGCAAGCCGCCGAAGTCGCCCCATGACTTCATCGCCGCGGGCTACCGTGCGGTTACTCCAAAGTATTTTGAGACTCTCGGCATGCCGCTCGAGCAGGGACGCTTTTTCACCGCGGCCGACAATGACAAAGCGCCCGCCGTCGTGGTCATCAATGCCACGATGGCCCGCACTTTTTTTCCGGGAGAAAATCCGCTGGGCAAGCACCTGCAACTCGGCGCCACTTTCGAACCCGACGTTCCGGCCATGGAGGTGGTTGGCGTGGTTGGTGATGTCCGCCAGGGGCTCGGTGTCGACCCGCAAACGGAAATGTACTTGCCATATCGCCAGGCCGACAAGCTCCTGCCGGTCTTCCAGCTTTCGATGGTGTTGCGCACGGCGGCGGATCCGCTGCTACAAGCTTCCGCGCTGCGCAGCGCGCTGGCCGAGATCGATCCCAACCAGCCGCTCGTAAAAGTGCGCACCATGGAAGAAAACATGGCCGCCACCGTGGCCCAGCCGCGTTTCCGGACTTGGCTCATCGGCATTTTTGCCGCCGTCGCCTTGGTTCTCGCCGGGGTGGGAGTTTACGGCGTGATGTCCTATACGGTGACGCAGCGCACCAACGAAATCGGAATACGTGTCGCGCTAGGCGCGCAGCCGGAAGATGTTTTCCGCATTGTGGTAGGCGAGGGGTTACGGCTGGCATTGCTCGGGGTTGGCGCCGGTATTGCCGCCGCGCTCGCCTTGACGCGGCTGCTGCAGTCCTTCTTGTTTGGGATCAGTGCGTACGACCCACTGACCTTCGGTGGTGTGGCGCTCCTGCTGACCCTGGTGGCGCTTGCGGCTTGCTTTTTCCCGGCGCACCGCGCCACGCTCGTGGATCCCATGATTGCCTTGCGCTACGAGTAAGCCGGGCGTCTATAGAGCTTGTTCTTGCCGCTCGCACGTAAGCGTGAGCTCCTCGATGGCCACGTCATGGCCCTTGGCATTGAGCGTGGGGCCCGTCCACTTGCTGGGCCAAGCGCTGAAGAAATTCCAGCGGATTCTTTCGCTGCCTTGCGCATCCATGAGCACTACGGAACCCGCTTTGCGGTCCAGCTGCCCCTGGATGACCGCCAGATGCCACTTGTAGAGTTCCTCCGAGTCCGTGACGCCCCACTTCAGCGTAATATCCGGATAGGAAACCCTTCCCGGAAGCTTGCGGACGGTGATGTTGTCTCCTCCCTCGCGGTACTCGACAACTTCCACCTGCGATCCCAGGCCGGTACACTCCATGAACCCGGCTTGTTGGATGCCCTCGATCTCCACCCGAAAGCGGAAGTTCAGGTAAGGATCGATGCGTTGTCCTCCTGCCATTTTGAACCCCCTGTTTTGCGGTGCTCAGGCCAGCGGGCCAGGACATACTACGAGCTGGTACCGCCTTGCTTCCCTCCGAAGATAGAGTGAGGTCCACAAAGCGCCAAATTCTTGCGACTTTGGAGCAACTTTTCGTGTCAGAACTGCGTTCTATCAAGTGAGTCCTATGAGCCCACTTTTTTGCCGTCCTCACAGATTGGTGCAGTTCCTTGGCATAACGTTTCTATATTTCCTTGGTGGGACGTCGCCCGCCAGAGGCCAGGACGCGGGGAAAATCGTCGAGCAATATGTGAAAGCTGCCGGAGGCGGCAGGGCGCTGTCCAAAATTCAGACGCTGACGCTTGAGGGGACCTTCACTACGGACGACGGCAAATTCGGCACATATACCTTCGATACCAAACTACCAAACCGGTACTACGCCGAATTGCTGGTGGGCGAGAAAAACTTGATCGAGGCCTACAACGGAAAATCGGCCTGGCGCCGGAACGCGGCCGGAGAGATCGGCACGCTGGTCGGACCCGAAGGGATGCAGTTGGAAGCCGCCGCACAGGTGTATAACTCGAGGCTAGTCAATCCTAAGAAAAGCAAGATTGCGCTTGCATTTGTAGGCCGCGCGCAGGTGCGGGGGAAAGACGCCCTGCAACTTGAGCTGACCACGGCCACTGGCGTGAAGCGGGAGATATTCTTTGATCCGCAGATGCACTTGGTCGTGAAGGAAGCGGCAACAGTGGGAGGCATCGAAGAAGCGATTCTTTACGACGACTATCGAACCATCGACGGTGTGAAATTACCGCACAAGATCGAATTGCGCCGCGGCAGCGACAAGTACGAGATCGGCGTGACGCGGGCAGTCATCAACGGAACGATTGGCGAGCGCGTCTTCGACTTTCCAAAGAAATCGCAAGTGCAGTTGCCGGATCTGAAGGCGCTTTTTAAGGAAATTGATGAAAACCAGAAGGCCATCGACAAAATCAAGGAGAATTACGCAGGAACTCGCGTGGAGGAAGAGACAGAGTTTGAAACTGACGGCAGAGTGAAAAAGCGCGAAACTCGGGAAGACACCTTTTTCTATTTGAACGGCGAAGAGATGACCACGCTGGTGAGAAAAGACGGCAAGCCGCTGAGCGCCGAAGAGCAGCAGAAAGAAAACGAACGAACGCAGAAGCGCATCGAGGGGATTCAGAAACGCCAGGCCAAAAAGGAAGCCAAAGAAGAAAAGGCCAAGGAGGAAGGCAAGAACGATGCGAGCGACGATCCCGGGATCGAGGTTTTTCTGCGCGCGTGCCAATTTGTGAATCCGCGTCGCGAACGCTTCCGCGGCCAGGATGTGCTGGTCTTCGACTTCGAGCCCAATCCGGAATTCAAGCCGCACAAGCTGGTTGAGAAGCTCGCGCAAAAGCTCGCTGGCGTGGTTTGGATTGATGAAAAGGCACACGATGTCGCTCGCCTGGAAGCTTATTTTGTCGGCGACATGAAGATCGGCGGCGGCTTGCTCGCCAATTTACAGAAGGGGACCAGTTTCGTCTTCGAGCAGGCGTATGTGAATAACGAGGTTTGGCTGCCGACGTACGAAGAAGCGCACGTCGGCGTGCGCGTCCTGTTGGTGAAAGGCTTCAAAGTCAACGAAGTAACGCGCTATTCGGACTACAAGAAGTTCAACGTCGAAACGCTCTCGACCATCGCGAAGCCCAAAGGAACCGGTGACGCGCCGGCCGAGTCGCCCGCGAAACCAAAATTGAGGTAACTCGCTGAATCGGGGGTCCACCGAACTGAGGCAAGAACTGAGAATTGAGTGTGAGGAGAATCTCCCTTCCGTCAGCGTCTGCTGAATTCAGGAATGCCGGACCCTGGAAACACGCTCCTACTTTACGGAGACGGTCCGGTCCAAAACTTCCCGGACCTTTTGCGTGAGGGCACGGGGGGTGAAGGGCTTCTGCAGAAATGATACGCCCGCCTCCAGCACGCCGCCCCTCGCAATCACGTTGTCGGTGTAGCCGGACATGAACAGCACCCTGGTTTTTGCGTCCCGGGCTGTGATCCGGCGGGCCAATTCGCGCCCGCTCACGCCCGGCATTACCACATCGGTCAGCAGGAGATGAACTTCGCGGGAGCCGTTGGCGGCGAGATCTTCGGCATGGGCCGCACTTTCTGCCACCAGGACGGAATAGCCTTGGCCCGCGAGAATGGAGCGCGCCAGATCGCGCACCGCTTTTTCATCCTCGACAAGCAGGATGGTTTCTGTTCCCTTCCGATCGACGACGCCGTCTTCCGCTGCAGCAGGCACGGTGGCAGCCGGTTCCTCCACGCTCGGAAGGTAGACCTTGAACGTCGTACCCTTGCGCGGCTCGCTGTACACCCAGATGTAGCCTCCACTTTGCTTCACGATGCCGTACACCGTGGAAAGACCCAGCCCCGTGCCACGGCTGCCTCCTTTGGTGGTGTAGAAAGGCTCGAAAATGTGCGCTTGCGTTTCCTGGTCCATGCCCACACCGGTGTCGGAGACCGCCAGCATGACGTATGGACCCGGCCTAACCGTGGCATGATCGCGCGCATAGTTGGCATCAAGATCCACGTTTGACGTTTCGATCGTCAGCCGTCCTCCGTTGGGCATGGCGTCGCGGGCGTTGACCACCAGATTCATAATGACTTGTTCGATTTGTGAGGGGTCGGCCTTCACCGTGCCGATATCGGTGCCACAGAGCGTGATCATCTCGATGTGTGCACCCATGAGCCGATTCAGGAGTTTGTCGAGTCCTTCCACGATCGCGTTCAAATCTAGTGATTTTGGCTGCAGCACCTGTTTGCGGCCGAAGGCAAGCAACTGCCGCACCAGCACGGAAGCGCGTTCGGAGGCGTTGCCGATCTGCTGAAGATCCGTCTTGATCTCAGTCGAAGCGCCCATCCGGTGCACGGCCATCTCGGCGTAGCCATTGATAATGGTCAGCAGGTTATTGAAATCGTGCGCGATGCCGCCGGCAAGCCGTCCCACGGCCTCCATCCGTCGCGATTGCTGCAATTGATTTTCCAGCAGTTTGCGTTCGGTAATGTCAACGATGATCCCTTCCATCACCTGATGGCTGTCGCTCCCGCGCACCACGACCGCGTTATCGCTGACCCAAATGGTCTGGCCATCTTTTCGTGTGAGGCGGTATTCCGCCTGGAACGGTTCACCCCGGCTGCTGGACCTTTCCGCTTCATGGATGATGGGGTGGTCCTCGCGCGGAACGTGCCGCAACCAGTCAGGAGAATCCGCGAGCCATTCGTCCGGAGTGTATCCAAGGATAGCTTCGATCTGCGGGCTCACGTAATACCACCGGCCATTTACGCCAAGTTCTGCGATGTAGCTGATCGCGGCAACTTGCTCGATCAGCGTGCGGTACTTGATTTCCGCTTCCGCGCGTTCGTGCTCCGCTTTCAGGCGTTCGCTGATGTCGCGAGCCACGCAAACTGTTCCGCCTTGCGCCATTGTGGTGATGACCATTTCGATCGGCAGCGTGGTGCCATCCTGGCGATGGAGCGTGATTTGCCCCGACCATCTGCTGGTTTTCTGCACGGACTCACGTACCCGCTCCTCCAGAACGCCGATATCCCGTTGATCGTAGACCTGCCGCCATGTTTTACCCAACACTTCATTCGCGCTTGGAAATCCCACCATGCGAGCGAACTCGGAGTTGGCGTATACGTGCGCGCCGTTGTTGTCGAGGATGGCCATGCCGTCCACAGCGGATTCCATAGCCATCCGGTGGCGCATGACGGCTGCTGAAGTTTGCGCCTGCCGGAATTCGGTGATCCCCAGGCGCACCACATACGAAACAATCGAGACGGCCAGCAACGAAAAACCAATTATTCGCCACTGCACGCCGAGCCGCGCGACCAACACCAAAACGATCAGCGGCGCCAGCGCCAGGATTACGTTCTTGAGCGCAAGATCTCTCAGCGTTCTTGAGGAAGAGGCTACCGGCGTAGCGGCTTCAGCTTTTTCCTGCCAGCTTCCTGCCCACATCGCCGCGAACAGAAATGGAATTGTCCAACCCAGGTCGTACCAACTCCCCGTCGCCTCCAACCGGTTGGCCCAAGGAGATTCGGCAAGTCCGGAGCCCAAGGTGTAGATGAACAAGACCAGCGCAAGCCCGCCGTAAAGCGAACGAATCCGTTTTGTCTTGGCGCTGATCATCTGGACGCACGCGAGAAAAGTCAGCGTTACGTTAATTCCGACGAACATCCACGTCATGATCAGCTCGCTGAACCGCGCCTGGGCGCCCTCCAGGACTTGTAAATAAAAAAGTCCAAAAAAGAGGGACAAGAAAACGATGGCGATTTGCACGCAATCCAAAACCATTTCGGCGTTGAACTCCGGTGAATCGTTTTCCTTGTCCAGAAATAAGGCGATGGCGTAGAAAACGCCCTGCACATCAAACAGGACGCGCACCACCGAAAATCGCGGCACCGGAGCGTGCAGCCAATTCTCGTAATACATCCAGCCCACGTTTGCCAGTCCCCAGGTCGCGATGCTGCAGCCGACGAGCACCCAGAAGGGGCGGCTCAGACCGCGGCCGCGCCTCGAAGCTGCGAAGCACATCGTGGCCGCCAGTCCGCAGCAAACAATTTGCAGAAAATTCGTCAGCGTGGAGCCCGTCGGTGACATTCCCAGTATCAGAATGACCCCGGCACTGAGCCCCAATAGAGCGATCACTGACACCAGCAGCTTACGCGGCATCCCTACAAGCTCCCTCAAAACAGATACAAATGTATTCGAGTTTCAGTTTAGGACAGAATTCTGACGGAGCGTCAAACGTCGTGAGTATCCGTTTCAAAATGGGAAACGTTAGTGTCCGGTCTCAGGCGCGGCTCATTTCTGAAGAACTTGCTACTACGATTTCTAGCTGAAATGCTCGCTAACGCCCTTCGAACGGATAGCGGTCTTGCGACTGTACCGCAGCGGCCACGCGGCGGCGCAGCGCGATGGTGTCCACCGGGGCGCGCTTCCCGAAGCGCTTCAGCACAGCCATCTGGGTTGTGAGCATGTCGCCATCGTGAACCGCCGCGATGGCGCGCTTGGCTTCGTGCTCGAGGCGTTCGGCCGCATCGTTGATGAACACCCGCGCGGCGTCAATCATCGTTTGCGTGGCGGTCCCGCCTTTGGACGCAGCGGCCTTTTGCGTGCGAAGCAAACAGGACTCCATCGCGTAAATCTCCATCACCATATTCGAAAGCGCGCCAATCAATTCCTGTTCGTCGGCCAGTTTTTCGCGGAATTTCTGTACGGCGCCGCCGGCAGCCTGCAGGAACATTTTCTTCGAGTTCGCCACTACACGCGATTCGTCGGCCAGCACGCCTTCCGGCGCTTCTTCGAATGACGGGCCTGCCAGAATTTCATCCGCCAGCTTCATCGCCGCCGGAATCAGCGGCAGTTGCCCGCCCATCGCGCGCTTCATCAGCATCTGGATGATCAGCATGCGGTTGATTTCGTTGGTGCCTTCAAAAATGCGGTTGATGCGCGAATCGCGGTACGCGCGGCAAACCGGATACTCTTCGTGGAATCCGTAGCCGCCAAAAATTTGCACGCCTTCATCCACGACAAAATCTAGCATCTCGCTGCCATATACCTTGGCGATGGAGCTTTCAATCGCGTATTCCTCGAGCACTCTCATCGTGTTTTGAATCTTGTCGCCGGAACCGGAAGCCGCGGCCATGGCCGCCTCGATATTTCCCGCCGAGCGATACACCATGGATTCCACCGCGAAAATCTGTACCGCCATTTCCGCCAGTTTTTCCTTCATAAGGCCGAAGTCGCCAATCTGCTTGCCAAAGGCTTTGCGTTCTTTGCAATATTTCGCGGAGGTCATCAGCACGTGTTTCGAGCCGCCGACGGCGGAAGCACCGAGCGTGAAGCGCCCGGCATTGAGGATGTTGAACGCCACGATGTGCCCGCGGCCGATTTCGTGCAGCAGGTTTTCCTTCGGGACTCTGCAGTTTTCCAGGAAAATCGGCGTCGTCGAACTCCCATGGATGCCCATTTTGTGTTCTTCATTGCCGGCCTTGAATCCAGGGAACGTGCGCTCCACGATGAACGCGGTGAATTTGTCGCCGTCGATCTTCGCAAAAACAATGTACACGTCCGCGAAGCCGCCGTTAGTGATCCACATCTTTTGGCCGTTCAAAATGTAGTGGGTTCCCTCTTTATTCAGTTCCGCACGCGTCAGCGAATTCTGCGCGTCCGACCCGGCCTGCGGCTCGGAAAGGCAATAAGCCCCGATCCACTCGCCGGTCGCCAGCTTTGGCAGATATTTTTTCTTCTGCGCTTCCGTGCCGAAATACACGATCGGCAAGGTGCCAATGCCCGCGTGCGCTCCGTGCGTCACCGCAAACCCGCCGTAAATCGAAAGTTTTTCCGTCAGCACCGTCGTCGCGATCTTATCCAGGCCCGCACCACCGTACTGTTCCGGGACGCCGCCGCCCATGATGCCCAGTTCGCCGCCCTTTTTCACCAGCGCCGGCATCAGCCCGGGCTTCTTGGTTTCAAGTTCCTTGATCAAAGGAAACACTTCCTTGAGGACAAATTCTTCCGCTGTTTGCCCGATCAATTTCTGGTCGTCAGTCAGATCCGCGGGCGTGAAGACATCGCTCGCCTGCGGCGATTCCAGGAGGAAGCTCCCTCCCTTCGCTGCGGTTTTTGTAAAAGTAGCGGTGGCCATGTTGGTCGCTCCTAGCGGGACGTCTTTGTTACCGGGTTTCAGTTAACGGCTGTCTGAGGCACGCAAGGAAATCAATTCACCCCATTTTACTCTCGCTGCCTCGCCCCGTAAACACCGTTAACGCAGCTGTGTCGGAAGAGTGTTCATCACCTCCCGGGTGACTCTGCCCCTCTGCCCCTGCTATCCTCTAGCTGCCCAAATTCGCTCCAGGAGTGAATCTCATGCGCAAAACGCTTTCAGCGATTCTTTTCCTCTCTCTTGCCGCCATTTCCTCAGCTCAGCAAACTCTGCCCGCTTCCCATTTCGACGGCAACTCCTGGTGGTCGCACGTCAAATTTTTGGCCGACGATTCCCTCGAAGGCCGCGACACCGGCAGCGAAGGTCTTCAGAAAGCGCAGACCTATGCTGTCGAGCAGCTCCAGAAAGCCGGCCTCGAGCCCGCCGGAACCAATGGTTTCTACCAGCCTGTCCATTTCAATCAATACGAAGTCGATGAAGCCAAGTCCTCTCTCACTCTCATCACAAACGGCCGAGTAGAACCGCTCTCCTTTGCCGACGATGCCTTCATCAGCTCTCGCTCGACCCGCACCTCTGCCAACTTCTCCGCGCCCCTGGTTTTTGTCGGCTATGGCCTCAAGATCCCTGAAAAAAATCTTGATGAGCTCGCGGGCCTCGACCTGAAAGGAAAGATCGTCGTCTATCTCGCCGGATCTCCTTCGGATATTCCCACCGCTCTCGCTTCGCACTACCAAACACTCGGAGAGCGTTGGAAATCCCTGCACGCCGCCGGCGTCATCGGCACCATTAGTGTTTTCAATCCCGCTTCCATGGATATTCCCTGGTCCCGCATTTCCGTCAACCGCAATCATCCATCCATGGATCTCGCCGATCCCGAGTTCTATGAAACTCCCGGCCTTCAATTGGCCTTGGCCTTCAATCCTGCCTCCGCCGAACAGCTTTTCGCTGGCTCCGGCCACACCTTTAGAGAAATCGCCGCCCTCGGCAAAGACCGCAAGGCTCTTCCGCATTTTGCCCTCGCCACCTCGCTTAAAGCCAACGCCGTCATCCTCACCAAAACTCTCGAATCCGCCAACATCGCCGCCAAACTCACTGGCTCCGATGCCGCTCTCAAGAATGAATTCGTCGTTCTCTCCGCGCACATCGACCACGTCGGCATCGGCGCGCCCATCAACGGCGACCGCATCTACAACGGCGCCATGGACAACGGTTCCGGCAGCGCCCTGGTCATGGACATCGCCGCCAGCCTGAAGGCGCATCCGGAAAAACTCCAGCGTTCGATTCTTTTCCTCCTGGTCACCGCCGAAGAAAAAGGCCTTCTCGGCTCCAAATATTTCGCCGCTCATCCCACCGTGGCGCCAAAATCCATCGTCGCCGACGTCAACGTAGACATGTTTCTCCCCATCGTCCCGCTGAAAATACTCAAAATCGAAGGCATCGAGGAATCCGACCTCGGCGCCCGCGCCGCCGCCATTGCGCAATCCATGGGTGTGAAGCCCATCCCCGATCCCGAACCGCTCCGCAACGCTTTCATCCGCAGCGATCAATACAGCTTTATTAAGAAGGGCGTTCCCGCCGTCAAATGCGACGTCGGCTTCGAGCTCGGCACGCCCGAACAAAAAATCTTCAAGGACTGGCTAACCAATCGATACCACGCTCCCTCCGACGATGCCAACCAGCCCGTCGATCTCCACTCCGCCGCCCTCTACGAGGAATTCACGCGCCGTCTGCTCCTCGAGACCACCAACACTTCCGCGCCACCGCACTGGAAGCCCGATTCTTTCTTCCGCCGCTACGTCGCCGACTGATTCTCGATTCTTTGGGTAGGGCTCGCCTTCCAAGGAGGACCGCTCCTCAAACTTGTAGGGGCCGGGCTTGCCCGGCCCGTCTCCGCTCAAGGTCCCGGATCGCTCAGTTTTTCAATTTCGGCCAGCCTGCGCCACAAAAACCGGCGTTCAATGTCATTGGTCGCCAGCGTCAGCGCGCGTCGGTACGCCTCGGCCGCTTCGTTCATCCGTCCAAGGCGCCGCAACAAATCCGCTCGCGCCGCCGGCAGCAAATGGAATTCCTCTAGCTCCTCTCGCTTTTTGATTTCCTCGAGCAGCGCGAGGCCTTCTGCGGCAGAACGAGCCATCGCCACCGCCACAGCCCGGTTCACTTCAACCACCGGCGACGCGTGCGTTCTCAACAAAGCGTCATACAATCCCGCAATCTGCGACCAGTCTGTTTCTTTGGCTGTCTTCGCATTGGCATGGAGCGCGGCGATCGCCGCTTGCAGCGCATACACGCCCGCCGCGCCGCGCCGCAGCGCCGATTCCGTAAGTTCCGTCCCTTCCCGAATCTGTTCCCAATGCCACAGATCGCGGTCCTGTTCCTCCAGCAATACTAACTCGTCTTCCGTGCTCACACGCGCGTCCCTCCGCGAATCATGCAGCAACATCAGCCCAAGCAATGCCTGGGCTTCCGCTTCCTTCGGAAGCAGGCCGCACAAAACACGCCCGAGTCGAATCGCTTCCGCGCAAACGGCGCGCCGGATGAGCGCATCGCCGCTGCTGGCCAGATAGCCTTCATTGAAAATCAAATAGACGACCAGCAGCACGCCATCCAGGCGGTCTCGCAACTCCTCCTGCACGGGCACTCGATAAGGAATCCCAGCCTCGCGAATCTTCCCTTTCGCCCGCACGAGCCGCTGCGCCATCGTTGCCACGGGAACCAGGAACGCTCTCGAAATTTCCTCCGTGGTGATTCCGCAGACGGTACGAAGGGTGAGCGCAACTCGTGCTTCAAGGGACAGCGATGGATGGCAGCAGGTGAAGATCAAGCGTAAGCGGTCATCAGCAAACATTTCCTCGTCCAGATCGCTCTCGGGCTGCCTAGCGATCTCGGCAGTATTCGCAATCTCTTCCGCGTTCTGTGCGAATCGCTGGTCGCGCCGCAAGCGGTCAATGGCCTTGTGCCGCGCGGTGCTGATCAGCCACGCCCGCGGATTCGCCGGCGTCCCTTCTGAAGGCCATTTCTGCAGCGCAACGGCATACGCTTCCTGTAACGCTTCTTCCGCCAGGTCAAAATCGCCCAGCAGGCGAATCAATGTCGCCAGAATCCGTCCCGATTCTTCGCCATGCAGTTTTTCGAAATCCATTAGGAAGCGGTTTTCAGTCCCACTCTTTGCCCGAAGAGAGCTTCAGCGCCTCGGGGCGCACCACGGCGTCCCGAAGCGCTCGCTCGCGCTCGAAAACTGTCAATTTTACGCGCGCTTCGCTTGTTCCCGAACCATCAGCGGCCGCACTTCAATCGTTCCGTTCCGCGCCGATGGGATCCGCGCCGCGATGGCAATAGCTTCGTCCAGGTCGTTGGCGTTCACCAGAATATAGCCGCCCAGTTGTTCCTTGGTTTCCGCGAACGGACCGTCGGTGACTACCCGTTTACCCTCCCGCACGCGTACAGTCGTCGCCATCGTCGTTGGCTTCAGTTGGCTGCCGCCTAGGAATTTGCCCTTTTCCGTGAGGTCGCCCATGAGTTGGCCGTATTCCTGGTACATGGCGGTCTCGTCCGTTGGCGTGATCTTCCCCCATTCGGCTTCCGAGTGATAAATCAGCATCAGGTACTGCATGGTATTTCCTCCTGTTGGTTAGTCGAACGGGAACCCCGAAAATCGACAATCCTAGCCGTGCGCCACCTGCTTCAGAAATGTTCCCTTATCCAGCTCGTGGAATGCCTGCCGCAGCTGCTCCTGCGTGTTCATCACGATCGGGCCGTACCACGCTACGGGCTCCTCCAGCGGCTTGCCCGAAACCAGCAGAAACCGGATTCCATCGTCGCCCGCCTCGACCATTAACTCGTCCCCCCGATCAAACAGCACCAGCGAGCGGTTCTCCGCTTCCGCGGGCGGTTTGGTGTCCGCCCAGCTCACCGGCTCTGTCGGCACCGAGAGGGGTTCGGAAGCGTTGCAAAACTTCCCGCCCCCTGCAAAAACGTACGCGAATGCATGCCGCGTCATCTCCACCGGCAGCGTCTTCCTCCGCCCCGGCGGCACGGACACATCCAGATAAATGGGATCGGCAGCGATCCCATCCACCGGCCCGGTCTTCCCCCAGAATTTCCCGCACACCACGCGAACGTGCGTGCCGTCGTCGTCCTTGACCTCCGGAATATCTAGCGCTTTCACTTCTTGGTAGCGCGGCGCCGTCATCTTCAGCGATGACGGGAGATTCGCCCATAATTGAAACCCGTGCATCCGCCCGGCGTGGTCGCCCTTGGGCATCTCCTGGTGAATGATCCCGCTGCCCGCCGTCATCCATTGGACGTCCCCTGCCGCGATCGCTCCGTGGTTCCCCATGCTGTCGCCGTGCTCCACCGTTCCTGCGAGCACATAGGTAATCGTCTCGATCCCGCGATGTGGATGCCACGGGAATCCCGCCAGGTAATCCTCCGGCACATCATTCCGGAAATCATCCAGCAGCAGGAACGGATCGAAGTCCGTCGTGTTGCCGAAGCCAAACGCCCGTCGCAGGTGTACCCCCGCGCCTTCCGTCGTGGGTTTGGACTTGATCAGCCTCTTCACCGGTCGTAGCGACATAGCCGTCTCCCTCCCTCGCAAGTCTACCGATTGGATGCGCCGCCGCCAACTATTCGACACAAGATAGCGAGCTAGCCGCGTGTACGGCGTCTTCAGGCCACTCAGGGCGGCAAAGAGGGGGGGTTGAAAAAGGACGTCTGAGGCTATATACATTCCGAGTGATTGAGTTGCGTCCATGAACAACACTTCAAAGGTCCGGGGCATGGCGGCGATTTTGATTGCGATTGTCCTATATCTGCCGCTTTGGGCGGGGCGGCAGGAAAAAACAGCCGAGAAGCCGGTGGCAACTGCGCCTATTTCCACCGCGACGCCTGCACCGAAACCGGGTGCGGCGGAGATGGAGCGGCTGAAATTTTATCTCGGCGAATGGGACTACATCGAGACGTATCCGAAGTCGGCGTTCTATCCGGAGGGCGGGAAGAATACCGGCGTGTACACGAGCAAGCTGGGGCCGGGCGGAAATTCTCTGATCAACACGTTTCATTCGCAAGGACCTGTTGGCGATTTCGAGGGCTTGCTGGTGATGACCTGGGATGCGAGAGAAAAAGCGTACAAAGCGTATGCCTTCGGGAATGATTTTCCCGGAGCCTTCGTGGAGACGGGGCAGTTTGAAGCGAATGCGCTCGTTTACCGCTCAGAATTCCCGGTCGAGGGCGCACTGCTGAAATTGCGAAACTCCACGCGGCTCGTCGCGCCCGGAAAAATCGAGAGCGAAGAATATTTCGCCATGAAGGACGGGCCGGAAACATTGCTCGTGCGCGTCGAAGCCAAAAAAAGGTAATGAAACGTCGTCCAGCCTAGGATCTTGTTGCCGCTGCGTTATCTTCGAAGAATATGAGCAAATAGTGTGAGCTTTCTTTGCGCAGGTTCTTGAAGACTAGCTTCCTCATCTCATGGTTTGCGTGACTCGGTATCCAGAGGACTTGGCCAGGATCCAAATTGTCCGAACGGCGGTCAAATGACACGCTTAATTCTGAATCGTTGAGAATCACAACCAGCACATCAGAAAAAGGCTCATATCTTGTTGAAACTTCGGAGTCTAGCGAATCTGAGAAAACCTTGATCTCGCTGGTCGTGAAGGACGGGACTGACTTAGCGCCGAGGTGTGTAGATTGCCTGCAATCGGTTGGATCGCTCGGAGCAACTTTGTCGCACCAATTGTGGGGTTCGCCCTGAGGCTTGAGCAGTTCGATGGTGACGTTGTTGAAGGGAGCGTCGGATTCGTTGCGGGCGACATGCGCGAAGCCGCCGCGCGAGTAGCCGACCTGGCCGTCAGCCATGACCAGATGAGCTTCGGGTTTGCCTTGAACGGCATTGATGACGTCGGCGGGACCGAGCGAAACGTAAACGTAGGGTACATCGTGTTGATGGAGAAGCGTGGCTTCGTGCGCGGGGACGCTCACGCGGAAAACGCGGACGTAATCGTTTTCCAGGACGAGATGATGATGCGGCTCTTTCGGGATGGGGACTGCCACGGGAGCTTGCGCGTTGAGCGAAAACGTGAGCAGGAGTAGTGCTGCGAAAGAGAGAGTTCGCATTCAGAAACCTCCACGCGGAAAAGAGAGATTCCTCGCTTCGCTCGGAATGACGGATTGCGGATAATGTACCACAAACTGCCGGGCTGAAGCCGGCCTCTACAACAACAAACTCCAGCAGCAAATGTGACACAGCTCTCGAACCGGTCGGGCACAGCTTGAAGCCTGTGCTACTGGCGCTCGAAGATGCCGGCGGCGCCCATGCCGCCGCCGATGCACATGGTGACCATGCCGTAGCGTGCGTTGCGGCGCTGGAGTTCGCCGATGATGGTGGCCGTGAGTTTTGCGCCGGTGCAGCCGAGCGGATGGCCGAGCGCGATGGCGCCGCCATTGGGATTGACGCGCGAGGCGTCGAGACCCGCTTGCTGGATGACGGCGAGCGATTGCGCGGCGAAAGCTTCGTTGAGCTCGATGACCGCAATGTCGTTGAGCGAGAGGCCCGCGAGCTTCAACGCCTTGGGGATGGCCTGCACCGGGCCGATACCGAATTCTTCGGGAAGCACTCCGGCGGTGGCGTAGGCGACAAAACGCACGAGCGGTTTCAATCCAAGAGATTTGGCGCGGGCATCGCTCATTACGACACATGCGGCAGCGCCATCGCTCATCGGTGAACTGTTGCCCGCAGTGACGGTTCCCTTGGCGTGAAACGCCGGCTTTAGTTTTGCAAGAACGTCGAGATTTGTGTCGGCGCGCGGAAGTTCGTCCGTGGCGAAGACAAAAGTTTGCGTTGTTGGTTTCGGCGCAGATTTTTGTTTGGACGACGCGCCGTTGCCGTTGGGCACCAAAGTGATGTTGACTTCGACGGGGATGATCTCATCCTTAAAATTTCCTGCGGCGATGGCGGCGAGAGCTTTTTTGTGCGATTCAGCGGAGAACTGGTCGGCCTGCTCGCGCGTTATACCGAACTTGTGGGCGATGTTTTCCGTGCCGAGGCCCATGTTGATGTAGGCGTCGGGATAGTGATCGACGAGCCAGGGATTGGGCGAAATCTTGTTGCCGCCCATGGGCACCATGGACATGGATTCCGTCCCGCCCGCGACGATGATCTCGGCGGAACCGGCGCGGATACGCTCTGCGGCGAGAGCGATGGCTTGCAAGCCGGAAGAGCAAAAGCGATTGATGGTCATCGCGCTGGTTTCCACAGGAAGCCCGGCGCGGAGCGCGGCGATGCGCGCGACGTTCATGCCCTGCTCGCCTTCGGGCATGGCGCAACCGAGAATCACGTCGTCGATTTGTTTGGGGTCGAGGCCGGGG
Source organism: Candidatus Udaeobacter sp. (assembly GCA_035511855.1). Classification (GTDB taxonomy): domain Bacteria; phylum Acidobacteriota; class Terriglobia; order Acidiferrales; family UBA7541; genus Acidiferrum. The sequence goes on from DATKEV010000075.1 coordinate 29,706, forward strand.
ACGCGCGCGAGCACTTCCTTGATGGCCAGCGCGGCGAGATCGTCGGGGCGCGTGTCGCGAAGCGAGCCTTTGTAGGCGCGACCGACGGGAGTGCGGACAGCGGAGACGATGATGGCTTCGGGCATGTTAGGACCTCGAAAACGAAAAGCCTCAGGCCTCCCGACCGGATCGGGATAATTCCGGCCTGAGCTACAACTTCATTGTTGGGCGAGGGTGGAGAAAAAGCAACTCTCACAGGCGGTCACTGGTGACTTGAGAGTCGTGTTCTGTGGCCGTGCTCCGTGTGAGAATACAAAGAAATTGAGTGCGGGCGCGGCGGGTGAACGGTTGATTCGCGTTGAATGGCTGTCATATAACTGCTGGCAGAGTCGCGACGGTGAAGCAAAATAAATTCGTTCGCATCCTGTCCGTGGCAAGAATGTCGGCGCTGATTGGGGCGGGCTTGTCTGCGAGCGAGGTGAGAGCGCAGGGGCCGCCGGCTCCTGCCCAGCAGCTGCCCGCCGCGCCTTTGCAGTCGGAAGCCGCGAAGAATGTGCTGGCGTCGTGTGTTCAGCCGGCGCCGATGGTGCGGTTAGAAGACTACGACGGGCCCTTGAGGAAGGTCGTGGGCACGTTCGCCCGGCCGTTGGAACGCAAGGCGGTACACCCTCCGCACTATAAGCCCGGCTTGAAATTGTGCACTCTCAAGCTGAAAGATAAATTCGTTCTGTTCGTGCAGGACTCGTTGGACCCCGTGACGTTTCTCGCCGCCGGTTTCAGCGCAGGGCTTGACCAAGCGGAAAACACGGACCCCAGCTATCGACAGGGGGCTAAGGGGTATGGCAGGCGCTTTGGCGCCGAATTCGCGGGTCAGGCCTCCTCCAGGTTCTTTAAGGACTTTGCGTATCCCTCGATATTTTCGGAGGACCCGCGCTACTACCGCCTGATCCACGGCAGCGCCGGGAGGCGCATGCTCCATGCGATGGAGCATGCGGTCGTGGCTAACCGCGATGATGGAAAGCGCATGTTCAATTTTTCCGAATGGCTGGGGACAACGAGCACGGTCGTGCTGAGCAATACATATCACCCGGACAACCAACGCGGGTTCGCTCCATTAGCTCAGCGGGTGGGATATAGCATCCTTGAGGACATGGGTTTTGACTTGCTCAGCGAATTCTGGCCGGAGATTTCCCGCAAATTCAAACTGCCCTTCCGGGGAGAACCCGAGCAGGTGAGCCACGACTTGAATCCTGCCAGCAAGTAAGCCCCAGCGACCATGCCGGCCCGGTCTTTCCTCCGAAAAAGGACAAAGCACCGAATGTACTGGAACGCCGCGTCAATACCGGAGGACACGTTCGCCCTGCGCGGCTCCCCAAAGAGTCTCGTGAAACGAATGCCAGGGACTCACAGAATCTAACAGGAGAAGGGCTGTTGGGAAATCTCCCTTGTTACCAGCCGAGCGCCCTCGAAGTTTTGTTGTGCGAAGTCGCCGACAAAAGAGGACCCTACTTGCCCTTGAGGGGTGCGCCTTTGCGCGGAATGAAGATGCTGGCGGGAGGCTCGACGCCGAACTTTTTCGAGTAGTTGCCCTGGTTGATGGCGATGCCGACGCGACCGCGCGAGTCAATGTAGAGGAGGAGGTCGCCGACGGGGACGTCCATGAAGGTTTTCGCGTAAGGCAGAGCGACGGACTTTTTGTTGATCTGGATCTGGAGTTTGTCACCGAGGTTGTAGCCGAGATTCTTGAATTCGTCGCCGGGGATGTCGGTGACGAGGGAACCAAACGGGTCGTCGAGGCCAATGACGTCGCCATCGATGCCTTTGTCCGTGGTGGCGGAAGATTTTGGGGTGAGGCGGACGAGCTCGGAAACTTCTGGGCCGACGAGATGGAAATCCCAACCCGCCGCGAGATGTGCAGCGACGGGAGAAAAAATATCGCGGCCGTGGAAGGTGGAAGAGACGGTGGCTTGGATCATCCAGTTGTGGTTGGTAATTTCGCGGGCGGAGTCGAGGCCGTCGCGCTCGATGACCGGGGTGATGAGGCCATTGTCGGGGAGAACAAAGAGCTGGTCCTTCTTGGACTTCACGATGACGGCTTTGCGGGACGTGCCGACTCCGGGATCGACAACCACCGCGAAGACGGTGCCAGCGGGATAGTAAGGCGTGACGCCGGCGAGGAAGCGTGCGCCTTCTTCGATCGAGTACGGCGTGACCTGATGGGTGATGTCCATGATGCGAGCGTCGGGAGCGATGCTGACCATCACGGCTTTGCAAATGGCCACGGCGTCATTGGCGGTGCCGAAGTCGGTCATGAAGACGATGGTGGGACGCGCGGCGGCGGAGTCTCTTTGCGCGGGGGCTTTCGAGCAAGCGGCGCCGAAAAGCGTGGGAATGACCAGAGAGAGAGCGAAACGGCGAAAACGTAACGTCATCAACTCTCCGTAAAGAATATGAGAATTTGTCGCGAGCCAGTGTATGCCGCGGAGTTGACATTCGGCAAGGCACGTTCTAAGAGTAACGCGCACCCGGGGATTCATCCATAGGGCGAGTGAAAAGGGAGGTGGCTGACGTGGGGTTTATTACTTGGATTGTGGTGGGGCTGATCGCCGGGTGGCTGGCGGGGCAAGTGATGAAAGGCGGAGGTTACGGAGTGATCGTGGATATCCTTCTCGGGATTGTTGGAGGCTTCGTTGGCGGATGGGTGTTCGGGCTGCTGGGGCTACATGCGGGAGGGTTTATCGGTTCGATTGTGGTGTCGTTTGTCGGGGCAGTGATCCTGGTGTGGATCGCGCGAAAGTTGAAAAAGGCATAGCAAGGCAACCAACCAGGGTGCGCGAAACGCTTTGCCGCCACTGGCTAACCGGTGGCGCAGTCGTTCAGTCGGGCGGAAATTTTTATTTGTCTTGCGCCGCCGAAGCGGGTGTGCGCATGGCGCGAAGCGCAGCGGAACCGAGAAGAAGGACGGCAACACCCAGCGCAATCCAGAGTAAATTGGGGTGGCGCTCGGTGAAGGGGCGAGGATCGGCAAAATTGGAAGTGCCTTCTTCGGATCCCAGCTCCAGGTGTGCCATCACTTCGTTCGCCTGGATATGCAGGGTTCGTGCGAGATCGTATTGGGGAGCAGCAGCGCGGGCGTTGCCGTAGATCAGGCGATAGGAGCGGTTTTGCACCGGATGGAAGAGAACAAAGCGCAAGGGCATCGCGAGCCACAAACGAACCGCGGATAGCGGAGCGTCGTTGGCGTTGAGCACTTCCACGCGCCAAAAGCGCGGCCCCCACATCCCGTAGCACTGTACGCCCAGCGATTCCTCAGTTTTGCCGTTCAAAACAAATCGGTGGATTTCCCCTCCGCCGACAGGCTGCCACTCTTTTGCATCTGTGCTGGTGAGCAGGCGCACCGCCCGGTAAAACTCCGGCTGTGTCGTTTCGAAATTGAATTTGGCAACCGGAATCGCCGCGCCTCCCAGGTCCACGGTCCATTGCGTTTGCGAAGGCGCGCCGCTCGGATCGGGAGGCACCAACGTGGTGAGAAGGACGTCGCCCGCGGCGGGGCTGTCCGTTTTTGCGGCGGGAGAAGAAAATACTTCGACGCCCGATACTACAAAGGCACGCCCCGACTCCTGAATGCGGACACGCAGGTAGCGTGCATTATTTTCCGAATAACGAACGGTCTGATTGCCCTCGAGGTTTTCCTTGCGGAAACGAGAAATGGGCGCGCGCGCATTAACGATGCGCCAGAGATGCGCATCATCGCTCGCCGCCACTTCCACCCAGTTGATGAAATCGGACTCGGGCGTTTGCACTCGAAGATTGTTGTGAAAACCCGTTCGTTCGCCCAAATCTAGAACGACCTGCGTAAACTGGCCGGGGACGAAGCTGTTCTCCCGGAGCGTGGTGGCGAGCCTAACGGGCTCGGGCGGCGCGTTTATTTGTGACCTCATCTCAAAGGGAAGCTCCTGGCCGAGTTCATCGACGATGCGCAGGTCGGCGAGCTGATTTTCCGAATGCGAGAAAACTTCGCGATCGAGGGTTATGTAGTTGAGCGCGTCCGCGCGCCCTGATTCGATGGTGCGGGAGTAGCGCCAAGAGCGCCAGGCGGAAGAGAGATCGGTGGAGAGAATCGAAGCGCCCAAAGCCGCGAGCAGGAGAGAAAAAATTCGGTGGGTCATTAGGAGGAACGCTCGCGAGCGACCTTGCGCTGATAAAGGAACGAAACAATGAGCAACACAAGACCAAGGATAAAGAACGAGACGATGCGGTAGAAGCGCTCGAGAAACGAGCTGTCGTAGATGAAGACTTTGACGACGACGAAGCCGAAAAGCGCGAGGGCCTGCCAACGCAGGAGAGCGGACACGCTTTGGATCCCGAGGGCAATCAATACGGAAGCATAGGCCGTCCAAAGCAGCGAGAGCGAGAGATGCTGCGCGAGTCTGGAGTCGATGCCCAGGCCGGACTGACGGCCGAAGTAGTCCCACAGCTCGAGGGAGAGGGCGATCACCGCGAAGACGTTGAGGGCCACCGCAAATCCGGAGAAAAGTTGAAGCTCATCTTGGCCCATGGATTCAGCATTCTCGCGGGCCGCGTAGAGAACCGCGCCCAAAGAGGCCACCAGGATGGCGTAAGCGAAGAAACGCTCGTTGAACAAAAATACCGGCGCAGGCAAAGGAAAGATGAGCAGACGAATGGCGGCGAGGGCGAGAAGAAGGAAGCCCGCTCCTCGCAAGAAGGCGGCCTTCGAACACAATCCCGTCCAGATCAAGATAGCGCCTTCGACGGAGAAGGCCAGGGTGATCCACTTGCCGTCGAGGCGAATGGGAATGGCCAAGGTGGCGAACGTGAGCGCGAGACCCGCGAACAGCAGGCGAGCAAGCGGCGATTCGCCAGGCTTCAGCGGAGGAAGGAGGCGCGCTACGACCACGTGCGCCCCGGACAGCGCCAGAACGAGAAGTGTGAGCGGCCAGCGATACTGCGGCCAAAGCATGGCATAGAGAGCGGCAAAATAAAGGGCGGAGTTGGCCAGGACCACCAGAGAGTCGAGCTCTTTCAACTCAAAGAAGCGGGCGGCGCGAAGAACTGGCAGCGCGGCGTACAAAACCAAAAACAGAGTGGCAAACATCAACGTGCGCTCAAGTTTGCCGGGGCGATAAAACTCGGAATACCAGCCCCAGAAATAGATTTGGCTGAAGACGAAGGAAACGGGCGTGAGCGTGCGCCAGTCGCGCCGGAACTCGAGGAAGAGCAACCCGGCGCCGAGGATGAGGAGGTAGGTAAAGAGGACCACTTGTTGGTCTTTACCGGTGCTGACCAGCACGGGTGTCAAGAATCCGCCGACCAGCGATAGCACGGCAATGCGCTCGGAATTCCTGCCGAGCGCTACCGCAGCCATCCCCACGGTGACCACGATCATCGCGTAAAACCCTACATCCTGGCTGTACAGCTTGTAGAACTGGCAGCCCGCCCAGACCGAAAGGTACATCACAGCTGCGCCGAGCCCGGCGATGCCTTCCGAGAAATAGGAATAGCCACGCTGCAGGAGCCAATGGCTCCAGGGAAGCATCGCGGCACCGAGCAACATCCCGATGGCCACGCGACCGCTGGGACCGATCCAGTTGTTGTCAAACGCGTATTTCAGAAAGTAAGTGACCGCGCCGATGATCGCGACAATGCCGATGCGATTAAACCAGCGGCCGCCAATCAATGTTTCCAGGTCGAGACTGGAGGAGGACTTTGGCCGCGAACTGTGAAGCGGCGGCGCGACGAAGATGTTGACTTGTGGCGGCGGAGAAACTTCGCGCGGCTTGGGAATCTCCGTCAGAGAAAGTGGCGGTGGTGGAGACGGTGGAACGGCGGCAGTAGTTGAAGGCGGGGGTGGAGGCGGAGGCGCGGAGGAAGAAGGGGCAGGAGCTGGTTGCGATTCGCGGAATCTATCGAACTCCTTTTGTGAGAGCGACTTTTGCAGCGCGCTGAGGTGCCGCTCGAAAGCGGAAAGGCGATCCACCAGTTTATCCAGCGGGACACCTCGCAGTTGATCCGCTAGCCCCTGGACGCGAACAAAAGCGGAGATGGCGAGAATCGGAGTGATGATGATCAGGATGACTGCAAGGACGCCAAGTAGTTCCATTTTCGAAGTGAGGAACTCGCGCTGGATGAATTAGACCATACTTAGGTAAACCGAACAATTCCCCCATCCCTATAAAGCTTCGGCACGAGCCCCGGCGCGAAAAGTTTGCGCTTGACATAAGCGAACAAAAAGCGAAACATATCGGCCTTCTGCTAGTGCTTTTGGCCACGGTATGAAACGTTTCCTCGGGCCGAAGCACTAACCAAGGGATGGGGAAGCGCCCTGTACGGAGGTACAGGTTTTCCACAGGCAGTACAGGGAAAACAAGGCGAAAATCAAGGCGAAAGTAATATCTCACATTAACGCATTTACAATCAGCTACTTAGGAGCAGTTTCAAGATGGAAAAGGCGGTACTAGGAGACTCGTTTTAGGCCAAAAATGTGACTTCTGTACCATCGCGTCTTGGACAGGAATGGTGTCAAATGGGACAGGTCGCGGGAATTGGACCTTCAGGACAGGGTCGAGCATCTAAAACACTGGCGGGACAGTTGAGCAAGCACAACGAGATTGGCCCGCAAGTGTTGTATGAATTAGAAATGGGAAACAGAGGAAAGATGAAGACCAAGGATATCAGGCGGAAGTGGATGTGGATGTTCCTGGCGACGGTGGTCCTTCTGCAAGTTTATTTTGTGCAGGAACTGTTGGCAGCCTTTGCGCTATTTGCGTTGGGGTTTGCCGCGATCGCCGCGGTATTCGCGAGTTTGTACATGCTCCACAAGGGTTGGGCCGTGGCCGTCGAGCGTATCGCTGACAGCAAGCACCCCGTGATGGTGGCCGCGCGGCAAGGGATTTACAACGTCGAGGATCTGGCTCGTCGGCCGTTTCGGCGGCCTGGTTCCGCGGCGGCCCGCTGAAGCGGGTTTATCGACTTTCTGGCTTCGGCCAGAGCACACCCAGAACCGGTCAACCTGGCTCCTTCAGGATTGATCAGGTCCTGCGGCAATCGAAATAGGGAAATAGCCAACCGTCCTGAGAGAGCGGTTGGCTTTTTTCTTTTCCGGGACACGGGAAACACTCTCTGGTTACCCAAGCGTTTCCCGATGTGATTTCCACCGGCCAATTAATGAGTAAGTGAATCGATGTCCGGATCGGGGAGGATTTCGTTTTCTTCCTTGGTGGTCGAATCGCTGCCCGCTTCGAATTGCGTTTCTCCGTTGTGCTTAAGGAGCCCGTCGAGCGTGGATTTGGAGTGCTCATCCACGGCGCTAACCGCGGCGACCAAGCACGAATAAAGAAAGGCTTTCATTCCCTTGCGGAATTGCTCGGTCGAGCGCTCCGCGGAGCGCGCCACTTCAGCCTCCAGGGCCTCGCGACGGGCTTCACACGCGGCGCGGCTTTCCGCCTCGAGAGAAGAAAGAGCGGACCCCGCTCGCTCTTTCGCTTCGGAAAGAGCCATGTTCACGTGGCTCTCCGCCTGCCGCTGAAAGGTCCCGATCGCGGAGTTGATGGCGCTTTGCATCAAGGCCTGCACTTCCGCGGAGCGTGCATCGAGCTTTAGCAAGGCTTCTTGCGTCACAGTCTGCGCGTTTTCCAGCAAGCGTTCGAAGCGCCGGTCCACGCTGCGCGACGCCGCGCCTTCAAATTCCGAGGCGGCTCGCGTAACCGCTTCACTCACCTTCGCCTGGATTTGCGGCGCGACCTCGCGAGTCATTTTTTCGACAAATTCCTTGGACCGGGCCAACTCGTTCCGCAATTCCGTGGCCTGCTTCTCCAGCCGCTGGGTCATCTCGGCAATGCTGACGCGATACTCCTCCATTTGCTGTTTCCATTGTGCAGCGATTTCTCCGACCACAGCCTCTTTCGAATTAGCCCGCATGTTCTCGACGCGGGCAGGGAAAAGCTCGAGGATTTCCCGCACGCTGGATTCGCGGACGTCATCGATTGAGCCGAGTGCCCGGCGTACCGCTTCATCCACCTCTTTGGCCACAGCCGCTTGCGCGGCCGTCTCCGCGGCTTGGTGCAGCCTGCCTTGGAGCGCGTTGATGAGCCCGTCCGGCGTAATCACCACGCGCTTGGGCTTGGGTGGCTCTGCCTCGACGGGTCCGAGAGATTTCGCGGCCGCGGGAGATGGCGAAGGGAAGGTGGCCACTTCGGCCATTCGATGCTCGGGAATTGCGGGTGGTTCGCTGAGACTTGTGTCCAGCGGAAGGTCTTCAAGGGCGGGCGCGGTAGCAGGAGTGAATTGCGCGACCGGCGCACCCGTTTTACTGGGCCGCAACCAGTCTTCCGGTGGTGTGACGACGCCCCACACATTTGCTGGATTCTCTAATTCCACGCCGACCTGCTGCAGTTCGCGTGGGCTCTGCGACACGTGAACCGAGCGGACCCGCGCACGCACGGCAGGTGGTTTTGGCTCGACGTTCAAACCCACCACTTGCAGTGTCACCCAGGAACCGATGCCGTACTCGTGGCGGGAAGGATAGCGGCAGCCGTGCAGATTGAGACTCGTGGAGACGGTTCTCTCAACGAAGGACTCACCCAGCCTGTTCTGTCCGAAAATAATCAGCGGAACGGAACGCTCGAGGCGCGTGCTGCGCCGCGCTTCTTCTCCTTCCGAATCTCGCGGAGTATTAACGAGAGAAGACTGGCTCACTTCTCCTCCAAGCAAATCGATCCCGGCATCAAGCTGCCGCGCTGAATGATTTCACCCAGCGGAAGAATCTCTTCGGCTGGACAGAAAGAATTTTCCGAAGATTCGCTCAGCAACGGGTAAACACCCTAGAGTGCCACCGTGCGGAGACCCTATGCGGCTGATGTTATCCGAAGCTGGACTGGATGTCGATGTCTGAGACGCAGAATCTGATTTTTACCGGTGTCCCAGGCTTCTCCGCCGCGGCCAGACCCGAGACGAATCGGGGCATCTCTGATAGGCTTTCTGTCATCACGGGAGGAAACTGCCATGCGCCGCATGCAGGCTGCCTTGCTGATAAGTGCATTACTACCGGTACTTGCCCCGTCCGAGACTCCGCGCCGCGTGGCGATTCGCGCGGGGAAACTGATTGACGGGAAGAGTGACAAATCGCTCGAGAACGCGGTGATCTTGATCGACGGCGACAAAATTGTGTCGGTGACATCGGGCGGACCTGTTCCTGCCGGAACAGACGTCATCGACCTATCGAAAGCCACGGCACTGCCGGGATTCATCGACGTCCACACGCACGTTCTCCTGCAAGGTGACATCACCAACGAAGAGTACGACGCGCAGTTGCTGAAGGAATCAACCCCCTACCGCGCAATTCTCGCGGCGCGCAACGCCCACATCGCGCTTTCGCATGGGTTCACTACGATTCGCGACCTGGAGACGGAGGGCGCGATGTACGCCGACGTGGACGTGAAGACGGCGATTGCCAATGGCGAAGTCCCCGGCCCGCGCATGCAAGTGGCCACGCGCGCGATGGCTCCCACGGGTATGTATCCGCTGCTCGGTTATTCCTGGGAGCTGAAGGTGCCGACGGGAGTCCAATATGTGGATGGTACCGACGGTGCGCGCAAAGCGGTACGCGAACAGGCGATGTATGGAGCAGATTGGATCAAATACTACTCCGACCGTCGTTACCATTTCGAAGCAGATGGCGTGCTCCATTCGATGGTAAATTTCACCGACGAAGAGGCCAAGGCCATCGTCGACGAAGCGCATCGCATCGGCAAAAAAGTCGCGGCGCATGCCATCGGCAGCGACGGCATTGCGGCGGCGCTGCGGGCTGGCGTGGACACGATTGAGCATGGCGACGGCTTGACCGAGGCGTTGATGGACGAGATGGCCAGGAGAGGAATCTATTGGGTACCCACGATCACTGTCGGCGTCTACGTCGCGCCCGGCCGCAACGGCAATTGGCCAAAAATGGCGGAATTGCAGCGTGAGAATTTTCCTAAAGCTGTGAGCAAAGGCGTAAAGATTGCGCTCGGCACAGACGCGGGAGGCTTCGACTGGAAGCTGCTGAACGAAGCGAAAGAATTTGAATACTATGTGCAGTACGGCATGACGCCGATGCAAGCGATCCGCACGGGGACTTCGACAGCCGCGGAGTTGCTCGGTTGGAGCGACAAACTGGGAACCATCGAAGCGGGGAAGTGGGCGGACATCGTGGCTGTGAGCGGCGACCCACTAAAGGACATCAAGGAACTGGAAAGTGTGAAGTTCGTGATGAAGGGCGGCACAGTCTACAAGAATGAACTGAAATGAAAAGCCAGAGCCGACACCCGGTACAAAGCCCGGGTCATTTTGGATGCTTACGTTGAGGCTAAGGCGGGGTCTAAGGCTGTAGAATTGACCAGCGATTGGGAGCCATGTCCACGATAGTTCAGGATCTTAAATTTGCACTCCGCATGTTGCGAAAGAATCCCGGCTTCACTGTCGTAGCGGCGTTGACTCTGGCGCTGGGCATCGGCGCCAATTCCGCGATTTTCAGCGTGGTGAACGCTGTGCTTCTCCAGCCGCTTCCTTATCGGCAACCGGGGCGACTCCTATTTCTCGCCGGCGTGGTCCGGCAGACCGGAGCCACCGGCGCGAACTTATCGTTTACAAAATTTTCGCAGATCAAGGAGCAGAACCACACTCTGGAGAGCGCCACGGCGTTCTATGCCACGACCTTGAGCCTGGTGACGGGACGGGAGCCGGAAGCGGTGAACGCCGGTCGCGCAACGCGCGAATTTTTCAAGGTTCTTGGCATTTCTTCGATCCGCGGCCGCGACTTTCTCCCGGAGGAAGATGCGCCCGGGGCCGTGGACGTGGCGATCATCTCGGATGGCTTCTGGCACAGCCACTTTGCTGGAGACCCTGCCGCTCTTGGCCGCTCTGTCACGCTCGATGGCCGGCCCGTGACCATTGTGGGAATTCTTCCGCCTAGTTTTCGCTTTCCCTTACAGTTTCCGGAACCTGATGTTTGGATGCCGCGAGTGTTCGACCCGACGTTTCTGCGCCCGGAGCAAGTACGATCCGGCGCGGGCTATCTGGGCGCCATTGCGCGCTTGCGCTCGGGTGAGACGCTGGCAGCCGCGAAGGCCGAGCTGGACACGATTGACGCGCGCTATCGCAGCCAGTTCAACGGCTTTGTCGATGCCGAGAAATTCGGCGTGTCCGCGGTGCCGCTCGAAGAAAGCCTCGTTGCACCGCTGCGTCCGGGATTCGCAGTATTGCTCGCTGCCGTTGGCTTCCTTCTGCTGATTGCTTGCGCCAATGTCGCCAATCTGCTCCTCGCGCGCGCCACTTCGCGTGAACGCGAGATGGCGCTGCGCAAAGCACTCGGCGCTTCCGGCGGGCGCTTGATGCGGCAATTGCTCTCCGAGAGCCTGCTGCTCTCGCTCTTTGGCGGATTTCTTGGTGTTGGGCTGGCGGCCGGGATCCTTCCCGCCCTGCGCGCTTTCAGTCCCGGCTCCGTGCCTCGGCTGGGGGAAACGCGGCTGGATGCCCCCGTCTTAGTGTTTTCGGTCTTGTTGAGTCTAGTCACCGGCATCCTGTTCGGCTTCGTGCCTGCTTTGCAGGCCGCCGCTGGAAACCTCCACGAGACATTGAAGGAAGGAACGCGCGGGTCCTCGGAAGGCGGGCGTCGCGGAAAACTGCGCGCGCTGCTCGTTGTAGCCGAGATGGCTGTCGCACTGGTGTTGATGACTGGCGCCGGCTTGCTGATGCAGAGTTTTTCTCGGCTGATGAAGGTCAATCCCGGTTTTTCATCCGACCATCGCATGACGTTTCTGTTGAACCTCCCGCCCAATCGCTACACGCAACCGGAAATTCAAACGCAGTTCTACCGCCAATTGATCGAGCGCGTGAAAGCTCTGGCTGGAGTTGACGCCGCCGGACTCACCAGCTACCTGCCCCTTTCCGGGGCGATCCGCTTCGTGTATTTCTGCCCGGAAGACACGGTCTGCCAAGGCGTCGGGAAAGATCCACTCCTCGCTCTTCGCCAGGTCAGCACCGGGTACTTCGATACCATGCGCACGCCGCTGCTCCGGGGGCGCGTGTTCAGTGAGCGCGACAGCGCGACGTCGCCGCCGGTCGCCATCGTGAATCAAACCGTTGCAGATCGTTACTGGCCCGGCAAAGACCCCATCGGCAGGCATATCGCCAATTCGCGCGACATGCTTCAACGCGAAATCGTCGGCGTGGTTTCGGATGTGAAGTTCAATGCGCTCAACGTGGCCAGCTCGGAAGAGATGTATTTGCCGCTGGAACAGGTCCCCTGGCCCACGACCACGCTGATCGTGCACTCGCCGGGGGATCCTCAAGCGCTCGTCTCTGGCGTTCGCACTAAGATTGCGGAAATTGATCCCAACCTGCCGGTCACCAGCATCGCCAGCATGGAGTCCATCGTGGCCACTTCCGTGGCGCAGCCGCGTGTCCTCTCTCAATTCGTCGGAGTATTTGCGGGTTTCGCGTTGCTGCTCTCCGCCATTGGCATCTACGGGGTGATGGCCTACTCGGTTGCCGCGCGAACGCAGGAAATGGGCGTACGCATGGCGCTTGGCGCCGAACCGCGGGACATCGTCAAGCTCGTTGTCGGGCAGGGAATGCGCCTGGCGCTCCTCGGCGTGGCCATCGGCATCGCGGCATCCCTGGCGCTGTCGCGCCTCATGGGGACGTTGCTCTTTGGCGTCGCTGCCACAGACCCGCTGGCATTTTCGCTCGCAGCCGTTGTTCTGGTGACGACCGCGCTCGTCGCCTGTTATCTTCCGGCGCGCCGCGCCACGCGCGTCGACCCCATCGTGGTCCTTCGTTTCGAGTAGAAACTGCTCATTCTCAGAAGTACGATCGAGCAATCAATAAAACGCAGCGCCGCCATCCACGTTGATGGATTGTCCAGTCATAGCGCTGGATTGGTCGGAACAGAGAAATAGCGCAGCGCGGGCAATCTCCTCTGTGGTTTGCGCGCGGCCTTGCAGCAAGCCATTCAAAAAGCCGGACAATTGTTCTTCGGCGCTCACGCCCATTTTTTGGGCGAGCACCGCCCCGAGATCCTTGGACATCCGCGTTTCCGTTACCGGGCCCGGGCAAATGGCGTTGACGCGGACGCCTTTGCGCGCTGCTTCCGCTGCGGTCACGCGGGTCAACCCCAGAATGCCCGCCTTCGCCGCGGTGTAAGCCGAGCCCCACGGGTACGCGGCTTTTGCCGAAAGGCTGGACATATTCAGAATCACGCCAGACTTTCGCGCATACATTTCCGGCAGCACGAGCTTCGACAGCAGGAACGCCGCGCGCAAATGCACCGCAATCACCTTGTCAAATTCGGCCAGGGGATATTCTTCGACCGGAACTACCGGGCCGTAATGCCCCGCGTTGTTGACGAGGATTTCGATTCGGCCAAATCTCTCACGCGCTACGGCAACGACGCGCGCGCAATCGTCCTCGCGGGACAAATCTGCGGTGGCATAACCAGCGCTTCCCCCGCCCTTGGAGACCTCCGCCGCCGTCGCCGCTAATTCATTCTCCGTGCGCGCCGTGAGAAATACCGCTGCGCCTTCCCTGGCGAAAAGCCGGGCGATGGCTCGCCCAATTCCGCGGCCCGAGCCGGTAATCAGCGCAACGCGGTCCTGGAGTTCCATAGGGAAAACGAGGATAGAGGTAAGCGAGACGGGAGGCAAGCCGTACCGCCCGGAACTCCATTTCGGTTGCCCGTAACGGGCTGGCCAACGACTGTACGTTCGGTCAGGTGCTAAAGCTCTTTTCGGTGTTTACTCTGAACAGCATAACCGGGCAGTTCCGGTGTCAGAGAATCTGGCGGACAGCCTTGCCCGGTCCTTCTCCGGCGGCCTCTCGAAGTCCCGCCGCGCAAAGCAAAGTGGGGTGCAGCTCGTGCACCGAACGAATTTTGTTTTCTCGCTCGCCGCAATCCTTGCCACGGCTGTGGTCGCCGGTTGCGGTGGCGCGGCGAATTCCGGCGGGGTCGGCGGCAATCCTGTTGCGCCATTGCTAACCGTCCAGCCCGCGAGCGCCGCGGTCAACGCGGGTCAGACGGCAACTTTCAGCGCGTCAGCGACAGGGACTGCACCCATCTCTTACCAGTGGCGGAAAAACGGCGCAAACATCGCGGCAGCGAATGCCACGAGCTACACCACACCCGTAACGACCACAACGGACAACGGCGCCAAATTTGATGTGGTCGTCAGCAACAGCGCGGGAAGCGTGACAAGCGCTCAAGCCACGCTGACGGTCACCTCCGCGCCTGCTGCCCCCACGATCACCACGCAGCCTGCAAATCAAACCGTAAACGCAGGGCAGACCGCGACATTCAGCGTCAGCGCTTACGGCACGGCGCCGCTCTCCTACCAGTGGCAGAAGAACGGTGCCGCCATCACCGCGGCCACACTGAACAGCTACACGACACCGGTCACAACCACTGCAGACAGCGGTGCGCTCTTCCGCGTGGTGGTCAGCAATGCCGCCGGGAACGTGACCAGCAATACCGCCATGCTCACCGTGAATCCTGGTACCAGCAACTCCTCCGTGGACGTGATCACCTATCACTACGACAATGGCCGCTCCGGCCAAAACCTGAACGAAACGGCGTTGACGCCCGCGAACGTGAACTCCACCACGTTCGGAAAGAAGGGCGAATTCACTGTCGACGGCTTAGTCGATGCACAGCCGCTGTATCTTTCGCAGGTCGCCATCGGCGGTCAAAAGAAAAACGTGCTCTACGTGGCCACTGAACACGGCTCGGTGTACGCCTTTGACGCCGACAGCATTAACGGAACGACTTCCACATTTCTCTGGAAGACTTCGACGCTCGGCTCCGGCGAAACCACCAGCGACAACCGCGGCTGCAGCCAGGTCACACCAGAAATCGGCATCACCTCGACCCCGGTCATCGATCGCTCGCGCAATGCCATCTACGTCGTGGCCATGTCGAAGAATTCCGACGGGACGTATTTCCAACGTATCCATGCGCTGGACTTGACCACCGGCCAGGAACTATTCGGTGGCCCCAAGAACATCACCGCAACCTATCCCGGCACGGGGGACAACAGCTCTGGCGGCAACGTGGTCTTCGATCCCAAGCAATACAAGGAGCGCCCCGGCTTGCTGCAGATCAACGGAACGATGTACACCACGTGGTCATCCCATTGCGACGCTCGTCCCTACACTTCGTGGGTCATGGCCTTCAGCGCGGACACCCTCGCGCAAACCGGCGTCCTGAATCTGGCGCCCAACGGCAGCGAAGGCGGCATCTGGATGGCGGGTACCGCGCCCGCGGCGGATGCGTCCGGGAATCTCTTCTTCATCATCGGCAATGGAACATTCGACACTACGCTCGACTCCAACGGTTTTCCTGTGAACGGCGACTGCGGCAACTGCTTCGTCAAGCTTTCCACTTCGGCTGGCCTCAAACTCGCGGACTATTTCACGCCGCACAACACCGTCGCCGAATCGAACGCCGACACCGACTTTGGGTCTGGCGGAGGAATCCTGCTCCTGGACGTTACGGATTCCGGCGGCAACACGCGGCATCTCTCCGTCGGGGCGGGCAAAGATTCCATCATTTACGTTGTGGATCGCGATTCCATGGGCAAGTTCAGCGCGAACACCGATCAGATTTACCAGGAGATTTCCGGCCAGCTCGGCGGCGGCGTGTACTCCATGCCCGCGTTTTTCAACAACACGGTTTATTACGGAGCGGTCGGCGATGCGCTCAAAGCGTTTCCCGTAACCACCGCGAGACTCGCGGCGGTTCCTTCGTCGCAGAGCACGCATCATTTCAGCTATCCGGGAACGACCCCGAGCGTTTCCGCCAACGGCACGGCGAACGCCATCGTCTGGGCTATCGAGAATAGCGGCGCCATTCTTTTCGCCTACGACGCCGCCAGCCTCACCACGGAACTCTACGATTCCAATCAGGCCGCCAACAATCGAGACCACTTCAGCGGCAACAAATTCATCACGCCCATGGTCGCGAACGGACGAGTCTACGTCGGTACGCCCAACAGTGTCGCCGTCTTCGGCTTGCTGCCTTAGTCCTCTCAGCCCTCGGTTTGCGCCGCGATGTGGAACTAGTCTGCCTCACTCGCGCGCATCTTGAATCTTGTCAGCTCGGTCAGGCCAAAGGCTTCGACCAGTTGCGCCTGAATTTCATCCGTCAGCGCGTTGATGCGTTCCACGCCCGGTCCGCCCGGGCCGACACGGTAACGCATCTTTCGCTGGCCCGCTGGCGTTTCGATGATTTCCAGTACCGCGTCGCCGATCTCCTGCGGATTTGCGCGTGCACCTCGAAGCCTGCTTAAAATCATTTCCGGGATCTGAGCGGTTTCGCCGTACCCCGCCTTCCGATCCGGATCCTCGCCCGGTTCCAGCTTCTCCATGATGGGCGTGGCGTACGCGCCCGGCTCGATCACCACCGAATCGATTCCTTGCGAAGCCAGTTCGTAGCGATACGTTTCCGCCAGCGCTTCCATCGCGAATTTGCTGGCGCAGTACATCCCCATACAGGGAATCGCCAGGCGCCCGGCGCCACTGCTAACATGCAGCAGCAATCCGCTGCCTTGCCGCTTCATGGCCGGCAGCACGGCCCGGTTCATCCGCACGCTGCCGAAAAAATTGGTCTCGAACTGCCGCTGTGCCTGCGCCATCGTCACCGTTTCCGTCAAATCGATAATCCCTTTCCCCGCGTTGTTTACTAGCACGTCGATGCGCCCGCTTTTCGTCAACGCCTCGTCCATGGCCCTTTGCACCGAGGTGTCCTTCGTCACGTCGAGTTCCAGCGCTTCCAATGCCAAGGATTCACGCCGCGCGAGTTCTTTCAATTCACGCGCCACCGGCGCATTCCGGCCGCTCGCTTCGCGCATCGTCGCGAACACCTGGAATTGCTTCCGCGCCAGCGTTTCTGCGATCACCCGGCCAAACCCGCTGCTCGCTCCGGTAATGATGACAACCTGTGATGGATTCGGCATGGCGTAAGAGAATAAAGAGGTTTAGTCCACAGGTAAAGGGCCCAAGCTGCCAAAGAAGCGTCCGGCTCGTCCCCCGGCTTCGCATGAATCCATTCTTGGGCACTCTTCTACGCGGTCCTCTCGATCCAGTTTCCGGTGGTTTCCGGTTGCCATTGCAAAATCACGGTTTCCTATGTATGCTAACAAAATGTTGGCTTACGCCCAGAAGAATGCCCCCCTGTGCAGCTGTCTGTGTTGTACGCGTGTGTCTTCTGGCGCGGGGAGGCGAGGCACTTAGAGATTTAACTTAGCCCTCAAGAAGTTCCCACCCACCGCCAGAAGCTGGCAGGTGGGTCTTTTGTTTTAGGTCTCAAGAGTTTCGAACGCAGAAAAAAGAGGAGACAGCAAAATGTCACAGTACAAACACCCCGAAGTTCTCGTTTCAACGGATTGGGCCGCTCAAAATCTGAAGGCCCCCAATCTCCGGCTCGTCGAAGTGGACGTGGACACCACCGCCTACGATCAAGGCCACCTTCCCGGCGCCGTTGGCTGGAATTGGCAAACGCAGCTCCAGGACAACATCCGCCGGGATCTGATCGACAAGTCCACGCTCGAAAAGCTTCTCGGCGCATCCGGAATCTCTAACGACACCACTATTCTTCTCTACGGCGATAACAACAACTGGTTCGCCGCTTATGCTTTCTGGCAGTTGAAATACTACGGCCACAAGGACGTCCGCCTTATCAACGGCGGCCGCAAGAAGTGGCTCGAAGAAAAGCGCCCGCTGACCAAGGACGCCGCGAACGTAACGCCCGCCACCTATCGCGTTTCGCGTCTCGACGAATCGCTCCGCGCCAAAAAGGAAGACGTCTTCGCCGTTCTGCAATCCGGCAAGTCCGGACGGCTCGTGGATGTTCGCTCGGTGGACGAGTTCACTGGAAAAATCATCGCGCCTCCGGGAATGACCGAAACCGCGCAGCGCGCCGGCCACATCCCCAACGCCGCGAATATTCCCTGGGCTCAGGCCGCCAATGAGGACGGCACGTTCAAGTCCTTCGACGAATTGAAAAATCTTTATCAAGCAAAGGGCGTGACCGGCACGGATGAAGTCATCGCCTACTGCCGCATCGGCGAGCGCAGCTCGCACACCTGGTTCGTCTTGAAGTATTTGCTCGGCTTCGAAAAGGTTCGCAACTACGACGGTTCGTGGACCGAGTGGGGCAACCTCATCGGCGCACCCATCGTCAACGAAACCCGCGAGGCCCAGCCGGGAGTCGCGGTCGCGGCGCGCTAACCTAAGTCCTTGCACTGGCGGGTCTTTAGACCCGCCGATTGAGGCAAGCGGCACAGTTTTGCAGTCGCAGTACAGAGTGGGGAACTGGACGGCGAAGGGGTTTCTCCCCCTCGCTTCGCCCTCCAGATCTCCTTAGTCAGGCGGATTTTTGATAGTTTTTTCTTTACCTGAACACTGCGAATTGGCAAATGTTCAGGTACGTTGGCGCGGTCGCCAAGTGGTAAGGCAATGGTCTGCAAAACCATTATCGGCGGTTCGATTCCGCCTCGCGCCTCCAGAATCTTTTCGCAGGTACTCGTGATAGCTGCGGACGAAAGAATAGGGAAACCGGAGTGCGCAAGATTCTCTCGGAAGTGCTGCCAGCCAACCGGCCTCTCCGACTGAGAATGAATCTTGCCTTGGTGGCCTTTGTACTCCTAATTTCCGCGTGCCCGGCTTCGGCACAGTCCAAGATTGACGGTCTCTGGGATGCGTCCGTTTTCGTCGGCCAGGCGGAAATCCCATTTAGGTTTGAGATTTCGTCGAACAACGGCCAGGTCCAGGGCTTCTTCTTTGAAGGCGATAAGAAAATCGGCTCCACCTCGGGCCAATTCGTCAACAATCAGCTCCAGCTCCAATACGAGTTTCTTTACACCACTCTCACGGCCACTTTCGATGGCGAACAATGGCAGGGCTCCTACCGAGGGAACCGCAAGAACGGCAGGGAGTATCCCTTTCGCGCTCGCCGCTTCCGCGCCGCCGATCCCGAATCGGCCGCTTCACCCCAAGCTGCAGGCAGCTGGGAAATGACCCTGGCCGGCGATGACAAAAATTCCACGAAAGATCCGCGCTCCGTTCTCTCCTGGAAACTCTTTCTGCGCCAGTCGGGTCCGGAAGTTTCCGGCTCGATCCTGCGCATCGATGGGGACACCGGCACGCTCACCGGCCGCTGGCACGGGAATACGCTCGTGCTGAGCCACTTTGCCGGAGAGCGTCCCGTTCTTTTCGAGGCCTCCCTCCAACCGGACGGCACACTCCATGTCACTTACAATCGGCTGAACAAATACCTCGCCGCTCGCGTTTCCGAAGCCCGGGCGAAAGGTATTCCCCAACCGCCCGATCCCTCGCGATTCACCAGCGTCAAGGATCCCAGCGAGCCATTTCATTTTCAGTTTCCTGATCTCGGCGGAAAAAACGTGTCAAGCGCGGACCAGCAATTCCAGGGCAAAGTTGTTTTGATCACCATTGGCGGAACGTGGTGCCCGAATTGCCGCGATGAAGCGCCCTTTCTCGTCGATCTCTACAAGCACTACCACGCGCGCGGATTGGAAATTGTCAGTTTGACTTTTGAGGCTGCCGGCGATCCTGCTGAAGATAAGCCGCGAGTCGAATCCTTCATCAAGGAATTTGTGATTCCGTATCCGGTCTTGCTGGCCGGTGCCATCGGTGAAGTCACGGACAAGCTTCCTCAACTCGTTCGTTTCGGCGCGTATCCTACTTCGATCTTTCTCGGCCGCGATGGCCGCGTTCGCGGCATTCACGCCGGCTTTGCCAGTTCTGCCACTGGCGAAGCCAGCGCCGAACTCGCTCGCGAAACCAAATCCAGCATCGAGCATCTCCTCGCCGAAAACCCCATATCCGCAACCGCCCGCTAATGTCTTGAATCGCACGCCGCAACCCTCTAACGTTTTGAATCGCAAATTCGTTGAAGAAGGGAACGTGTTATTCCGAGCGAAGCGAGGAATCTGCTTTTTCCGCTAAGTTGAAAACAAGCCGACTTCTCGCGCCGCCACACCGCCCGGCGCTAAGCTTTTTTCGTCGCCTCCGCCAACCCATTGTTTCCAGCTGTGTTCTCTTCTCCGTGAATTGGCAATGCGCCAGGCTCCGGTCATGCTACTAACCAGGTCTTAGACGAATGCCCCGCTTGTTTAGCGGCTATCGGGGTCCTGCAAAGTCTCGCTTCGAACGGACGCAGGGTCAGCTAGAAAACTTGCTACTGTCGGCCCGAGCGAGATACAAGTGAAGGCTTGATGTCCACAGGAAGAGTTTAGATGCACTACAGGAGCGTTGACTGCGGCAGCAAATTCCTGCGCGGGTCGTGGGTTAACAACGTGGTCTTGTACCGAAACAACGATGAGTGACTTTGCGCGCACTCTCTTCGCCGCCTGTTCTAGTGTCAGGCCGAGTTCACCAGGTATGTCGAGTGCAATGATAGCTTGACGTTGGCGAATTTGGTCGCTCGCAGTTCCACCATCGCCCTTCGCATTTTTCCTAATTTCTGCGACAAACCCGTCAAAATCCTTGGGACTGGTGTGTGCCACTCGATAAGAAGGGGAGGTACCATTCATTGAGCCGATTTCCTCAGAAAGTGCAAAGCCGCGGCCAAGAGGACCTGTCGGGTTGCCATGATTCCATGCGGGGTCAAGCTCGATGGCATCTATTTGGACAGTCCAATACAACTTGTCGAAAGAAGTGGACTGTGGTGACCCAGACATTGGAATGCCGATGTCCATGAAATCGGGATACGTCACAACCCATTCGAACGCTTGCATGCCACCCATTGAAATCCCTATTACGGCGTGCAGATGCGATAGGTGAAGCACATCGGTACAAAGCCGATGTTCCGCTTCCACCATGTCACGTATCGTGAATTTGGGATATTTCATGAGCGGTTGTCTTTTGCTATTAGAAGGCGAACTCGATATTCCGTTGCCGATTGCGTCCACGAGGATCACGAAATAATTATTGGTATCGACCACGTTTCCTGGCCCGATGAGTGGGAGCAAATCCTGTGACCTGCCGCCAATCCAAGTGGGCCAAAGCACAGCATTCGACTTGCTACCGTTTAGTCTGCCCAACGTGCGATAGCCCAGGCGAAATTCATGAACTACGCTGCCGTCGTGCAGTTTGAAGTCGCCAAATTCGGCGAATTGTTGAATTTCGTCTACAGAGGAAACCTGGGAATAGGCCGGTGTGCCTCGGCACGCAACACAGACGAATAGAACGTAGACTGTGAATCGGTATTTATTTTTCATGTTCCGCATTGTATAGCACGCTTAGCACGGCGGAAGGTCAAGCGGTCGCAAGTTCCTTCAAGAGCGCCTTGCCCTTGCGGAACCACGGCCGTTCGCGCCGCTGCATGTACCGCGGCAGGGTGCGCTTCTTAGCGAGGAGCTTCTGCGCCCACTCGCGCGCGTCCTCGCGCCGGTTGGCGGTCTTCAGAAAACTTGCATAGTTGTACAGCGTCTCCGGTGTCGTCGAAATTTGCGTGACCTCGGCGAAAAGTTGTTCGGCGCGTTCCCGTTGTCCCGTCCGCGCATAGGCATCGGCCAGCAGTCCCGCGGCCCGGTAATAGTCAAACTTGCGGTCGGCCACGAGCACGCGTTCCAGGTCTGGAATCGCCGACGCTAGATCGTTCAATCCCAGCGACGATTGCGCCCGCGAATAGAACGTGTAAATGGAATCGCTCCGCGCGGCGATCGCATGATTGAACGCATCCCGCGCTTCCCCATATTGTTTTTGATCTTTGTAGAGTTCACCCAGTTCTTCGTAGTTTGCCGGCGAGGGATTGTCGAGAATATCCGTTTCAACCTTTTGTATGCGCGACCGCCGCCCGAATCCCTGAAATACTCCGCGAAGGAGTCCCAGGTCCGGCAGCACCTCCGCGACGATGTACACGCTCGCTCCGAGGAAGCCTCCGAAAAAAATAATGTAAAACCAATAGTTCTCCGGCCGGCGCCGCACGAAGTGCAAGATCGCCAGGCCCTGCACGATGAAGCCCCAGGGATAGAAGAGGTAGCTCAGTCCAAACACGGATGACCGTCCTGCGAACAGAATCGCTTTCCTTCGCTAAGTGGTCAATTGAAACCTTAGATTGGTAGCAACAGCAGTAACTCTCTCGCTCCCAGTCGCGCCTGCTATGATGAGCAGGCATGAACCCGATCGAGACACTTGGCCTCGCTCTCGGCGCCGGATTTTCTTCCGGCCTGAATGTCTACGCGACCGTCGCCACGCTTGGCCTGCTCGAGCGTTTCGGCATTCTCCACTTGCCGCCGTCGCTCGCCGTGCTGTCTCACACTTGGGTGCTGGGCATCGCCATCGGGCTCTATGTAATTGAATTCCTCGCGGACAAGATTCCGTATTTCGACACCGCTTGGGATGCGATTCATACGTTCATTCGCCCGCCCGCGGCAGCGCTGCTGGCCTTTGCTGCTTCCGGTGGAGCGCCCCCGGAATGGCGTTCTGGTGCCGCGCTCCTCGCGGGAGGAGTTGCCCTCACGTCGCACAGCACGAAAGCCAGCGCCCGCGCCGCCGTCAATACTAGCCCGGAGCCCTTCAGCAATTGGATTTTGAGTTTTGGAGAAGATCTGTTGGCCGTTTGGCTGACCTGGTTGGCCACCGTGCATCCGGTTGCAACCGTTATTATCGTCGCCGCGCTAGTCGTGCTATCCGTTTTTCTGCTCTATCATCTTTTTCGTTTTGCGCGCCGCGCTTTTCGGCAGCTTTTTTCCGCCGGTTAGAGCAGCGGTGCCACTTCCCCGCCGCGAAGGGCAGAAAGTCAGATAGGGGATCGTCCCTTCAACACCACGACCGCTTGACTTCCCTCCTCACCGGAAGTAAGAACCACTTCAATGACAAGCCGATGATTACGGCCGACACGAATTCGGCGAGCCCCTTCCGCGACCGTGTTTACGTGGCTTGGGATGCCGCCAATGGAGGGAACGGCACCGACGGTGGCATCCATGTCGCTCGGTCTTCGAATGCCGGAGCCAGTTTTGCTCTCGCCCGTGTTGACAATCCTTCTGGCCCGGGCCAGGGCATTGGCGCCGTCCCCTTTGTCGGCCCCAACGGCGAAGTTTATGCGGCATGGAACGATTACAAAAATAATCTGATCGCTTTCAATCGCTCCTTCGATGGGGGCGTCACCTGGGATGCGCAGCGCACGGTCTCCGAGAAAACCGCGGCCCTTGATGTCGGCGTTCCAGCCGAGATGTTTCGCCGTGCGCTCGTTTACCCTGCCTGCGACGCCGATCGGTCAACCGGGCCTCACCATGGACGTCTCTATTGCTCCGGGATGGATCTCACGCCCGCCGGCGTTACCGACATCTTTGTGTCTTTCTCTGATGATCGAGGATCCACCTGGACCGCTCCCCATCCTGTGACCGATCAACTTCCGCAACTCGTGGACCGCTTCAATCAATGGCTCGCCGTTGATCCGGTCACGGGCGACGTCAATCTCTCCTTTTACGACACCCGCAACGACACGTCTGGTTTCCGTTTTATGATCGACACCTTCTTCACACAATCGGTTGATGGCGGCGTGACGTTCCGCTCTCCCAATGTGCGCGTGAGCTCTGTCAGCTCGAACGAGCATGATTGCAATGGCGTATTTCCGTGCCCCGCGATTTAACTACGGCAACCAACAGGGCGATTACGAAGGCCTGGCCTCTCCCGGAGGCGTTTCTCATCCGATTTGGACCGACAGTCGCCGGCAGCTGGAATCATCCTCTGGCTGCCGAACGGACCTTTTGATGGAGGAAGTATTCACCGCGACGGTTAAGTGAGGATGTGAAATTGTCGACGGAGAGGCCGGCTCGAGTGCCGCCCTCTCTCTTGCCTTATTTCACGTATGTCGCCAGCCAATCCGAAAAGGTCTTGTACCAGAATTGCGCGTTCTGCGGCTTCAATATCCAGTGTCCTTCGTCCGGAAAGACCACCAGCTTCGATGGCACGCCCTGCCGTTGGAGGGCGCTGAAAAATTCCAACGATTGCGTGTACGGCACGCGGTAGTCTCTTTCGCCGGCAATCACTAGCGTCGGCGTCTTGAATTTTCCGAGCTCCGCCGCATACGTTGACGGCGACCATTTTTTATAGCTCTCTGGATTCGTCCACGGGGTGCCCTGCATGTCGTGTTCTTCGAACCACAATTCTTCCGTGGCCCACATCGACGTTTTGTCGTACGTGCTCGCGTGGCTGATGATGGCCTTGAAGCGCCCTGTATGCGTGGCGATCCAGTCCGCCATGTATCCGCCATAGGATCCGCCGGCCGCGGCCATGCGCCTCCCATCGATGAAGGGATATTTTTTCAGCGCGGAGTCCACGCCGTTCATCACGTCGACGTGCGCCTTTCCGCCCCAATCGTTCGTGATTTCATCGGTGAATTTCTGCCCGTAACCCGTCGAGCCGCGCCGGTTGATCATCAGCGTCACGTAACCCGCACCGGAAAACACTTGCGCGTTCCACCGGTAGCCCCAGGCATTCGACCACATCGTCTGCGGCCCGCCGTGGAGCAGAACGAGCAGTGGGTATTTTTTCGTCGCTTCAAGTTTCGGCGGCCGGATCATCATGGCCTGCACTTTCGTCCCCTCGGCGCCGTCGAACCAAAAGGTTTCGGGAGCGTTCATCTCCAGCGCCGCGAGTCGCGAATCATTTTGATGCGTCAGTTGGCGCACGCCCGAGCCGTCGCTCGCCGCGGTGAAGACCTCTGCGGGCATCGTCAGGCTCGTCCGATCGAAGACCAGTGTTTTCCCATCGCCGCTGAGTGAAATCGCGGAATTGAATCCTTCGGAGATTATTTTTACCGGCAAGCCGCAGCTACAGGACGGAATCGAATAGATTGGTTGCAGCGTTTCGTTCTCCGCGGTGAAGTAAATGGTCTTGCTGTCCGCCGACCACGCCAATCCGTCCGCGCTTCGGTCAAACGTCTCGGACAGGTTTTCGATTTTCCCCGTTTGCCGGTCGTACAGCATCACCCGCCAGCGGTCGGATTCGTATTCCGCGGTAAGCTGTGCGTGATACGCGATGTACTTTCCGTCCGGAGAGTAGACGGGATTTCCATCAAATCCCGGCTGCGTGGTAATGCGTTTTGGTTCGCCGCCGGCCACTGGCACAATAAACAAATCGCCGTTCGTGCTGATCGCTTCCATTTTGTCCGTGACCGCCGTGAAACAAATCTCTTTTCCGTCCGGCGAAAAAGAAATATCCGCCGGCCCGCCGCGCTCGTCCGGGGGCACGTCGTAGTCCGCGCCGGCCGTCAAATCGCGCGGCGCTGCGCTTCGATCCGCCGGAACCACGAATAAATGGCTGCGTTT
Organism: Candidatus Udaeobacter sp.; assembly: GCA_035511855.1. Classification (GTDB taxonomy): domain Bacteria; phylum Acidobacteriota; class Terriglobia; order Acidiferrales; family UBA7541; genus Acidiferrum. The sequence continues at coordinate 55,031 of DATKEV010000075.1, forward strand.
GCCGTCATTCCAGTGCGACCAGTGCCGGTACAAAAGATGCTCCGCCACGTGCGCTTTCACTTTGTTTTTTTCTGTTTCCGCGTCGCGCTTGCTGTTGCAGTTATCGTCGTTGTTTACGACAGCCGCCGAGCGGCTGACACAATCCGGATACACGGAAGAAGTAAACGCAATCGTTTTTCCGTCCGGCGACCATTTCACGATGTCCGCGCCGGTGGAGAGTTTTGTGAGCTCTTGCGGCTCGCCGCCTTCCATCGATAGCAAAAAAACCTGCGATTCGCTGCCACGCGCCGACAAAAACGCGATCGTCTTTCCGTCCGGCGACCATACTGGCGAAGTATCTTTTCCGCTCTGCGTCAGTTGAATCGCTTCGCCACCCGTCGTGGCCACCAGCCAGATGTTGCTCGCGTTGCGATTCGCGTCCATGTCCGGAGTCGCCACCGTGTACGCCACCCATTTTCCATCCGGCGACACCTGTGGCTCCGAAATGCGATGCAGTTTGATCATGTCGTCAAAAGTGATCGCATGTTTCGCGGTCTCCTGCGCCGCAGCGCTGTGCCGGGCGCACAGCAGCAAGCCGCACGCCAAACCGCACCGAAAAATGATTCTTCCCATCTCTTTCTCCCCCATTGCGTCAATACGGGCTGCAAAGCGATTTGCAGAACCCCGGATGATGTCACGATTTGCTGATGAATCCAATAGTTCGATCCATGGGTCAATCGCCTAGCGCAGCACAGAAGTTCGGAAGACTAGAAGGGAATCCATGAACTGAGAGCAGAGAAGGCCGAAAATAACGGCCTTCCCATTTCGGCAATTCTGAAGTTGCGAACAGAGATGTTTGCGGCAGCTAACCTTTCGTCTTCAGTTTTCCCAGCATGTGATGGACAAATTCCGTAATCTCATCCTGATTGAAGGTATCGCGGTCGACTGGCTTCTGCCCGATCGCTCGATAGGCCAGCCGTTTCGCGGATTGCTTCGTGAAGTCGAAAACCACCGTTCCTTCGCGGAAGCGGATATTTTCATAGCTGACTTCCGGCGGGCCCCAGCCCCACGATTCCCAGCAGCCGTAGGGACCACAAACTAGTCCCGGGTAGCCACCTGGATAGACGCGCTCGACCCTGACCTCATGCCGCCGTACAGCGACGTGATAGTCCACCAGGAAATCCGCGGCTTGCGGGTCGCTGACCTGCTTCAATCCTTTCGAGGAAAGCGTCTGTTCGATGGCCGTCCGGATGCGCTGGCGAACGGTCTCATTGTTCGCTTCGGGGTCGCGCCGGATAGTTTCTCCGCGTGAAATCACGTCGCGGGACACGACGGGGCGCTTGTCCGCATCCTTTGGCGGCGTCATCGGCCGCCACGCCCAGGTGTTGCCTTTCACCACGGGAATGCCGGGATCGCGAATCACCGTGATGTGGTCGTCGCAGCCCGCTAAAAACAGCCCGCCAATGAGTATCGAAGCCCCAAGAAGCGGCGATTTTCCTTTTCCAATGTTCCAATTCACCATTAGAGCGTCCTCCAAATCGGACACCATCCCCTAGTGAGAGTAAACCGCAAATCCGTCGAAGAGTTGCGCAGGGGGAACCTGCGTCCACGGCGGTTCATAGGGAAAGAAAAAAATCTAGGACGGCCAGATCTGTGCTTTGCCGGATCAAGCGGCCGGAGCGTTCCAATCCGAGGGTGGAAAAACAACCGGCCAGAATCTCGGATTCGGCCGGTCGAATTCGAAGGCCACGGAGAAATATTCCGGCGAGGTATCCTCCACCCGGACGACCCGGCAATTCTGCTGGATCCTATTGTGCGGATTCACCACGAGCATGGGCTGGCCGACATGCACGTGCATTTTCATCTGGAGCAAGCCGCCGTGAGCGTTAACGACCAGCGTCAGCGCATCTTCCTGCCGGGGCTTGCGTTCAATGTCTTCGGCGGTGACCTCGAGCTTCATCTGCAGCATCACGCGTTCGCTGCGCCGGCGATTCATCGGATTGGAAGGGCTGGCCAAATTGTTTCTCGGAATCGATTCAGCGAGCAAAGGAATTGCCGGCGATCCGTCTCGAATCTTACCTTATCTGAGGCGGGCGGGACGCTGGCCCGAGGTACAGCCGTTGCTCAAATGGTAGGGGAGTTCAGCTTCCCGGGTGGCGTCCGGATTGGCCGCCTTGAAGCATGGCTTCGAGGCGCGTTTTCACCGCGGGCCACTCCGAATCGACAATGCTGAAATACACCGTATGGCGGATGCGCCCGCTGGCTGTGATCATGTGATTTCGAAAGATGCCCTCTTCGAGCGCCCCGATGCGCAGGATCGCCGCCCGCGAGCGCTCGTTGAGTGAATCCGTCTTCAACTCCACACGCATGCAGCCGAGCGTTTCGAACGCATGCTTGAGCAGAAGATACTTGGCCTCGGTGTTCACCGCCGACCGTTGCCAGTCGCGCGCCACCCAGGTCCAGCCAATCTCAACGCGATGGTGGGTTCGTTCAATGTTCCCGTAACGCGTGCTTCCGATGGCCTTGCCACTTGCCCTTTCAACGATGGCAAACGGCAACGATACCCCGCGTGCTTGCTCATCGAGCGCCGTCTGGATGTAGGTTTCCATCTCCTTGGCGGTCCGCACCGGCGTGGGGATCCATTGCCACAGCTCTTCGTCCAGCCCCACTTCGGCAAGCCCCGCCAAATGCGCCATCGTCAGCGGCTCCAGCCGCATGTGCCGCCCCTCTAGAGTCACCAGGGAAATCTTCATTTCAGTTGTCATGGTGGCCTCATTCTAGGAGCCACACGGCTTGTCCTGGAGCGCCAAATTGGGCTAAGGTCACACCCGCGCTAACCTGATGCCAGGAAACGGGGTGCGAGCGGGCCGCGGGGTAAGGTATGATAGAGTCTTCGGAAATCATTTATTTAGGATGACCATGCATACAGCTAGGAATGGCAAGGTATTGCTGCGGGTGAGGCCGCGGGGTTTCTGTGCGGGCGTGGTTCGCGCGGTGGACATCGTCGAGCTGGCGCTGGAAGCGTATGGCGCGCCAGTGTATGTGCACCACGAAATCGTGCACAACACCTATGTGGTTGAGCAGTTGCGGAGACGCGGGGCTATTTTTGTGGAGGCCATCGACGAAGTGCCGCACGGCGCGGTACTGGTCTTCAGCGCCCATGGCGTGCCCCCGACGGTCCGCGACGAAGCCAAGTCGCGCGAGTTGAAAGTCATCGATGCCACCTGCCCGCTCGTGACCAAAGTGCACCTCGAAGCGCTGAAATTCGCGCGCGAAAAACGCACCATCATTCTCATCGGCCATAAGGATCATCAGGAAATCGTCGGCACTTCCGGCGAAGCGCCCGATCGCACCATTGTGGTGGATTCTGTCGCCGCGGTGGACGCTCTTAAAGTGGAAGATCCGGAGAAACTTTCGTTTCTGACGCAGACAACCCTGAGTCTGTACGACACGCAAGAGATTGTGGCGCGGCTCCGCCAGAAATTTCCTCAGATCAAAGGGCCGGCAAGTGACGACATTTGTTACGCCACGCAGAATCGCCAGGAAGCGGTCGAGCAGGTAGCCAAGGATGTGGATTTAATCCTGGTCGTAGGTTCGCCGAACAGCTCGAACTCGAACCGCCTGGTCGAGGTCGCGCAGCGCAGTGGCGTCAAAGCGCAATTGATCGACTCGGCGAAAGACATCGACGTGAAGTGGCTCGAAGGCGTCTCTCGCGTGGGCCTGACGGCGGGCGCGTCCGCTCCCGAAGTTTTGGTGGAACAAGTCAGCGAGCGCCTGGCGGAATTTGGATTCACGGACCAGCGCGACCTGGATCTGATTCGCGAAGACGTTCGTTTCACTCTGCCGCCGGAACTCGCGACGATCGCGCCGGCTCCGCGCGGCTGAAGATTTTGTGCCGGCAGGGGAAGTTTGATCGGTCCGGAAAATGAAGCAGCGGCGGCCGGCGAGTCATCCGGCTACCGGTAGCCTGGCGCGGTAACGGGAAAAACAGCACAAGGAGCCGAACCTTGGCGGTCAAAATCCTCCGTCAACCGAAGAAGATTGCCTTGATCGGCGCGCCGTCAAGTGCCGCGGCATTTTTCCCGGGGAGCGAGAAGGCTCCTGCGGCCCTGCGCGCTGCCGGACTCGTCGAAAAGCTGCAAGCGGCCGGTTATGAAGTTGTGGATCATGGTGACTGCGCTCCGCGCCTTTTCGCGGACGATGAAGAACACCGGCGCGCGCGCAATCTAACTGAAATCGTCGCGGGCCTCAACGATTTGAAGCTGCGAGCCGAATTGGCGGTAAAGAGCGGCGCTCTGGTGCTCGTTCTGGGCGGAGATTGCGCACAGGTCATCGGCCTGCTGGCCGGCGCCCGCCGTTACCACAAGCACATCAACCTTCTTTGGTTTGACCGCGACGCCGATCTGAACACTCCTGCAAGCACGCCCTCCGGCCGCATTGACGGGATGGTGGTGGCCCACATCATCGGGAAAGGCGCGCCGGAGCTAGTGCGTTTCTGGAGCGAGGCCCCGCTGGTGCGCGAGCCGGATGTGACGCTCTTCGGACTCGAACGGCTCGATCCGCCGGAGCAGGAGTTCCTCGGCCACTCGCCGCTGCGGCACAATTATGCCGGGGACATCCACTTCAAGGGCGGCGCCAAAGCCGCGCACGAAGCGCTCGGACAAGTGCATGCGGACTCCCGGGAATTCGTTCTGCACCTGGACGCCGACGTGATCGCTCAGGAAGATTTTCCCGCCGTCAATGTTCCGGGCAGCGGCGGACTGAGCTTCGAGGATGTACGCGCGGCCTTCGTGGAATTCGTGAAGCACAAAAATCTTCTGGGCCTCGACGTTGCGCAGTACAACCCGGACAAAGATCCCGATGGCAGCGGCGCGCCGAAGCTTGTCAATCTTCTCGTCGAAGCTCTTTCCGCCCGCCTCGAGGCGCTCACCGCGCCTCAGGCAACCGAACCGCCCGCGGGCCCTACGCAAGTGTCTTCCTCAGGAACAGCCGCCTAAGCCGGCTCTTCAACGGTCTGCGGGATTTGGTTTTTCTCTGCCGCTAGAACGGCCGGTTCCGGCACCTGGAGCGGTCGGTTCCGGCTAAAGAACGACAGCGTCCGACAGCATTCGTCGGCCACGACCTACCGTTAATTCTTGACGAAGAACCAAGAATCAAAAACGAACTACTGAACACTGGAAGAGGCCGCAGCGCGTTTGCGGAGATACCGTGCCAGGCCGAGAAACGACAGATTGAGCCCCGCGTTGAAGATGTAGTGATCGACCTCCTCGGCGGGAACATTCTGCGCGATGTCCGCGCGGGCGGCGGACATAAAGGCATCCATCGCGTCCGCGTCGCTGGCCGCAGTGCGTATGGCCTTCTCGGCGAGTGCCGCCCAGCGATGAAGCCGTTCCCGGAACAGCAAAATATGTTCGGACGGATTCTCGGCGAAACCAAAATGCGTTAGAAACAGCCGGTTGGGTTTACGCTCCAGAATCGCGGCGAAGGAAGTTTCCCAGACGCCCAGATCGATGTCCGGTGGCGGAGTCGCGGGCATCGCGTAGGGATATCCTTCGATGCGCACGCCTGCGGTATCGCCGGCGAAAGCCACGCCTTCCTGATGATCAAAATAGCTGACGTGGTGCGAAGCATGCCCCGGGGTGTACACGACTTCCAGTTTGTGCTGGCCCACGGAGAGTGTTTCCCCGCCTTCGAGGACGCGCAGATTTTCCGCCGGCACGGGCAGGGTTTCTCCAAACAGCCGCTGCAAGTCATTGGGCCACAGGCGCCGCGCGCTGGCCAGCAATTTGGAAGGATCGGCCATGTGCGGCGCGCCATTCTTATGCACGTAGACGGGCAGGCGCGGATTCTGGCGCACCAGCGCTCCGCTGGCACCCGCGTGGTCCAGGTGAATGTGCGTCAGCAAAATAGAGTCAATGTCCCCAGCGGTCAGCCCGTGAGCTTGAAGCTGTGCGTGCAACGTTTCGAGCGTGGAGCCCGGGCCGGGGTCCACGATCGCGCGGTGGCCGTCTGATTCAAGAAGGGCCGTGGCGATACAGCGCGCTTGTCCCACCCAACGATCGTCGAGCGTGTTGACGAATGGCATGGCTGGAATAGTTTAGCTTACCGTACCGTTTTTCTCCTTAACCCCGCATGGTTTTGCGGCGCTTGGGGGCTTGCCGGACGCGGGTGCGCCAATACAGATTTTCCTCGTTTCAGGCCAACATCGGCAATCAAGTCGGCGGATTGGCGCGTTACTTTCCTGCGGGGAAAATGAAATGGTTGCAGACCAGGGGAATTGTGGAATAACCTTACGTCGCCGCGGCTGCTTGCTCTCGCTGCTTTGCCTGCTCTTCGCGCGTGGGGTGTGAAAAGCGTTCTCGCGCAGCGCGCGAGAAGCGGAAGAAACAGTTGCCATACGTCCAACGGAGTCCGCCAGAAGCAACGAGCGGTGCGAGAGCGGGCGCGTGAATCACACGGGATTTGGTGTAAGAAGCAACCGGAGGAGAGCGATGCGCAAGTGGTGTGCGTTGACGGCTGTAGGGGCGATAAGTTTGATGCTGGCGTTACCGGTGTGCGCCCAGCAAGAAAATAACGGATCGAGTGAAGCAGACAAGGCCTTCGATGCGCATCGAGAGAAGGCTACCGCCGCAGCATCTTCCGCGCCCAACATCAAGATTGTTCCCATCAGAGGCGCTTTCGCGTTGCCTGCCGCCCCGCGCGCGACGCCATTCCCGGGCCCCGCTGCGGCCTCCAAGGACGCCCGCACTCCCGGCCAGCTGGTTCCGAGAATCGAGCTCGCCAGTATGTACCAATACGTAAATTTTGCTCCCGGCGATCCATTCGCGAACTTCAATGCCCATGGTTCCACCGGATCGTTTACCTACAACGCCTCCAGGTGGATCGGCCTCACCGCGGAAGTCGGCGGTTACCGATTTACACGGGATCTCAGCCCACTGATCGGCACCAGCACCAGCGTAAGCGGAACTCTCGTCTCCTACCTCTTCGGGCCACGCCTAAACCTGAGAAAGTACGACCACTTCGTGCCCTTCGCTGAAATGCTTGTCGGTGGCGTTCATGGCGGTCCGGAAGTGGAGGGCACCCAAAATCAGAACACCTTTGCCCTCGCGCCGGGGGGCGGCCTGGATATTGTGCTGACCAAGAATCTCGCCTGGCGCTTTGCCGAGCTGAACTACTTCATGACGAACTTTTCCGGCTCGGGTGTGGGCGCGACCGCCCGCCAGAACAATTTCCGCGCCGGCACCGGCATCGTGGCGAGATTCGGCATTCCCAGTCCGCCTGTGCCCCCGGCAAACCATCCGCCCGTCGCCGCTTGTTCCGTCAATCCCACGTCTTTGTATGCAGGTTCGGGCGATACTGTGGCGGTGCACGTGACGGCCAGCGACCCGGACAACGACCCGCTCACTTACAGCTACACCGCGACCGGCGGGACGATCGAAGGTACCGGCCCGGATGCCCGCTGGAATTCTTCGGGCGTGGCCGTCGGCAGCTACACCGTCAGTGTGAAGGTGGACGACGGCAAGGGCGGCACCGCTTCTTGCTCCGCGGATTTCAGGGTGGAGCAAAGACCGAATCGTCCTCCGACCGCCTCGCTCTCGATCGAGCGCAGCCCCATTCTTCCCGGCGAGCGCACCGCCGTCACCTGCAACGGCAGCGACCCGGACAACGACCCGCTGACCTACAGCTACACCGCCACGGGCGGCCAGATCACCGGCACCGGCTCGAGCGTGCAGTTCGATTCGACCGGCGCAAGGCCGGGAATTTACACGGTGAACTGCAGCGTCAACGATGGCCGCGGAGGTGCCGCGGATGCTTCCGGCAACGTGGAAGTCAAGGAGCCGCCGCAGGTCAAGCAGCTCGAAGCCAAGCTGGCGCTCCATAGTATTTATTTCCCCACGGCGATGCCGACGGTCGCAAAACCCATGGGTGGCTTGCTCCCCAGCCAGGCGGCTACGCTCGATGCGCTAGCGAGCGACTTCAAGCAATATCTAGGCTATCGCCCGGCGGCTCACCTGATCCTCGAAGGCCACGCCGACATTCGGGGCGCCAAGGACTACAACATAAAGCTCTCCGAACGCCGCGTGGAACGCACCAAGAGCTACCTGGTCGAACGCGGCGTACCCGCGGATCATCTCGAAACGCGCGCGTTCGGCTTCGAAAGGAACATGACGTCGGAAGAAGTAAAAAACCTCATCGAGCAGGACAGCGAGTTGACCGCCGCGGACCGCGCGAAGATAGTGAAAAATCTTCTGACCGTCCGGCTGGCCAACAACCGCCGCGTGGACGTTACCTTGAGCACCACGGGCGAGCAGTCGGTGCGCCGCTTCCCGTTCAACGCCAAGGATGCCTTGTCGCTGCTCAGCCGGAAGGGCGGCGAAACCGAGAAGCCCAAGACGGCTCCTCCGGCGCCAAAGAAGAAAACCAAACCCTAGCTTTCCTTGCGCCGGGCATACCCCTTTTCGACCCTTAAGAGGAGGCTGGAGCCAGGCGGGAAACACTACACGCGCTCTTACCGGAGGCTTCCCAAGATTTCACCAGCCATTCCATTTCGGGGCTTGCCAGAACGATTCCTGATGTCTTGATTTATGAATATGGTGAAATTTCGATTTCGAAACGGAACTCCAGATGCGGATGGCCATCCGGCTGGGGGCGCGGGATTGGGATGTTGCGCGGCGGCGAAGAAGGCGAGGACGCGGCGGCGAAACTCCTCCGGCTGGAAGCCGAGGGCGGCCGTGTGATAAGCGCCGGGGACGACCCAGAGTTGCTTGGGGCCGCGGGCGGCAGCATAAATCATTTCGGAGTGACGGCAGGGAAGCGCGACGTCCTGGCCGTCACAGATGAGCAGCACGGGAAAGGGGCGCGCGGCCACGGCTTTCTCCGGCGAGACGCCCGTGGCGGAAAAACCGGCGAGAGATTCGCCTCGGTACATGAGCGCCCAACTGAAAGGAGCAAAGAGCGTTTTTCCAAGCAGCGGCGACCAGCGCAACCCGGCGTAATCGTAGGAAGCCTCGCGGAGACTGGCGAACGGGGCTTCGGCGACGACGGCTTCGATGCGGGCATCGGCGGCAGCGGATTGCAAGGCAATGCCGGCGCCCATGGATTCGCCCAGAGCGTAGAGATGCCGGGGGCCTGGGCAAGGAGAGCCGAGCCCCGACCATTGGATCGAAAGACAAGGACTCAGTTCGGAGTCAATCAAGGCGTCGATTGTGGCGCGGGTGTCGTTGCGTTCGAGCCAGCCGTAGGTGGCGATAGGGCCTTCGCTGGCCCCGTGGGCGCGAGCGTCCATCATGACGACGCTGTATCCGGCGCGAAGGAGGATTTCCGATGGGCCGATGGTGCCGACGCGATTGTCAGCGACGCCGTGGAAAAGCAGGACCCAGCTGCCATTTGCGTTGGGAGGGCGAACCGTCCAGCCGCGGAGAAGAACGCCGTCGGGGGCGCGGACGTTGAAATCCTGGCGTTGTGAATGGGTGACGGCAAACGAGGCGTCTGCCTCGCGGATGAGATCGGGCGTCAATGCCCGGCGGATGGGGTGGAGGTAGGCCGGGCCGGCCAGCCAGCCCGCCACGGCGCCGAGGAGCGGGGGAAGCAGCAATAGAATGAGCGCGATGCGGATGAGACGCCATCGCATGAGTGCCTCAATATTTCCTCAATCTAAGGATACGACAGCACCGTTCGCTTAGTTCAGGCCATACTTTGGGGGGTGGGTCAAGTGGCTTCTGAGGCTGAGGCAGTTTGTCAAACCTCTTCAAAAATGCTCCCTTTCTTGCCTCGATCAAAGTTTCCCCCAGGGGTGGGATGGGAAGGACGTGGCGCGGTGGGCGCCGGAAGATTTTGGGAGGGCAGCACACCCGGGCGGCTGGCGGCTTTTAAATTCTTACTTGGAGGTTGTGACGAGTCTGCCGGCGGGGGATGCGGCGCGCTGCTCCGCTCGTCTTTCTTGTTCCACGTGCTGGGTGCAGTCGGCAATTTCGTCATCGATCTCTTTGATTTCCCGAGCCAGGTGAAAATTTTGAGGATCCTTTGTGTAAGCCTCGAATAGCGAGCTCCTCTTGGTTTTCAAAAGCTCGCGTTTCTTTTTCCAAACACCTGCAGCAGCAACCATGGGTTTAACCTCGAAACCAGTATGCGCCCTTTGGTGGTTTTGCGGATACAGGCACAGAGGAATGTGCGTAGATTCATACCGCCCTACATCCTCCGGACGCCGTGATAGGAAATTGAGCAGAGAGGCGCACAGCCAGGAATGGCTGTGCCACCGACCTGGAAAGCAGGCAGGCTGAAAAAAGTGCGCAATCTATTGCACCCCTCGAAAGGCATGAAAACTAAGAGCGGAAGAGGACGGATTCGCGCTGGAACATTTTGATGGCCAGGAAGAGCGCCACCCCGGCGTAGACGCAGGTGGATGAAAAGATGATGGCAATGAAGTTCCAATGATAGGTGCCGGCGACGAGCTCCTTACAGAGGAGACTGACGTTCAGGATGGGGACGAGGGCGAGCTTGGGAGTGAGCTCGACGCCAGGGAGCATGGCCGCGACAGCGGGGATGATGACGACGAAAGTCATGGGCGTGAGATAGCTCTGCGCCTCCTTGTAGGTTTTGGCGAAGAGGGCGATCGTCATAAGGGTAGCGGAAAAAAGGACGGCTACGGGGAGGGCCATCAGGAACACGGAGATGACCGCTTTGGGACCAAGCTTGAGAGCGAGCGCGGCGGCATCGGGGTTCGTGCTGCCAGCTTGTTGGGTGTAGTGAGTCAGCACAGAGAACGAAACACCCATCGACAAGACGGAGAGAGCGGCGGTACCCAGCGCGGCAGTGAGAATCAAAAAGAATTTGCCGAGGACAAGATGCATGCGAGAGATAGGACTGGAAAGAATGGTTTCCATGGTGCCGCGCTCTTTTTCGCCAGCGGTGAGATCCATCGCCGGATACATCGCGCCGGTCATGCAGAGAAGAATGACCATGTAACCGATGATGCCGCCGAAAGCCGCGCCGCTCACTTTTTCAGGCGGGGCGACGTTCGCGCGCTTTACTTCAAAGGGCTTCAGGACCGAATCAGGCAAGTTCTTGGCGGCCAGCCGTTCCTTCACGATGTTGTCGCGATAATCTTTCATGTACTTTTCGATCTTGTCGGTAGCAAATTCAGATTTCAACTCTCCTTCGTAGTTGTAGATGCTGATGGCGTCTGATTTTTGCCGAGCGACGTCGGCCTGAAATCCCACGGGAATTTCCACGGCGGCGCGAATCTCCTTGTTGATGATCTGGTCTTTCCAGTTGGAGGCGTCAGGGACAATCTCGATTTTGTCGAGCTTCTTGAGCCCTTCCACGACGGCGGGAGAATCTTCGCCGCCACGAAGCATGACCTTGGGAGTTTCTTCCTTGGCCTTGCCGACCAGGGATATCGCCAGCGCACCAAAGCCCACGCTGAGAACGGGAAAGAGAAAGAGGGGGACAATGATGGTGGAAATGAGAGTGCGGCGGTCGCGAAGAGCCTCCGTGAGCTCTTTTCTGTAGACGATGCCGACGTTGCGCAGGGACATGTCAGTTGGCCTCCGAGGGGACGTAGTGGGGCGCGACGACTTTCACAAAGATCTCTTCGAGGTCCTGCTCGGCAGATTTTTGGCGAAGCTGGGGAAGGGTGCCTTCTGTCAGGAGCTTGCCGTCGTGGATGATGCCGATGACGTCGCAGAGCTTTTCGACTTCGCTCATGATGTGGGTGGAGAAGATAACGGTTTTACCGTTGTCGCGGCACTCGCGAATGAAAGCGGTGATCGTGCGAGCGGTCATGATGTCGAGGCCGTTGGTGGGCTCGTCAAAGATCATGACGGGCGGATCGTGGACGAGCGTGCGTGCGATGGAGGTTTTTTGTTTCATGCCGGTGGAGAGCTTGTCGCAACGGCGGTCACGGAAGCCGTTCATGTCCAGACGATTGAAGATGTCGTCGACGCGCTTTTTCAGCGTGGCTTCGTCTAAACCATTGAGACGGCCAAAGTATTCGACCATTTCTTGGGAGGTGAGGCGGGGATAGAGCGCGGTGGCGGTGGAGAGAAAGCCGACGTTTGCCCGGACTTTTTCGGGCTGCTCGACGACATCGTAGCCACAGACGAGTGCTGTGCCGTCGGTGGGCTCGAGGATGGTGGCGAGCATGCGGAGGGTGGTCGTTTTGCCTGCGCCGTTGGCGCCGAGGAGGCCGTAGATCTTGCCAGGCTGGCAGATGAAACTGACATTGTCGACGGCGCGGACTTCGCCGCGCTTTTTGTCCTGAAAGCGCTTGGACAGGGAACGAGCCTCGATCACGGAAAGACCCCTCGATGGGAAATGGTTACACCGGGCGCAAAGCGTTCACAGTTTACTACGCACAGGGCGGGGTAATGTTACCGGGAATGGATCGTGAAAATGGAAAGGGAAAAGGGAAAGATAGAAAATCGGAAGGAGGAGCCTGCTCAGCTTGCTAGCCTTTGTGACACGCGGAGCACTGCTTGGCATCAAACCTATCAGGTGTGACGCGAAACATGTTATTGCACTGGATGCAAACGCGGTGGAGGACGGAACTGACAACGGCGGCGGACTGGCCTACGGGTTTCATTCCGACCGGATGCTGGTTGACTGTTCGGTTGGAAGCGGGTTCGGATGACATGTCCGGATTCTAGCATGCGGAAGAGTTCTTCCAAAATGAGGGTGACGGCATCCCGGAGGTGTTGAGGACGCATCCGCTCATTGAACGGATGAAGAATGAGGTGGGGAGTCAGGAGCGACACAGCCGGTCAGGTTTATGGAGAAAGCCGCGCTGATATTGTTAGAATGAAGTTCTTCGGCACCTACCAGATGGGGGACCCAGGCCAAGGAAGAATCAGGGGAACGCTTCGCCGGGTCGTTGTACCGTTGTGTCTCCGACAGCGCCGGACACGCGAGAACGCAGAATAGGAAAAGATGGATCGGAAGCTGCGAAACCGGATCTTGCTCTACCTGGCGGTAGCGGGAGTGCTGGTATACGTACTGCTAGGGCTAAGCGGGCGGAAGCCGGTGCCGAAGATTTCCGCCGTGTCGCCGGCGCGGGAGAACCTGATTTCGTCGATCAGCAGCAACGGGAAAGTGGAACCGATTGAACCCTACGTGATGCGTGCAAAGCTGGATACGTTTGTGGAAAGAGTGCATGCGAAGGAGGGGCAAACGGTAAAGAAGGGCCAATTGCTGCTGGAATTGAATGTGAGGGACGCGGCCGCACAACTTTCCGAGGCGCGGGCAAAATTATTGCGGGCGCAAGATGATTTGCGGGCGGCGAAAGCGGGCGGCCGCGCGGACGAGGCCGCGAAGACGTCGGGAGATTTGTCGAAGATGCAGGCAGAACGCGACCGTTTGCAGAAGAATCATGACGCACTGGTGCGGCTGATTGCGGAGCAGGCGGCGACTCGCGACGAACTGGCAGCAAACGACCTGGAGTTGACGAAAGCGCAAACGGAAGTGACGAAATTGACGGCGGCGAAGCAGGAGTTTGACCGCAGCGTGAAGCTGGACGTGGAGCGCGCGGGATTGCAAGTGGAGCAGGCGCAAAACGAAGCGGCAGCCTTGGAAGACAAAGTGCGCAACGGTCGGATTGCAGCGCCTGCGAACGGCACGCTGTACTCGCTGCCGGTGAAGGCCGGTGATTTTGTGAAGCTGGGGGATCTGCTGGCGGAGATGGCGGATCTGCGCAAGGTGCGTGTGCGGGCGTTTATCGACGAGCCGGAATTAGGGGCGCTCGAAGAGAATGAACCGGTGAAGATCACCTGGGATGCGCTGCCGAGCAAAAGCTGGGCAGGGAAGACGGAAATCATTCCGAAGCAAGTGGTGCCGCGAGGGGCGAGGAGCGTCGGGGAGTTGTTGTGCGCAGTGAACAACGACAAGCTGGAACTTCTGCCGAACACCAATGTAAATGTGCGCATCAACTCGCGCGAACGGATCGGGGTGTTGTCCGTGCCGCGCGGCGCGGTAGAAGCGGAGGGCGGACGGCGATTCGTTTTTGTCGTAAGAAGGAGCCAACTGGGGGTCGGCAAATCGACGCTGGAGAAGCGGGAGATTCACGTCGGAATCGCGGACGCCACGAACTACGAGGTGGTAAGCGGATTACAAGAGGACGAGATGGTTGCGCTGCCGGGGGACGTAGACTTGAGGGATGGCATGGACGTGATTGTGGTGAACAGCACGGCCGCCACGGGTGGGCGAGAGAAAACGAATGGTTAGATGGAGCATATGGCTGATGGCGACCTTGCTCGCGGCGAGCGCGGGGCTGGCGGCGACGAACTTGAAGCAAGAGCCGAGTCTCGACGCGGGCAGGCTGGCCTACGAAGCCAGCGATTACGCCACGGCGATTCAGCTCTTGCAGGGCGCGGCCGCGAAGGATCCTCGCGACGGCAACGTGCAGTTGCTGCTGGTAAAAAGCTTCCTGGAATTGCAGGAGCACGACGCGGCGATCAAGAGCGCGGAGAGGGCCGTGTCCATCGATCCGCGGAGTTCGGTCTATCACGAGTGGCTGGGAAGAGCGTACGGGGAGAAGGCGGATCACGCGGCCTGGTTTTCCGCGATATCGCTGGCGAAGAAGACGGGGAAGGAATTCGAGACCGCGGTGAAGCTCGATAAGAGAAATTTTGCAGCAAGGCAGGCGTTGATCGAATTTGATTGCAGCGCGCCGGGAATGGTAGGCGGCGGGGAAGAGAAGGCGCTGCCACAGATCAAGGAGCTGGCGGAGCTGGACCAGGCGGAAGGGCACTTCGCAAAAGGGAATTGCCGGAGGCAAAAGAAGGATTTTGCCGCCGCGGACGCCGAATTTACGCAGGCATTGGAGACCAATCCAAAATCCCCGGAATTGATCTACGACATCGGCGACTATGCTGTGAAACGCGGGCAGCCAGAGCGGCTGGCGGCGGTGGCAAAAGCCGGCGAAAGCGTGGCGCCGACGGACCCGAGAGGAAAATTTTATGGCGCCGTTGGATTGATCCTGAAAAACGAGGAGCCTGAAGAAGCGGAGCGGCGGTTGCGAGAATATTTGAAGACCGCGCCGAACCGGTCCGGTTATCCACGACCGGCCACGACACACGCGTGGCTGGGGCGGCTATTCGAAACGCAAGGCAAGATGGAAGAAGCTGCGAAGGAATTAGAAACCGCGCTCAGGCTCGACCCAAAGAATAAGCTGGCGCAAGAAACGCTGAAGCGACTGAAGAAGGGCTGAAAGTTTCCGCTGTGGCCGCCCCCTCCGCATACTCCCTGAAGCACTCCGGTGAAAAGCAATGATGGATTTACGCGAGACCGTGTCTGTGTCGATCGACGCGCTGCGGGCGAATAAGTTGCGCGCGATGCTAACGTCGCTGGGAGTGATCATCGGCAGCGCTTCCATCGTGTTGGTGGTTACGGTGGCGTTGACGAGCAAGAAATTTGTTTTGTCGCAGATCGAGAGCGTGGGATCAAATCTTGTCTGGGCGGAGTTGGTTCAGAGGCCGGAGCGAGCGCAGCCACTCAACTATGAAATGACGCTGGACGACCTGCAAGCAGCGAAAGCTATTCCCAACGTCCTTAATGTAGCGGGAACCCGGGAATTAGAGATGAGCGTGGTGGTGAATGGAGTGGAACGCCCCGTGCACCTCGTCGGAGTGACGGAAGGATTTCAAGCGATTCGGCGGCTGCTGATCCTGCGAGGGCGGTACTTCGATGCCGCGGACATGGAGATGCGCAGCAAAGTCTGCCTCATCACGACGCAACTGTCCGACCGGATCTTTGGGCAGGAAAACCCGATCGGGCGCGAGCTGAGAATGGGGGAGTTGACGTTCACGGTGATTGGCGTGTTCCGGGAACGCGTGGAGACGTTCGGCCTGTCGGACATTCAGGAAAATTCCGTGATCATCCCATTCACGCTGATGAAGTATTACACGGGGGATGACTTGGTGCGCTTACTCGATGTGCAGGCGGCACGAGCGGAAGACGTGAAGCCGGTGGAGCGGCAGTTCGGCCTGTTGCTGAAGAGCCGGCATCCAGCAGAGGCAGAATACAAAGTACAAACGCTGACAGCGATTCTGAGCGCGGCGAGGAACATTTCCCTGGCGCTGACGATCGTGCTGGTGGTGATCGCGTTCATCGCGCTGCTGATCAGCGGGATTGGGATCATGAATATCATGCTGGTGACGGTGAAAGAGCGGACGCGGGAAATCGGGATTCGAAAGGCGATCGGAGCGGCCCGGCGGGAGATCATGTATCAATTTCTGATCGAAGCATTTGTGATCAGCGGCGGGGGGGCGGTGATCGGGATACTGATTGGAATTGCGATACCGGTGGCGACGCAGTTTTTCTTGCCGGGGAATTTGCGCGTTCCGGTGTCCAGCGCCAGCGTGGTGATTGCGTTCGTAGTGTCTTGCTCGACGGGACTCTTTTTTGGATACTTGCCCGCAAATCAGGCGGCGAGCCTGCAGCCGGTGGAGTCCTTGAGGTATGAATGAGCGGCGGGAATCGCCGTTGAGGAGATATCGGTGATGAGAAAAGCTGACCGTATGCGGATGGAAGGGCGGAGAAGAAGCGGGAAAATCAAAGCGAGTCGCTACGCCACGTGGATGGCGACGTTGCTGGTGCTCTGCGGGAACGCCGCGATCGGTCAGGAAGCAGCGCCGCCGAAGACTGGCGCGCCCGGGTTACAGCGTCAGACCATCGGGACGCCCGTAACATTGACGCTGAAGCGGGCGATCGAATTGGCGTTGCAGAACAGCAAAGACATTCAAGGGGCGAAGATTCAGGCGAGCCTGGCGGACCACGCGGCGCAGATCACCAAGGCGCAATTTATGCCGAATCTGTATGCAGGCTCAGGAGCCGGGTACACCAACGGCATTCCAGAGACACCGGGCGGGCGGGCGCCGGCTATTTTCAATATGACATATACCGAACAAGTATTCAACGAGCCGTTGCGCGGCCAGGCGAAAGAGACGCAGGAACAATTCAAATCGCAAAAGATCGCGTTGGAAGAGGCGAAAAATAGTGTGATCGCGCGGACGGCGATGGCGTACTTGGAATTGGGGAAAGTGCAACATTCGCTGGAGATCCTTCGCAAAGAGCGGGAGAGCGCGGAAAAGATCCTGCAAGTGACGGAGGAGAGACAGGGCGAAGGATTCGAACTACAAGTAGAAGTGACGAAGGCGCAACTGACAAGAGCCCAGGTCGTGCAACGGATTTTGCAACTGGAAGGACGCGAGGATGAATTGGAAGTTTTCCTGAGATATGAACTGGGATTGGCCGAGGGACAGGCGATGGAAGTCGCGCCGGAAGATTTGCCCGGAGAAGCAGAGCAGGCGGGCGACAACCTGGTAGCCATGGCGCTGACGAGTAACACGGGATTGCAGCTTGCCGAAGCGGATGTCCGAGCGAAAGAGTTCCGGCTGAAGGGAGAAAAACGCGGGTACTGGCCAACGTTGGAGTTCGTCAGCGTGTACAGCATGCTAGCGAAGTTCAATAACTACGCGGAATTCTTCAATCATTTCCAACGAAACAACCTGAACGCGGGAGTCGACGTGCAGGTACCGCTCTTCAGCGCGAGAACGAAAGCGTCGATCGGACTGGCGCAGGTAAATCTGGAAGCAGCGAAGGCCAGCCTGACGAACAAGAAGACCGAAGTCACCGCGGAAGTACGGCAGAAAACGCGGCGCGTGAAGGAGAGGGACGCGGCAAAAGAGGTAGCGCGGCTGGAATTGCAGCTCGCGCAGCAGAATCTGGCGGTGTTGCAGGCGCAGTTTGCGGAGGGGAAGCTGAATTTACGTGAAGTTGAGAAAGCACGACTGGAAGAGAATGAGAAGTGGATGGCGTATCTAGATGCAAATTTCCAGAAGCAGCAGGCGCAACTAGAGTTGCTGAAGACGGCGGGGCAGCTGGATAGAGTGTGGCAGTAGGGGGGTGACTGGTGACTCTTGACTGGTGATGGTGATGCTGGAACAGAAGAGTTTGAGCGCACTGATCGAGGCGGCGAAAAAGCTCGACGGTGGGTTCAACTCGCTGCCACGTTTCGAAAGCGATGCGCCGGGAATGGAACGGCTAGCAGAAGTGCTTGGCGCGACGGCGGAGCGGCTTCAGGATAACTATCCGTACTTTCATCCGCTCTACGCCGGCCAAATGTTGAAACCACCGCATCCCGTGGCGCGGCTGGCATATGCGCTGGCCATGTGGATCAACCCCAACAACCACGCGCTGGACGGCGGACGAGCCACGTCGGCGATGGAAAAAGAGGCGGTCGCGGAAATCGCCGCGATGTTCGGCTGGAAGAACTTTCTGGGGCACTTGTGCGGCGGCGGAACGATGGCAAACCTAGAAGCGCTATGGGTGGCCGGACAACTGCATCCCGGCAAGAAGATCCTCGCGAGCGAGCAGGCGCATTACACGCACAAGCGGATCAGCGGAGTGTTGCAAGTGGAATTCGAGGGTGTGCCATGCGATGCGCTTGGGCGCATGGATGCGCGGGCACTCGCCGACCGCGTGGAAGGCGGTGATGTGGGGACTGTCGTGGCAACGATGGGAACGACGGCGACCGGATCCGTCGACCCGCTTCTACAAATTCTCAACCTACGTGAAAAATACGGGTACCGAGTTCACGCTGACGCGGCCTATGGCGGATATTTTGTGCTTGCAAGTAATCTCGCAGAGCATGGCAGAAAGGCTTTCGAGGGGATTGGAGAGGCGGATTCGATTGTGATTGATCCCCACAAACACGGGTTGCAGCCGTATGGATGTGGCTGCGTCTTGTTTCGCGATCCGGAAGTCGGGCGATTGTACAAGCACGATTCGCCTTACACCTATTTCAGCTCCGCCGAATTGCACCTGGGCGAGATCAGCCTGGAGTGTTCGCGGCCAGGGGCGGCCGCGGCGGCGTTATGGGCGACACAGAAATTGTTGCCGCTTATGAAGGGAGGTGAATTTTCCCGAGGGCTGGAGTGCGGCCGAAGAACGGCGGTGGCGCTGTTCGAGAAGATGGATGCTGATTCACGATTTATCACGGCGTTCGCTCCGGAGCTGGACATCGTGGTGTTCGCGCCGAAAGCTGCGAGTGTGAGCGAAGCTTCTGCGCGAGCCCGGGGGATTTTTCAGGAGGCCGCGAAGCGCGATCTTCATCTTGCGGTGGCGGAGTTGCCCCTGAAGTTTTGGGAGAAAAACCTTGGCTCGATGAAACGCGATAGAGATACCCTGACGTGTCTTCGCTCCGTCCTCATGAAACCGGAGCACCTGGATTGGGTGAATCGCATCTGGGAGCTGCTGTCTGAGTCTAGTTCGGCGGTCCTCGGAACGAGAACTTAGCTTTTTCCTGAGGAGAATAATTCTGAAAGATCGAACCACGCACGGCTGCGGCTCGCGTCTACCGGGGAATACTGGAGAAGGGCACTCACGCGCTCGAGAAGAGTTTCCACAGTGAATGGATTTGGGAGCAGGGAGGCAGGAATATCCCTTTCGAAAGCTCCCCCGTCCCGGGGATTCAGATCGTCCGACATGTAGAGAACCGCCAGATTCGGAGCACGAATTAGGATTTGTGCCGCCATTGCTGGGCCAGGCATTCCGGGGAGAAGGAGGCGCATCAGAAGCAGATGGATGCAGCTCCCTGCTTGTTCCTGGAAGTGAAGGGCTTCCGCTGGAGTTGTGGCAGGCAGCACCGTGTTGCGAAAGGATTCCAAAAGGTTCTGCATCGCGAGAAGGAGCGGACGGAAATCTTCCACGAGCAGAATCACCCCATGGTTAGGGTCCCGCGCGACAGTGCCATTCCTGGCAGTTCGGAGATGACCCCCAAGGCCCTTGCCTTGCCCCTCGCGGGACTCCCGGATGCAGGTAGATGGTGAAGTGCCGGCCCAAAAACGTAAAGATCGTTAATGGAGTTTATCCCTAATTAGTTATGGAGTGGAATCGAGGAAGTGCCATTGTTTCGATGCACGAAAACACCCGTTTACAGAAAGGTTTGAGCAGATACGCGGAACTCAGGTAGACTAGTGTCCAGGGCAGAAGCGCGCTGTCGCGTGCGCAGACACGACCAGGTCAACCAAGGGGAAAAGACCGGGGCGGCTGGTATTACGCCGCCAAGACAGTATTCAAGACACTGAGGGTGACGAATGCCGGATGTAATGAAGACATTGTTGTTGAATCCGCCGAGTTTTGAGAACTTCGACGGCGGGGCAAGTTCGCGGTGGCCCGCGACCCGTGAAATCGAATCTTACTGGTATCCGGTTTGGCTGACGTATCCGGCCGGAATGATTCCTGGCAGCCGCTTGCTCGATGCTTCTCCCCACAAAGTAAATTGGCAGCAAACGGTTCAGATCTGCAAGGACTACGAATTCCTCATTCTGTTTACTTCCACAGTTGGCCTTGAGAGCGACGTCAAGCTTATCCGCAAAATCAAAGAAGCCAACCCAAGCATGAAGATAGCGTTCGTCGGGCCGCACGGGCACATCAAGCCGGACGAGACGCTGATGGCCAGCGAGGACATCGACTTCGTGACGCGCGGAGAGTTCGATCATTCCGTCGTGGAGTATGCGTACGGGAAAGCCCTCAGCGAAATTCAAGGCGTGAGCTATCGCAAAGACGGGCGGATTGTGCACAACGCGCCGCGGCCGGAGCTGCACACGGAAGAGCTCGATGCGCTGCCTTTCGCGACAGACATTTACAAGCGCGACCTGGAGATCGAGCGCTACAACGTGCCGTTCCTGCTGCATCCTTACGTGTCGTTTTATACGACTCGCGGGTGCCCCGCGCTGTGCACGTTTTGCATGTGGCCACAGACGATTTCCGGACATGCCTGGCGGACGCGGTCCACGGAAAACGTGGCGCGAGAAGTGAAGCAGACGCTGGGATATTTCCCGCAAATGAAGGAAATATTTTTCGATGACGACACCTTCAACATCCGCAAGGACCGCGTGCTGGATCTTTGTGCAAGATTTAAGCCACTGAAATTTCAATGGTCGTCAACGGCGCGCGTTCACAGCGATTACGACACGGTGAAAGCCATGGCCGATGGCGGAGCACGGCTTTTCATCGTGGGATTCGAATCCGGCGACGCGCAAATCCTGAAGAATATCAAGAAGGGCGCGACGGTCGAGATGGCGCGGACGTTCATGAAAAACTGCCGCAAAGTCGGAATCAGGGTGCACGGCGACTTCATCATCGGGCTGCCGGGCGAGACAAAAGAGACAATCCAGAAGACGATTGATTTCGCCAAAGAGTTGGATTGCGAGACGATCCAGGTTTCGCTGGCGCACGCGATGCCGGGAACGGAACTGCACGACACCATGGCGGCACAGGGCTTCTTGAAGGTCGAGGCGCTGGCGGATTCCAGCGGCCATCAATTGCCGCACATCGAGTATCCGCATCTGTCGAAAGCCGACATGATGTCGGGCGTGAACCGCTTCTATGATGAGTATTACTTCCGACCGAAAGTCGTTTGGCGCATCGTCAAGGAAGCGCTGTGGGACGGCCACGAGCGGAAGCGGCTGTACGCGGAAGCCACGGAGTTCCTGAAGTTGCGCGCGGAACGCCTGAAATGGGCGCGCAAGGGCGGCGAGGATTACAAGAAGCCCATGATTTCCGTGCCGGAGACGCCTTCGGCTTCCGGGAACAACTAACCCACGAAAAATGGCAAGCGAGAGAAGGCTGCGAATTAAGACGCTGGTCATGGTCTTGGCGATGGTCGTGTGTGCCAACGCCGGAGACCTGATGCTGAAGCGCGGAATGTCCCGGATTGGAGCCGTCCAGCTGACGGCTGCTGGAATGGGCCACGCATTCCGCCTGACGGTGACAAATGGCACAATCTGGACCGGCATATTTTTTTTGACTGGCTTTATGGTGAGTTACATGACCGTGCTGAGCTGGGCCGATTACAGCTACGTGATGCCTGCGGGAGCGTTTGGGTATGCACTGCTCACCTTTCTGGCGGTGATATTCCTTCATGAATCCGTTTCTTCACGGCGCTGGGTGGGCGTGTTGTTGATCTGCGTTGGAGTGCTGTTGGTTGGGCAGACGAAGCCGCGAACCACGGAAGTGGCGCGCGAGGCGCTGGCATGATCCGCGTCGTCGTGGCCTTGGCGGTCCTCGTCTTGGGGAGCACGGGAGGAGAAATCGCCATCACCTATGGCATGAAAGCGACGGGCGAGCCTGCGCGATTGCGGCCACGGGCGTTGCTTCAATTCCTGGGGAAGGCGCTGTGCAATGGATGGTTTTGGGCGGGAGTGCCATTGATGGCGCTATCGTTTTACGCGCTGCTGGTTTTGCTTTCCTGGGAGCCGATCAGTCTCGTGATCCCTGCGTCGGCGCTGAGCTATGTAGCTGGGACTCTTGGTGCGAAGTACATACTCGGGGAGCAGGTCAGCACCGCGCGATGGGCTGGCGTTATCCTGGTCTGTGCAGGGGTGGCCCTGGTGGCCGCAGGATAAGCCAGGAGTGTTTTTCGCCCCCAGCGCGAAAAATTGCCCTGATGAAAAGCGAATGCGTATGACAAGCGGTTACCTCATGTCGCGAAACGTGGTGCTAGTGCTGGCGGCAGCTCCGCTGATTTATTACCTGCTGGCGAGTTGGGTCGCGCTGAAGTTCTTCCGGCGGGAGCGCGCGCCGCGGCCCGGCAACTATGCTTCTTCCGTAAGCGTAATCAAACCCGTTTGTGGGGTCGACTTTGGTTCCCATGAGAATTTTGCGAGCTTCTGCCGGCAGGACTATCCGAACTACGAGATTCTATTCGCACTGAATGACGATCGTGATCCAGCTTTGACTGTGATTCAGCAGATCATCGCAGAGTTTCCTGAGCGGCCCATCCGCGTACTGTTGGGCGCGGAAAATCTCGGCGCGAATCGTAAAGTGAACAAGCTGGCGCGGCTGGCGAGGGAAGCAAAGCACGATGTGCTTGTGCTGTCGGACGGTGACGTCCGCGTCGGGCCGAACTATTTGCGTGAAGTGGCGGCGCCGCTCGCTGATCGGAAGATTGGGGCGGTGACTTCCTTCTATCGGGCCATCGGCGAGAAAAACATCTGGGCGGAGATGGAAGCGGTTGGTGCGTCGAGCGATTTTTTCCCCGGCGTGCTGATGGCTAGGTGGACTGAAGGAATTCAGTTTGCGCTGGGCGCATCCATCGCGACGACCAAGGAATGGCTGAACAAAATCGGAGGATTCGAAGCGATCGCTGGCGCGTTGGCGGATGATTATGAACTGGGGAATCGGATTGCCAGGGCGGGAGGCGAAGTCGTGTTGTCACGCGAAGCGGTATGGACGATGTACCCGGCGCAAACCGCACGAGGATTTTGGGACCATCAAGTGAGGTGGGCGCGGACGGTGCGGCTCTGCCGGCCGCGGTCATACTTGGGGCTGTTGTTTACGCAAGGGCTGCCGTGGATGTTGCTTGCCGCCCTGGTGGCTCCAAACCGAGTCGTAGCGGTGGGGTACATTCTTGGATATCTGATTCTCCGCTTTGCGATGGCATGGACTGTGGGAATTTGGGGAGTAGAGGATGAGGTATTGCGGCGCAAGATTTGGCTGGTGCCGCTGCGAGATGCGATTCACTTTGTAGTTTGGCTAGCGAGCTTTGGGTCCAATCGAATTAAGTGGGGCAGCACGGAATACGCGATTCGAAAGGGCCAGATGGTGCCAATCACAGGCATAGAGTGAATGAAGCGAAACGGGAAGTACTGGTTTCCTCGCGCAAAATAGCGTGGAACTGTCCGGGCGCGGTTGACGGTTTCGGGAATCCCGATTAGATTAGATAAGTAGAATCGTGGCTGTCCCGATCCGCGGGAAGGTGCTGCGATTCGTTTTTCTTCCTTGTAGCGTGGCCACCGCGGTGGCCGCGCCCCTCCGCTGGGAGGTCGTCCAATCGGTAGGACTCCAGACTCTGGATCTGGCTATCCTGGTTCGAGTCCAGGCCTCCCAGCCAATCTTTTCAATTGCTTAGCTGTGAGCTACTGCCAAATTGGAAACACTTGGGAACACTGAAATTTCGACGTGAGGCTAGATAATAGCCCGCCGAGGTGGTCGTCATTCTGTCCTATTACCAACTACGGTCAGATTCAGGCGTGTAATCGGCCTGTCTGAACTGATTGCGTTTGCGATATACAACAAAAATCATGCCAACGGACATCAACGTCGGAGGGACGATGAGAATCAGAATCCCACTGCGCAGGGCCTGAATGATTTGGGCCCCCGAAGAGGCCGCCCGGGTATAGCAGAGCGAGCAACTCTGGGCGACCGTCGGGAGGGGCGCGACGAGCATGAGGAGTCCAACCAGCGCCCCACCAATAAGAAGGGACAATTTCCCCACCTTCATTCTTGTAAACATTTTTGACCTCTCAGGCCTCCACTCGAGCTTTCCATTCACGGATCATTTCGAAAATGGCGCGCCCACGACCATGCGGGTGCTGTCGGTCCAGCCATATTGCATCGTCAACAGTACAAATATGGTGAAGATAAGGACAAAAAGAACGAAGCGCCGCTTTTCTGTCCAAAGATGCATGAAGAACATGACTGCCAGCCCCGCCTCGACGATAGCAACCGCTAGCATGCGTATGAACATTTGCGAGGCGTCGATATTCTGATAGGCAATGACGAATTGCAAGCCTGCCAAAGCCAACAGGCAAAGATAGACCATCAGTTCCTTGCCGATTCCACCGCGCTTGCTTGCTTCCGCTGTTGTCATAGTATCTGGCTCCCCATTCTGCTCCCGAGTTTCTTAGTATCTAGTGGGCGAGATTCAAAAGGTAGACCAACGGTACGACGAACATCCAAACCAGATCCACGAAGTGCCAGTAAAGGCCCAAAACCTCGATGTCATCGGCATTGTAGCGGCCACTCTTGTAGCGGACACCCACAACGATCAAAGCGATCACACCGCACGTGACGTGCGTTAGATGTAAACCTGTGATGCTGAAGAACGACGCCCCGAACAGTCCATTTCCCCACGGATTCTTGAAAAGCGTCATACCTTTGTCAATGAGCCCCAGCCATTCGCGAACATGCAGCAGGGCGAAGAGAATACCCGCCGCCGCGGTAATCATGGTCCAACGGAAAGCCCCAGCCTTGTCCCCCGCCCGCGCTGCCCGCAGTCCAATCAGCATGGTCAAGCTGCTGGTCAAAAGAATGAACGTCATCAGCGCGACGTTGGTGATGCTGTGGAACGGCCTGGGCCAGTCAGCTGACCCATTGCGCACGAATCCATAGGCCAGCAGGCATGCGGCAAAAGTCATGGTGTCGGCAATAATGAAAAGCCACATCGCCACCTTTTTTGTAGGAATCGAAAACGCCGGTCCTGCCGTCAGACCTGTCGAGTGTCCTTCCAGTGTCGAATCCGCTTGGCTCACGGTGCCTCCCGGTTGTCGAGTCGTTTAAAGTTTCATCGAAAGCAGCAAAAGCAGGTATAGCCAAAGCGCGTCCATGAAATGCCAGTAGCGCGCCGTCGCATCCAGCGTGCTCCGTCGCAGGGACGATTTACTCAGCTTGCGAATAACATAGCCCAGCCCGGCCAGCCCCCCCAGCACGTGCAATGCATGGGTGGCTGTCAGCACATAGAAAAAAGAACTGCTTGGATTCGTGGCCAGATAGAGCCCCTGGCCACTTAACTGCGACCACGCGACGTACTGACCAGCCACAAAAAGCAGGCCGAGAAATAAGGTCATATACAGCCAGCGCGCCGGACTTTCAACCTGACTCTTCATGTTGCCCATGAAAGCAGCGATGCGGCGACGCGAGACCTCTAAGGCAACGCTGCTGGCGAGGAGCAAAAGGGTGTTGAAGAAGAGGATCGATGGCAACTTGAAGCTACGCCAATCCAGCGACGAACCTTTGCGTACGATCAAAGCACTGGTGAACGCGGCGAACGTCATCGTAATGGAGAAAAGCACCACCCAGATGGCAGTCGAGGACGGCGGCGGTGAGTAGTTCAGTGCCACACCCCGGTCACCATCCTCCGGGACTAAATTTTCTCCACCGCCGTTCCCCGAGCGCCCATGACCGGGCAAACGGTGCGGATCGACCTGCGGCGGTTCATGAACCGTACTTGCCATAAGCTGCTAAACTCCCTTTCGCGCTGCCTTCGTTGGTCAGTTCGCGACTTACTTCTCCTCGTGCTCCGTCTTGACCTGCTCCGGCGAAGCCTGCATAACATAGTCGCCAACCGAACTCTTCACACCGTATTGATAGGGATCGTGGTAAACCACCGGGTGCTTACCGCCAAAATTATCGAAAGGCGGCGGCGTAGCCGTGCTCCACTCCAGTGAGGTAGCCTGCCACGGGTTATCGGGCGCCGACTGGCCCCGGAACCGGCTTTGAATCAGGTTGTACACAAAAATTAGCTGGGCCGCACCGGTGAGGAGAGCTGCGATGGTGATCAGCCGATGCACCGGGATTAGGGGCTGCAGGTAGTCCTCCGGGAACGACGAGTAGCGGCGCACATTCCCGGCCATTCCCAGGTAATGGAACGGCATGAAGACACAGTACGTCCCCACGAAGCTGAGCCAGAAATGAACTCTCCCCAAAGTTTCGTTCATCATGCGTCCGGTCATCTTGGGAAACCAGAAATAAGTTCCGGCGAAGATGCCAAACATGGCAGCGACGCCCATCACCATGTGGAAATGGCCCACCACGAAGTAAGTCGCGTGAAGCATGATATCGATTGAAGGCTGAGCCAGGAAGAAGCCACTGATGCCGCCGCTTACGAACATCGAAATAAAGCCCAAGGCAAACAAGGAAGCCGAGTTGATACGCAACCGGGAACCATACAGACTGAACACCCAGATTAGCACCGTGATGGTGGCGGGGATAGTGATGACCAGCGTTGGGAAGGAGAATGCCAGCGCGGAGACCGGATTCATCCCGCTAACAAACATGTGGTGGCCGTAGACCATATAGCTAAGGACGGCAAGGGCTCCCATGCAGTAGATGATCACTCGCTGGCTAAGCATCGGCTTGCGCATGTTGGCCATAAGGATATGGGAGACGATGCCGATCCCGGGCACGATGGCGATGTACACCTCGGGGTGACCAAAGAACCAGAACAGGTGCTGCCAAAGCAAAGTCGATCCACCGGAATGTGGCAGCAGTTGGTCGTTGATGACTAGACCCGATGCGACGAAGAAGCTGGTCCCGGCCACGTGATCCAGAATGACGAGGATACAAGCAGGCATTAACACGGAAAACGCGGTCAGCCCCATACAGGATGTAATGAACCATGCCCAGGCGCTGAGCGGCAGCCGCATGAGGCTCATCCCCTTGACCCGGAGGTCAAGCGTAGTGGTGATGAAGTTCAATGAGCCCAGCAACTGGCCGATGCAAAAGAGAGCGATCGAAGTTGCCCAAAGGACTACGCCGAGGCCTTGGCCCGGACCTGCAACCGCACCCATCGCATTGAGCGGAGCGTATTGGGTCCAGCCACCTAGGGTCGGCCCATCGCCCAGCAAGAATGACAACATCAGGACAATGAAGGCCAGGAACGTGACCCAGAACGACATCATGTTGAACCGCGGGAAGGGCATGTCCTCCGCGCCGACTTGGATTGGCAGGAAGAAATTCCCAAAGGCGGCGAAAGGCGCAGTGGTCAGCACGAAAAAGACCATGATCGTGCCGTGCATGGTCATCAATTGCAGGTAAAACTCCGGAGTCATGACGTTTGCCGGAGCGCCATTCTTGGAGAGGAAGTGAAGCCCGGGTATCGCCAGATTTGTCCAACCCAGGTGGAGCCGCATCAACCAGGAAAGCGTCATCCCGACAAGAGCGGCGAGCAGGGCCAGCGCGTAATACTGCTTGCCGATCACCTTATGGTCCAGACTGAAGACGTATTTGCGAATAAAACTTGTTGGAGCGTGGTGCTGCGCCGCGTGCGCTGACGTGTCGTGCATTTATGCTCACCTCAAATAGAGATGCCTCCAACCACCGCGTGTGAATGCTTAAGGAAGAGCTACTGCATGGCCGCTTCCTTCTTCAGCCAATCGTTGAAATCGTGCTCGGACAGCACATCGAGGTACGCCTTCATGTTGTAATGTCCGAGGCCACAAAGCTGGGTGCAGACAATTTCGTACTTGCCGACCTTCGTTGCCGTGAAGTGCAGTGAAACATCCAGCCCGGGAACAAAGTCCTGTTGTACCCGCAACTCCCGCACAAAAAAGGAATGGCCAACATCCTTCGCGTGCATGAGCAGATGGACCTCCTTGTTCACCGGGACCGCCATCTCGGCGGTCACAATGTCGTCTCTGGAATCCGGGTCGTGTTCTGGATCAAGGCCGAAAAGATTCTGGGTGGCCTCATTGATCAACTCCGGGTGGAGCGGACCGAACTTTCCGTCCCGACCGGGGTAGCGGAAATAGAAAGCGAATTGTCCGGCCTGGACCTGGATTGGCATGGCGTCAGCCGATGGCGGAGTGAGATATACGTCGGCCCAGGCCTTCACTCCGAAGACTCCGAGAGCCAGGACTTCCGCGCCTACGAGAGCGATAGCAGCAATCACCAAACCCTTGGCGCCGCCCGGGAAAGTCCTAATCTCCCCGTCGCGGTGAAAGCTGGAGAATTTCCAGATGAAAATGGCCAAAATGATCTGCGCGGCAAGGAACGACAGTCCCGCTTCAATCATGGTCTCCGACATCTGCTCATCAATCAAATGCCCATGAGTCGAGATGTCTGCCGGTGCCACCCATGTATGCATCACAACGGGAGCTGCCGACGCAATTGCGATCACGATGATGGTCAGTGCAAATAATCTTGCCATGATGCCTCGCCTCCACCGAATTCCGGTCCGTACGCCATGCCAGCGAACTACAATGCGCTGGAACCTACCGTTAGCTCCGGCGGACTGTGCCTTGCAACATTAATATGGCTTCGCTTTGAAGACGAAGTTGATAGTCTTTGTCTCGTTGCCCGAAATGGTCACATCTTGCGTTTGTTCGCCGTACGATTCGTGCCATGCAGTCACCGTGTACTTTCCGGGCGGCAGATTCGGAAGAGTGAAGCCGCCATCGCCGCCGGAAACGGCGTAATGCGAATTCTTCAGCACTGCAAACGTCCCATGCATCCAAGGATGAACGTTGCACTTCACCGGGATGAACTCTGGCTTGTCAAACTTTTCGGAGAAAGGCGGTGTCCCGGGCGGCTGCGACTTATTCCATTCGTGGTTGATCTTCGCCAAGGGGTGAATGTTGTGAGATGTCTGATCATCGTTCACGACCTTAAGTTCCTGGTTGACGACTATCGGAACGACGTGTGGCAAATACTGGCAGCCCTTCTGTGTGATGCTGACCGCTTGCGCCGGTGGCGATGACTCATCCGGAGCACCGGCCGAAATATAAACAATCACGTTTTGCAGGGCGTTCCCCGCACCCACAACGACTGTTTCCGTCGTGATGGGAGTCGGATGTTGCTGGGCGCAGCTCGGCTCCTTCGACATATCAATTGGCTTCTGTTTTGCCGGGGTGCCCTCGTAAGTCACTTTACCGCCGATGCTGCCGCCGCTTGGCCAGGCGAAGGCAATAGTAGTGGCGGCGAGCACCGACAGCCCCGCGGCATAGCCTAGCTTCGTTCGCATGATCTTTGCTCCTTCCTGAAGTTCATCACTTCAGAGCCAATGTTATTGCTTAATCCCGGAACCCGTTGGCGTGCCGCTAACCTTCCTGGATGCCACTTGCTGCGCGCCTTCCTTGGTGGACTCCCACAATGCCAATTCCGGACTCTTGTGCGTGACTTGAAGGGTCCGCAAGAAGTGCACGAGATCCCAGGCATCGTCAGGTTTGATGACATCGGCGAAGGAGGGCATCGGTGTACCGTCAAGACCAGTCATGAAAATTTTGTAGAGATCTTGATTGGTCACTCCGCACTTAAAACGCGAACCCACGGCAAAGTTATACGGGCGAATAGGCTGGTCATTGCTGTCCGTGAGTGTCGCAGCCGAGGGACCATCGCCGCGGCCTTCCTGGCCATGACACTTCCAGCATTCCAACTTCTGAAAGAGTTCCTGGCCATGTTTGATACTCTCCGTTGTGAGCTTCGGTTCCGGTGGAACATTGATCGGATTGCCGGACTTCTCATTTTTCCACCGAGCAGAAAACGTCTTGATGAAGGCGATCAAATCGGCGCGGTTCTGGTCAGTTAAAGTGATCCACGACGGCATATTGGACATGACGAACCCGCGCTTGATCGCGTTGTACAGGTCTTCATCCGTCGGTAGAGTGCCGGTAGGCGTCGAGCGGCATTTAAAGGTCGCCGCGACGAAATTTCGCGGCTGAATGTTCATATACGGCTCGAAGAAGGAACCCGTTGGAAGCCAATTCTCTCCGTTTCCGTCTCCACGGAAGCCATGGCAACCCCAGCAGTAGCGATAAAACAACTGCTTTCCGGCGTCGGAGTGGCCGTTTAGCTTGCCGATGTGCGACTCCATCTGTTGGGCGGAGGACAGCATGGGAATCGTCAGAGCCGCGGCTATACTCAAACAGAGCTTAACTAATTGTGGGATCCGCATTATCTGTCACCCCCTAAAATGCGAAGTCAAATCCGGCGAGATAGCTCTTGCTGGTCACGTCCAGCCCGGTGACTGGCGCGGCGCCACGCTGGCGTACAACGGAGAACTCATTGTGAAAGGCAAACCCAGCACGGCTGGATATAAACGGGTAGTACCGAAATCCGAAGGTAAGTGAGTCCAGATCTCCCAGATTGGATGGGTTGCTAGCAAAGGTCTGGCGGTCCATCCGTATTAATTCATACCGATTGAGCAGCAGGATCGTCGGATTTATGTTGTAGTGTGTCTCGATCAGGCCCCCGTTCCACGTGGGAGCTCGTGCTCCAGCGGGAAGAGGCTGGTTCGCCGGGGT
>DATKEV010000076.1:0-3850 GCA_035511855.1 Candidatus Udaeobacter sp.
CCGCCAACCGTGTGAAATCCGAGAAGACAATCAATCCTCGCTCAGGGAGTGTGCGGATATCCAACACGGGAATCAGCGGGATTTTATCCCAAACCTCGGGCTCATCCGACTTCACGACATATGCCGCACCATTTGCAATGATGCACACTCGGTCTGGGTCAGGCGAGCTAACGACGCGGGAAAACGCGGGAGGCGACGAATAGCCAAATGCAAAGACTCCGATCCAAGATTTGCCGCTAGCGGCCTTTACCTTTAACCACAGGCCACCGCCCTCCCTTCCTTCTTGCGGTCGGGGAAAGTAGATTACCGGGTCACGAAATTTCCCCGTTCCGGGAAAGTCTCCGATTTCCTGAATTTCGTAAGAGTGTGGGAGACCGAGATCAATTTCGAGCATAAATTCTAGCGTGACGTTTTTCCAACCAGGGTAGCTGCGTTCCAGACGCATGTTGATTCATATTTCTCCGGCATGCAAGTCCCGTTAAGTCGAATCATCGGAAACTAACCGACTACTCGAATTCGCATCCGGGCGGCTACTTTGCGTTGCCGTTGTGGTGACCATTGGGGGAGATGCCGAGGACGCGGGCTAGGGCTTGGCCGGTGTAGGATTTTTTGGTGCGGGCGACGAGTTCGGGGGGGCCCTGGGCGACGATGCGGCCTCCGCCTTCGCCGCCTTCGGGGCCGAGATCAATGATCCAGTCGGCTTGCTTGATGACATCGAGGTGGTGCTCGATGATGAGCACGGTGTTGCCGAGATCGACGAGGCGTTGGAGTACGTCGAGAAGTTTTCGCACGTCGTCGAAGTGCAGGCCGGTGGTGGGCTCGTCAAGGATGTAGAGCGTGCGGCCAGTCTGGCGCTTGGAGAGTTCGCGGGCCAGCTTGATGCGCTGGGCTTCGCCGCCGGAAAGCGTGGTGGCGGACTGGCCGAGGGTGACGTAGCCGAGGCCCACTTCGACGAGAGTGGAAAGCTTTTGCTGGATTTGTGGGATATTTTCGAGGAGTTTCAGCGCGTCGGAGGAAGGCAGGTTGAGGAGGTCGCTGATGGAATGCCCTTTGTAGCGGACGGCGAGCGTTTCTGAATTATAGCGGCGGCCGCGGCAAACTTCGCACATGACGTAAACGTCGGGAAGAAAATTCATTTCGATGCGGCGGAGCCCGTCGCCCTGGCAGGCCTCGCAGCGGCCGCCTTTGACGTTGAAGCTGAAGCGGCCAGGACGGTAGCCGCGTTCGCGCGATTCAGGGAGCATGGCGAAGAGATCGCGGATGGGCGCAAAGACACCGGTGTAGGTGGCGGGATTGGACCGCGGCGTGCGGCCAATAGGGGCTTGATCGATCTCAATGACTTTGTCGATTTGATCCGCGCCGAGAATTTCGCGATGCGCGGCGGGCGCTTCCGAAGAACGGTAGAGTTTTTGCGCCAGCGCGCGATACAGAATGTCGTTGACGAGCGTGGATTTTCCGGAGCCGGAAACGCCGGTGACTACGGTGAGCAAACCGAGCGGTAGCGTAACGTCTACTTCTTTGAGATTGTTGGCGCTGGCGCCCAGGATTTGGATGACTTTGCCGTTGGGACTGCGGCGTTTTTCGGGGACGGCGATTTTCGCGGCGCCGCTAAGATATTGGCCGGTAAGTGATGCCGCCGTGGCTTCGATTTGCGCGGGTTTGCCCTGGGCGACGAGGTAACCGCCGGCGTTGCCCGCGCCGGGGCCGAGATCGACGACGAAATCAGCGCGGCGAATAGTGTCTTCGTCGTGCTCGACGACCAGGACGGTGTTGCCAAGATTGCGAAGATGCTCGAGGGAACCGAGGAGACGGGCATTGTCGCGGGCGTGCAGGCCGATGCTGGGCTCGTCGAGAACATAGAGAACGCCGCGAAGGCGCGAACCGATTTGCGTGGCCAGGCGGATGCGCTGGGCTTCTCCGCCGGAAAGCGTGGCGGCGGAGCGGTCGAGGCTGAGATAGCCGAGGCCAACAGCGAGAAGGAACTCGATGCGCTCGGAGACTTCTTCAAGAGGGCGTGCGGCGATTTCTTTTTGGCGTTCGGTGAGCTGCGCGAGGATTTTGTCCACTGCGGGCCGCGCGGCGCCGAGCGAAAGCGCGGTGAAATCCGCGAGCGACCAACTGGCAAGTTTGACCGCGAGCGATTCGGGGCGGAGGCGCTTGCCGTGGCAGGCACTGCAAAGCGTGGCAGACATGTATTGCGTCATCCACTCGCGGTAAGTGTCCGAGCCGGACTCTTCGAAATTGCGTTCGAGAAATTTCAGGATGCCGGGGAAGCGAAAGCCTTTTTCGGATTTGGATTTTTTCCCGGTTAAAGTATTTTCACCTGAAGCGCGGCCGTTCGACGGTGGGTAGCCGTACAAGAGCATGGTTTGGATGCGCGCGGGGAATTTGTCGAACGGCGTTTCGAGATTGAAGGAGTGGGCGTAAGCAGCAAGTTCCAAAGTGCGTTTGAGAATGGCGGAGCCGGAGCCTGGCCCAAGGCCGCCATCAAAAAGCGGGCGCGACCAATCGGTAATGATCCTGGAGGGATCGAAATCATATTTTGAGCCGAGGCCGTTGCAGGAGGGGCATGCGCCGTAGGGCGAGTTAAAGCTGAACGAGCGCGGCTCGAGTTGCGGGACGGAGATGCCGCAATCGGGACATGCGAGCTTTTCGGAAAAAGTGTGCTCCTTGCCGCCGACGATGGCGACGGTGACAAGGCCGCCCGCGAGCTTGAGCGCGGTGGCGATGGACTGTTCGAGGCGCGCGGCGATGCCTTGCTTGACGAGCAGGCGGTCGATGACGATTTCGATGGTGTGGTTCTTACGCTTGTCGATGACCGGGAGATCGTCGAGCGGGAACAGCTCGCCGTTGATGCGCGCGCGCACGTAGCCGTCTTGCGCGAATTTTTCAAGCTCCTTGCGGTAGGCGCCTTTCCGGCCGCGGACGATGGGCGCGAGGATCATGATGCGGTCATCCGGCTTGCAGATTTCGCCGTGCAGGATGGACTGGACGATCTGCTCGCTGGATTGGCGCGTAATGGGCTTGCCGCAGTTGGGGCAATGCGGCACGCCGATGGACGCATAGATGACGCGGAGATAATCGTAAATTTCGGTGATAGTGCCGACGGTCGAGCGCGGCGACCGCGTGGTCGTTTTCTGCTCGATGGCGATCGAGGGAGAAAGCCCTTCGATGACGTCGACTTCGGGGCGTTCCATCTGGTCGAGGAATTGGCGGGCGTAGGCCGAGAGCGACTCGACGTAGCGGCGCTGGCCTTCGGCGTAAATGGTGTCAAAGGCGAGCGAGGATTTGCCCGAACCGGAGAGGCCGGTGATGACCGTGAGGGAGTTCCGGGGGATTTCGATGCTGATGTTTTTCAGGTTGTGCTGGCGCGCGCCCCGGATTACCAGTTTGGTCAGGCCCATGAGACGAAAACGCTCCCTCCACAGGAGCCCTGGCGCTCAGTAGGTACATTGAGCCCAAGATAACTCTCCACGATAGCAGGAGGGGAAGAAGAGGGTCAAGAAGACCCCTAGCGACATGAACCGGAGCCCAGCAACCAGAAATACTCAGAAGCAGTGGAGAACAAGAACTGATCGTGGGCCGTATCTGTAGTTTTCTCAGCTACATTCCGGCGTAGGTTTGGCGGCGGAGGAATTGGCCGGCGCCTGGGCGGCCGACGAATTTTCCGGCGTCGATGACGGCGCGGCCGCGTGAGAAGACGGTTTTGGGCGCGCCTTTGGCGCGGATGCCCTCGAACATGGAATAGTCGACGCGCATGTGGTGGGTTTTGGCGCTGATGACTTCTTCATGATTGGGATCGAAGATCACCAGGTCGGCGTCGGAGCCGACGGCGATGGTGCCTTTACGC
>DATKEV010000077.1:0-58594 GCA_035511855.1 Candidatus Udaeobacter sp.
GTGGTCCCGGCCGGATAGTTGAGACAAAAGTGCTCGACATTCATCGAGGCTTAGATAGCGCTCCGATTTCGGTTTTCGGGACTTGTACTCCAACTTGAAGGTGTAGCCGCGCATAGGGTTGCGCGTAATGAGGTTCAATTCCTGTGCCAGGTCCAGAATCGCGCGCAAGTGCTCAACGGCCTTGTTCAGAAGAGAGATGCTCGCGTTGTTCATCACCATGGCGTTTACGAATAGCCGGACCTCCACGGCGGTCAGTTCGTCCACGCGGCGATGACCGAGATTCCCAATCAGGTGTTTTCCAATAATACTTTTTGCCGTGGCTTCCGCGTGAACTCCCCATCCCGGTTCCTTGACGGCAATATAGCGGTGCGCGACCTCTTCAAATGTCGCAGCCGAATCGGGTGGAACGCACCTTCCGGTATCCTCTGGATTGTGAATCGTTACGACCTGCTCCTCAGCTATCTGCAACATTTGTCGTGACATTTTCAGAACCTCCAATAGCACCCTCTCTGCGTCTAACTCCCCATTGCACTTTCACGAACCCATCGTGCTCTCACATTCCGAGTACCGGCACATTTCAAACGGACTCGTCGCAGTCAACTGCCCTAATTCTTCTGGAGAAAGATTCGTTTCGACGCTGCCATGTGTTTTGTGGCCCAACGGCTCCGACAACTGACCAGCCCGCGGGCCAGGCGAGGCACCGCCGTTCTCGTACACATCTCACGAAAATTGCATTCCAGCTTGGATAAACGCCGTGCCACGATAGAGTTCGTATTGCGTTCAAGATCAGGGAGAAGTTCCAAAGCCGCGTTGAAGATCGCAGAATTCCATACCAATACATTGCACTTCTGAAGTGCATATGCAGCCGAAGAGTGGGTCTTCTCCCACCACAATGCAAGCTGGCCAACTAAGTCTGCGGGGCCGCGTAGCCGGAGAATGACTTCTCTTTCGTCTTCTGACCACTGCGCTATTTTCACCCAGCCATCTACCAACGGGATCACTCTGTCTATTGCGTCGGTCATGAGGAACGTCGCTTGTCCGCGAGCGTAGAACTTTGTAAACGCGCTAGCTTCCATATGTCTGAGTTGGGCTGCCGAAAGACCAGCAAATAATTCAGAGTTCTCGAGCGAGGAATGCCTTTGCAGGAGTTCGGGCATCGTGGCGACCTCCCTCATCGTTCAATGGAACTCTGGGAGTTGTCCGATGTGGCCTCCTTGCAGTTAAACAATTAAATCCCTTCGGGGATAGGCTTTTTACAATCTTCTTACATGTAAATTTCACCAGATTGCCATGCTTTACAACGTTCTTACATGTTTTGCTCAACAGAAATCAATGTAGACTCCGTAGACGAAGAAACGCT
The DNA here is from genome assembly GCA_035511855.1 of Candidatus Udaeobacter sp. Lineage (GTDB taxonomy): Bacteria > Acidobacteriota > Terriglobia > Acidiferrales > UBA7541 > Acidiferrum. Next base: position 1,361 of record DATKEV010000077.1, read on the forward strand.
GGGAACTCCGAACAAAAAGTGAATACGGAAGAGAAGTTGGCTCTCGTGCTTGATCGCAACTGCTTGATTCTCTTCGAAAAAAAATGTGATTAAGTGGAATAGATATCTTCTTGCATTGGCGCGGCACCTTTCAAGGTCCGCCGCGCCGCGCGAATCAGACCAACTCCGAGGCTTAGAGCAGCACCAGCTGATAAATTCAATTCGAAAAGAGATGCTCGTCGATCTATTGCTGCCAGCCTCCGCCGAGGGCGCGGTAAAGTTGCACGAGACTCTCGAACTCGGCGCCGCGCGCCTCCGCGAGTGTGACCTCGGCGGAAAAGAGGGACCTCTGACCGTCCAGGACTTCGAGATAGGTGGTAGTGCCTCCTGCGTAGCGCATTTGGGAAAGGCGGACAGATTCCTGCAGGTCCTTGACGCTATCCTCCTGTCGAAGCCGTACTTGATGAAATTTCTCGTATCCGACCAACGCATCGGATACATCGCCGAAAGCGCGCTGAATCGTTTGCCGGTAAGCAATCAGCGCTTGCTGATGCTGGGACTCGGCCAGGCGCAGATTTCCGCGAAGAGCTCCTGCCGTGAAAATGGGCTGGCTCACTTGGGCGCCGTAAGACCAGATGCCAAGTTGGGTGCTCATCAGGCTGGAGAATGCGCTGCTCCGCCCCAAGGCGCCGCCGCCGGAGCCGGTCAATGAGATTTGCGGAAAGAACTCGGCCTTGGCGACGCCGATCTCGGCATTCGCCGCTACCAGGATTTGCTCTGCTTCGCGAATATCGGGCCGGCGCTCGAGTAGCGAGGAAGGCATACCTGGTGGCACCTCAGGAGGAAGCAGCTGCTGCACAAGCGGGCGGCCACGCGGCACGGCCTGCGGGTAATTGCCAAGCAGAATGCTGATGGCATTTTCTTCCTGCGCGATCTGCCGCTCCAGGTCGGGAATCTGCGCATTAGCGGTATCGAGAACCTGCTGAGCCTGGAGGACATCGAGTTTCGTGGCCACGCCGCGTTCGAGGCGCAGCCTAGTCAGCTTGACCGAATCTATTTGCGTATTGACCGTGTCATGGGTGATCTGAAGCTGCAGGTCGAGTTGCAGGAGAGCGAAATAGTCGCTCGCCACGTCGCTGACGAGCGTTAAAATGACCGTCTGCCGGGCGTCCTCTGTTGCAAGGAGCTCGGCGCGTGCGGCCTCGGTGGCGCGGCGCAGCTTACCAAAGAAATCCAACTGGAACGCGGCATCGGCGGTCAAGGTCAGAAAGTTGAATTTAGTTTGAAAGTTATGTTCTTTACCGCCACTGAAATCGCCATTGCCCTGGACCTGCGGGAATTGGCTGGAACGCGTTACGGCAACTTGCGCGCGCGCGGCGTTAATGCGCTCCGTCGCCAGCTGCAAGTCGTAGTTTTGCTTTAGCGCCGTGCGGATTAGCTCCTGCAATTGAGGGTCCTGGAAAACTTGCCACCACGGAAGATCGGCATAGGACGCCGCCTGAGCCTGGATCTGGGGGTTTTCGCTAAGTTCACGGTAGGCAGTAGGAGTTTGAACCGTGGGTCGATGGTAGTTCGGGCCAACCATGCAGCCGGCGCCGGCGAGTAAAGTCGAGGCCAATACGGCGGCTATCCATCCCGCGCTGGCTTTCCTCCATGGCATTCTTGCTCTTGCCTGTTGCCTGTCTGCTTGGAGGGCCATGTCAGTCCGCCTCCGCTGGAGCGGGCCCGGGCCCCGCAGGCAACGCTCCGGCAGCGTGCTCCGTGCCTGCGCCTGACCATTTTTCTACGAGGAAGAAGATCGCTGGCACGAAGAAGATACCGATCGCACTCGCTGCCAGCATTCCCCCGATCACGGTAGTCCCCATGATTTGCCGTGCGACCGAGCCCGCGCCTGTTGCCGTCCACAGTGGCACGCAGCCGAGAATAAACGCGAAAGACGTCATCAAAATCGGCCGGAGACGTAGTCTGGCTCCTTCGAGGGCGGCATCCGCCAGAGGCTTGCCCTTTTCGAATTGCTCCTTAGCGAACTCGACGATCAAAATGGCGTTCTTGGCGGCTAAGCCGATGAGCATGACGAGCCCAATTTGCGAGTACACGTCGTTCTCGATCTGGACCATGTAGGGCGGCAGGAAAACGCCGAGCAATATGCGACGCAACCAAAGGATTGCAAAGGCTCCAAAGATCGCCACGGGCGTGCTTAACAGCACGCTGAACGGCAACGACCAGCTTTCATACAAGGCCGCCAAAATAAGGAAGACGAACAATAGCGAGAGCCCAAAAATCACCGAAGCGGGCACTCCCTCCCGCGCTTTCTGTTCCTGAAAGGACATGCCCAAGTAGTCGAAGCCCATCTCGCGCGGCATGGTCTGCTTGAAGACGTCTTCGAGCGCGGCGGTGGCCTGATCCGCGCTGTAGCCCGGCGCCGCGCTCCCATTGATTTGCGCCGAACGGTACTCGTTGAAACGCATAGTAAACTCCGGCCCGAGCCGCGGTTTTACGCTAGTTAGCGTGGAAAGCGGGACGTTCTCCCCTTTGCTGTTGCGAACGTAGAACTGCCCGACGTTTTCCGCCTCGGCCCGGTCTTCGCCTTCCGCTTCGATATAGACCTGCCATTGACGACCGAAGCGGTTGAAATAGTTGATGAAATACCCGCCCATGAAGGCTTGAATGGTGCGGTAGACATCGTTGAGGGGCACACCCTGCTTTAGGACTTTGTCGCGGTCCACTTCGACGAACTTCTGTGGCACGCTGGGCAGGAAGGTAGTGCTCAAGCCAGCGAGTTCGGGGCGTTTGCGGGCCGCTTCAAAGAAGGTAGCCAGATTCTTGGCCAGGAACTGCACATCATTCCCGGCGCGATCCTCCAGGACGAAAGTGAATCCACCTGAGGTGCCGACTCCGGGAATGGCGGGCGGGGAGAAACTGAAAGCAATGGCCGCAGGCAACCGGCTTAATTCCCGATTGAGGTGCGCCTTAATGGCTTGAAATTGTTCGGCGCGTGTCGTGCGCTCATCCCAAGGCTTGAGCGTGACAAAAAAGAACGCGTTGTAACTGGTGCGCACAAAGCTTAGCAAACTAAATCCGACGACGCTGGTCGAGTATCGAACTCCCGGTGTATTTGCCAGGATCTTTTCTACGTCAGCCGCGACGGCCGTCGTGCGTTCCAACGAAGCTCCGTTCGGGAGCTGGAGATTGATGTAGGCATAGCCCTGGTCTTCGTCCGGAAGGAAGCTCGACGGCACGCGGTTGGCAAAAAAGCCACCCGCCAAGCCAAAGGCCACGAGTAACACGACCACCACGACGGTCTTTCGGAGCAGTGCCGCGCTCCAACGAACGTAGCCCTCGGTTGCAAGCTCGAACGAGCGGTTAAACCAATCGAAAAATCGTCTTAGCAATCCCCGGCTTGGTGTCCGTGGCTTGAGCAGCAATGCGGCAAGCGCGGGACTGAGCGTGAGCGCGTTGAAAGCCGACAGTAGTACCGAAATCGCGATGGTGACCGCAAATTGCTGATAAAGCCGGCCGGTGATGCCGGGAATAAAGGCTGTCGGCACAAATACCGCGGAGAGAACCAGAGCGATGCCAACAACGGGGCCGGAGAGCTCTTCCATTGCTTTCAACGCCGCGTTCTTCGGCGCCATGCCTTCCTCGATGTGCCGTTCCACACCTTCGACCACGACGATGGCGTCGTCCACCACGAGGCCGATCGCCAACACCAGACCAAAGAGAGAAAGCGTATTGATGGAGAAACCGAACAAGGGGAATAACACGAACGTGCCGACCAGCGAGACCGGTACGGCCAACAGCGGGATCAACGTAGCGCGCCAGCCCTGCAAGAAAAGGTAGACCACAAGGATCACCAGGGCGATAGCGATCAAAAGGGTGACGACGATTTCCTTTATGCCTTCCGTGACCGCGCGCGTCGTATCCAGCGCGATGGCGTAATCCATGTCTTCCGGAAAGCGCTGCTTCATCTCGGCCATCAGCTTCTTGATCCCAGCGGCTGCGTCAACCGCGTTCGAACCTGGCAGTTGGTAGGCAGCAATGATGGCGCTCGGTTTCCCATTCAGGCGGCCTGCTACGCTGTAGTCCTGGGAGCCCAGTTCGATCCGGGCGACATCGCGGACCCGTACGGTTCCTCCGTCGGGGGTCTCGCGCACGACGATCTGTCCAAACTCCTCCGGGGACACAAGGCGGCCTTGCGCGAGAACCGAGTAGGTAAATTCCTGACCTTTGGGTGCCGGTTCGCCGCCCGCTTTTCCGGCTGGGTTCACCGTGTTCTGCGCCTGAATGGCGCTGACGATTTCCGGAACGGTGATGCCCAGCTTTGCCAATTGGTCAGGCTTAACCCACAGCCGCATTGCGTATTGGCCCGCACCGAATATCTGAACGTTGCCGATGCCCGGCGAGCGCGTGAACGGATCGTTGATATTGATGTACGCGTAGTTCGCCAGAAACTTGGCGTCATACGTTCCATGCGGGGAGTACAAGGCAACCAACATGAGAGGAGCGGTTACCGACTTCCGGACGGTAATTCCGTAGTTGTTGACATCCACCGGAAGCTGAGAAGCGGCCTGCGTTTCGCGCGACTGAGTGAGAATAAAATCGGTGTTCGGATCGGTTTTTATGTCGAAGTTCACGATCAGGGTCGTGTTCGAGTTGCCCGTGGCGTTCAGCGAATACATATAATTCATATTGTCCACGCCACTCATTTGCTGTTCGATGGGCGTGGCAACCGCTTGTTCGAGGGTTTGCGCGTCCGCGCCAACGTAGGTGGCCAGGACTTGAACCTCCGGCGGAGCGATGTTGGGGAACTGCGCGACGGGCAGACTTAGGATCGTGATGGTGCCTACAATCACCATGACGATGGAGATCACCATGGCGACAATCGGACGGTTGATAAAGAACTTTGACATTGGATTTACCTTACCTTCGCCTCTGCGGCAAACGGCTTGGGGTTCACCTGCGTGCCCGGACGCACCTTCTGCACGCCCTCGGCCACCACGCGATCTCCCTGCTTCAGTCCGTCCGCAATAATCCACTGGGTGCCAACGCGATCGCCGACCTTGACCGAACGGATGCTCACTTTGTTCTCGGCGTCTACAACCGCTACTTGATAGCCTCCTTGCAGCTCCGACACCGCACGCTGAGGGACAAGGAGCGCATCTTTCTGGATGCGGACAGCCGTCCGAACTCTGCCGTAGCCCCCAGGGCGAAGAATATTCCCAGGATTCGGAAACAGTCCGGCGATCCGAATTGCGCCCGTACTCTGATTCACTTGGCGGTCCGCAAAGTAGAATGTGCCCTCATGTGAATAGGGGGAGCCGTCAGCCAAAATCAGTTGGAGGCGCAGACTCTTGTCAGCCGCTTGCCGCGTAGTTTCTGTCGGAAACCGTTTGTTCCAGTCGAGGTACTCACTCTCGCTCACCGTAAAATAAACCTTGATGGGGTCGACGGTGGACACGGAGGTCACGGGCCCACTGCTTGGATTGACCAGGGCGCCTACTTGAAGCTGAGCCTGCCCGGCGATTCCGTCGATTGGTGCCGTGAGGCGGGTAAAATCGAGGTTGATCTTGCCAGTTTCGACGGCAGCCTCCGCCGTCCTAATTTGAGCTGCGGCCGTCGCTACTGTTGCTTTCGCCGCCATATTGTTCTGGACGGCGTTATCCAGATCCTGCTGGCTGGCGGCTTGCTCTTTCGCCAGAGGGGTGTAGCGGTTGACGTCAAGTTCGGTCCTGCCTTGCACTGCCTGGGCGTTTGCAAGCACGGCCTTGGCCTGCGCCAACTGCCCTTCGGCCTGGTCGAGCGCTGCCTGAAAGGGCCGCGGGTCGATCTCGAAGAGTAACTGGCCCTTCTTGACGAATGCGCCTTCCTGGTAGCCCTGCCGCAGTAAGTAGCCCGTGACCTGTGCCCTGACGTCGGCATTTGTGAATCCGTCGAGCGTGCCGATCCACTCGCCAAAAATCGGAACATCCTTCTGCTCAACCTGCATGACCTCAACGTCCGGCGAAGCGCCCGGCTGCGCTCCCGATACATGCTTTGGGCGCGTCGCTCCAATAATCAGCCCGATGACGGCCAAGCAAAATGTTCCGCCTATCCAGAATTTGTATTTCGAAATCCTTATCATGTGCCCCTCCGACAGTTAAACCTTTCCCGGAATCGAGATTCCCTGTTTCCGCCTAGCGCGGAATTGAATAAGTTGATGCTCCGCCTGACGAGGAGGATACACCAATCCTTCGAAACTGATGAGCGCGCTCACGCTGCGTGGACGGCTTGCGCGGGGAAGCGCTTGGCGGCGAGAATCCCAAGGACCATGAAGATCACATGACCAGGACCTCCGTTCCGAGAGATTGTGCTGGCCCAGAACTTAGAGAAGGTCTGCAGGGAACTCTGGCTTTCAGTTTCACAAGCGACGTCAGACTGTCGATCTGCTCACCTGTTGTTTCCTTTGGTGCTCGACACGCGGGCTTGCGCAAGCGATTCCGTGGCGTCATCGCCGGTGATGAGGCGCGCGCCACGGCTGAAGGTAAGGTATTCGAACCCCCATTGGATAAAGACGCTGACGCGGCTCTGAAACTCGACGATGTAGATGAGGTGGATAAACAGCCACATCAGCCAGGCCAACAGACCGGAAACGTGGAGACCAACTACGTTGGCGACGGCGGCGGCACGGCCGATGACGGCCATCTCGCCTTTGTTTAGATAATGGAACGGCGGCAGGTCGTCTTTTCCTTGCAGACGGGCGCGGATGATTTTTGCGGCAAACGCACCGCCTTGAATGGCCACTTGTGCGACGCCTGGGAGCGGCTTCCCCTGCTCGTCGGGGGTATGCGCCAAATCGCCGAGAATGAAAATGTCCGGATAGTTCGGAACGGTGAGGTCGCGATTCACTATGAGGCGGCCTCCGCGATCGGTCTCGGCCTTGGTGCGTTCCGCCAATTTCGTACCGAAGGGCGTGGAGGCCACGCCGCCGGCCCACAGAACAGTCTTTGCCGCGAGGCTCTCGACGGAATCTCCGCGCTTGTAGGTGACGCCTTCCCCGTCAATCTTCGTGACCATCACGCCTTTGGCCACTTCCACGCCGAGACGAGTGACCAGTTTTTCGGCTTTGGCGGAGAGGTCTTCCGGGAAAGTACTCAGGACACGCGGGCCGCCTTCCATCAAAATAATCCGCGCTTCTTGCGGATTGATCTTTCGAAAGTCGTGGCGCAGGGTTTCGTTTGCGATCTCCGCAAGCGCACCAGCTAGTTCCAGACCGGTGGCGCCCGCGCCGACGATCACAAAGGTGAGCCAGGCGCGTGTTTCTTCGTGGGTGGCGGAGCGTTCGGCGCGTTCAAAGGCAAAGAGAAGTTTGTGGCGGATGGCGGTGGCTTCTTCCACGGATTTCAGGCTCGGCGCCCACTGGCGCCAGGAATCATTTCCGTAATAAGAGGTCTGAGAACCAGTGGCGACGATCAGCGAATCGTAGGTGAACGCGGCGCCGTCGCGCAGCGTCACGCGCTTGGCCTCGGGATCAACGTCCACGGCTTCACCGAGGAGAACCTGGACATTCTTTTGCCTGCTCAGGACGCCACGCAAGGGCGCGGCAATTTCTCCCGGTGAGAGAGACCCGGTTGCCACCTGATAGAGAAGCGGTTGGAAGAGGTGAAAATTCCGACGGTCAATCAGCGTGATTTCAACAGCTGCGCGCTTTAATTTCTGCGCGGCGACCAATCCGCCGAATCCTCCTCCAAGTATGACCACCCGGTGTTTTTCGCTCATCTGCCGTATCCTCTCGAACGCAACCTCGCCGGAGCAAGTATCATCTCATCTAAAGTGGATTTCCCACTTTTGATGCCTGGCCCTGGCGTTGGGGTTCGCGCATCCGGTTTCTCCCCGGCCCTTGCGCTGGCTTTCAGTGCCATCGAAGACCTGACTGAACAGCAGAGTGAGCCTTGAGCTCTAGGGCGGGGAGTGAACTTATGCATGTTCCAAAGTCAAAAGACAAAGTTCAATTGGAACGGGATACCCTACGGCTGCTTTGTTCGGTTTTGATCAAGAGCGGCACGCGACAGGAAATATGCAGGCTTATCGATCCTACGGTTTTTCAAGATCCTCTGCAACGCGTCATGTTCGAGGAGATCCGTGGCCTGGGTGCCATCGAATCGCGGCGGCTGCGCCAGTTGCTTCCCGCGCGGGTGACGAATCGTGGTTTTCCCGACTTCGATCTGCATGGGTTTCTCGCGCCTCACCAGGCCACCGAAGAAGATATTGAAAAACTCTTCGAGAGCGCGCTGCGGCTCCTCGATCAAAGCCATCCTGATGAAGAGCGACGCGCGGATTGAGAAATCGATTTCCATGGGCTCGTCTCGGTTCTTGAATTTCATCGAATCGCTCGTTTTCAGTGCTTTCGTCGCCTGGTATATTTGGCGGCTTCAGGCTTCCTACTGGTACTCCTGGATTGTTTTCCCCGTCTGGCTCATGGCGAGCTTTGTGCTTCACCGGGACACTCCGAAAACAATGGGCTGGCGTGCGGACAATTTATGGCCTTCCCTCAAGCGTGCAGCAATGGTCTTTGTTCCGTTAATCCTCGGGCTTTTTGTTGTGGGAGTATTTCTGGGAGCACTCCATCGCCCGCCAGGCCATCTCTTGGCCCGCAAACACTTTTTGGGATACCTCGCCTTTTGCCTGCTCCAGCAGGTAGCGCTGAATTCTTACTTGACGAACCGGCTTCTGGAAACCACGCGGAGCCGTTTGCAAGCCGCCCTGATGGCCGGCGCCATCTTTGCCGCGCTGCATTGGCCGAATCCCGTGTTGGTTCCGCTCACTGCGATCGGCGGAATGATTATGGCTTGGCTTTTCGCGCGCGAACGCAACATCCTGCCGCTGACGCTCGGTCAGGGGATTCTTGGCACCATGGTTTGGTGGGCTTTCCCGCTGGCCTGGCATCACGCGATGCGTGTGGGACCAGGCTTCTATCATTTCCATCCGCGATAGCGGGCGTGAGCTAAAGATTGAGGTGACCGTAATTCCTGGAAGCTGCCGCGAGGTTTCGTGAGGAGGCGGGCTTCCCGGAATTGCCGTTGCTCCAGACGCCAACGATGGCAAATCCGCATTCGGGGCAGGAGCCGTTTCGTATGCGATTCTCCAGGACGTCGTGCCAGGACCGGCGCACAAGCAATTCCCTGCACTGCGGACAGTAGGTGTTCGCGCCTTCGCTATAGATATTGCCTTCGTAGACGTAGTGTAGCCCGGTGTCGAGTGCGATTTGGCGTGCGCGATGAAGAGTCGCCGCTGGAGTCCTTGGCTTGTCTTGCAGCTTGAAGTCGGGATGAAACGCGGTGAAGTGCAGCGGGACGTCGGGTCCCAGGTGAGTCATGATCCAATCACAAAGTTTCTGCGTTTCGGCCGGATCGTCATTCAACGTTGGAATCATCAGGTTGGTGAGCTCGAACCAGACGCTGGTTTCTTTCTTCAGCCACTCGAGGGTATCCAGAACGGGCTGCAGATGAGTCAGCGTAATCTTGCCATAGAAATTCTCCGTGAAGGCCTTCAAGTCCACGTTGGCGGCGTCCACGTGGTCGTAAATTTCGTGGAACGCATCGTACGTGATGTAGCCGTTCGTGACCATCACGGTTTTCAGGCCGTATTTTTTCGCTTCCTTGCAGATGTCGATAACGTATTCGCCCCAAATGGTGGGCTCGTTGTACGTGAAGGCGATGGAATCGCAGCCGTACTTGAGCGCGAGCATCGGCACATCCTCCGGGGGGACGTGCTGCGAGCGGACCTGGTCCGCATGCGATTTCGAAATGTCCCAGTTTTGGCAGAAGAAGCAGCCCATGTTGCAGCCCGCCGTGCCCATGCTGAAGACGCGCGTACCCGGCAGAAAATGGCTTAGTGGTTTTTTCTCGATGGGGTCAATTTGGAGCGCGGCGGGCGAGCCGTAACCGAGACTATAGAGTTTCCCGCCATCGTTGATGCGAATGAAACAGAATCCCGCCTGGCCGGGATGAATGTGGCAATGGCGCGGGCAGAGGTAACAGTGGACTCGGCCATTGGCCTCTGCTTCCCACCAACGAGCCTCGTACAAGGCTGCCGTCTTCTGGAGGATCTTGAGCTCTTCCATGGATCCTCTTTCTAGAAGCCATTATACCCTTGACTGGAGGGATCACCCGGGAGATTTCAGGGAGACTGAGAAGGGAAAAGTAAACGGCTAGGCGTGCCGGCTATGTTGAAAGCGGCGGCGTTCGGCGGCCCAGTCCACGAATCGTTCCATGTGTTCGCGATATTTCCAAGCGAGGTGAAAGAATTTGGAAGCGCTCATGTCGGCGGCTTCGGGTCCCAGAAATGTCTCAAACCGCCAGCAAACGTATGGACTCTTCCAAGGTTTGAAACGATAGCCCCGAGCCGCGCCCCAGTAGAATTGCAGGGTCTTAAACATTTCTTGCGCCATGGGCGATTCGCCCAGCCTCTTTAGAAGCGTGCCGCCTACCGTAGTTGGATTTCAAGACTATTGCAAGTTCTCTTATTTGCCGTCTGCGAATGGGTTCCGAGCAAGGCGTCGTGAAGCCCTTTTCGCTTCATCACACGCAAGCCCGCTTGTTACTATTGCTCTCCCGAAGAGACCTTGCCGCCGCCAAACCCCAGCATCCTTGCGAAAACTCTCCAGCCCTGTCCTTCCGTCCGTTTTGCCCAATACCCAAATGTCTGCTCCAAGAGCCAGACTAGTCCTGCCAGGATCACAAAGAGCATGAGCCATCGCAGTGCGCTCGACAGGAAAGCGGCATCGAGAGTCGGCCGCTCGAACCGGTATTGGCGGAGGATCGTGTCGCGGTCGAGCATCCAGTGCCATCCGGTATGAGCCACGAGCGCCGAGAGGATGATCGTTCCGGTACGCTCCGGGACAGCGCGGCGGAAAAGAGACTGTAGGACAGGGATGAGCATAACGAGCACCAGAAGTTGCCCCAGCTCGACACCGACATTGAACGCGAGAAGCGATGTGAGCATATGAGAGCCGGCGAACTGTAGCGACTGGCGTAGTGCGAACGAAAAGCCGAAACCGTGCACCAGACCAAAGCCGAAGGCCATCATCCAGCGGCGCTGTAAGGTGCTGCCGCCAACGATGTTTTCGACCGCCATGTAAACAATGGAAATGGCGATTAGCATTTCGATCAGCGGGGGAAACCAGAGAAAGCTCGGTGCGAAGTTGTAGGCGGAGGCGATGAGAGTGATCGAATGCGCGATGGTAAACGCGGTGATGACAGGAATGAGAGCGGCGAGGCGTCGAAATGGAATGACCAGGCAAAGGAGAAAGAGAAGATGGTCGGTTCCGTCGAGGATGTGCAGAAAGCCCAGGTCCACGAAGCGAAGAGCTGCCTGATGCCACCTCGGATCGAGCCGGACCAGGCCGGGGTCGCCGGTGAATTCGAAGGCGCGAACTGCACCGCCCGGCGGGAGGAAGCGAAGAACAGTTATAACGCTCAGACCGAGTCGCGCGAGCTCAGGGTGGATCGAAAATCTGGATCGCTCCGACTGAATGGGGTAGTCAAACAAGACGTCGAGCATCGTCTGATCCCAGGAGACGGTCGTATCATTCGACAAAGGCGGGCCAGTCACGTGCGCCAGCGCTGCTTCGTAGGATTCAAAAGCGCGGTCGGAGGGCAGCGACACTTTGGCCGCAATGACTTGCGGCTTTGGAAGGGCGCTGTGGCCTTCGTTGACTTCGATGAAATCGGAGATCCACAGCGTGGCAACGCCGGGAAGCATGGGCGCGGTGCGATTCAGATCGAGATAACCTAGGCCGCGCTCTGGGAAATTGATGTCGCGCATGGCTTTGAGCGGCACGCGCACCAGCAAATAGAGATGATCGCTTTGCGGTTTGACAAAGGCCTGCACCGTGACGTCGTTGGGGATGTCATGAGCAGGCGTCCGGCACGGCAAGAGAAAAAGCACCGCAGCCAGGGATTGGGCAAGGTGGCGGGGCATCAGTGTCCTGCCTACTTGGCGACGTATCCCGCCGGGAGAATTTTGTGCGAATCGACGCGCACCACAAGGTAGACGATTTGCTCCGTGGTGATTTCGCTGAACCAGTGCGGCGTATTTGGCGGAATGATGACGACGTCCCCAGGGCGGAGCTTGCGGCTGACGCCGCCCTGGATTGCCGTGCCTCCCGTGCTAGGCCCGTTCAGCACGGCGACGACAGGGCTTTCGCCAGGAAATTCTTTTTGATTGTCGAGAGTTCCGCCGGTGACCAGAGTTCCATTCCCCGAAATGACGTGGTAGACCTCCGTGATTTGGCTGTGCTCGATGCCGCTGGGGGCGTCCTTCCCGGAAGTCTTCGCCCGATGAACGACTCCCACGCCGACGTTGTATTCGCCGTTGATACTGACCACGCGAATCGCTTGATCGCTGACCACGGCTGCCCCCGTTTTTTCCACAAGGGCTTCAATTTCCGAGTTGGAAACATCCGTGGCGTTGCCGCGCGGCAAGTGCGGCGACGGGCTCTGCATTTGAGCACGGAATCCGCTGGGAATCGCCAGGGAAGTTACGAGCGCGAATCCGAGAACACTTAACATTGCTTTCCTCATGGCCTTCTCCTTGCGCAAATAAAGCGGACTTCTCCTTTTGCTACTTCGTTTTCGGCCAGACGACGCCCTGATCCTTTTTCGTGACCGGCGCCAGGCCTTTATTGACGAATTTCTGCACGCGCTGGCCGCGGTAGGTTTCGGTGGTGAACAGGTTTCCTTTCGAATCGGCGGCGATGCTGTGCACCCCGTAAAACTGACCGGGCTGGCGCCCGCCGTCGCCGAAGCTCGTTAGGATTTCCAGCGAGTCGCGGAGCATGACGTAAATTTTTTCGTTCGAGCCATCGGCAAGAAAAATGTATTTCTGCTGCGGATCTTTGGAGAAGGCGATATCCCAGACCGAGCCGTCACCGAGAGTTCTGGTCGCGATGAAAGCCTCTTTAATGAATGTACCGTCCTTCTTGAACACCTGGATGCGGTCGTTGGGACGGTCGCACACATAGAGCAGACCGTCATTCGAAAGCTCCGCGCAATGCACCGGATTGCGGAACTGCTGAGCGGGCGGAGCATCGGGATTGTACGGGCCGAGGTCGGTGTCGTCGGGCTTTTTGCCGTACGCGCCCCAATGGCGTTTGTACTTCCCAGTCTCCGCGTCATAAACGATCACGCGATGGTTGCCGTAGCCGTCGGCGACATACAACTCGTCCGTAGCTTTGTCGACAAACATTTTTGCGGGGCCTTTCAAATTTTCCACGTCGTTGCTGCCCTGGCTCATCGCGGGATGACCGATCTGCATTAAGAATTTTCCACTCTGCGTGAATTTCAGGACCATGTTGTCGTGATAGGCCTTGGGATCCTTTCCGCGGCTGTTGCCGCCAATCCAGACGTTGCCTTTGTAATCGACAGTGATGCCGTGATTGGAATCCGGCCAATCGTAGCCTTCGCCGGGCCCGCCCCAATGCCCGATGAGATTGCCTTCTTCATCAAATTCGAGTACGGGGGGAGCCGGAACGCAACACTCGGCCGCAGGCGGTTTGGCGGTCGCGTAAATCTCCGTGGGTTCATAGGTATTCGTCCGATGGATGATCCAGATATGGTCCTGGGCGTCCACGGAAACGCCGACAGACATGCCCAGAATCCAATGATTGGGAAGCGGCTTAGGCCACATTGGATCGACTTCAAACCGGGGCGCCTCCACTCCAGCGGCTTCGACAGCCGCCTTTTTTTCCAGGAGAACGGATGCAATTCCCAGCGCGACCAGGATGGCCACAAAAGCGGCTGCGCCGCAGACTTTCCGGTTCATCGTCATCCTCCTTCAGCTAAACCAGCAATTACGAGAGCCCCCGCAATCGGTCCCCTACTCAGCTCGATGAGTTCAACGCACCGCCATGAGTTTGCGTATGCGCCATAGCCTGCAAACGCCGTGCATTCTACACGAACTGGCCTCTCTTCGCGCCGCCGAAAGGCACCTGTGGAGGCCTAAAACGCGTGGCGACGGTCGAATTGCATTCGTCAACAACAAGTCAACTGTTCTCGTTCCCCTTCCGCCCGCCACCACTCGCCGGTAAACCCCCTGTGCTGGCCGAATCCCTGGTGCACCCCCGTCGCACCGCCCCTATTCTCGCGTTGCGGGCGAGAAGAAGCGGTCCGCGGGAGGCCACCATGGCAAACCGGCAGACATCCTTGAAGGGCCTGAGATCAGTTCTCGGAGCAGCGCTTTTGGCCTTGGGGTTGGTCATCCTTTTCGGCAATCTGGATGCCCTGGAAGCCTCCGTCACCCGGATTCTCGGGGGCCCGGAGTCGAGCGGGATGGAAGCCCTGGCCGCAGTTGTCCTGGCCACCTCTCACGCCGTGCAAGCCTATGCGTTTGACCATCAAGGGTTTTTGCCGGTCCTCGAGCAGATCTTGGTATCATTCTGGCCGTTGATCCTCGTAGTGATTGGAGCCACCTTGCTTCGGAATGTGTTCGGGAATCGCCTATCCGATTACCAGGCCGGGGTCGCCCCTGAACAAGTGGAGGATCGCTAATGAGCGAGGAAAAAGGGGAAAGACGTCGCCGCGGGCCGATCGTGATTGGCATCGGAATCAGCGGAAAGACAGGGATCTGCCAAGATAGCTCACATGGGGGCCTGATTTGGGGCGTCATCCTGGCCCTCATTGGAGTGGTCATTCTGCTGGACAACATGGGCATCGCCGCAGCCAGCCAGTTCTATCGGTTCTGGCCCCTGCTGCTGATTATCCCTGGCGTTCTGAACTTGACGACGCAACGCGGGCGAATCATCGGCATTCTTTTGATCGGTTTTGGCGCCGTTCTACAGCTTCATGAATTCGGCATTGCGCGTTTCAGTTGGGGAGTCATTTGGGGCCTGGTGTGGATTGCCGCAGGAGTTCTTGTCCTGTGGGGCAGTTTGGAAGCTCGGAAGCGTCAGCCCATTCCGGAGTCTGGCGGCGATCCGCGAACGAGGTTGAACGAAATCGCCATCTTCGGCGGCGTTGAACGCCGAATTACGACCCAGGATTTTCAAGGCGGCTCGATCAACGCGATTTTCGGCGGGGTGGAACTCGACCTCTCCGAAGCCAACATGCAGAAGGATGAAGCGACCCTGGATGTCAACGCGATTTTTGGTGGCGTAGAGATCCGTGTCCCGGACACGTGGCAAGTTGTTTCCCGCGGCGCGCCCATTTTTGGCGGCTACGTAGACAAGACCCGCATTCGCCGCACCGAAGACCCGGCCAACGCTACTCGCAAGATGCTGGTACTTACGGGAGCGGCCATCTTTGGCGGTGTAGAGATCAAGAACTGAACCGGCGATGCATCCGCTCTTCACCCGCGGGCGTTTTGGACTCTACCTGGTGGCCTGGATTCCGCTGGCGGCCATTCTCACTTACTTGATGGCCTCCGGCGGCCGAATGGGTTGGCTGGAGTCCACGGTCGTCGCGTTTCCTCTGTGTGTCGTTTATGCGTTCATTTGCCTCTCGGCCTGGTACTCTGCCAAGAGTGCGCCATTGAACGCCACTTCGCCACCGCGATTGTGGCTCACCCACGTTCTTGCCAGCGCCTTCCTCAGTCTGGTCTGGGTGCAGTTGGGAAGATTCTTTGCCTACCTTCTGTCCCGGGCCCCTTTTTTTTCCGGACTCTCGGACCGTTTCTCGGGGCAGTTTCCCATCCTTTTTGGCGCTGGTTTTCTGTTCTATCTCCTTGCCGTTTCCTCCTCCTACGTGATGCTGTCGCTTGAGACATCCAGGGAAGCCGAAGCGCGCGCGATGGAGACCAGCGTTCTTGCACGTGACGCCGAGTTGAGGGCGTTAAAAGCGCAGGTCAATCCGCACTTTCTCTTCAACAGCCTGAATTCCATCAGCGCGCTCACTAGCGTGGACCCCGCGAAAGCGAGCGAGATGTGCGTCCTGCTTGCCGAATTTTTGCGCATGACCCTCGGGCTCGGCGAGAAAAACGGGATTCCCCTTTCCGAGGAGCTTTCCTTGCTGGAGCGCTTCCTGGCCATCGAGAAGGTGCGCTTCGGGGCTCGTTTGCAGATGCAGGAAGAGATTCAGGAAGAATCGAAGACTGTGGTGATACCGCCGCTGATTCTACAGCCGCTCGTCGAAAATGCCATCGTGCATGGGATCGCTAATCTCTCGGAGGGCGGAAACGTGCGGCTGGCTTCGTCTTGCCAGGGTGGCCATCTCTCTGTCGTAGTAGAAAACACGTACGATCCGGAGTCCACGCCGAACCGGCGTTCCGGCATGGGGCTTGCCAATGTCCGCCGAAGACTCGAAGCGCGCTACGGAAATCGCGCTGTCCTGCGCGTGGTTCCCGAGGCGCAACTGTTTCGCGTGGCTCTGTCCTTACCGATCGAACCGGGAGACGGAAAAAATTGACCGCGGCCGCGGACAAATCTATTCGTGCGCTCATCGTTGACGATGAGGATCTCGCGCGACACGTGGTCCGCGAACTCCTGAAGACGCACCCGGAAATCGAGATCCTCGCGGAGTGCGCCAACGGTTTCGAAGCCGCCAAGGCCTGCGCCGAGCACAAACCGGACCTGATTTTTCTCGATGTGCAAATGCCGAAGCTCACCGGATTTGATGTTCTTGAATTGATCGGTACGGACGTTTCCGTGATTTTCACCACGGCCTATGATCAATACGCCATGCGCGCCTTCGAGGTCCACGCTGTGGACTATCTGCTGAAGCCCATTGGCCGCGAGCGCTTCGAGGAAGCGCTCCAGCGCGCTAAGAGCCGGATCGGTAAAAAATTGCCTGAGCCGCACGAGCTGGCCTCCGCCGCCCGTCCGCCCCAGCAATTCCTGGAACGCCTCGTCGTGAAAGACGGCACGCGCGTTACGCTAATCCCCATCGCGAAGCTTGACTATGTGGAGGCGCAGGACGATTACGTCGCTCTCGCCAGCCAGGGCAAGAAGCATCTGAAGCAGCAATCCATCGCCAGCCTCGAGGCCTGCCTTGACCCGGAAAGCTTCGTTCGAATTCACCGCTCGTATATTGTGAACCTCGAGCGCGTGGCGCGCATCGAGCCTTATGCGAAGGACAGCCGCATCGCCATTCTCACGGACAACACGCGCCTGCCAGTGAGCCGCGCGGGATACGCTCGCCTCAAGGCTCTGCTCGATGAACGAAAGTAATCTCCTTGAGTAAGCACGCCGGCAGGCGCGCCAACGGTCTTGTAATCATGTGCGGCTATCCTGGGAGACGCTCGCGACAAACCGATTTAATCGAACTACAAGATTCCCGCCCCCTACAAACCGAGAAAAAAGTTCATGGAACTGGCTGTTGCGGAGGCTGAAGCCAACCGCTAAATTATGGTGTTTTCGGCTTGCGCGGGGCCGTCTTGCGCTTTTCCTGAATCGCCAGGGCGCTAGGTGGCGTCGGCAACAAAGAATTGCGGTTGGTGGCGAGTTGCAGGGTCGCGGGCGAATCGGTTTGCTGATTCCGCGCCTCCGAGGCTGGCCGAGTCTGCTTGAGCTTGGGGGCCGCTACCTGATGTGGAGTGGCTTGGTAAACATCTTGGACGCCCGTATCCGTGAAATGGTCCGGACTCACCTCTTGCGCTTTGCAGGCGGGAGAGAGAATCAGGGCGCCTCCAAAGCCGAGCAGCATTATCGGTATGTTCAACATTCTAGAAGCCTTCATCGAGGACCTCCGACTGCGCGTGGGATTCGAGTTTTCTACGCTCCTGCCATTCTCCCCAGCGTCTCCGTAGCGAACAATAGAGCGGCAGTACTAGCGTGTATCGGGTTCGCCAATAGCAATGGTGCGTCGTCTCTCGACGCCGCCCGTCGGCTGACGTTCATGATGCTGGACGCCGACATCGTGGCGGAGCGACTCGACTTAATTGAGAAGCCCGCTCCCTGTGCGCCCTCCGTCGTTGACCTCCGCCTTTTCCCATGCCTAGATTGCGCCCGAAGTTCGTTCGCCGTGTTTAGCAGCAGGGCAGTGTGCGTCGAGAACGGGCGCTAAAGATTGTGTTGGTGTTGGTGGGATTGCTGTTTTCGGCCGGCATTTACCCGCTGACGATGTCTTTATGGAAAATGAACAAGTCGGACTGCGCCTCATGCGTCAACATATCTAACCAAGGTTTTAAGCGCTTACCGTTACGCTGTCCGGTCCTAATACTATATTGACAGTGAACTTGCGCAGGGCTAAACCGGATGCATAAGGTTTCATGTGCCAGAAGCAGTGTTCTAAAACGGAGACATTGATGAAAAATGAGACGCTGAGGGACCTTTTGGGGATTGGTGTGATTTGCGCTTGTCTTCTTGCGGTTTCGTCACCAGTTCATTCCCAGGGTGTTCCGGGTGTCACGGACAAAGAGATCTTGATCGGTTCGTGTTCGGCTCTCGAAGGACCCTCCCATTTTCTCGGCACCGAAACAGTGAACGGCGCCAAGGCCTATTTCAATATGGTTAACGAAGAAGGCGGGGTGGACGGGCGCAAGCTGAAACTCATCGCCTATGACGACAGCTACGATCCCGGGAAGACTGAAGCGTGCTTCAATCGGTTGATGGAGCAGAGTGTGTTCGCGCTGGGGTTTTTCGTGGGCACGCCGACGGCGGTGAAATACGTCCCCATGGCGGAAAGCATAAAGCTTCCCCTCGTCGGCCTGTTCACCGGAGCACAGGTGCTGTACACGCCGCTCCGGCACTGGATTGTGAACGTGCGTGCCTCGTATTTCGACGAAACGCGTGAGCAGATCGACGGCCTCTGGGAAACGCTGGGCTACAAGAAAATCGCGGTCATTTATCCCGATGACCCGTTTGGCGCAGCGGTGCTGGATGGTGTGAAGGCGGCGCTGAAAGACCATGGCGCGGACCCGATTGCGATGGCCTCATATCAGCGGCAAACAGCCCAAGTGAGTGGGGCGATTGACACCGTCAAAGCCGCGAATCCGGAGGCCGTGGTGGTGGTTGGGCCTTCAAACACGGTGGCGCCCATCCTCAAGCTGTCCCACGCCAAGGGCTGGAAGCCGCTCTTTTTGACGGTTTCTTTTGTCGGCACGGACGAATTGATACACGAGGCAGGTGACGATGCAGAGGGAGTCGTGATTACACAAGTCGTGCCGCCATATTACCTCAGCGAGTTGAAGACGGTCGCCCTCTATCGCCGCGAGTTCGCGAAATATTTTCCTTCTTCCCAGCCCAGCTTTGTCAGCTTGGAAGGCTTCGTGGATGCTATGGTTCTTGTGGATGGACTAAAGAAAGCGGGAAAGGAACTGACCCGCGAAGGATTGATTCACGGCATCGAATCCATCCATGACCTTGATGTGGGTCTGGGACCGCAGCTCAAGTTGGATTATTCCGCGAAAGACCATAAGGGCTTTGACCACGTCATTCCAACGGTGATTCGTGGTGGCCGCGCCGTCCCGTTCACGGACTGGTCGACGGCTGCCCCCAAATAGACTCGAAAAGGCCAGCACACCACCCGCTGCACACTTCAGCTCTGCCACAGAGCGAAGAGGCAGGGCTCCGGAGAGATCCTGCTTGATCGCAGATTCAGGCAGGTTGGCGGCGTGATAAAGGAGTGGAGCAGCGGGCCAGATTCGGCGTGTTTAAAGCCAATGGCTTCCCCGGCATCTGAAGCCTACGCAGCGTGAAACCACCTGCCGGGCGTTGATCGACGTCAAATTACCAACGCGTGACAGTCATTACCGCCGTCTTCGAAGTTCCTCCCAGGCAGGCCGAGGATTCCTGTCCCGAGCGAGCGTAGCGAGCCGAGGGATCTCTCTTCTTGTTGCACGCACCCCAACAAGCTTCAAAGCGAGAGCTACGACGACCGAGAGAGCAAGGATTAACCGCCGGAGAAAAGTACAGAGCAACCCCTGCTCTACGAGCTAATTCGCCGCACCCAAATGCGGCTTGTGGCAGGCTTGCCGAGATGCATGGTCTTCCCGGCCGCGCGTAGGGTCATCGTTTCGTCGTACTCGCGCTTCAGCACCTCGACGGTCGCCGACGGTCGCAAGTGCAGACCTTCCAGAAATTCCAGGAATTGTTCGTCCTTTTCGTAGACGCAAAGTATTTCGGCCGCTTCCTGCGGGCGTAAATCCGCAAGCAATACCGCTCCCTGCCTCCTTAGCTTGGCGATTCCTCCTCGCAGGGGAACGCCGTGCGGGCAGGACTTCTTGCTGCCAAAACGCTTCAAGAGGAGCGCTTCCACTTCCGGGGAGATGGCATGTTCCATTCGTTCGGCCTCGTCGTGAGCCTTCGCCCAGGACAGGCCGATGACTTCCGTCAAGAGCATTTCCGCAAGCTGGTGCCGCAGCGCCAGGTGTTCGGCAAGCCTTCTTCCCTTTTGCGTGAGGTCGATCCGCCCGTTGCGGTCCACGCGCACATGCCCGTCGCGGGTCATGCGCTTGAGCGCTGTTGTGACTGCTGGCGGGGTCACGTTTAGCTCTTCCGCCAGCCGCGCGCTGATGGGCGTCTGGTTCTCTTCCAGCATTTCCCAGACAGCCTTGAGATAATCTTCCCGCGATACGCTGGTTTTGTCCCGCCGCAAAGAAACTCCTATCCGCTGGAAGTTTTGTGTTCCCGCTTCTCGCGAAGCTCGTGCGCAAGTTGGTTCACTCGCCGTTGGATGCCTTCAAACACTCTCTGATAGGTATCCGCATCGGCGCCGTAAGGGTCTTGCACCATCCAATCCTCAACTTTCTCCTGCTCCCAGAAGGATTCCGCCCGCGGCGTCCCGGTCATGTTGATGATGAAATCGGCGGCATCGCAGGCTTCCGGCGTCAAAGGGTCGGAACTCAAGCCCTCGACAGAATAACCATTTCTCAGGAGAATTTGCTTCGTCAAGTCCGCTATATGGCCCAGTGGGCTAAGCCCCGCGCTGTGCGGCTCGATCACGTCCGCCGCATCGTACCGCGCAATGGCTTCCGCCATGGGACTCCGGCAGGCATTTCCGATGCACACAAACAAGACTCTCGCGCGGCTTGACTTTCGAGCTCCAGGAATCTCTTTCTTTGTCTTTTCCACGGAGAGGCTTTCGTGCTCGTCCGGTTCCTCACTAGTAACCGGGCTCCCACAACTAAAGCCTAACCGGGAACGCCTTCGACGGCAACCAAAAGGCAGCACTCCTCGAGTGCGCACAGTCCAATGGCATCGCCACGGCCCGCGCTAACAGAAAGGAATTCCTATGCTGGGCGCGCCCGATGGCATGTACAAATAACTGGAAGCTGGCGCATGACCGCGGTGCCGTTTACCTTACTGTGGTTGTCTGGCGCGAGCTTGCCGCAGCCAGTTCAAGGAAATGCTGGTGGACGGTGGTGTCGTCTGTCAACTCCGGATGAAACGTGGCAGCCATAATTTGGTCCCCCTGCACGAGCGTGGGCTTCCCAGCGTATTCTGCGAGAACCTGGAGGCCCGGCCCGGCCCGTTCAATGATCGGGCCCCGAATGAAAACCATCTCCAATGGCTCTTTCTTCAGTTTCGTTGGGCCGCTGACCACATGGCTCGCAATTTGCCGGCCGTACGCATTTCGAAGCACGGTCATGTCCAGCAGTTTCAAGGAATCCTGCCTCGGATTCTGCACTTCCGTGGCCAGTAATATCGCTCCGGCGCATGTTCCGAATATCGCTCCACCCTGCTCCGCGAATTTCGCAATCGCATCCGCCAGACCCTCCTCCTGCAGAAACTTCAACTGTGTCGTGCTCTCACCACCCGGCAGGATCAAGCCGTCGCAGCCCTGGAGATGAGCTGGCGTTCGCACCTCCACCGTTTCCACACCCAGCCGCGCCAGCGTCGCCGCGTGCGCTTCAAAATCTCCCTGAACCGCCAGAATCCCAATTTTCACTTTGCTAACCCGGCCTCTTAGATTGCGGGGGCGCAGCATGCTGTGCCCCCACGGCTCATGCGTGAAATCCTGGAATTTGCTCACCATCCCCGCGTCGAGAGCATGTCCTTCTCTTCCATCTGGCGGATATCCAGCCCGGGCATCGCTTCGCCAAGCTCTTCGTGCGCTTCGAGAACAGCCTTCGGATCTTCGAAATGCGTCGCCGCCTTCACAACGGCTTTCGCGCGAGTCTCGGGATCGCTGGACTTGAAAATCCCGGAGCCGACGAACACCGCTTCCGCGCCCAGGCGCCGCACGAGAACGGCATCAGCCGGTGTCGCGATGCCCCCCGCGGAAAAATTGGGCACCGGCAGCTTTCCGGTCTGGGCAATCTGCCGAACCAGCTCCAGCGGCGCGCCCAGCTCTTTCGCTTCGTGCATCAATTCGTCGTCGCGCATCGTGGTGAGCTTCTTCATCTGGCTCATGATCGTCCGCATGTGGCGAACGGCTTCCACAACGTTGCCGGAACCTGCTTCGCCCTTCGTGCGAATCATGGCCGCGCCCTCCCCAATCCGCCGCAATGCTTCGCCGAGATTCCGCGCACCGCAAACAAACGGAATGCGGAAATCGTGCTTCCAGATGTGATTCTCTTCATCAGCAGGCGTCAGCACCTCGCTCTCGTCAATGAAGTCCACTTCCAGCGCTTGCAGCACTTCCGCCTCGGCAAAATGCCCGATGCGCACTTTCGCCATCACGGGAATGGTCACGGTGGCCATGATTTCGCGAATCACCTTGATCGATGCCATCCGCGCCACGCCGCCTTCTTTGCGAATATCCGAGGGCACGCGCTCCAGCGCCATCACCGCGCATGCTCCAGCTTTCTCGGCGATCTTCGCCTGCTCGGCGTTGGTGACGTCCATGATGACGCCGCCTTTGAGCATCTCCGCGAGCCCGACTTTCACGCGCCATTCGTTCGAACCCTTCGCGCCGTTCCCACTGCCGTTCACTTTCTTAGCGTCCATCTCGCTTCTCCTCTCGCCCTTAAATTCTCCTAGTGGTTTTTATCCCGCAATTTTTCCGTGCTACCGGTCGATCACCACGAATCTGCCCTTGCCCCGCGCCAGAACCTGGCCTTCCACATCGCGAATCTCGCCCGCCAGGAAGAGGTTCCTTCCTTTCATTTCCATTTCGTGGCCTTCCACCACAATTTCCTTGTTCACGCCCACGGGTTTCAGATACTCGACGGTCAATTCCGCTGTCACCGCACGTACCTCGCGAAACCGGCAGACCTTTCCCATGGCCTCATCGAGCAGTAACGCGATGACACCGCCGTGCGCAAATCCTGCGCCACCCTGATACCTCTCGCCCAGTACGAATTGCCCTACAATTCGCCGGTTGACGTTGTCCTGCTCAAACGTCAATTTCATCCCGCCGTCATTGTCTCCGCCGCAGCCAAAGCATTTATTCGACGGATTCGGAGCCAGCCTGATTGTGTCGCTCAATACCTGCCCTCGTCGGCTTTTCCTTACCTCATGCCCTCAGACCAACGCAACGTGGCTCCGCTCCGCCCGTCGCACCCCGCGCTGACGCTTGCGCATCTCGATGCGCAACAAATCGGCAAGCGTGGCCACGCCCCGCGCGATCTGCTTCTCATCCAATCCGGCGAATCCCAGTCGCAGGGTATTCGGCAGCGGCCCTTGCACGTAGAAATAACGCCCTGGCGCAAACAGCACGCCGCGCTCCCTCACGTGAATCAACAGTTCACTCGCATCGAAGCCCAGGGGTAGCTCCAGCCACAGGCACATTCCACCCTCGGGCTTCGTCCAGCGTGTTCCCTCGGGCATGTTTTTTCGCAATGCTTCGTCAAGAGCCGCCAGCCGCGAAGTGTATATTTTCCGCATTTTTGCCAGATGTTTTGCGAAAAGCCCACGCCGCAAAAACTCCGCGAGCGTGGCTTGCGCCAATTGGTCCGTATGGATGTCCGTCGTCTGCTTCACAATGCGCAGCCGGTCAATCGCCACGGCCGGCGCCACGACCCATCCCACGCGCAAGCCTGGAAAGGCTACTTTCGCGAAGCTGTCAATGTGAATGACGAGGTTCGACCGGTCCAGTTGTTTCAGCGACGGGAGCCGCTCTTCGCGCGCATGCAGCCGCGCGTAAATGTGATCTTCCACAACCGGCACCTGGTGCCGCCCAGCCAATTCCAACACCTTTCGCCGTGACGCCAATGGCATGGAAGTCCCCGTCGGATTCTGGAAATCCGGGGTCAACACGATCAGCTTCACGCGATTCGCGGCCAGCGTCGCTTCCAACGCTTCTAAATCCAGCCCCAAGGCCGTTCCCGGCTCCGCTTGCGTCCTAATCGGAACGCCGAGGCACCGCGCCCGTGCGCCGTGGAATATCGCGACCGCGCCCGGATAGGTCGGATTTTCCAAAATCACCGAGTCCCCTGGCCTGACAAATGCCTTGCTGATCAGATCCAATGACTGCTGGCAACCATCCGTGACGAGAAGATTTTCATCTTTGGCAACGATGCCGTCGCGATGCAGCATCTCCAGCAGCGCTTCTTTCAATGGCGGATACCCGTCAGACGGGCCCAGATTAAGTACCTCTTTCGCTTCGCGACGCAGCACGGCGTTCACACACATCTGCAATTCTTCCACGGGGAAAAACTCATCCGCAGGTCGCGCCATCACAAAGGAGAGCGCGTCTTCCGGAACGCTTGCCGTGAGCCGGCTCAGGATCTCTTCACCGCGCTCGTCCGCGAAAAGCAATTCCCAGCGAATGCCTTCGTTTCCGTTCAGCACCGGCGGTGGAGGTGGCGTGAGCTTCAGTCCGTTGCCATTGCCCTTGATAAACGTGCCGCGTCCGACGTGGCCCTGGATCAAGCCTTCCGATTCGAGCTCGGCATAGGCATTCGCCACTGTCGTGCGGTGCACGCCGAGCATGGTCGCGAGTTCACGGCTGGCGGGAATGCGGTCGCCCGGGCGCAAATCGCCCGCATGAACCAAGGCGCGCAATTGGTCGCGCAGCTGAACGTACAGGGGGACGTGACTCTGTGGCTGGAGATGGAGTGGAAGCATTGTCTCTCACCTTCGGCCAATTCTACCAGATATTGGCCTGTTGCAAGAGCCAATTTGTCTCCGCGCCGGCCAACGCCCGTAGCCGCATTCCTCACTCGTGAGCACGCGGCCTATATCCGACCCGTCCGTTCACCTCGCCTGCTTGCAGATCGCGGATGCACAGCTTTGTCAAATCCCTCTCATCGCACTGATAGACCTGCTTCATGGGAAGGTCCGTCTCGTCTACCTCGTATTCGCCCGAGGCCATGTCTTCCGCGTCATCCGAAGAAGTCGTCACCACGGGGCTTCCCTTTTGTGCTCGCACCCGGAACTCCTCGCTCGAAGGCTCGTAATTCGCATAGCTGAAACAGCGCCCGATGCAAGCACGATCCAGTACGTGCCCGACAAACGAAACGTGCCAGCCCTTGGGAGCCCAAATCGTTCCCAGCACACGCGTTCCCGATTGCAACTCACTCGTCAACTTCTCCGCATTCGCTTCCAGTCGATTGATCCACGTAGTGTCCTGATAAAGGAACGAGAAGAAACACAGCGCGCAAGCCGCAAACCCCGCGAGATGCCATTTCCGCGGCTTGAGAAAGCCCATCACACAGAGTCCAAGAATTGCGGAGATGGTCGTCAGCCGCGAACCGAGTAGGCCAATCCATCCTGCGTACATCGAGGGTCGCAGATTTTCCGGCAACAGCGAGGTCGCGCAAAACGTCACCGCATACAATTCAAACGGCAACTCGAACGCCTTCCAGTAAGCCCCATCTTTTCCGCCAGCGTAGGCATCCATCGCAACACAAGAAACGCCAAAGAGAAACGCTGTACCCGCCAAGATGAAATACCTGCTGCCAAACAGCGCCAACTGATCCACGCCGTTGTAAAAATAAAATGGCCCTCGATCCCAATCCACCAAGAACTTCGCGCGATACGCCGTATACCAAGAAACGGCGAGAATGGCGCTTGCAACTGACAGCGGCAGCACCAATTTCCACCACCCTGACAATTTCGCGCGAATCCCTATATAAACCACCGTCCCGATCAGCCAAAAGAATCCGATGGGGTGCGCCAGCCAAACGATGGGGACAAGCAACAATCCCCCCATCCATTCCCTGCCCCGCGGCCTCAGGAAAATCGCCAGGCTAAAGCACGCCAGCCCAATCGAAACGTAATAGTTGAGAAATCCCATTTCGAACGAATAGCCATAAGCCAGCATCGCAATGCACGGAGTCAGCAGCCAGGGAGATCGCCCCGTCAACGCTCGAATAAAGGCAAATGCTCCCCAGAAGAAAATTAGTACGCAAGCCGATACAACTACCTTCTGAGCGGCGGCCAGTCCGATCAATTTCGCCGCGTAAAAAAGGCCAAGGTCGAACAACACATTGCTCGTCTGATGTGAAAGATAGAGCCCCGGCGATCGCCCCTTCTCGATCAACTCTGCCAGCCACGTGTTGTACACATGGCTCGCCAGGTCGCCCGCCTCAATCCGCCGGTGCCACAGGCACGGAACCACAATCATTAGCGAGACGACGACTACAACAACAGTGCGGGCGCCGCGAAACGAAACCCTATCCAACTTCACCACATCCTTTTGCGGTTCGTTCGAACTTTCGGTCTGCATTTGTTCGGGCGTGTGGCCACCCGCATTCTACACGCACCGCCATTCGATCCGAGGACGGAACTTGCCTTTGTGGTAGAGTTTGGCGGGCCGCGGACCAAGCCGACAGACTTCGAAACGCCAAGTGGAGGATCAATGTTCTCAGTGATGACGCGCTTCTCAGTTCTTGGCCCACCCATTCACCATCGGTCCCGGGCGCTTGCTCTTCTATTTTTCTCCAGCTGTCTCGTTCCAGCGATTCTTTACGCGCAGGAATCCGCGCCAAAATGCCCGCCTTCGGCCCGCGTCGACGACGCGAAAGACACCTACGGCGCCACCGTTGTGTCCGACCACTACCGCTGGCTCGAGGATCAGAACAGCCCGGAAACCCGCGCCTGGATCGAAGCCGAGCAGAAATGTACGGAAGCCGCACTCTCCAAACTCCCCGGCCGCACCGAACTCACCAAGCGCTTCACCGAACTGCTTCACACCGATTCCTTCGAGCCGCCCGTGGAACGCGGTGGCCGGTATTTTTCCCGCAAGCGCCCCGCCGGGCAAGACCTCTCGCAGCTCTTTATCCGCCGCGGTCCGAACGCCGCCGAGGAATTGCTGATCGATCCCCTACCCTGGAGCGCCGACCACTCCGCCAGCGTCACTCTTGAAAATGTCAGCCGCGACGGCCGCTTCGTTTTCTACGGTCGCCGCGATGGCGGCCAGGACGAGATCACTCCGCGCGTGCTGGAAGTCGATACCAAGCAGACTCTTCCCGATGCCTTCCCCAAGGCGCAATACTTTTCCATCGAGTCCACTCCGGACAACAAGACGGTCTACTATTCAAAGGTGACCCCGGATGGACCCCGCGCTTTCCATCACTCGATGGGTGACGATCCCGCCAAAGATCAACTCATCTTCGGCAAGGATTTGGGGAAAGACAAAATTCTGGCACTCCAGTTGTCGGAGGACGGCACCTACCTGCTCTATCTGGTCGTCTACGGCTCCGGCTCCGAGCAGACTGAAATCTACGTTCAGAATGTGAAGGAGAAAGGCCCGATCGTGGCCGCTGTCAGCGGCCAAAAATCACTCTTTAATCCAGTCTTCGCCGCCGACCGCCTCCTGATCCTCACCAATTGGAACGCCCCTCAGTGGCACGTATTTTCCACCAGCCTCGCCACTCCGCAACGGGAGCACTGGAAAGAACTGGTCCCGGAGACCAACGTTCACCTCGAGGCCCTTGCCGCTTCCGGCGGCAAACTCATCGGCCAGTACACGCATAATGCCTCGTCTGAACTGAAAGTGTTCGACGCCAGCGGCAAGGTTGAATCCTCCATCTCTCTTCCCTCGATCGGTTCCGTTGGTGCCGTCACCGGCCGGTGGGAAAGCCCCGATTTCTTCTTTTCCTTTGAATCCTACAATGCCTCGCCCGCCATTTTCCGCTACGACGTGAAGCAGGCCAAATCCGAAGTCTGGGCCAGCGGCAAAGTGCCATTTGATTCAGCGGCTTTCGAGATTGAACAGGTTTGGTTCGCATCCAAGGACAAAACGCGCATTCCCATGTTTCTCTTCCACAAGAAGGGCTTGAAACTGGACGGTTCAAATCCAGTTCTGCTCACCGGCTATGGCGGATTCGACTCCAGCGAAACGCCCTATTACTGGCCGCCCCCGCTTGTCTGGGTGGAGCACGGAGGAATTTTTGCCGACGTAAATCTGCGCGGGGGCGGCGAATTCGGCGAAGAATGGCACCGCGCCGGCATGTTCGAAAAAAAGCAAACGGTCTTTGACGATTTTATCTCCGCCGCGGAATTCCTGATTGCCAACAAATATACGGCCAGCTCTAAACTCGCGATCTTAGGCGGCAGTAATGGCGGCTTGCTCGTCGGCGCCGCCATGACCCAGCGCCCGGATCTCTTCCAAGCGGTCGTTTGTTCCTATCCGCTTCTGGACATGCTCCGCTTTCAGAAATTTCTCGAAGGCCCCTATTGGGTCGCCGAGTACGGCAGTGCCGAAAACCCTGCTCAGTTTCCGTATCTGTACGCCTATTCCCCGTATCATCACGTCAAGCCCGGAACGAAATACCCGGCCACGCTATTCGTCACCGGCGACGGCGACACCCGCGTCGCGCCCTTGCACGCGCGCAAGATGACGGCGCTTCTCCAAGCCACTCCCGGCCTCGACAAGCCCGTTCTCCTCCTCTATGACTCCAAATCCGGCCACTCCGGTGGCCGCCCTGTCAACAAAATCATCGAGGAAAACACCGACATCCTCAGCTTTCTCTTCTGGCAGCTACGAGTCCTCTCAAACTGAGGCGATGAGGCAGCTGAATACACGAAAACGAACCCTCCTGGAATCATTTGCTCCGTCGCTCCGCGAGAGGCCACAATCCCATTTCCCGGCGCGGCCTTTTTGCAGTTAGTGATTGCCGTCGTTGGCGGAGTGCGTGTCAGTCGATGAAGGCGCGGATAGCGACCCTTGTTTGGAGACCCATTCGCGGATCCGCTCATCAAGTACATCCAGCGGTAGCGCGCCGCCTCAGGTCCGTTCCCCGACATACCAGGGGGCGCTCACTGTAAAGATGCGCTCATTGCCTTGCACAAGCAGGGTCCATTCCAGAAGCCGGCCACGCTGATTGTGAAGGAAGTATTCATACCACCGGTCTTCCACCAGCTCGGGTAGCACAACGATGATGCTGCGATCCGGATGCTCTCTCGAAAGACCGAGAATGAACTGAACGATGGGAATGATGACGAAGCGGTAGGGCGAAGGCAGGAGAAGAAGCTTGGGCGGCTCCCTGCCGGCCGTACGGAAGGGCCGCTCCACGTAACGCTCCCAGTCCTCCTGAAGCAATTCGGAGTGCTCGGCGGGATCGACATGCAGCGCGATTACTTCCGGCGAAAGCCGCGCGGCAAATTCAATCCCCTGGCGCGTGACGATACTCCAGCGGTCGATCGGGATGATGGCAATGGGTTGCTGGCTGAAACTTGCCGGGTCCACGGGAACCTTGCAGGTGGTAAGGGTCTTGATGAAGTGATAGTGGCGGCGGACCGCAGTGAATAAAACAATCGTCAACGGAATGAAAAGCAGAGTAATCCAGGCGCCTTCCGCAAATTTCGCAACCAGCACAACCACCACGGTGATGCCGGTGACCAGCGCACCCAAGCCATTGACCAGCGCGCTCTTCAGCCAGTGCGGACCGCGATTTTTCCGCCAGTGCACGACCATACCGGACTGCGAGAGCGTGAAGGCCAGAAAAGCGCCGACCGCATACAGAGGAATGAGGCGGTCCGTGACACCTCCAAAAAGAATGAGAAGGCCGCCGCTGAGTACTGCGAGGACGACGATCCCGTAGGTATAGACGAGCCGCCGCCCGCGGTACCCGAAGGCGTGCGGCAGGTAGTTGTTTTGCGCGATGGCTCGGCAGAGTCGCGGAAAATCGGCGAAGGCCGTGTTCGCCGAGAGCGAAAGCACGAAAAGAATGGAGGCGATTGTCAGGTAGTAGAAAATGCCTTTGCCAAAAACGGCGCCGATGAGCATGGAGAGAAGGCTCTGGTATCCGGGCTGGCCGGGATCCGTCGCCGCGATGCCGTAAACTTTCACCAGATAGGAAATGCCGGCAAGCAGCGCCGCCAGGATAAAAATAATCACGGTGAGCGTGCGCTGGGCGTTTTTCACGGCGGGCTCGCGGAAGGCCTTCACGCCGTTGCTCACCGCCTCCACGCCGGTCAATGCCGTGCAACCGCTGGCGAAAACTTTCAGCAGCAGCCAGTAGCTTACCTCTTCGGTGATGTGCGGCGGTGGCGGAAGGGGAGCTGCCGGTGTTGGGTGTCCCCCACTGAGGAGAACACGGACGATTCCTCCCACGATGGTAATCAGAATTGTGCCGACAAACAGATACGTGGGAACCGCGAAGACCACGCCGGCTTCGCGCACCCCGCGGAGATTCAAGATGGTGATGACGACCAGAACGCCGACGCAAATCGAAACCGTGTGCGGCAGCAAGGATGGTACGGCGGAGACCAAGGCGCCGACTCCCGCGGAAATGCCTACCGCGGCCGTGAGGATGTAGTCGGCGAGCAGCGCCGCCGCCGCAAGCAAGCCGGCCGGTGCGCCGAGGTTGAAACGTGCGACCGTGTACGACCCGCCGCCGGAGGGATACGCCGCGATGGTCTGGCGATAGGAGAAGTACACGATCACCAGCAACGCGATGATCGCGGCGCTGATCGGGACGATGTACTGAACGCCGAGAAGACCGAGAGGAATCAGGAGGCTGAGGGCCGCTTCCGGGCCGTAAGCGGCCGAGCTGAGCGCATCGAGACCAAAGATCGGGATGCCCTGCGCGGGACCGATCCTCTCGGCGCGTTCGTCACTGGTCTTGATGGGCTTACCGACAATGACGTCGAGTATGTTCATGAGTGATGGGGGTCCATGGGTTGCTCGCACCAAGAAAACCAAAATCCCCGTGCTGACCGAGCGGAGCCCCTGACAAACATACTGGCATGAGGTCGCATTCGATTCTCATCCAATGATCGGAGGATTGTTTCTGTAGACCACTCTGCGCCATCGCGCAGAGACACACCATAACATCCACCCGCCTGGCAATCAAAAATGGCCTTCCTCCCAGATAAGCTTCGCTAGCGTTTGATCGGAAGCCTTTTGCAGCGGGCCGGCATCCAAGCGATTAAGCTATGTAATACTTATTGGCGAAAGAATGGGTACATGGTCCTTTCTTTCTCAAAGCACGTACCTGCGGAAGGTTTGCCGCGCTTCTCGGGCTCTCTCGCGACTCTGCTCATTGGCGTGTTTCTTTTTTGCTGCTGCGCTGTTATCCGCTCATCTGCACAGACCAACGCCTCCGCAACGTCACACGCAGACACTCTCCGTGGAACGGTTGTAAACAGCGTCACGCGTGAACCGATCGGCCGCGCACTCGTATTTTCGCCAGACAATCGTTTTGCCACGATGACGGATGACCGGGGCCAGTTTGAATTCAACTTTCCCCGTTCGGAGTCTGGACAGGCCGCCACCGCCGTATCTACTTTCTTCGGACCTGGGCCTGCTCGGGAATCTCGACTGCAATATGTCGGTTCCCATCGGCCCGCGAACCTGGAGGCGGGAAAGCCTGGCTTTCTCTTTGACGACAATGGAGGACAGGGAGTTCTCGTGAGCGCCGACCAACAGGTGGTGACGATCACCTTAAACCCCGAGGCTCTTGTGGTGGGGCGTATTCTGCTCCCCACTGCCGACTATCTCGACAGAACTCAGGTGGAGCTGTACCGGCGCGAACTCCGTGAAGGCCGCGAACATTGGGATACGGCTGGAACGACAAGATCAAGAACGGACGGAAGTTTCCGCTTTGCCGGGCTTCCTGCTGGCGCCTACAAACTGGTCACTCGCGAACTGCTTGATCGCGATCCATTGACCTTTGACCCTCGCGGACAATTGTTTGGCTACCCCCCGGTCTATTACTCCTCCGCAGCGGACTTTGCAGCTGCCGAGGTCATCCGCTTATCGGCAGGCACCACCTTCCTGGCAAATATTTCTCCGATCAGGCGAGAATATTATCGAGTGAAAGTTGGGGTCGCGAATGCTCCTCGCGGAATTCAACTTCAGGTGTGGCCGCAGGGGCATCCGGGCCCGGGCTACTCGCTGGGTTTCAACTCCGAAGAGGAGTCGATCGAAGGCTCATTGCCGAACGGAACCTACACCGTCCGAGCGGCCTCGTACAGTCCGGCTGCGATGACGGGTACTTTGAACATCACTGTGAGTGGCGGATCCACGCCGGGAGCCACCATGATGTTGCTACCGAATCCCTCCATCACGATGACCGTTACGGAAGATTTCCAGGATCCTGAAACCCTGAATCGGGTCCGGAACGCGTATGATTCAGGCGCGGGAAACCCCCGGCGCCCCAATTATCTGAACGTCAGTCTGGTGCCTATCGAAGAATTCGGCTACACGCCCGGTGCGTCTGTGCGTCCACCCAACGGCCCAGATGACCAGTCTCTGGTTATTGAAAATGTGCAACCGGGCAGTTACCGCGTGCAGGCGACTACCGGCGCGGGCTACATATCCTCGATAACTTCGGGAGGTACGGATCTGCTTCGTAAGCCACTGCTGGTTAGCGCTGGGAGCGCTCCTCCACCTATGGAAATAACCCTCCGCGACGACGGCGCTCAGGTCGACGGCACGGTTGAGGCCTCCATACGGGGCTCCACGTTTCGCGTCCCAGCAGTTCATTTCGTTCCTATGTCCGATGGTGGTGGTCAGTTCCGCGTGGCCTGGACTTATGGTGACGGTCGATTCCAAGTCCAACAACTGCCTCCAGGCGCGTACCGTGTGCTTGCCTTTGACCGCCAACGACCGGACTTGGAGTACGCCACCGAGGAAGCTCTTAGCCAGTACGACTCGAACGCGCAGGTGATCCACGTGGTCGCAGGTCAAAAGGAGCATCTGCAACTGCCTCTGATTAACAGGAGCGAATGACCATGTTCCCCCTTTGGCGATGGATTCGATGCGGGATCGCCCTGCTCGCCATTGGTGTGGCTCAATGCTCTGCGATGTTCAGCGCACAGCTCCCTTCCAACGATCGAAACGGATCTCCGGATGGCAAATTTACGATAGCGGGGACGGTTGTTAGTTCCACCATGGGCGCTCCGCTCGCCAATGCTCGCGTTTCGATATCCGATGTCCGCAACCCTGAGCAGGTCCAGCGGCTCATTACCACCGAGAATGGCCATTTTGAATTCCGTGGGCTGAAAGCAGCCAAGTTTTCCTTGCAGGGCGCCAAGCGCGGTTTCCTCTCTGCCGCTTACGAACAGCATGAGCAGTTCTCCACGGCGATTGTGACGGGAGCCGAATACAACACGGAAAATCTGGTCTTGCGCCTTACTCCGCTGGCCTTCCTGAGTGGCAAGATTATCGATGAGTTCGGCGATCCTGTCCGCACCGCCCAAGTCTCAGTCTATTTGAAGAGTACCCGCGCCGGCATAAGCCGCGTGACACTTGTCGGCAACGATTCGACCGACGATCAAGGCTATTACGAGTTTTCCGCTTTGGCTCCAGGGGATTACTTTTTGTCGGCTGCCGGTAAGCCTTGGTATGCTGTGCATCCGGCACTCTTGTCCGCACCAGGGGGAACAAATTCGCCGCCAAACGTTCCACGATCGCTGGATGTTGTTTATCCTACCACCTTCTACAACGGGGCGACCGAGGCCGACGGTGCTGCGCCGATTGCGGTCAAGGCCGGCGATCGCGTGCAGATCGACGTTCACTTGAGTCCATTCCCATCTCTTCATTTGCTCTTTCGTGTCCCCGAACAGCAGCAGGACTTGGCCATGCCCACGCTTCAGAAACGCGTTTTTGACTCCATGGAAACGATGACCGATAACGCGCAGATGATTTCGCCCGGCGTTTGGGAGCTGACCGGCGTGCCCCCGGGCCGGTACACGCTCACTAGGCAGCAAGAGGGAGGCCAACCGTCAAGCGAGATTGCTCTGCGCGAGGATGGTCAGGAGCTGGGCCTATCGCATGGAGAACCGGCGGCTCGAGTAAAATTTAAAGTAACTTTACCACCCGGCGAACCGCCTCCGAAGCAGCTTTTCCTCGCTTTGCGGAACTCGCGACAGCAGGTTGTGGCCAATCGCGCGCTGGATGCCGCGGGCGAAATCACCTTCGAGAATATCTCTCCTGGCAAATATGCAGTGCTCGCCGGATCTTCTGCCAAGCCTTATTCCGTGGCTCGAGTGTCGTCTCAGGGAATCGACATCACCGGACACGACGTAAACATACCGCCGGGCGCCTCCCTCGATCTGACCGTATTCTTAGCGGGCGGAGTGGTTACGATTGAAGGAGTCGTGACGCGGGGTGACAGACCAGCGGCTGGCATCATGGTGGCTCTCGTGCCGAAGGACCCTCAGTCGCATCAGGAAATGTTCCGAAGAGATCAAAGCGACTTCGATGGGACATTCCTATTGCGGGGGGTGCTTCCCGGTTCCTACACCATCGTCGCTGTTGAAGATGCCTGGGGCTTTGAATGGCAAGAGCCAGGCGTTCTCGCGCGGTATGTCCAACGTGGACAGAACTTGACCATTGGTGAACTGATGCGTGGAAGCGTGCATCTGCCTGAGCCCGTCGAGGTACAGCCGCATTGACCATCACGGTCCACTGACCCCGGTTAATTCAGACAAAGTCTTTCTTGGTGTGCCAGTCGAATCGGCACACAAATCATGACAGGCACAGGTGTGTGCGGGAAAATCCTCGAAGCTTGTTTGACTCGAAGCTTACTTGGAGATTTGATTTTCGCCCAGGCGCTTCAGCCGGTCGCGCAGCCGCCGCTGCAACGGAGTCGGCGTGTTGGGATTGAAGGCCACCAGGTACCACAGCGGCTGGGTGCGGTCTCTGCTGAGCCACATGAGTGTGCCTGCATCCGCATGCGGATGCCGCGCGACGTTTTCGCGAATCGCGCCGTAAGGATGCTTTGCCAGCTTGTTCAAAGTTTTTGCATTCGCGCGCGGGTGCTCGC
Source organism: Candidatus Udaeobacter sp. (assembly GCA_035511855.1). GTDB lineage: Bacteria > Acidobacteriota > Terriglobia > Acidiferrales > UBA7541 > Acidiferrum. Next base: position 36,293 of record DATKEV010000077.1, read on the forward strand.
TGATCAATCGCAGCAAATAAAAATCTTCTTCCGGCGCCTGTTTTGCCAGTTTCTCCAGCATATCCGGCTTGGCATCCGCGCTCAGCACCAGTCCGATTTTTTCATCCCACGCCGTGTTGATCTGATTCAATTCGCGCGTGCGCGCGTGAATAAGCTCTTCCAGGATGCGGCGTTCCTGCTGCATGCGCGCAATCTGCAGGCTCGTTCCCTCGAGCGAATCGAGAACGCGCAAAAGGTGCTGGCGCTCACCAAAAACAATTTGTGAGGTGCGCGTGGTGGCGCCTTTCTCCTTCTCCTTGTGCTGAACCAGGTCGGAACGTCGCATTGTTTGGTTGCTCCCGTCCAATTCCTTCCCAAGCTCGTTGAGGAACCGGACGCCCGCCATTCGAATCGTGAAAAAGCCGCGCGAAAGGCTCTACTTGCTCATTTGTGGCTTCAGCGGATTATGTTCCGTGCGTGCGATGGGGTAAAGTTTGGTGCGCGGCGCGTGTGCCCGAAGTGCAACTCCGCTTCCGGGAGCAAGTTGGCTCTTCCGGAGTTCGCCCGAGCGTCCGCCGCCAGCGATTCGAACGGACAGGCGCGAGGAAAAATGAAGATGTCGGCATTCGAAGAGCACAAGGAAGAACTGGAAAAATTCGAGCAGATGTTTGGCCGCGAGCGCGGCCGGCTGGCCGTGTCACTCGATCGTTTGACGAACGCACTCGTGCTCGTAGGCCAGCACGGTGTCTACTGCACCAGCCAGCGAAACCCCACGGTGCCGGCGATGGACCTGCGCATCATCAATCAAGAGCTGGTACATGCCAAAGAATTGGTACAATCGGTGATGGAAGAGATGCGCCAGGCGAAACAAAAATCACAAAGCTGATTCGCGCGTTTTCTCGTCACCAGTTTTTTTCGAATGCTTTGAATTTTATTGTTCCCTTCCGTTTCCTATTCCGGCCTCAAAAACGGATTCAAGTGGCGCTCCTGCCCGATCGTGGTGACGGGACCGTGGCCGGGAAACACGATGGTGTCGTCTGGAAGGTGCATCAACTTCGTGCGCAGCGAATCCATGATTTTTTCCATCGAACCGCCCCACAGGTCCGTGCGCCCGATGCTCCCGGCGAAAAGTGTGTCTCCGGAAAAAAGCTGCGGCGCGGTTGGCGGGATTTTCTCAGCTTCATCCGGAAGCAGAGTTTGCGCGACGTCCTCCAGCATCGCTGTTTTTTTCATGAGATCCGTGAGGGCGATTTTCTCGCCCGCCTCATCGAGCACAGTCAGTTTCGAAACATCAGGCGCCGTGACTTTGCCCGCATCGTGCGGAAGATACAGCGATACGCTGCCCGGCGTGTGGCCGGGCGTGTGAATCACTTGCGCCTCAAAGTTTCCCCAGCGCAGCACATCGCCTTCCTTCAGCAGCTGATCGATGTCGATGAGCTCGGGCGGCATAACCCCCAGGAAGGACGCTTGCATTTCCATCGCTTGATAAAGCGGCAGGTCGTCGCGATGCATCAGGACCGGCGCGCCCGTGTATTGGTGGAGCTTGCTGAGTCCGCCGACGTGATCGATGTGCGCATGCGTGCTCACTATCGCTTTGACCGTGAGACGGTGGCGTCCGATCAGGTCCAGAATGCGCGTGACTTCGTCGCCGGGATCGACGACCAGCGCTTCGCGCGTGACGGGATCGCCGATGATCGAGCAATTGCAATGTAGAATCCCCACCGGGATGGTGATGTGGATCAAGCCATCGGTGGCGGCATTCAACGCGGGTAGACCGTCGCTCATGGGCAGATTATAGCATCGGAGCGTCGACTGTTCGGGTCGGATGCTCGGTCGCTACCGGGGCACTTTGATAGACTGAAGATTGGAGACTAAGCGAAACGTGGAAACCTCCGGAACAACCCCGGCGCTGGAATCGCCGCTGGCCCGAGCGCACGCGCGGGCGGGCGCGAAGATGGGCACATGGTTCGGATGCGCTCTGCCCGATGATTTCGGCGACGCGCCTGCCGAGTTACGATTTGCGAAGGAAAGCGTCGCGCTGATCGACAAAAACCATCGCGCCTATCTTTCGTTCACCGGGCCGGATCGCGTGCGCTACCTGAACGCCATTCTGACAAACAACATCAAAGATTTGTCCGCGGGCCATGGAAATGTGTCGCTCCTGCTGAATCCGCAAGGGCACATTCTTGCGGAGATTGAAACGTATGCGTTCGCGGAAAAACTTTTCTGCGTGTCCTACGCGATGATTCGCGGGGAGCTGATCGAGTGGCTGGACAAATACATCATCATGGACGACGTCACGTTGACGGATGAAACCGCGCGTTACGGCACGCTGGCGCTGGAAGGACCGAAGGCAGCGGCTGTCGTGCGCGACGTGGCCGGCGCGGACATCGGTCCGTTTGCGGAACTCTCCTCTCATGAGGGCGCGGTGAACGCGATTCCGTGCCGGATCGTGAAGCGGTCGCCGGGAGGTGTCGCCGGCGCCGAATTCGTCGTCGAGCGAGAAAGTTTGCAGGAGCTTTGGCAGATTTTGCTGGCAGCGGCGCGCAAGCAGGGTGGCGGAGCGATGGGCTACACGGCACTGAGCGCGCGAAGGCTGGAACTGAGCGTTCCCTGGTTTGGTTATGATTTCGGCGAAAAACAGATTCCTCACGAAGCGGGATTGCAGGACAGTCACATCAGCTACACCAAGGGCTGCTACACGGGACAGGAAATTGTGGAACGGGTGCGCTCGCGCGGGCAGGTGAATCGCAGACGTGTTGAGCTTGTCCTCGCAGGAGATGTTGTTCCGGAAGCAGGCGCGGTTCTGACGGCGGACGGCAAGGAAGTCGGCCACGTCACGCGAGCGGCAAAGACTTGTGATCCTCCGCGAATCATCGGCATGGGCTACGTCCGCCGCGAATCGAGCGCGCCGGGCACTGTGCTTCAATGGGCGAACGGCACAGCGACAGTCCTCCCGTTCCCCGTTTGAAACGACCATAGCAATCCCCGAGAGCCTCCGATTGGAAGCAGCGCGGCAGGTTAAAGCAAACTTCAAGGCGTAGCTGTAGACGGCTTGCCCGGTGTGTCCTTGTTGGCAGCGGCCCAGCGAACACAATCGTGAGGAGTAGGTAACCAAGAGCATCGAAATGCAGCTCAGAACGCGTAGCGCAGCGCGAACTGCACGAGGCGCGGTGTCCTTACGGTAGCGGTGAGCGGCGCAAAGTTTTCTTTGGAATTCACCGAGCTGTTGATGTCGGTAATGGTCGGGCTGGCGAACGCCGCACAAACCAAATTAAGATCATCCGCAAACCAAATTTCGGCCAGCCGCAACCTCGTTTGCGCCACAGAGGATATCCGGCTAAGGTGTTGCAGGGGCAGGACATATAGTACGCCCGCACCAGCGGGAGGTGCGGGCAGGGCGAGACGATTTCCGACACAGCAGGAATCTGCACTCACTCGAATTCGCGGTGGGGAGCGGATTGGTCGGGGCCGACACGGCCGGCGGTGATTTCCGAGCGGAAATAATTTTCGCCTTTGACGGGTGACCCTGAGAGACGGCGCAGCATAGCGATCTGGCCGACGTGATTGAGGGCGTCGGCGACCGGTCCCTGGAAGAGGCCCTCGAGCGAGCCTTCGAGAGGTTCGGGCGAGGAGAGGAGATCATCAAACTTTTTCAGCACCGCGAAAAAGCGGTCGACTTCGGTGTTCCAGGGCAGCGGGGTCGAGTCGTGCCACGTTTGTTTGCCTTGCGCGATGGAGATGGCCCAGTCAAATAGGTCGCCCATATGCGCGAGGATCTGCGCGGGGGTGCGTGTTTTGTCGCCGATGTGGAAGCTGGCGAAATGGTCCGGGGAGCCGCGGAGCGCTTTTCCGGCGCGGTAGGCGACGGTGGCCAGGGTGTGGCGGAGAAGCTGGCGGGCAGGATCGGATGTCGAGGTCATGGGACAGTTTCCCTTCCTTCACAAAAGTGATAGAGAAGAGTTTAAACGCAGGGACGCAGAGTGCGCAGAGAAAAAACAAGAAGAGAAAATCCTCACCCCTGAAAGCGTGAGCTACAGGTCGGATGAGCGACAGAATGGGAGAGCGACAGAGTTACTGGTCCACTTGGAAGGATCGGGCGAGGAACCATCCGGGCCAGAGAATTCGTCGCTCCAGGAGAGAATATACCCACTCACCGGAGGGGGTAACCGCATGCGGCCTCTGGCGCAACTGGAGGAGAGGACGGCGGCGGCGAAGAGGATTCAGGGCGAGGGCTAGAGCGCTCCAAGCAAATCCTGGCCTTTGTGACAGTTCTTTCCTTTATTGGAATCCTTGTGGGATTCCCTGCCGCCCAGCAAGACCGGTCAGCAAACCGGCCACCGTAAAAAAGCAATCAGGCGAGATTGAGGACGCGCTTGAAGGAGCCCTTTTCGCTGTCGATTTTCTTCTGGAGCTGGAGGATGGCGTAGAGAACGGCTTCGGGTCGCGGCGGGCAGCCGGGCACGTAAACGTCAACGGGGATGACCTGATTGCAGCCCTGCACGATGGCGTAGTTGTTGAAGACGCCGCCGGATGTGGCGCAGGCGCCCATGGAAATAACCCACTTGGGCTCGGGCATTTGATCGTAAAGCTGGCGAATGACCGGCGCCATTTTTTGCGAGAGGCGGCCGGCGACGATCATGAGATCGGCTTGCCGGGGGGAGGGGCGGAACACTTCAGCGCCGAAACGCGCGACATCGAAGCGCGCGGCGGCCATGGACATCATCTCGATGGCGCAGCAGGCGAGGCCGAAGCCAAGGGGCCAAATGGAACTCTTGCGGGCCCAGTTCACGGCTTTGTCGAGCGTGGTGAAGATGATGCCTTCGTCTTCGAGGAGTTTGCCGAAATCGTCGGGCTTCGTGAGGGTGATGTGTTTGCCGAGAGAAGTGCTCATGGTGCCTCGTCTTGCTTATTTTCGCATAGGGAGCGATGGGAGACAAATGAGGCTACGTGAATCTAGCTCTACGGTTGCCCTGACGGGACCGTGGTGCAACTGTTTGAGCGGCAGAGAAGTTCCGCGCTTTGCGCGCGCGCCAAACTAGCAGAGCGGAGGCAGCGAGAAGGGCGGTAGTCAGTCCGCCCAAGACTAGTATTTGGGAACGCGGCTCGGTCTGCACAGGGCGTGAACCGATGCTGGCCACGGGACGCAAAACGGCGCGAGCCGGAACAGATGGCGATGGATTGGGGGGAGCGGAAGACTGTGACTGCGCCTGGCAGTTAGCTTGGTCTGCGAGAGGCGGAAGGGTTCCGGTTCCAGAGATTTCAAACCCTGGTCCTTCCCCTGCTTTTAAGTGGTTGGCTGCTTGAACCTGATACCGGCTATTGCCGGTGGCCAGGATCTCGAAGGCATGTGGGCCCGCTGAGAATTTCATGGTCGGCGGAATCATGACCGCCAACTGGCGAAGCGGATACGCATGCCTTGTTTGAAACGCGGCATGGCCATCGTAGGGCAGGTCGTAGTTGAAGGCAAACTTGGTTGCACCGGGCCGCAAAGGGAAATTCACCGTGTAGTGTCCGGGGTCGCTGGGCACGGAAGCCGCGGAGATCATCGCGCCCATGTTCCCGGGGCCTGCGGCCAAGACGGAATCGATCTTGGCGTTTGCAGGCAGGTACGCTTCGAATGTACGTTCACTCGCTTGCGTCAGAGGCGGGTTGGATTCGTTTTTGATCTCGATCAAGTCGGATACGTGAAGCAGTTTTCCGTTGGTTCCGGTGCGGAGGATTTCAATGCCGCCGGTTACGCCCTGCACGCGGGGCGCCGCATCGAAGACTTGGATGGAGATGGTGCCGCCTGCGGAAGCTTGTTGTTCATAGCTGACGCCCTGGTGAACCACACGCACCAGGTAAGACTTGTCGGCGTGTTGCACATTGAGAATAAACGTCCCATGTGCATCGGTCTTCGTGCGCGCTTCCTCGTGCCGCACTCCTCGATCCAGCCGCACAAGGATCACATCGTCGCCGGCAGCAGGCTGGCCGCGGCTCTGATTGCGCGCCGAACCGGTGATGATGTAGCTGGCACCCAATGCCGCCGTTGAAAAACACACCATCAGCGCCAGGGCTTCGATGACTCCCCACATGCAGAATCCCTTGGAGCAAGGACGGTGGCTCATCATTCGTTTGCCGCATTCGTTGATGGGAGTGTCGCCAGGCGTGGCGCACGTCCGAACATGATGCCGGTTTCCACCTCGACGGGTTTTCCGTCGCGCAGGTAGGGTCGGAACCGCCACTGAAATAATGCGTTCGCAATGACTTTTGCCTGATCCGGAAAGGCGCTGAGGAAATGAATGTGCTTTACCTTGCCTTCTTTATCGATGATGATCCGCACGGGAACAGGATTGAATCTGCGCTCGGCAAAGACCGGATCAACTCTCTCCATTACGTTTTCACCGCCGGCGTAATCTTTGATGCACACGGGGACATCACCCCCGCCCCTCCCCGAAATGGGGCCGGCCTCGTCCGGCAAACTCATCTTGTTCATTTCCTGGATGAGGCTTTCCATCAGCTTGGTGTCGCGGCTGGTAAATACGAATTGGACCATGTGGCAGCGGATTTGAGTCGCCAGCACGTGCCAGTGCAACTCGGCTACGGGCGAACCGTAGTCAAACCGGACAAAGGAACGGTTGGCGATCCTGACAAGCATCGGCGGTTGTTCCACTTTGTACTCTGCGATCAAATTGTCCTTGGTGTAGTTGATCAGCTCCAGCGCGTTTCCCGCCGGTGTGAGCGTGAAAAACAGATCCTGGGCGGCGATCAAAAGAGTGCCTCGGCTCGTCCCCTTGAACGTGTCCGCGGGCCGGATCTGTGCGAGTACGTAGTAACCGTTGTCCGAAGGAGGCGGGCCGGTGTACTTTTGGGTCCAATCCGGCGACAAAGCGTAAGTGAGACCAAGGTATGGGTTGCTATAGACGTTGTTGTTGGCAACTCTACCGCCTTCGGGCAGAGGAGTCACCGAATCGCTGGCACTCGACCAGGCGCCTTTAACAAGAATGACCCCTGTCGGCAGTTTTTTGGCCTCGGGATTGCTGGAAAAGTCGCCTCCGCTTTGAGGGGCACCCTGCGCCCGGGCAAGCAGCGACAGGGATAAAGCAAGAAGAACGAGGGAACGCGAGAATTTTGTATGCATATTTAGAGCGCCGTAGTTTCAAAACAGAATAACCGGGCGAGGCACTCTCGTGTCTCGCCCGGGAGAAACCGTGACAAAGGATTACAGCGAGCGCAGGAAGTTCAGGATGTCCTGCTGCTGGCTGGGTGAGAGGTTTTGGTCGAAGATCGCCTCCACATTGGTGGCTTCTCCGCCGTTGCTCTCGTGGGCCTCGATAGCGCAGAGCAGGTTGCTGCAACGACCGTCGTGCAGGAAGAAGATGCGCTGTCCCAACCCCCAAAGAGGAGCCGTGCGGAATTGATCGCCGCCTGCCCCGCCTTGGGAAACGTTGTCCGCCAACGTTGCTCCCATGTGATGGATCTCGATGTCAGAGAACAAGTTGGCAGTAGCGCTGCCCAGACCAGCCGTTAAGTTAGAGGGCTGGGTGGTGAGCGACGGCGTATGGCAGATCGCGCAGCCTACGGCGCTAAACAGCCTGCGACCATTAGCGATCGAGGTGGCTCCTCCCGGCGAGGTAGTAGAGGGTGTGGGCTGATCCAAGAACTGCATGAAGGTATTGAACAGCCCGACGTCGCTGGTGACGGTCGAGGCGCTGCTGCCACCGGAGTGGGTAATGTCCTCGGGATAGCCGATTCCAGCGAGGTTCAAACAGCTGGCTGGAAGCCCGCTTCCCAATTGGTCCTCACCCGGCAGCGGCCTGTCTTGCGTAAACAGTTCGTTGGAGATGCCCATTTCCACGTTGTAGGCCTCACCAGCGAAGATCATCAGCGACTTGTTCTGGGCCTTCCAGCCAAAACGGCTGATGGTGCCATCGTTGCCGTTGTGATTGAACGTACCGCTGATGCCGACACCATTATTGGCTTGGGCCGCGTGATTGGCCAGCAAGGTTGAATCGTCAATGTTTGCCATCAGTCCGGTGCCAAACGTCGGTGTGGGGATGCGGAAGATGATATTGTTTGCCGCCCTCGCAGCATTAAAGCTGGGCTGCTGCAGGCTGCAACTTCCGGCGTCGGAGCGACCGGAGACGGTGAACAGGTCCTCCACTCCGCCGTTAGGCGCGTTGGGGTTGGCATTGCCGAATTGGTCAAAGAAGAACGGGAACCGCGCTTCGCGCACCGGGCCGTTGGCCAGGACGAAAAATGGAATGGTGTTTGTGCTGCCATTCACAACTCCGTTGGCGATCACTTGACTTTGGGGGTTCGGCCCAATATTGGGGAAGATACCGGAGGCCGGGCTGGTTCCGCCCGGGGCCGGTTGCGAATGACATGCTCCGCACGAGTCCAAGTTGAACCGTGGTCCCAGACCTGGGTTGTCCCCGGTAACGGTTTGGTGCTCGTTGAACTGCGCGAGTCCGGTTTGGAAGAAGGCCAAGTCGTTTGGACTGGCGGTGACGGAGGCCAGCGGCTGTCCCGCGTTCACTCCGGTATTGCTGCGTACTCCTGGATCGGTTTGGGCGAACGCCATGCCCGGAAAGAACAAAGCCACCAAAAATGCGAGAACCGCGACGAATTTTTTTGTTTTCATTCCTGATCTCCTTCGCCTGGGAAGCGCGCCATCCCCTGCTGTTGGCACGCTTCCGAACAGCTATGGAACTAGCAATTGGGGATTGCTAGGCGCCACCCTTACCGTAGAGTGAGTTCCTTTTACTACTCGCGGCGTGGAGACTACAAGAAGAAGTGATTAGCATAACCGGTCTTTCGTTAGCATTTTGCGTATTCGCTTTGTTTCCGGTAGCGCGCGGGAGCTTGCGTGAAGCGTCGTTCAAACGCCCGGATGAAGCTGGAAGCATGCTCATATCCAATGGTGTGGGCAATTTCTTTCACGCTCATGTGGCTGCTCGCTAGCAGGTGCGCCGCTCTCTGAAGTCTTTGCTCGTTTAACCACTCGCCCATGCAAACTCCAGTTTGGTGCTTGAACAAGCGCTGGAGATAGGAAGGGCTCAGATGGATTTCAAGGGCCAGATCGCGGGTGGTGAACGTCGTCCCAGACTCAACTATCCGCAAGATTTTTCGAACGCGTCCTTCCAGCATGGTCAACGGGTGAGGCGGGGCAGCAGTGGCATGTGGCATGCCTCCGTCAGGAGTGGCGGCGCTTGTCCCATTCCTTCTTGCAAAGCTGGCACGAGAATTCAAAGTGCGCACAGGGACCTCCTGGAAGGATCGTTTCCTACGTTGTTTGCGCTTGGATTGGGTGGAACTTGTGAGAGGGAGAGCTTTCTGGAGAGCCCAAGCGTTGGACGGTGGGATTTGATTATCGTGGCCCGAAGGGCCATGGTGGCCGCGCCGGAGTCTTGGCCGAAAGAGCGACCGGCCATTGCAGGCACGAGCGCCAAACACGTGAGTAGACGCACGTAGACGACCGTTTTATGCGACCACATCGCATGTTCCTCCTCTTTGAGAATCGAGGACCGAACGGAAATTGACGCTGGACACCGGAAGAAAGCAGGGTCGGGAAGTCGCCTTCCGGGGCGGATTGGCACGCAAACTATAGAAAGGGGAACAGGTTGTCAATAGTACTAAATTCGAGACGGGCGACCTGTAAGCCGTAGAAAGAGCACAATGGCCGGAGGTTAAAAGATGTAAAAAATCAAGGTTGAGAAAGTTTGCGAAAAATGCTTGATGCAGCCGGGCCGTAGCAAACAATTAAAGAGAGATCCCCGTGACGATTTCGAAGAGTTGAGAGATGGAATCGAACCGGCTGCGGACTCCGTGCGCGAATTATGTCGTGAGGCGGGGAGATCTTAACTCGTAGTCGGAGAGGGAGACTGAACGAGTGCGGCAAAGATAGGCGACGACGGAGCCAGGCCAGAGCGTGGTGATTTCTCCAGTCTCCTGATCTTGATACCAACTGCGGCAGCCGCCGGATTGCCAGACTGTGCCGCTCATGCGGCGGTAAATTTCCTCGACAAAATTCTGCTGGATATCCGGACGGACTTCCATCACGCGCTGTTTCCTGCGATTCATCAGCTTCAGGCATTTTACGGCGTAGCGGACCTGGGCTTCAATCATCAGCACGACGGAATTGTGACCGAGGCCGGTGTTGGGACCGAGAAGCATGAAGAAATTTGGGAAACCGCTGACGGTGACGCCGAGATAGGCGGTCATTCTTTTTCGCCAGGCGTCGTGGATTTCGACTCCGCCACGGCCGACGACGCGGCAGCCGATCAGCGGCTCTGTGGCGCGGAAGCCGGTGCCATAAATCAAAACGTCGATGGGGCGCTCGGCCCCGTCTTGAGTAAGGATGCTGCCTTCGCGCAACTCTGCGATTTGATCCGTGACGAGTTCGACGTTCGGGCGGTTCAGCGCCGGATAGTAATCGTCCGAGACCAGCACGCGCTTGCAGCCGAGTTGATAGTTGGGCGTCAGGGCAGCGCGCCTTTTGGGATCTTTGATCGCATCCGCGAGATGACGGAGAGCGATCGCCTCGGTCTTCCTGCGGACCGACTCATTTCCGAGAAAACCGAGGACGCGAAACTCCTGGCGCCAGAAAATAAATTGGCGGAAGCCCCAACGGGCGAGTGGAATGTACCGGAAGCGGCGCTTCCACTTCTCGGTGATGGCGAAATCCATCCGCGGGACGATCCACGGAGGCGTGCGCTGGAAGAGATAGAGTTTGCCGACAAGAGGCGCGATTTGTGGGACGAACTGGATCGCGCTTGCGCCGGTGCCGACGACAGCGACATTTTTGCCTGCAAGATCGACGCTGTAATCCCAAGTTGAGGAATGAAACGCAGGGCCTTTGAAATTATCCCTGCCTTTTAACTCCGGGTAGCGCGGCACATGCAGCGCACCCATGCCGGAGACGAGCACGCGAGCCTGGATGTGCATTCCGTCTTGAGTGGTCGCCTGCCAGACACCCGAGGATTCATCCCAAGCGGCTTCCAGAAACCGGGTGTTCAGGCGGATTTGCGGTGCAAGTCCATAGCGCGCGATGCAGCGCTGAAGATAATCCTGAATTTCCTGCTGGCCCGGGTACATGCGCGTCCAATCGGGGGATGGTTCGAAGGAAAAGGAATAGAGATGGGAAGGAATATCGCAAGCGCAGCCCGGATAACGGTTGTCGTACCACGTTCCGCCGATGTCGTCACGTTTCTCGATGATGAGGAAAGAGCTCTCCCCGGCTTCGCGCAACTTGATGGCCATGCACAAGCCGGAGAAACCGGCGCCAATGATGAGCACATCGACAGAAGCGTTCCAAGGATCGGAATTTGGCGGCCGAGATTCAGGCATTGGGAGACAATCCTATACCTTTAGGACGACCTTGCCGAATTGCGACCTGGATTCGAGATATACATGCGCGGCGGCAGCTTCGCTTAGAGGAACGACGCGGTCGAGTACGGGCTTGAGGCGGCCGGAGGCGACCAGCTTCATCACCGTATGAAGCTCGGATTTGGTGCCCATGTAGGAGCCGAGAAGCGAAAGCTGGCGGCCGAAGAGGAAGCGCAAGTCGAGTTTCGCATCGAAACCGGTTGTGGCACCGCAGGTAACAAGCCGGCCGCCGGGCGCGAGGCTGGCAAGACTGTCATCCCATGTGGCGGTCCCGACGTGTTCGAAGACCACGTCGACGCCGCGCTTGTTGGTGATGCGGCGGACTTCCTCGCGGATTTTCTGGGTCTGGTGATTGATGAGATGGTCGGCGCCGAGTTGCTTGGCTTTTTGAAGTTTTTCGTCGCGGCCGGCAGTGGCGATGACGCGAGCGCCGAAGAATTTGGCGACTTGTATGGCGGCCGTGCCGACCCCGCTGCCCGCCCCGAGGATCAACACGTCTTCGCCAGGCTGCAATTCGGCGCGGGCGACGAGCATGTGCCAAGCCGTTTGAAAGACGAGCGGGATCGAGGCAGCTTCTTCGAAAGAAAGATTCTCCGGATGCGGGACACAGTTCGCTTCGGGGACGCGGACGAATTCGGCGCAGCCACCGTCGATCATGTACCCGAGATTGGTGAAATGGCGGCAGCGGTTGTCGTGGCCGGAAATGCAGGCGGCGCATTTGCCGCAGGTGACACCGGGAGCGAGAACAACTTTTTGGCCGACGCGGACGGTGGTAACTTCCGCGCCAATCTGCGCGATTTCACCGGAGACGTCGCTGCCGGGAATGTGAGGCAGCGGAATGGGGACGTTGGGCAGGCCGCCGCGGACCCAGAGGTCGAGATGATTGAGAGCGCAGGCCTTGACACGCACGAGGACTTCGCTTGGGCGAACGACAGGATCGGGAAAGTCCTCATATTTGAGGACGTCGGGTGCCCCGTGCTGGTGAAAGACAATTGCTTTCATGAGGGACCTTCTGTGTCTCTGATCGAGAAATCGTAACATAGCGAGGAGCGAACGCTGTCCAACACCGTTGACAGCGGGGTGGACGCGCCGTAGGCTGAGGACTGAGGCGAGACGTGGACTTGTTCGAAGAAATCGTGAAGATGAGGCGGGCGGGACGGCGCGGGGCGCTGGCGACGATCGTGCACACCAACGGCTCGATTCCAAGCTATGAGAGCTCGCGCATGCTGGTGCGCGAGGATGGCTCGATTGCAGGAACAATTGGCGGCGGCTGCGTGGAGGCAGAGGTTTGGGCGGCGTCCAAAGAGGTGATGCAGAAGGAGTCGCCGCGCAAGATGGTCTTCAATTTGAACAATGAAGCGAGCTACGACAACGGATTAATTTGCGGGGGCACATTAGAGGTTTTTGTGGAACCGATCCTGCCGCAGCCGCTGCTGTATTTGTTTGGCGGAGGGCATGTTTCGACGGCGGTGGCCAAGTCGGCACAGGCGGCGGGATTTGGCATCAGCGTGGTAGACGACCGCGAAGCGTTCGCCAACAAAGAGCGCTTTCCCCTGGCGCAGGAAATCTACACCAGTTACGAGGACGCGTTCGAAAAGATTCATCCCAATGCATCGAGTTACCTGGTGATCGTTACCCGCGGCCACAAGGATGACATGCGCGTACTGGCGTGGGCGGTGCGGACGGAAGCGCGGTACGTGGGAATGATCGGGAGCAAGCGCAAAGTTTTGTCGGTATATAAAGCGCTTGAGAATGAGGGCTACAAAGCGGAAGAGTTCGAACGCGTGTTCGCGCCCATGGGATTGGAGATTGGCGCGCTCTCGCCGGAAGAGATTGCCATCAGTATCGTGGCGGAACTGGTAGCGGTGCGACGCGACGCGGCGACCGCAGCCCATAAGAAATTGAAACACGAAGCGCACGCGCCGGTCGTTCTCCAAGCGGGCGTTCCGACAGGCGAACGCTGAAAAGGAGCACATGCTAGCCGCCGTCATTCTTTCCGGCGGGGCTTCACGGCGAATGGGTTCGCCGAAAGCGCTACTTCCCTACCAAGGCCGGCCCTTCCTCGAACATTTACTGGATGTGACGTCACTGCCGGAAATAAATGTCCGACGAGTTGTGCTGGGTGCTGACGCGGAACCGATTGCGACAGCGGTGCGGCTGAAGCCGGAAGAAATCGTAATCAATGAACATTGGGAGAAGGGGCAGCTCAGCTCCATCCAGGTGGCCCTGCGGAGCCTGCCTCCCGGAACGAAGGGGATGTTGCTCTGTTTGGTTGACCATCCGCTGATCAGTGTGGAACTGGTTCGAGAGTTGATCGAGCAGTTCCAGGTCTCGAAGAAAGTCATCGTTTTGCCCGTTTATCACGGGCGGCGCGGACACCCAGTGATCTTTTCCGCGGCTTTGTATGACGAGTTGCTTCGTGCGCCGCTTGAGGCGGGCGCCCGAGCAGTGGTGTGGGCGCATGCGGGCGAGGTGGAAGAGGTGCGCACGAACGAAGAAGGCTGTGTGCTGAACCTGAATGATCCGGAGACGCTGAGGAAAGGGATTGGCGGACCGTGAACCTCACAGGAATCTTCAGGCCCCCGCCAAAGAATGAGTACATCCGGCCGACGGGCGAGAACCCCTAAAGGGTCCTTGCCAGCAAGACTTGAAGAGCATCGATGGCGAGCAGCGCGCCGTGAAACGTGGCCGGGGGCAACCCGCCAAGAGTTTCGGAGAGGGTTTCCGGAGTTAAGTTTCGAGCCTCAGCGAGGGTGTGCCCCGCGATTTTTTCGGTGAGGAGCGAAGCGCAGGCGATGGAGGTGGTGCAACCCCGGCACAGAAAGCGGGCCTCCGTGATGCGGTCCTTCTCGAGGCGGGCGGAGAGTTTCAGGATGTCGCCGCAGACGGGATTGCTGACTTCAACGGCGACAGTGGCGCCGGGGAGTTCGCCAGCGTTGCGGGGATTGCGGAAGTGGTCAAGGAGGGCTTCGCTGAACATCGGAAACAGTATGACAAACCCCATTCCCTTGGCGCAACGCAACGACACCGATAAAGAAAGACTTTAACCAGAGAGGGCTCAGAGAACACGGAGTTCACCGAGACGAGCGGCACAAATGCAAGGCCGACCCTGATCACTTTTTTGTTTTATTTGGGAGATATTTTTTCTCGACGGAGGCAATGACCACGTAGTTGGGATCAACCATTTCGGTGAGATGGATTTTGCCAACCTCGGAGAGCAGCTCGTAGGCGTCAAGTTCGGAGAGGCCGTAGTCAGCGTGAATCCAGGCGACGAGTTCGGTGAAGGCGATTCGAACTGCGTCGTCGACGGGGCGGTAGATGCCGGCGGCCATGATTTCTTTTTCGTTTTCGAAGCGCGGCCAGTTGGTATGCTTCCCTTTCACCAGATCGAATTGCAAGCGCGCCTTCATGGGGACTTCGATGGCCGTGCCGGCGATTTCGCCTTCGCCCATAGCGGCGTGGCCATCGCCAAAGTAGAAGAGCGCGCCGGAAACATTTACCGGCAAGTAGAGCGTATTACCGGCAGAAACTTCGGGAGCGTCCATATTGCCGCCAAATTCAGCGGGAACAATGGAGCTGCGCGCTTCCCCGTTGGCCGGCGCGACGCCGATGCAGCCGAGGAAGGGATGCAGGGGGATTTTCACTTTGTAGTTCGAATCGAGAGCTTGGAACGTCGCGGTGTTGCTCGCGTGATCGATGGGATAGAACCAGATTTTTTCCGGCAACGGCGAATGGAGCATCGGGGTGTAGTTGGTTTCGTTCAGCGCCCCAAACCCCGGAGCGAACGCGCCAATGCCCTGATTGCTGTCGACCTGCAAGTCCAGGATGTGGACCACGAGAGTGTCGCCGGGTTCTGCACCATCAATGAAGAATGGTCCGGTTAGCGGATTGTCGCCTTTCGTGAGGGCGAGGGTATCACCGGGCTTTTTGATGGCGTTGCCGAAACAATCGAGCGAGTTGGCTTCGAGAATATTTCCGGGATGAAGGCGGGCGACGGGCGGCGCGACGCCGAAGACATATTTCACATTGTCGCTCGTGGCGCGGTATTGGACGACTTCCGATTTTGCTGGGGCGGGCTGAGTCTGGGCTGCCAGCGAGAGCGGCAAAGATAGACTAAGGGCGAACGTTAAGACGCGCACGAAGGACCTCCATAAGTTCGATTCACGCAGTGCAACACAGCTGTGAGGTGTAGTCAATGCGCGCGCAGCTCCTCTGATGTCCGCCCGCATAAGGTCTGGTATTCTCTTCCGGAAGAAATGAAGGCCGCTGCAAAAGGCAAACTGCGAATCGTTTCACTGGCGCCAAGCGCAACATCGATTTTGTGCGCCATTGGAGCCAAAGACACACTTGCCGCCGTGACCAAATGGTGCGTCGATGTCGCTCCCGTAGGCAAATTGCCGAAGCTTGGCGATTGCTGGGACTTCGAGTCGGTGGAGGAGATTCTGCGGCTGAAGCCGGCGCTCGTGATTGGCTCCGTGCCGTACAAGCAAGAGACCGTTGCGAAGCTGCTCGAGCAACCGGTGAACTTTTTGGCGATGAATCCGAGGACCCTGGCGGACGTCGAAAACGACATTCGAATGCTCGGCGGCATCACGGGACGCTCGCGGGAAGCGGCGCGCCTGGTCCGCAAGATGCGCGGTGCCTTTGCGGCAATAACAAAAAAAAGAAAACGAGCCGAGGTGCCGGTTCGCGTCTATTGCGAGGCATGGCCGCATCCGCGAATCAGTTCCCCGCCCTGGGTGGCGGAACTTGTGAAAATTGCGGGGGGAGTCATGGTGGTGCCCGCAGGGGAAAAAGTGAGCGAAGACCAAGTTGCGGACGCGCGGCCCGACGTGATCGTGCTGGCTTGGACGGCGACGGGGGCCAAGGCAGATCCTCAAAGGACTTACGCAGTTTCTGAGTGGAAGAATTTGCCTGCAATACGGCAGCGGCGCGTAAAAGTCATCTCGGATGAGCTGCTGAATACGCCGGGACCGCCGCTGGCGCGAGGCGCGCAGGAGTTGTGGAAGGCGTTGCAGCCGCAGAATTCAAGCGGAGACGACAAGCGTAAGAAAAAATAACCGAGAGACCAGGACTCCAGGAGCGCATTCGGATGCAAGTCGTTGTGGCCGCGGTGATTGAGCGAAGCGACCGGCGGCTGTTGATCGGACAGCGGAGGCGAAACGATACCTCGCCGCTCCAATGGGAATTTCCCGGAGGAAAAGTGGAGGCGGGCGAGACGCCAGAAGCGGCTCTGGCGCGAGAATTGAAAGAGGAACTCGGCGCCAAGCTAAAAAAGAGCGTGCCCATTGGGCGAGTCGTGCACAAATACGCGTCGACGCACGAGGAACTGGAAATTCTATTTTACGCCACGGAGATTTCTGACGAGGAGCTCGCGCCGCTTAGGTTCGAGAAAATTGCGTGGGTTCTTCCGCGTGAACTAGGTGGATATGATTTTCTGGCAGCGAATGCGCAACTGGTGGCAAATCTCGCCACCGGACGGATTAAGCCGGGAGAAATTCTGGGGAATGGCACATAGAAATGTAGGTCTTTCCAGAGCTAAGACGGTGCAATGGCGCCGCGCAATCTCAAAGCAACGGCTCGATCAAGAAGTGACCGGGTTCGGCTTCTCGGTGTTGATGCCGAGGTCCTTCACAGCTCTGTCGAGTACGCTGCGTTCGATCTTGCCGTCCACGAAAAGTTCGTGGAGCGTGGCGATGGTGATGAAACGCGCATCGATCTCGAAGAAATCGCGAAGCGCGGCGCGGCCTTCGCTGCGGCCGAAGCCATCGGTCCCGAGAGAAGCCAGTCGGCGGGGCATCCACTTGCTGACCATGTTGGGCAGGGTCTTCAGATAATCCGACGCCGCGACAAGCACGCCTGACGCATCTGCAAGGCACTTTGTGACGTACGGTACGCGCGGCTTCTCGGCGGGGTGCAGGCGGTTCCAGCGTTCCGTTTCATTGCCGTCGTTGTAGAGCTCTTTATAGCTGGTAACGCTCCACACGTCGGCAGAGACGCCATACTTGGTCTCCAGAATTTCCTGCGCGTGCAGTGCTTCGTTGAGAATTGCACCGCTCCCAAAGAGCTGAGCTCTTAATTTCGCTTTAGCGTTTTTTGCGGGCCGGAAGCGATACATGCCGCGCAGAATGCCGTCCTTCACGTCACCCGGCATCGGTGGCATCGAGTACGGCTCGTTCATGACCGTGAGGTAATAGAAAATACTTTCGCCCTCTTTGTACATGCGGCGGATCCCGTCCTGGATGATGACGGCAATTTCATAAGCGAACGCGGGATCGTAGGCTTTGATGTTCGGTACGGGGAGCGCGAGAACCTGGCTGTTGCCGTCCTGGTGCTGGAGGCCTTCGCCGGAAAGCGTCGTGCGACCCGCGGTGCCGCCGAGCAGGAAGCCGCGCGTGCGCATATCGGCGGCCGCCCAGATGAAGTCGGCAATACGCTGGAACCCAAACATCGAGTAATAAATGAAGAACGGAATCGTGTTGATGCCATGAGTGGCGTAGGCCGAACCGGCCGCAATGAACGACGCCATGGAACCGGCCTCCGTAATTCCCTCCTCGAGGATCTGGCCGTCCTTCGCTTCTTTGTAATAAAGCAACGTGTTGACATCCACGGGCTCGTAGCGCTGGCCGACGCTGGAATAGATACCCACGGTGCGGAACAGCGATTCCATGCCGAAAGTGCGCGCTTCGTCCGGAACGATAGGGACAATCAGTTTGCCGATTTCCGCATCCTTGAGCATTTTGCGCAACATGCCGACGAAAGCCATCGTGGTGGAGACTTCCCGGCCCTCGCTGCCTTCGAAGAACTCCTTAAAAAGCTCTTCGAGATCCGAGACGAACGGCTTTGATCTCACGCTGCGCTGCGGCGTGTAACCACCCAGCGCCTCACGTCGAGCGCGGAGATACTGGATTTCAACACTGTCCTCGGCGGGACGGTAGAATGGAACCTCGATGCAATCTTCGTCGTTTAGAGGAATGCCGAAACGCGAGCGGAATTCGCGAAGCTCGTCCTCGTTGAGTTTTTTCTGCTGGTGGGTGACGTTCTTGCCCTCGCCGGCTTCGCCGAGGCCATAGCCTTTGATCGTGCGCGCGAGAATGACCGTGGGCGAGCCCTGGTGCTCGACGGCTGCTTTGTAGGCGGCATAAACCTTGCGTGGATCGTGTCCGCCGAGGCGCAAACGTCGCAGGCTCTCGTCGGACATGGGCTCGACAAGCTGTAGCAAGCGCGGGTCGCTGCCGAAGAAATGCTCGCGCACATAAGCGCCGGACGAGACCACCAGCTTCTGGTACTCGCCGTCGACCAATTCGCCCATGCGCTTGACGAGCAAGCCTTCGGTGTCGCGCTCGAAAATGGGATCCCACTCGCTTCCCCACAAAACCTTGATGACATTCCAGCCCGCGCCGCGAAACGCCGATTCGAGTTCCTGAATAATCTGGCCGTTGCCGCGCACGGGACCGTCGAGGCGCTGCAGGTTGCAGTTAACTACGAAAATCAAATTGTCGAGCTTTTCGCGCGAAGCAAGCGTAATCGCGCCGAGCGATTCGGGTTCGTCCGTCTCGCCGTCACCCAGGAAAGCCCACACCTTGGCGTCGGTGACGGGTTTCATCCCGCGATTTTCGAGATAGCGGTTGAAGCGCGCCTGATAGATGGCCATGAGCGGGCTGAGCCCCATCGAAACGGTGGGAAACTCCCAGAAGTCCGGCATCAGCCATGGGTGGGGATAAGAAGAAAGACCGCCGCCGGGCTTCAATTCGCGGCGGAAGTTTTCGAGTTTTTGCGCGCTGAGGCGGCCTTCCAGGAAGGCGCGCGCATACATTCCCGGTGCCGCGTGGCCCTGGAAATAAACGGTGTCCCCCTCGAATTCCTCCGAACGCGCGCGGAAAAAATGGTTGAAGCCGACTTCGTAGAGCGTCGCGGCGGAAGCGTACGTGGAAATATGACCGCCGATATTGTGCTCGACGCGATTCGCGCGTACGACCATCGCAAGCGCATTCCATCGGATGAGGCTCTTGATGCGCCGCTCGAGTTCCTGGTCGCCGGGAAAAAGAGGCTGCAAGCGAACGGGAATCGTATTCGCATAAGGGGTATTCGCGCTGAACGGCAGGTCGATGCCGTTTACCGTGGCGTGGGCGCGGAGGCGCTCGAGGATTTCCGCGGCGACTTCCGGCCCGCTGGATTCGAGGACAGAATCCAGCGACTCAAGCCATTCCTGAATCTCTACATCTTCCATGCCATGAGGCTGGGTGGATATTTCATTGTCCATAACTTCGTTTCGTTCCTTTGCTTTCGGGGACCGCGGGGAGTCCCACGGCAACTCTGCCGGATTTATGCGTGTAATAAGGAGAATAGAATACACCGCCGGGCGTTTCCCTGCACGGATGGAATCGGACATTGTTGTGAAGCGCACGCGACTCGTCGTTTTCTAGAGCGTGCGCCCGCCATCCACAACGAGAATCTGGCCGGTCATGAATTTCGACTGAACCAGAAATAGAACTGCGTCGGTGATGTCGCTCGGAGTGCCGGAACGGCGTAACGGAGCGAGCTTGACGAATTCGGATTCCCATTCCGGTGGATCGGCCGGCATTGTAATAGTGCCCGGGGCGATGGCGTTCACGCGCACTTCGGGCGCTAGCGCTTTTGCAAGAACCTTCGTCAGCATCACCACGCCCGCTTTCGAAACGGAATGTGGAATATACCCCTGCCAGCCGAGCAGTCCTCCGGTATCCGCGAAGTTTATAATCGTTCCCTTGGTGCGCTTGAGAAGAGGCGCGGCCGATTGCGCGCAGAAGAATGGCGCTTTCAGGTTGGAAGCAAGCGAGGCGTCCCAGATTTCTTCCGTGGCGGAGATGACGCTGGCGGGAAGGAAATTGGCTGCACTGTTGACCAGGATATCGAGGCGGCCAAACTGCCTCGCGGTTGCATCGAAGAGGCGCCTGATTTCCCTGACCACATTGAGATCGGCGCGGATGGCGACCGCACGACGTCCCAGTTTTTCGATTTCCTCAACGGCGGACTTAGCTTCGGCGCTTGACGCCCGGTAGTGAATGACGACATCTGCTCCCTCTTCCGCCAGCCGCAGCGCCACGGCGCGACCTAGCCGCTTCGCGGAGCCGGTGACGAGAGCAACGCGAGCACTCAACGGCAGTCCGTCCTTTGTGGATCGAGGCGTCATGGCCGAGAAAGATACCATAGCAGCGAGGCTCGCTGACTTCGCCAGGGCCGAGAGCATGACCGGGTCGTCCTCCCAACGAGAGCAAACTGATAGAATCGGCGGGCGAAGGAGACTTGATGCATCTTGACTTACTGGCGATTGCAGCGCATCCCGACGATGTCGAACTGACCTGCGGTGGCACTCTGCTAAAGATGGCGCAGCGCGGATACAAGACCGGTATCCTCGACCTGACCGCGGGAGAGATGGGGACCCGCGGCACTCCAGAAACGCGCGCGAAAGAAGCAGCTAAAGCCGCCAAGCTCCTTGGCGTTAGGTGGCGCGGGACACTGGGAGTCCCCGATTCAGATGTTCAGCCAAGCCGTCAACACAAACTCCGTTTAGCCGGTGTCATCCGCGAGCTTCGGCCAAAGACGGTGATTCTCCCCTATGGAGAGGCGCGGCACCCGGACCATTACCATGCCTCAACCCTGGGTTATGAAGGTTGCTTCCTGGCAGGGCTAAAGCAGTTGCCGATCGAAGGTGAGGCCTTCAGGCCCTTCAAGATTCTTTACTCCACAGCTTATGCCAGTGCCAGGCCGACGTTTGTGGTGGACATCACGGCTCAATATGAGCGGCGGCGAAAGGCGATTCTGGCCTTCGGTTCGCAGTTCCGGCCGCCGAAAAACGCGAAGAAGAGCAAGGTGCACCTGGCCATCGACCGGCTGGAAGAAGAAATGAACCAGCTCGCCCGCCACTACGGGCAAATGGTTGGGGTGCGATACGGCGAAGCCTTCCTTCAAAAGGAATTAATGATGGTGGAAGACGTTGTAAAAATGGAAGTTCGCTCGATTTGAGGCTAGAACTTTTCGTCTTCCTGGGCGGGCGAAAAACCCGGTATCTTCTGGCCCGCGGCGGCCCGTTCCACCTTTACGCGGATCTGAGCTTGGTCCTCGGCGCCGGATTTCCGCAGGATCACCATGGTATTGAGGGCCTCCGAATAGAGCCGCGTCACCAGATAGGTCTCCCCGGTGCCATCTTTCTTCCAGAGTTGCCCAACCTGTATCTTGGAGACGCTCATAAGGCAGACTTTGACTGTAGAGGGCGCGGCAGGGCGTGTCAACTGCCTCCCGGTGCTCTCAAGACAAAACCGTCGCGGGACCGGGAGCGGGGTGTAGATGGTACTTTCCGGACCCGATCGAAGCACGCCGTTCGTGCTCGCGACAGCTACCGAGAACGACTTTCCTAAGCCAAAACCGTCGAAATCCTTGCCTCGCGGGAAACCTTCCACCAACCTCTAACATCGTAGTGAAGGAGGTAAACTCCGCTCCCTAGCGCCGGGGGGTGTATAATGTAGGGTAGCTGGAGGTTCTGACCATGCAAGACATGCTGCGGCAAACCGTAAGATTGGTTCTGGCGACTGCGCTCTTGGCTGTACCGCCCATTGCTTTTGCGCAGAGTCCCGACCCGAGCACCGATCCCAAATCGCATCCTTCCCAGCAGCAAACGCAGCAAAGCAGCCCTCAGCCGGTCCAGCAACAGGATACCGTCAATCCAAAGAATTCCAAGGAAGACGTCGAGGCCATCGGCAACCGCAGCGTCGGCAAAGGCGTGAATTTCTATTCGCTGGAGCGCGAAATCTCCCTGGGCAAGCAGCTGGCCCAAGAAGTCGAGCGTTCCTCGAAACTGATTGACGATCCGACGGTCACGGAGTATGTCAATCGCGTGGGCCAGAACCTGGTCCGTAACTCCGACGCGCGAGTTCCCTTCACCATCAAAGTCATCGACTCCGACGAAGTCAACGC
>DATKEV010000078.1:0-39094 GCA_035511855.1 Candidatus Udaeobacter sp.
CAAGGCGCAGACGGCCGCGTCCCAGCAAACACTGAATCTTAGCAGCCGTCCGTGCCCCTCGCAACTTCCGACAGGACGGCCCTCCGGGCGCATCCTTTGTCCACCTCCTCATACCGAGGGGCCGCTCGTCATGGCGAAGGCGCGGCGAATCCTCGCGGTAACCCTCGGTCGCCGTTCTTGCGAAGGGAGGAACCGGGGCCATGATCATGGAATCCGAGGAACGCTCCGGGCGGCTCCCATCCAGCATGTCCATGCGCCGTTCTGGTCGAAGGCTCCGGCGAAATCGAAGGAAGCAATCCTCAATGTACGTGCGGCAGCAAAATCAAGAAGGTCTATTCTCCGCCTGTGTTTCGATTTCCTCCGGTGTGGGCCGCCGCAAACGAACCCTCCAGGCTCGCGCGAGGACTGACCGAGGCTCGGCCGATCGATCGCCCTGGAAGGGAAATCCCGGAAGGACTGGGCCTATCAGCGGATTTACGTGGACCACTCCCGCCTGCCGCCTCGCGCTCACCTCTGACGTTACGCGCGCGGAATCGCCGGGAAATAGCGCTCCTCCAAAATGATGCGGTGATGCATCTGGTGGCCGGCGGTGATGAAAGCTAGGGCCCGCACGGTCACTTCTTTCTGACTGGCGATGCCGCGCCGCTCCCACGCCGACGCGGGGAAGGAGCGAAACAGCGCAACGCTGGCGCTCCGCACGGTTCCAAACTCTTCGGCGAGATCCGCCAAGGTTCGTTCCCCGAACGCGCCGTCCCGCACGTAGTCGTCCTGTTCGAATCCCGGAAGTGGCGTGCTGTCGCCGCGGGCGATCCGCAGCGCCCGATAGGAAAAGATGCGCTCGGTGTCCGTGACATGGCCCAAGACTTCCTTTACCGTCCATTTTCCCGGCGCGTACCGGAAATTCCCATCCCGTTCACTGCGTCCCGTAAACAACTGCAGCATCTGCAGGCGCTGGGCTTCGAGAACGCCCAGGACATCCATCCCAGGAACTTTCGCAATGTAATTCGCGTAAAATTCGGCATGTTCGGTGGGCGCGGGTCGCTTCATGGGAATTCCTCGTTTCTCGCACACGAATTATACCGCCGCGATGACCTCGAAAGCACTCCGGCTTTGGAGACCTAACTTCGAAAGGCCAACGAGAATGTAATTGTCTGGCTGCGCGGGAGCGCCACGGCCATTTCGGCTGCTGATCCGCTCCCTGGCCGGCCAGCAATCTCCGCTTTTTGTTTTGCTCCCCTTATTGCAAGATAACGCCTGCCGATGAATCCATTCGATTCGAAGAACTTGCGCGTAGCCTTTCAGGGCGAACCTGGCGCCTTCAGTGAAGCTGCCGCCGTTCAGCTTCTGGGCGGGGCCATCACCACCGTGCCCCGCGTGACGTTTGAGGCTGCTTTCAGCGCCATCGCCGAGGGTGCGGCCGATGCGCTGCTCGCCCCGGTTGAGAATTCCCTGGCTGGTTCCGTCGTCCGGGTGTTCGATCTGCTGCTCGAAAGCCGCCTCTCGATTGCCGCCGAAACGATTCTGCCCATCGAGATGCAACTCATTGCCATCCCCGGCACGTCGCTCGCGGATGTTCGCTTTGTCGCGTCTCATCCCATGGCCCTTGCGCAATGCGAGCGTTTTTTTGCCGCCCATCCTCGATGGCATCGCCTTCCCGCGGAAGACACCGCCGGCAGCGTCCGCGAAATGCTAGCTCGGGGCGACAAATCCTGCGCCGCCATCGCCGGGCGTCGCGCCGCTGAACATTACCACGCCGTGATTCTCGCCGAGAGCATCCAGGACAACTCCGAAAATTTCACCCGCTTCGTGCTTCTGCTTCCGGAAGACGAAGCGGCGCTGTGGATTTCCATCGAGGCTCGGAAAGTTTCTCTCGCCATGCGCCTCGCTCACCGTCCCGGCGCGCTCCTGGCCTCCCTCGAACCCTTCGCGAAATATGGCGTAAATCTTCTGAAGATCGAAAGTCGCCCTATCCACGGCCGTCCCTGGGAATACCAGTTTTTCATCGACGTCGAAGCCGAAACACCGGCTCGTCTCGACTCGGCCCTCAGCGAAGTCCGCGCCGCCACCAGTGAATTCCGCGTCCTCGGCCGCTACCTCGCTGCTTCGCGCTGATCTTCAGTTTTCCCGAGCCCTGCTCCGAAAGGAAAAGGCCGGCGATCTCGCCGGCCTCTTCTCCTTTACTTCCTCAACTTCCTCTACCTCATTCTTCAGCAGTAGCTGCACTCGGGATCGCCCATCCCTCCGGTCATGCCGTCCTTCATCCGCCGCAAGCGTCGTCCGAGCCGCTCGGCGAGTTGATGCCGCGCGCGCCACAGCCGCGCCTTCAGAGTATTCTCCGTGACGCCAAGCTTCTTGGCGGCTTCTCCGGTCGAATAGCCCTGCACCTCGCGCAGCACGAACGCTGTCCGCAGCAGCGGCGAGAGCTCGTCGAGATTTTCGCTGATCATCTCGCGAATCTCCGTGCTTGCGAATACCTGTTCCGGATTCGGCCCGTCGTCCGCGAAGCGCTCCGACGGAGGCAGCTCGTCTTGATACGGTGTTTCGTCCAGCGAAACCGCTGGCCGCGCCTTCGCGCTTCGCCGCCGCATCAGCGCCGCGTTGATCACGATGCGCGTCAGCCAGGTGGAAAACTGCGACCGGCCCTCGAACCTTTTCAGGTTGCGGTAGGCCGAAAGCAGCCCGTCCTGCAGCGCGTCTTCAGCATCCTCGGTGTTTCCGAGCACCCGAAGTGCGGTCTGAAACAACGGCCGCTGGTAACGCAGGAAGAGCGCCTCGACTGCCTGGTGGTCGCCCTGCTGCCCCGCACGGATCAACTTCTCTTCGTTCAGTTGTGTTCCCACTGCCATTTGCGTTGCCATCGTAGTCCCCCCAAAGTAAACGGAAACTCCTTTGCCGGAGCTCGCCGCAGAAACTTTTCAGTGCACCGGTACCCCGCCCCGCATTCTCGGCTTCTTCATCAGCGCCAGGATCGGTAGTACCGCCAAAAATACAACGCCCAGCATCTTGAAATTATCCAGAAACGCCAGCATCGCGGCCTGTCTCTGGATCGTGCCGTAAATCATGGCGTGCGCTTGCGCACCGGCATGCGTCATTGTCGAACCCGCCGCCACCAGCCTCGTCTGTGTGCCGTTCAACATGTTGTGGTACGCCGCGCTGAAATCCGTAACGCGCTCCGTCAACCGCTGCTGATGGAATTGTGCGCGCCGGTCCAGCATCGTTGTTACCGTTGCGATTCCCACGCTGGCCCCGATATTTCGCGCCAAGTTGATAATCCCCGTGCCCATATTGGTCTTCTCTTTCGGCACATACGCGAAGGCCGCCACGTTAATCGGAATGAACAAAAACGCCAGCCCAAAACTCTGGAACATCCGGGCCATCACCGCGTGCCGGTAGTCCAGCCCCAGGTTCCAGCCCGACATCACGAACAGTGCTGACGAGCACACCAGGCAGCCAAAGACGATGAGAATCCGCGTGTCTACTCTGGAGACCAGAATTCCCACAATGGGCATCATGCACATGATTACCGCTCCGCCCGGCGACAGCGCCATCCCCGCCAGTTGCGCGGTATACCCCAGCAGCTCCTGCAGCAGCTGCGGGATCAGCACCGTGGTTGAGTACAGCACGAACCCCAGGAAGAACATCGCCACCGTGGAGATGGCAAAATTGCGGTCCTTGAGCATCCGCAAATCCACCACCGGCTCTTTCTGGCGAAACTCCCAGATAATCCCGGCAATCAGTCCGAAAAGCATCAGCGCGAAAAACACTCGGATAAAATCGGATGACAGCCAATCGTCGCGCTGGCCCTTGTCCAGGATGATTTGCATGCTCCCCAGACCCAGGCTGATCAATCCGATCCCGATGTAATCGATCCGGAATCCGGCCTTCAGATTCGCACGCTTCATGTGCGGCGGGTCGCTCACCAAAAAGCTCGTGAGTAGCAATGAGATGATTCCTACCGGCACATTGATGTAAAAAATCCAGCGCCACGAGAAATTGTCCGTTATCCAGCCGCCCAGCCACGGGCCAATGGTGGGCGCCACGACTACCGCCAGCCCGTAAACTGCAAATGCCATGCCGCGCTTCTCCAGCGAAAATGTATCGTTCAGAATCGCCTGCTCGCTCGGCTGCAATCCGCCGCCGCCCACTCCCTGCAAAATCCGGAAAAGCACCAGCACGCCCAGGCTCGGCGCCAGCCCGCACAGAAACGAACTCACCGTGAATATCGCCACGCAGGTCATGTAATACCGCTTCCGTCCGAGCAGCCCGGAAAACCAGCCCGACAGCGGCAACACGATCGCGTTCGAAACCAGGTACGACGTCAGCACCCAGGTGGATTCATCCGCCCCCGCCGATAAATTCCCGGCAATGTGCGGCAGCGCCACGTTGGCAATCGAGGTATCCAGCACTTCCATGAACGTCGCCAGCGTCACCGTAACGGCGATCACCCAGGGGTTGATCGTCCCGTCCGGCATCCGCAGCTTCGCTAAAATCGTGCTTCGCATCGCGTTCGAATCCCCGGCCTATTCCTTCTACGTTCTACCGCTCCGTTCTCTATCTTTATTCCCGGCTAATTCGTAACCACCGTGGCATCCACGTTCATTCCTGGCCGCAACACCGCCTTGTCCTGCGGAATTGGATCCAGCACGATTTTCACGGGAATTCGCTGCACCACCTTCACGTAGTTTCCGGTCGCGTTTTCCGGCGGCAGCAGGCTCAGTACCGAGCCTGTTGCTCCTGCAATCGAGTCCACGTGTCCCGCGAACGTCTTCCCATACGTGTCCACCTTCACTTCCGCCTTCTGTCCCGGCTTCATGTTTTTCAATTGCGTCTCTTTGAAGTTCGCGGTCACCCAGACGTTCGCGAGCGGCACCACCACCAGCAGCCCTTGCCCTGCCTGCACGATCTGTCCAACCTCGACCTGTTTATGGGTCGCCACGCCGTCCACCGGCGCAGTAATCTCGGTGTAGCTCAAGTTCAATTTCGCCGCGTCCAGCGCCGCTCTCGCTTGCTCCACTTTCGCCAGTTTCGCCTGCGCATCCGCGGTCTTCATGCTCACCTGCTTGACGTCTGCCTGCGCCGCCGAAACACCGGCTTTGGCCTGTTCGACGCGCGCCTTCGCCGCATCCCGTTGGGCCCTCGCCACGTCCACATTGCGTTGCGCCTGCGCCAACCGCTCCTGATCGGCTTTCAACGCGCTTAGGCTGGCATCGGCATTGGCCTTTGCCGCGTCGTATTGCTGCTTCGAAATCTCACCTTTCTCCATCAACGGCGTATAACGCGCCAGATCCGCCTTGGCCAGCTCGGCATTGGCCCGGCTCTTCTCGATGTTGTCTTGCGCCCAGGCCAGGTCCGCCGTCTGCGCCTGTTCGTAAGTTGCTTGTGCCCGCGCTAGATCCGCCTGCGCGCCCATCAACTGCGCGTCCGCGCTCGTCGTGCCGCTCGCCGTGTTTTCCCTGGTGCGCGGCACATCGACCCCCGCCGACCGCGCTTCGCTTTCCGCCAGTGCCAGTGTGGCCTTCGCCTGGTCCACGGCTGCCTGGTAGTCCCGTGGATCAATCTTCACCAGCACCTGCCCGGTGTTTACCGCCTGGTTGTCATCCACCATAACTTGCGCCACGCGCC
The DNA here is from genome assembly GCA_035511855.1 of Candidatus Udaeobacter sp. Lineage (GTDB taxonomy): Bacteria > Acidobacteriota > Terriglobia > Acidiferrales > UBA7541 > Acidiferrum. The sequence continues at coordinate 5,623 of DATKEV010000078.1, forward strand.
CGTAAACTTTCGACGCCAGCGGCGTGATGTGTCCATCGACCTGCGCGTCGTCTGTCGATTCCCGGTTGCGAAAATACAGGAATAACCCGACGATCACCGCCAGCACCACGGCACCGCCTGCGAGCAGCAAGCGCTTCACCTTCGGATTCGCCAACCCCTTCAGTTCGGCCTCCTCCAAGGGCAGTTCTTCCGCAATTTTCGGCGCCCTAGTGGCCTTCTCCAAACCCACTTCGATCTCAATGCTCATCGTCCCTCGCTCCTACTTCGCGTAAACCTTTTCCATCTGCCCGATCGACCGTGCCAGGTCCGCCCGCGCCTGGTTGAACCGGTACAGCGCCCCAATCTGGTTGTCGTTCGCGCGCGACAACGAATCCTGCGCCTGGATCACTTCGATGTTGTTCGCCACTCCCGCCCGGAACCGGTCGCGCGCCTGATCCACTTCTTCTTTCGAAAGTTGTACTCCAAGATTTGCCACCTGCACTTCACTCCGCGCCGACTGCAAATTCAGCAGCGCCGTCTTCACGTCCAGCGCAATCTGGTTCCGTAAATCATCCTGCTGTTCGAGCAGCTTGCGAATCTCCAAGTCCGCTCTCACGATTTCCGCGTGAATTCTTCCGCCCGTAAACAGCGGCAAATTTGCGCTCGCTTCGTAGGTGTAGGTCGGCACGGAGGTGTTGCCCGAGGTCCCCACATACGCCCAATTCCCGTCAAAACGCAGCGCGGGCAGCCGCGAATATTGCGAGGCCTTCTTGTCGGCTTCCGCGGTCTTGATTTCGGCGGCGAGCGCTTTCCATTCCTGGCGCTCCGCCAGGGCTCGTTCGATGCTCGGCTCGACTTCCGGCTGGGGCGTATCGAAGTAACTCAATGAATCGGCCAGCTCAATCGCTTGTCGCGGATCCAGATTGAGCAGCCGGCTCAGGCCATACAGTGAAGTCTCCCGGTCGTTCTGGGCTTCGATGAGTCTCTGCTTCTCGTTTTGCAGTTCCACGTTGGCGCGCAGGGTGTCGATTCCTGTGCCGACTCCTTCTTTCTGGAGATCGGCAGCCTGATCGTAGAGCGCCTGCGCCAGGTCTACGCGCGACTGCGAAGCCTGCACATTGGCCATGGCTCGCAGCGTCCCGATGTACTGCGACACCACCAGCAGGATGACTTGTTCGCGCGTCGTAAGGCTGTTCGCCCGTCCTCGATTCACCGCGCTTCGCGCCGCCTGGTATCGCTGCCACAGCGTCAGATCGAATATCGGCCCGCCAAAACTCGGGCCGGCCGTGAAAACCTGGTACGGTCCAAGCGTACTCGGGAATCCCGGGAGCGGGCTCCGGCCCCCGAATTGCGCCAGCAGGTTTACCTTCTGCGCTTCATCGGAAATCCTGGCGTCGGCCTGCGGCAACAGCGCGGCTCGGGCGATGTTTTTGTCCTGTTCGCTCTGTGCTGCTGTCAAAATCGCGATCTGCGCCGTCGGATTCTGTTTCAACGCCAGCCCCACGGCCTGGTCCAGCGTCAATTTCAGAACTTGTCCCGGCGCGTTAGCAGGCAATGCGTTACGACTCTTGGTTTCCTGCGCTTCGGCCAGCGTCGCGCCCAGGATCAAGCTAAAAAACACTACATAAAAAATGATGTGCGAGCCTTTGCGGTGCGGTTTTCCAACCTGGCTCCGTGGCTCCTTTTGGCTTTCCTTGATCTCATCCACAATGGCCTGATTCAGGCACCCCTCCGCGACCAATTTGCCGCCCTGCCGGTAAATTTCCTTCAGCAAGACTTTTCCGGCCGCGTCAATGAAACTCACCCCGCAGAGGTTCAGGTGAAATCTCTCTTGCGGCTCGCTCGCGTGCAGTTCCCGCCAGCACTGTTCCAGTGCCGCCACCCACGGCCCGGCGAGACGTCCCTCTACACTCAGGGTCGTCTTTCCCCGTTTCTTTTCCGTTGTGATTCTAAGCATGGATTCCGTCCTGCGTACCTGTAGTAGATGCATGAAGGCCACCATCCGATGTCAATTTCCATTCATTTCCAACGCACTGTAAAATAAAGACTTATCTAGTTGCTGGTCCAGATGGAAAGCATAGAAGAGCCCATATATGGGCTATTGGCTTCTAAATGGCATAAAATAAATGCCCTAGCATGGGCATTCCTTAATTCCAGCACCATCCTGCCACTCCCGGAAGCCTCCGCTCCCTGGGTGGATGGAATCCGACGACTTGTATGTTTTCCGGAAGCTGGCCGGGCTCTTACTTCTTCACCGCAATCGCCTGCAGTTCGAAGTGGCCGCCGCGAAGGAGCGATCCGGCGCCGATGAATTCGCGGGCGGGATAATCCTTGGTCGTGAAGTAGCTCTTGTAAATGGGATTGAATTTCTCGAAGAGCCCTAGATCGGTGCAGGCAATCTGCACGTACACCAGATCGTCCATGGTCATGCCTGCCGCGGCCAGCACATCCCTCTCGCCATCCAGCAGAATCTTGATCTCCTCTTCGATTTTTTCGGGCGCTTTCCCCGTCTTCGGATCCAGCCCGATCCGCCCCGCCAGGTACAGCGTATTCCCCGAAAGGATCGCGTCGCTGAACGGTAACTGCGCGCTCATATCTCCCAGCTTGATGGCCTTTCTCGTGGGCTGTATCGTAACCTGCGAAAGCGCCCCGCGTGACGTCAGAATTCCTGCCGCCACTAAAACTACAATCAGAAAACTAATCCGCCGATTCATAGCCTTCCTCCCCTTCGAGCTATCCCGGAACTGCCGGGCGAGTGTAGTACCCAATCCGCTCTTCGGCAAGCCGGTAGCACGGGCTTTAGCCTGTGCCTCCCGCGGCGTGATCTCGCGTTTCAAATGTGCTGTCGTTTGCCCCAGCGGTGCTAAGATGCAACCTCTTTTGGAGAGGTGTCGCGATGAAGTACGCCCTGCCCTTGTTGTTGTGTAGCCTGGCTGTCTCTTATGGAGCGACTCCGCTGGCCGCCCAAGGCGATCTCGACCAGCGCATCGCCGGGGAAATGGATTCGCTCCTCACCACCTACAAACACCTGCACGAAAATCCCGAACTCTCCACCCAAGAAAAAGAAAGCTCCGCCCTGATCGCCGCCGAGTTGCGGAAACTCGGCTACGAGGTGACGGATCATTTCGGCTCTTACGAGCAGTCTGGCCAATCTACATTGATCGGCTACGGCGTGGTCGGCCTTCTCCGGAACGGCCCCGGACCCACGGTCATGGTTCGAACGGACATGGACGCGCTTCCTGTCGTGGAGAACACCGGCTTACCCTACGCCAGCCACGTGAAAGTGAAACGCGACGATGGCTCCGAAGTCGGCGTGATGCATGCCTGCGGTCACGACGTGCACATGACCGTGTTCATCGGCACGGCCGGCATGCTCGCCCAGCTAAAAAATCAGTGGAGCGGAACGCTCATCTTAATTGGCCAGCCCGCCGAAGAGGCGCTTGGCGGCGCGCGCTCTATGCTCCGCGCCGGGCTCTACACAAAATTCCCGAAGCCGGATTATGTCCTCGCTCTCCACGACACCCCGCAAGTTCCCGCGGGCAAAGTATCCTGGAACGAAGGGCCAATTCTGGCTGGCTCGGATGCTGTCGACATCACCGTCCGCGGGTATGGCGGCCATGGAGCGGCCCCTCACTTGACCAAAGATCCGATCATGATTGCTTCGGAAATTGTTATGGCTTTGCAAACCATCGTGAGCCGCGAAATGGATCCCCAGCAACCCACGGTCGTGACGGTTGGTTCTTTCCACGCCGGCACGCGTTCGAACATCATCCCTGATGAAGCCCGCCTCAAGCTCACCGTTCGAACCATGACTCCAACGCAGCGTGACAAGGTCATCGCCGCCATCACTCGGATCACCCGGGGCATCGCTACCGCCGCTGGCGTTCCCGCTGAACGCGCTCCGATCATCGAGGTTGCCAAAGATGGCGTCGGGCCCACCATCAACAATCCCGAGCTGACGCGCCGTATCGCCGCCGCGCTCGAACGCTCCCTCGGTAAAGAAAATGTCCTGCCCGGCGAAGCCGTCATGGCCAGCGAGGACTTCAGTCTCTTCGCGCTCGAGGATCCCAAGCCTCCCATCTGCATGTTTAGGTTGGGCGCCGCCGATCCCGCGAAACTCCGCGACGCACGGGAAAAAGGCACGCGCTTGCCCGGCTTGCACTCCAGCGAATTCGCGCCCGTTCCCGAGCCCGCCATTCGAACGGGCGTCAAAGCCATGACCAGCGCCGTGCTTGATCTCCTGGAAAAATAATATTTTCGTTGCCGCGAATTTTCTGCCGCCCTAAAACGCGATCCACCCGATTCGAATGAAGTACAGCGAGGTCATTCCCACCGCCAGCCAGAGCAGCACACCCTGAAGGAGCGGCCGCCAGCCCACTTCTTTCAGTGTGGACCGCGAGATGCCTGCTCCGATCAGGAAAAGTGTGGCCGTCAATCCGAGGCGGCCCAGCCGAAAGGGCAACGGCGTGACGCGCGAGAGCAGCGGAGCGTAGGTATTAACGACCGCCGCGAGAACGAAGAATGCGATGAACCACGGAAACGGAATGCGCGAGCGATTGTGTTTCACCGCGGCGGTGACCAGCGCGAGCGGAACGATCCACAGCGCGCGCGCGAGTTTGACGGTGGTGCCGATAACCAACGCCTGCGCGCCGTATTTGGTGGCCGCGCCGACAACGGAACTCGTATCGTGAATCGCCAGCGCGGCCCATAGGCCGAATTGCGATTGCGAAAGATGCAGTACATTTCCAATCGGCGGAAAAATCAGCAGCGCGACCGAATTCAAAATAAAAACCGTTCCGAGCGAAACCGCCATTTCCTGTTCATCGGCTTGAAGAATCGGACCGATCGCCGCGATGGCGCTGCCACCGCAAATCGCCGTGCCACTCGTGATCAAAAAAGAAGCATGGCCCCGAACGCGCAGGAGTTTGCCGAGCGCCAGGCCCGCGACAAGCGCGAAGGAAATTCCCAGCGCCGTGTAAAGAAAACCCGTGCGGCCGGCTTTCAGGATTTCGTCGAGATTCATGCCAAAGCCGAGCGCCACGACGGAACTTTGCAGAAGGATGCGGGCAATTCCCCGGCTTTCGTTGAGGTACGGATGCGGAAAACTGAGTCCGAAGAGCAGACCCAAAGTAAGCGCGATTGGCGGAGAGACAAATCCGCTGAAGGAAAGCGCAAGACCAAGAGCAAAAATAATCTTCGCGAGAGTGGGCATCGACGGAAAAAAGAGTAACAGGTGAAGGCCTGGTAGGCCATGGCGACGAAGGAAAAAACCGACGGCGCTCCGGTCACCAGCCCAACCGATATTTTTTGCCGCTAGAGCGATTAGCGTTTGACTATAAGCGGGGCTTCTCGGGAGAGCCAGGGGGCGCGGGGGGCTGGGGTGGAACGGGAGCAACAGAAGCGGGCGCGGATGGAGCAGGTTGAGCAGGCTCAGCGGGAGCTGCCGGCGCTGTAGGTGAGTGGGGAGAGACAATCGCGGTGATGATTTTCTCAGTTGCGGTTTTGCTGATTTGACAATTTCGATCGTAAATGCGGCATTGCGCGAGTGTGTATTGGCAGCCGCAAGTGCACCCTTCGGCGTTGAATTTATGAAGGGCAACGATTCTCTGCTCCGGCGTGAGTTTGGAAAGATCGACGCCCGGGAGTTCGGTGGCACGGTCCGCATTCTTGATGAAGATCTGTCCGGTGTCGTCGAAGGTTTCTACTTTGACGTTACCGATGGGCAAGCCTAGGAGCGCGCGGACTTCTAATTCATAAAGAACCGGGTTGTGCAGCCCTTCGTGCTTCTGCACAATGCGTCCTTCCGCATCGAGGAGGAAGGATGTGGGCAGCGCCGCAATGCCGCCGTACTGCATGCGGATTTCAGTTGGCGCGAGCGCCACGGGATAGTTGATGCCGTATCTTTCCACGACTTTTTGGATGACCGCCGGATCGTCCTCGTCGACGATGAGGCTGAGAATCTGAAAGCGGTCTTTGTATTTGGCCTGCAGATCGATGAGGTCGTAGAGCTCCGCGCGGCACGGTCCGCACCAGGTGGCCCAGAAATTCACGAGAACCACCTTGCCGCGCCAGTCCTCGAGATTGACGGGCTTGCCATCGAGACCTCTCAGCTTGAAGCCGGGCGCCGGATCGGGGTTGCGAACAAATCGGATGCTGGCCTGATTGCCGGGCTGCTGCTGAGCAGCGGCGAGAAAAGGAGCTAAGCAAAGAAGCAGGGAAGTAATAACGTGGGGACGGAACAGGTGCCGAAAGTGCGAGGTGCGTTTCATGGCGTCTCTGTATAGGAGAGCATATTGCGCGGACTTCGCCAAGTGGCTCAAGCAAACGGCTGAACAACAAACTACTCCCTAACCACCTTGGGCGAACCGCCTGTTGGTACTGGCAGTACTCCAAAATTTCATGGGAGGCCGAACCTTTTGCCCTAGTGCGAGTGACGGAAAAACTCTATCCATTTTATTTTGAATTCGTTACAAGGACCGTTTCTGGGAAAACCTGGTGCCTCTAAGCCTCCTGGGAGGTGGACATGTATTTGACCAAACGGCATTACCTAATCAGCGGAGGCGCGCTTCTGCTGGTGGCAGCTTTGACGCTGTCTGCTGCTAGTTTGCGGGACCGGCCCGGCCCGGTGACGTTGCCAGAGCACACCGTGATTCACGTGACTCTGGACCAAGCTCTGGCAAGTAACCAGAGCCGACCGGGAGACCACTTTGATGTGACGGTCTCCGCGCCGGTGGTCGTAGACGGCAAGACGGTGATCCCTCAAGGTGCCCACGCTGAGGGGCTGGTCGTGGACGCGCGACAATCCGGAAGGTTGAAGGGCCGCGCGCGGCTCGAGCTCGCGCTCGAGACCGTGGCGGTGAACGGGCACGACTACGATGTCCGAACTAACCCTCATCCGCGGATTGGCAGCGATCACAAGAAACGCAACTGGGAGTGGATCGGCGGCGGAGCCGGCGGAGGAGCCTTGATTGGCGCCCTGGCTGGTGGAGGCACGGGTGCACTGATCGGCGGACCCGTGGGAGCGGGCGCCGGAGCGACGGTTGCGTTAGTGACAGGCAAGAAGGACATCAAACTGAGGGCCGAGACGCCGCTCAAGTTTGAGCTTAGGGAACCAGTGACCATCAAGGTGAAGGGCTGAATTTTTTTCAGACCTTTCACGAACAGCGTCTAAAGGGCGGGCGTGCTTGGTGCCGAGATTGGGCCGAGGGCGCCCGCCCTCCCTTTTTTCGGAAGGCGGCTGTCGCGCCCTGCGAACAGGCGCGCGGTGGAATTCGGTTGACATCGGGCGGGTGGGAGCATACCGTCTGTCGACACTGGTTCTAACCCCGGGCGCGAGCCATATTTCCCAGGTTACCTAGAGCACGAGCGAACGAGCCGTATCCACGTACCCTGCGCGAAGTCTGCGATAGGAGCGATGAGGAGCGACCTTCCAAAGTGCTGCGCCGCGCGGCTTGCCAGTGAGTCCAGGAGGACTAAATAATGATGAAACGGATAGCGGGCCTGCTTTTGTTCGTGTTGGCAGTGACCATGGTACCGGCGGCTCTTTCCCAGATGGCACCGGCACCGACGGTGTATACGTATGTAAGCCAGTTCCAAATCCCCCGGGCGAATTGGGCGGCGTACGCTGAAGACACCGAGAAGTCGTTCGTTCCAGTTGTGGAGAAGTCGTTAGCCGACGGGGCCATCCTCAGCTGGTCTACCTTTGAGCAAGTCGTACACACTCCCGATGGATATACGCACGGCGCAGCGTGGTCGTCGACCTCCATCGCGGGGCTGATGAAGGTGCTCGACGAAGTGCGCAAGGCCGGTCCGCGGCCGGGCCAGATCGCGGCAACCAAGCACGAAGACCTCTTAATGCAGACGTCGCTGTACCATGCAGGCAGCGGAACACCGGCGTATGTGCGCGTGGTCTGCCAGATGGCGAAGGCCGACAAGCCCGGCGAATATGCCGCAGCGCTCAAGAAATACCTGGTGGCGACGTTTGAGGAACAGGTCGCGAAGGGCGCGGCTACGTACTACGGCCTCGACGAGCAGTATGTAAACACTGCGCCGCCTTCGATCCGGTGCCTGGTCATCAACTACCCCAATGCCGAAGGCATGGACAAGTGGGCTAGTGCCATCAGCGCAACGCTGGGCAAGATGAGCGCAGCGGATCGCGCGGAGTTTTATGGCAGCACGGTGGCCGACAGCCGCCGAGACATCATGGCGCGGATAACGCACTTCGGCCATAAATAGCTGATTCGGGTGGTTGCTTTGAGAGGAGGGGGCGAGGTTGGCTCCCTCCTTTTTTGTTTGGACCACGGCTCATGTGAGGCGGAATCGCCGGGGCCAACGGGGAAAGAGCAAAGCCGAAGAAGACGGACAGCTGTAACGGACAAGGGCAGACGTTGAAGGCACGCCGCTGCTACGCTTCGACAAGAGAAAACGAGCGGCGCGAAGCGCTATTGCTGTGACGACGCCGTGGCGGAGGCCGTGGCGGTGTTGCCGATGGCCTCGCCGTTGACGACGAGTTCGACGCGGCGGTTGCGCTGGCGGCCTTCGGCGGTTTCATTAGCAGCCACGGGCTGAGTTTTACCGAAGCCGCGCGCGGTGATGGAAGAAGCGGGAACGCCTTGCTCGGCGAGAAAATCGCGGACGGAATCGGCGCGGCGCTCGGAAAGCTGCTGGTTGAATTCGTCCGTGCCGACGCTATCCGTGTGACCCTCGATTTGCAAAGAGAGGCCCGGATGGGCGAGAACGATGCCGGAAATTTTTGCGAGCTTTTCACGGGCGCCGGGCTTGAGCGTGTAGCTGCCGGTGTCGAAGAGCACATCGGACATGTTCACGATGAGGCCACGCGCGGAATCGCGGGTCTGCAAGATGGAATTCAGTTGCGCGAGAAGCTGGGAGCGAAGCTGGGCTTTTTCGGCTTCGGCCTCGGCGGCGGCCCGGCGCGCTTTTTCTGTTTCGGCTTCGGCGGCATGCTGCTGCGCTTGAGCGGCAGCGCGATCCCTGGCGGCCTGTTCGGCTTCGGCTTCGGCGACTTGCTGCTGTTGTAAGGCGGCGGCGCGGGCTTGCTCCGCTTCTTGTTTCTGGCGCGCGGCTTCCGCGGCGGCCTTCTCCGCCTCCTGCTTCATGCGCTCGGCATCGGTTTTGGCGGCTTCGGCTTCGAAGCGCGCCTGATCGGCGTCCTGACGGCGCTTGATTTCGGCGGCGGCATCAGCGCGAGCCTGGGCTTCGCGCAGTTCGGCGGCTTTCTTGTCGGCGGCGATTTTGGCCTGAGCGTCTTCTTCGGCTTTCTGCTTCACGGCCATCACGCGGGCCTCTTCGGCGGTCTCCACGGCTTCGCGGGCGGCGGCGATGACAGATTTCTTGTCGCTCTTGCGTGCGTAAACTTCTTCGGCGTTTCTCAGTTGCTGCTCGGCCTTGGCCAGCGAGGAAGCGGCGTATTTGTCGGCCAGGGCGATGTGCGCGATGCGCACGGAGTTACGCGCTTCGAAGAGTTCGAGCGGGGTCTTGCGGTCGATGCCAAAGATGGCGTTTTCGATTTTGGTGTTGGAGGAGGAGTAGATGCCCCGGCCGAGAAGTTCGTAGCTGGCATCAATATTTTCGACTTTGCCGACAATGGAGGGTCCGAAAACGTTTTCGAGGACGACGGTGTTGCCGGGCTGAGTGACCGCGAAATAAGGCTCGGCGGTAACGATCATGCCAAAAGTCTGCATGTCGGAGATGGCTTTCACTTCACCGGCCCCATTCTTGAGGACGACTTCGCCGAGATTCACGGCGCGGCCTCCGGGGGAGACGGCCCAGAGAACGTAAGTCAGATATTCGAGGCCAAACTTGGTGGCTTCATCGAGGCCCAGGAATTTTGCGTCAATCTCGGTGCGGCTGCCCTTGTTCTGGACTCTGGCCTCGCCGTTGGCCTGGGACATCAATTCGGTGCCTTGAAAATCGATCCTGGTGGAACCGCCCGCGCGGCGGTAATTGACGGCTTTGGTAGTGCGGGAAACATTGGAAGTCGTGCCGACCGACGGCGCGGCCTGTCCGAGCGCCGGAGCGGCTTCGGCCGCGAGGATTCCAGAGACTACCAGAAACGCGGTTGCGAGTTTCACATTAACCCCCGATCGCCGTTGGAGGCGAAAAAATTTAGATGGCCGTGACGCGGCCACCGTCCAATGAACAAGAAGATATCGACATGTCCCGAGCAACGAACGTCTGAATGTCCCCACAACGAGATAGGTCGTTTCGTATCTACAGACTAGCAGGGAAAAGTGGAGAGGACCGCCTCGTGTAAAGGACGTTTGCGCAAATAATCATCACACCTGGCCCGAAGGACGGGCCGGTGTGGCGAGAGTGCGCGTCGATATTGGGGAGCGTTCGACGCGACCGAAAAGAGCCCGAACAAGATATTCTAAAGCTTTCAAAGGGAGCGCAGGAATTCGAGCAGCTCTTCCTTCTGGTCGGATTTTAGCTTTTCGAATTTCTCGGTGACGTGTTCGGATTCGCCGCGGTGACGGAGGATGGCGTCGAGCAGGGTGGTGGACTCGCCATCGTGCATGAGCCGCGAGTGCAACCGCACACCCCAGAGCGGAGCGGTGCGGATTTTGTTGGCGGTGTTTTGGAATTCGGGCAGGGAGAGACTCTTCCAGGTAATTTTATACATGTTCTTGCCGTAGTGCTCGGTCATGGACTGCACGATGCCGTCGCCGGTGCCGACATTGTGGAGGAGAAAGTCTCCATAGGGATGGAATGCTCTATCGCCGAGGGCGGAAGAGACGGTGTAAGCGCCGCCATTGAGCTTCGTGCCTGCCGGGACGGTGGTCAGGGTGTGGACGTGGCAGATGTCACAGCCCACTTTATCGAATAGTTCCGCGCCTTTCAGGGCTTTCGCACTTTGCGCCAGTTGCGCGTCACGAGCGGGAGCTTCCGTGGCGCGTATGAATCGCGCGAAATGATCGATGTCGGCAAGGCCGTCCGCGCCGGGAGTGTCGTTCGGCTCGGAGGCGGTGTTACAAAGACTCGTGACTTCGTCGGGCTGGAGCCGATTGGTAATGCCCATTTCATTGAGATAAGCGTCTCCGGAAAACGACAAGAGACTGGCGTGCTGGTCCTTCCATCCAAAACGGCCGACGGCGGTCTGCCCGGGCGATTCCACGACGGGAACAAAGAGAACCTGGCCGCAGATCTTGTTGTGATTTTTCTTGCACTGCTCTCTGGCGAGATCGATGAAAGTCTGATCCGCAACGGCTTCCACGAATCCATCTCCGAGAAGATTCACGGAAGCGCGGAAGGTACGAATTCTCTCGGAGTCCGGAACGCGCTCCTGGATTTCCGTGCTGGGGAACGCGCCATTGGGGCAGATAGCGCGGTCGTTCACCAAGGAACGTCCCTTGATGACTTCGGTGCCGCGAGCGATGGGAATCGCGGGATCCTGAAACTTGCCGTCGGGACCGGTGTGGCCGACGCGCAACTCATTGACCTGGCTGGAGCCACCGGACGTCGGATTCTGGTGGCACTCGCGGCAGGATTGCGCGTTATAGATGGGGCCAAGTCCGTCGGAGATTCTCTCAACTTCCTCGAACTTCGCCTGATCGGCCGTGTGAGTCGCGGCGTCCACAAGCCCGTTGCTCTTGTTGTCGAAGCCCGTTGGCGCTTCGGGGAGAGCCGGAGCGAAGAAGAAGAAAGAAAGCGACAGCAGGAAAAGAGTCATGAAGATTTTCATGAAGACCTCGGGGGGCGGGCGAAGAGAATGTACGACTATATTGACCGAATGCCAAGCGAAAATGTCCCCGGGCATTCGGGGTTGGCGGCCGAGCATTGAAAAGAATCAGGGGTGGGTCATTTGACAAACTGCGGCAATTCACCTTTGGACCAGGGGTCGTAGGTGACGCAGAGGTGCACGCGGTCGCGAACGGGCGGATGATCGTAGAAGAGCAACACTTGTACCGGATTAGGGTCGGGATCTACGAGCACTTTTTCGCCATAGTTCTGGAACGAGTACGCGCAGGCCTGCCCGGGGTCAGCAACAATGCCGTGGGTGACTTCGAGACTGTAGACGTCAGCCTGATTCTCCTGATAGCGGCTAAAAGTGCTGCCCAGGACGTTGGCGACGAAACCGAACAGAGTGAGGAGCAAGAGAAGCGCGGGCAGGGAAGCCCAATCGTCGAGGCTGCGGACGCCCCACCGAGCGCCGGAGCGCGCGAGCAGGCGGCCGATGGAGCGGTAACCGAGGTAGAGAAGAACGAGAGTTATCGCGGCGAAGAATAGAAAACCCTTCCAGATGTGACCCAGGACGTAGTGGCCCAACTCGTGGCCAAAATCGGTGATGACCTCATCCGTCGTTTCCTGAGCGATGGCCGTGTCCCAGATAACGATGCGTTTCGAGGAGCCGAAGCCGCTGACATAGGCATTGGTGGCGATGGTCTTTTCGCTGGCCTTCATCCAGAACATGCGCTCGGGCGGAACTTCCTCTCCGGCGCGGCGCGTGACACGCTCGAGGGGTGCGATGAGCTGGGGCGCTTTGACCGAGAGCGGCTCGAATTTATTGAACATGGGCTCAATCACATACGGCGAGATGAAGAGGATGAACAACATAATGGGTAAGGAAAGCATCCAGAAATACAGCCACCACAGCGCCGGGCTTTTGCGAATGACGGCATAGAGGAGCCAAGCAAAGAAGACGCCAATGACAATCGTGAGGAACTGGGTTTTGGCCCAATCGGCGGCCCAGGATGGCCAGGGCTGAACGGAGATCTTGTAAAGTTTCAAGATCCATTCATCAAAGAGGTCGATAGGAAGTTCGAGGACGCCAACGGTCAGAACCAGAGGCGGGGTGAAGACGAGGGCCTCGAGGAAGCGCTTTTGCGAAACCTTTTCGGCCCAGTCGCGAAACTTCGCGGAGAGTTTGCGATTGAGCATGAACCAGAGCACGAGGAGACTGTAGAAAAAACCAACCAGGAGAGATGCAAAACGAATCCGGCTGCGATTGCGGGCCTTCGGATAGAGCTCGGGCGGGAGAGTGTATTCCGTGATTTTTTTGCGCGGCGCGAGGTTAAGGCCAGCGGAGGCCGGCGAAGAGGCCGCACTGGCGTCATGCGATGGCTGCGAGGAAGCAGTGGCGGAGGGCGATTGGGAGGAAGAAATTGGTGCGCCAAAGGAGTAGGCAAAGAACACCGCAGGCAAAAGGATGAACAGAAAACCGCGAATCCATCGAAGCATGGCTCTCCTCGTGGGCAACGGGAAGCGTCTTGCGGAGCAGAGTATAGCTCTCAAATCAAACCGGGCGGCGGATGCCGAGCTTGCGCATGCGGGCTTGGAGAGTGGTGCGCTTCATACCGAGGAGAGTGGCCGCGCCTTTGGGCCCTGCGATGCGCCATTGCGTTTGCTTCAACGCGCGGAGGATGTGCTGGCGTTCGGCTTCTTCCAGAGTGGAGATCGAGGAAGTCGAGGGCGCGGCTGGGATTAGGGATGAAAAGGAAGAAGAGGGATCGGTACCTCCGGCGGCCCCGAGGGCCGTGGATTTCAATTCGGCGAAGGGGATGCGTAGTTCTTTGCCCGGAGAGAGAAGCACGGCTCGTTCGATGAGGTTTTCGAGTTCCCGGACGTTACCGGGCCAGGAATATTGAGTGAGGGCATCCATGGCGTCAGCGGGGATGTACTCGACGCCTTTGTTCAGCTGGCGGCTAAATCTTTGGACGAAGTAGCGAACGAGGAGTGCGATGTCCTCGGCGCGCTCGCGGAGCGCGGGAATTTGAATGGGGAAAACGTTAAGGCGGTAAAAGAGGTCGCTTCGAAAGGCGCGCTCGGAAACGAGTTTTGCAAGATCCTGATGCGTGGCAACGACGACGCGCACATCCACGCGCTGCGTGCGATTGCTGCCGAGGCGCTCGAATTCCTGTTCCTGCAAGACCCGCAGCAGCTTGGGCTGCAACTCGACAGGCAGGTCGCCGACTTCGTCGAGGAACAGCGTGCCGCGATCGGCAAGCTCGAAGCGGCCGATTTTTTGACTGATGGCGCCGGTGAAGGCGCCGCGTTCGTGGCCGAAGACCTCGGATTCCAGGAGCCCGGAGGGAATGGCGGCGCAATTGACCTTGACGAAAGTGCGCTGACTGCGGGGGCTAAGATTATGGATGGCGCGAGCAAAGAGCTCCTTGCCGGTGCCGGTTTCACCAAGGAGCAAAACCGTGGTGCCAGCGGGAGCGGCGAGTTCGACCTGGGCCAGGGCCCGCTTGAGCGCGGGGCTGTCGCCGATGATCTCCTCAAAATTCAGCTCGCTGCGGATTTCCTCCTCGAGGTAAAGCTTTTCTTCGGCCAGCTTGTTTTTCAGCGCGTCGATTTCCTTAAACGCAAGCGCATTCTCGACTGCGATGGCCACTTGCGCTCCGACTTGCTGAAGGAGTTCGACATCCTGTGGTGAGAACGCATCCGCACGGCGGCTGGCCAGGTTCAGCGAACCGAAGGCCTGGCCGCGGGTGATGAGGGGAACGCAGCAGATGGACTGGATGCCTTCCTGGCGAAGGATGCGCATGACCTGGCTGGAATAGCGGTCGAGTTCCAAACCACCGGCCAAAAGCGGCTGGCCGGAGGCCATGGCCAGCCCGGAGGGCGAGGAGTCGCGCGGAACGGTGATCTCCTGCCTGAGAAGCCCCGGGCGGCTTGGAAAATCAAGGGCGTGAATCTTGATCATGCCCGTTTGGGGATCGAGCAGAGCGAGGCTGGTGTAATCGTGGTGGATGACGCGCCTGAGGGTGGAAATGATGCCCTGGAAGAGTTCGGGCACCTCGCGGCTGGTGACAAGGAGGTTGTTGATCTCGAGGAGAACCTGGAGGCGGTCACGCTTACGGGCGAGTTGCGCTTGGTAGGCCTGTGCGGTCTCGAAATTAAGGGCGTTGTCCACGGCCACGGCGACCTGGCTGGCCACACGTTGCATGAACTGGAGTTCCGTTTCCGTAACGCCTCCCGGGGCGATACGGCCGAAGCCCATGGAGCCCAGGCGGTGCTGCGCGCTAGTGAGCGGGAGAATCGCGAGGGAGCGGAGGTTATGTTCGCGGAGACGCGGCATGAAATCCGGGAAGCGTTTCTCCTCTTCGGTATCACTGACAACGAAGGGCTGCTGCGTTTGCCAGACCCAACCGGAAGGGTGGCCCTCGATGGGGGTCTCGCTTCCCGTTGGTTTGCTGGCGGTGTGACCGCGGGTTTCAAGGATGTGAAGGCGCATGACGTTGCGCGCGGGATCATGAAGGACGAGGGAGAGGAATTCGAAATCAATCACGGTATGGAGGCGCGTGGCGAGTTCGTGAAAAAGCACGGGAAGATCGCGCTGCTGGGCGATGGCCTCGCTGACTTCCAGCAGCGCTTCCAGCTGACGCCGGGAGTGCTCGATAGGGGACGGGAGCGCTACGTCCGGCGGAGAAACGACGGGGTCCGCCATACGTTGCAGGATAGCATCCGGGTCGGGAGTGGCTCAACCGGGGCGCAAGCGGCCCACCCTCGGGTGAAGTTTCACCTCGGGCTTGGGAGTGTTCATGGAGCGCACTTCGGACATGTGGCTGGCAGAAAAGCAGGAGCCCCCGGAACGATGGGAGAGAGTGCCGGGGGCTCGAAGCCTCAGTTGTGGGCGTTTTCTGCCCACTCCAAGGTCTGGTCTCACTCGTCGAAGTCGAACAGGCCCGTCAGATCAGAGATGGCCGGGGTGTTCTTGGGAACGTAGGGGTTGTCTTCATCGGTCTTGGGGTTGGGGTAGTTGTCGCGACTGCGATCGGAGATCGTCGGCAGATTCCAATTGTGTTCGATGAATTTGAGAATTGAGACATGGTCGCTATAGTCGTGGGAAATGTGGCCGCCCTGGCTGTAGGGGGAAACAACGATCAGTGGGATGCGCGTGCCATCGCCGAAGAAATCGAGGTTCTGGATGTAGCCAGAGTCATAGTAGCCGCCGCCCTCATCGACGGTGATGAAAATCGCGGTGCTCTCCCAGAGTTCCTTGTTGCTCTGGACGGCATCGACGATCTTTCTGACGAAGCCTTCGAAGAGATCAAACTTGGACGAGGCTGGATGCCCGTCTACCCAGCCGCTGGGCTTGACGAAAGAAACGGCAGGCAGGGCACCATTCTGGATGTCGGAATAGAGATCGGCGGTGTCCACGATATGGGTAGTACGAATCGCACCGTTGGTCATGATCTGCGTCTGATACTGGAATGGATTGCAGATGTTGCAGTATTGATCGCTCTCGGCGCCAACGGTCCCATACTTGAGCTGGTACTTGTCGCCAAGATAGGCGTTCCACTGATCGTTGTAGGACCTCCACGAGACATGATTTTCCAACAGAACGTCGGCGATGCTGCGCTGACTCGTCGGAGGAATGGTGAACGGCGTATTGTAGACGTAGTGGTCCGTGTAGGCGTTCGAGCCATCGCCAAAGTAGCCCGGGTTGTAGTTGTTCAGGAGGTAGTAGTGACCCGGCTCGCAATTGGGCTTCACGGGACGAGCGAGAGAGGCCAGGTGTTTCAAAATCGGTCCTACGCCGGGCTGGCTGGCGTCAGAGCAATTGGAGTAGCTGCCACCACCATAAACGGGTGAGCCGAAACCCCCACCGCCGTAGCCGTCTTGAATCCACCAGTTGTTGGTGCCCGGAACGGGGTTGGGATTCTCAATTTCATCGACAACGCCGGCATCGGCAGGGGTGTCCGACCAAACGAGCTCGTTGTGCGGTGGCTGGGTTGGCTTTCCGTCTCGATCGCTGAACCAGATGGCATCGCCAAAGCCGAGCATGATGCTATCCAAGCCGGTGCCACCCATGGCGGGCTGATGGTAGTTGTCGCTCATGGAGTACGTATCGGCGAGTTCCTTGAAGTAGGGCATGTCGCCTTCGAAGACGTTGTAAAAGCCCATGGCCGTGGCGCCTTCCCCGGTGGTCTTTGCTGTCGGTGAATAGTCGGTGCTGAAGTTGGAGGGCTGCGGCACGCCGTTGACGTTCGAACCAACGGTCAACTCGGTCCAGACAAAAAGGTCGGACTTGCAGCCGCTGGGATTCGACTTCGTGGCATAAGCAACATGGCAGTCGGCTTGTTGCCACATCTGGTAAAAGCGGTGTACCGGGCTGGCTGCGTAGGAATCCCAGGTGAAAGTGTCTTTGCCCTTCGAATTGGTGAGCTGGAAAGGGCCGCCGGGAAGGCTGGAGTAGGGTGAGGAGCCGTTCACACCGGTGATGCGCGTGTCGGGAACTTTTCCAGAGAGGCCGGTACCGCCGGAGGTCAGGAATCCATAGTACGTGGCGTCCGGGAGGCCGTTCTCGGAAGCTTTGGCATCGGCGAGTGAGCAAATCCGGTTGTCCTTGCAGACATCCGTCGGACCGCCGTTGAGGGGGGCGGGGAGTATGGTATAGGGCATCTTGTTGCCGGGGCTGAGCTGGAATTCGGTACTGCCAGTAATATCAGCGGAGTTTTGGGCGGCGAGCGAATATTTCGGGCCGGGGGTGCCGTCCTCGTTGATGATTCCCTTGGAGAGAAGATTGTCGACGTGCTCTCCGTGTTTTGGTTTGTAGGTGGCGAAAACGTGGTCAAACGAGCGGTTTTCACCGACGATCACGATGACGTGCTTGATGGGCGTGCGGGCGGGGTGATTTTCCTGGGCCTGAACGCTGCCGGCGATCGGCCCGAAGAAACTGAATTGCAACGTGGCCATCAGTGCCAGAGCAAAGCGCAGACTCGAGAGAAAATGAGACGTACAACGCTTTTGAGACATTCCTTCTGTCCTCCTCGACCAAGATTTGAACGACCGGGCATGGGCGGAAAGAATGCTGTGAGGGGATTGCAGGGATATTCTCGTAAGATTAATTCAGCGTTACTAGGCAATATTCGACGGGCGATTCGGTCGAGATGGGCCGTTCTCTTCGCTGTTTCCGTTCAACACCAGACAAGAAAAGGATCAGCGGGGCTTTCTTCGGCCCGCCCGTTAATCCTTATCTTCGCAAAGCCATAACACAAACCCGTACTGCCTAATCTGGAGAGCTCTCGACGATCCAAAGCTGGAATGGATTTCTTTCAGATATTCTCTGAGTGCTTCCGTCGCCGTTGACGCGCTATTCGGTCTTGGCCGAAGGCAGGAGAAGCAGCGGGATGCTTTCCTTTAGCACAAGGTCGTTGAAAGCCGCTACATCTTTGCTGCGAACCTCGTTCCACTTGGCCAGCTCCTCGTCGAGCTGGGAACGATAGGTCTTGAAAACCTCGTAAGACTGTTCCGTCGGCAGGGTGTCGGAGTTCTCAATCAGTCCGCCGAGGGCCAGCATTTTTTCGCTCAACATGATCGGGTAATTGAGAGCGTCTTCCGAACTCTTGAGTTTCGGCTGAATGAGTTTCTCTTCGACCGGCGTCATCTTCTTTTCGACGGCATCCGCGGCGTCGCCGATCACCTTGGCCTGCGGGCGGCCCGCGAGCCGCTTTTTCAAGTCTTGCAACTGGGCACGAACTTCGCGAATTTCGGTGACTGTCTTGTGTGCCTCATTGATGGCGTCGCGAATTTTCAACGCGAGTTGCAACTGTTTTTCGAGATCGGCTTGGGAAGTCTTTACGCGCGGCTCGAGCTGGACTTCGAGCGGCGTGCTGAACGTTTTGCCTTCGGCGGTCAGCTTCACCTGATACGTTCCCGGCACGACGAGCGGTCCCTCGGGGCGCCCGGTCCAGGGGCCTTCGTCCTTCGCTTTCGTCGGTGGTTCGTACTTTAGATCCCAGGCAAAGCGATTCATGCCCGCTTCCGGCGCGAGCAATCCCTCGTTATGCTGCTCGGGCTCAAATTCGCTTTCGGGCTGTTCCTCGGGCGGCTTGTTGTTGGAGAACTTACGAACCAGCTTGCCTTGGGAATCCAAAATCTCGATCTGCACTTCCTCTTTTTTCCCCGGCGACACTTCTTTGGGAGCGGCCTTCAGATAATAGTCGATCAGCGCCGGCCCTGGCGGGTTTTGCCCGACCGGGCGTTTCGAGGGCAATCCCGATGGAATTTGCGAGCGCAGCGCAACGCGCGGCTTGAAAAGATACGCCGAAGAGCCGGCGACCTCGGCGCTCAACTGGCGAAGCGGCGCCAGGTCATCGAGAACCCAGAACGAGCGGCCGTGCGTGGCGATGGCCAGATCATCGTTCTTCACGATGACGTCCCGTACGGGGGAAACAGGGAGATTCAACTGCAGCGATTGCCAGTGCTTTCCGTCGTCGAAGGAAACGAACACGCCGGATTCGGTGCCGGCAAAAAGCAGGCCGCGCCGCACGGGATCCTCGCGCACCGCGCGCACCACCAGGTTGTCTGGCAGATCGCCCGTGATTTTCGTCCAGGATTTGCCGTAGTCACTGGTCTTGTAAACATAGGGATGCAGATCATCCAGTTCGTGCCGGTCCACTGTCAGGTAGGCCGTGCCTCGATCGTGCGGCGAAGCGGCGAGGAGGCTGATGCGGCTCCATTCAGGAACATCTTTCGGGGTGACGTTTGTCCAGGTTTGGCCTGCGTCGCGAGTGATGTGCACGAGGCCGTCGTCGCTTCCCGCCCAGATAACGCCCTTCTCGAGCGGCGACTCATCAAGCGCGAAAATCGTGTCGTAATATTCGGCGCTGGTGTTGTCCTTGGTGATCGGGCCGCCGGAGGGTCCCTGCTTTGACTTGTCGTTGCGTGTGAGATCCGGGCTGACGGCTTGCCAGCTCATTCCCGCGTTCGTGCTCTTCAGCAGAACATTGGTTCCAAGATAAATCACATTCGGGTCATGGAGCGAGACGAAGAACGGCGCGGTCCACTGCGTGCGGTACTTCATGCTCTCGACGCCCCATCCGGATGGAGTGTCGGGCCACGGGTTGATGACCTGGACCTGTCCGTTCGTTCTGTTATAGCGCGTAAGCAGCCCTTCGTTGTCGCCGGCAAAGACAACGTTGGAATCGGGAGGGTAGGGTGCGATCCAACCGGCTTCGCCGCCACCCACGGCATACCAATCGGGGCGGTCAATGAATCCGTCGTCGCTGGCCGTCGCGATGGCAACCGAACTGTTGTCCTGCTGCGCGCCATACAAGCGATAGGGAAAGTGCGTGTCGGCGGCGACGTGATAGAACTGTGCGGTCGGCTGATTGTATTGCGTGCTCCAAGTCTTGCCGCCGTCCATGGTGATGTCCGCGCCGCCATCGTTGCTGTTGATCATGCGGTTTGGATGATTGGGATTGATCCACAACCCGTGGTGATCGCCATGCGGCGCGGCCACCAAGGAGAACGATTTGCCGCCGTCTCTCGAGCTGTACATGCCGGTGTTCAGAATGTAGACCAGGTCCGCATCCTTGGGATCGGCGAACACGTGCGTGAAATACCAGGCGCGCTGGCGGAAGCGATCCTCTTTATTCGCATAGCTCCAATGCTCGCCGCCGTCGTCTGAGCGGTACAGTCCGCCCTCGGTGGCTTCGATCAAGGCGTACACGCGGTTCCCGTCCGCGCCGGAAACGGAGACGCCAATGCGGCCGAGAATTCCACTCGGCAGGCCATTGCCTTCGAGGTGCTTCCAGGTTTTTCCGCCGTCGTTCGATTTGTAGAGGCCGCTTCCGGGCCCACCGCTCGAAAGAGTCCAGGGCTTGCGAATCACTTCCCAAAGCGCAGCGAACACGACGCCGGAATTGTGCGGATCGAAAGCTACGTCGATCGCGCCGGTCTTGTCATCCTTATATAGAACCTTCTCCCAATTTTGTCCGCCATCGGTGCTGCGGAAGAGCCCGCGTTCCGCATTCGAGCCGTAGGCGTGCCCCAGCGCTGCAACCAGAACAATGTTCGGATTCCGCGGGTCGACGATGACCCTTCCGATGCTTTGGGTGTCCTTCAGCCCCATATTCTTCCACGTTTTGCCGCCGTCGGTGGATTTCCAAACGCCGTCGCCATGCGTGATGTTGCCGCGGATGCATGCTTCCCCGCTTCCAACGTAAATCACGTTGGGATCCGATTCCGCAGCCGCGATGCTTCCCACGGAGGAGAAAGACTCTTTGTCCGACAGCGGAATCCAGGTTTGCCCGCTATCGGTGGTCTTCCACACACCGCCGCTCACGCCGCCGAAGTAATACGTGTCCGGCTGATTTGGGACGCCTGCGACAGCGAGCACGCGCCCGCCCCGGAAGGGACCGATCAGGCGCCACTTCATTCCTTTGTATAGGCTCGAATCAAACTGCTGAGCGCTCGTTGCGCTTGCCGTCAGCGCCAAAGCGAGAATTAAAAACGAAAGTGGAGCAAGCAGAGTTTTAATGGAGCGCACGGGAAACGATCCTCCTGAAACAGATTCTTCGTTTGTGATTCCAAGGCCTCGCGAGTGTACTCCGGCGAGTCTCGCATGGGAACGATGTTGCTTACAAAGCCGATGCTTCCGCGTTAGACGCGCAAGCAGAACATTTGTTGCACACTTCTGTCTGCCGGCGCAAACCGAGACACCCTCTCTTGCGGCTAGTAATTCTCGCGACTCGAATGCGCCGCTTGTTGCTCACCTCGGTAGGCTTTCCAGGCCTGATCGATCACGTAAGCGTGAACTGCATCCGCCTCCGCGACCGTCATATGCGCATTGGGAAATGCAAACTTCGGCGGATCCGCAAGCCCGGGCATGCCTTTCGACCAGTGGCTGCCGCCCAAGACGATGCCATACCAATCTTTATGCACTTCAGCCGGGGCGTACCGCAAGTCCGGTATCGCGCCGTCCTCTACCCAAGCGCCGCTTCCGTCGATGCTGGGAGAATGGCAGCCTTCGCAGTAAAACGACACGTAGAGTTTCTCGCCCTTGTGAATCGTCTCGGCACTGGCTTGGAGCTCCGGCGGTTTCGGCACGGGCGGAATTTCAATGTGGGGAGTGGGAAATTCAACCTTGCCTCCGAGTTTGAAGGCATACAGACGGTTGGGGCCGCGCTTCGATTCGGGCGTAGCCATGGTGCGCGCGGGAGCGAAGAGGCGCGATCCAGAACCCCATCCCACAGAAGTAATCACGTACTGTTCGCCGTTCGCAGAAAACGTGACGGGGATGGATTCAATCGCAGACTTGGTCTGGATGGACCAAAGTTTTTTCCCCGAGTCAGCGGCGTAGGCCGCAAATTCGCCGGTGCCTTGTCCCTGAAAGACCAGATTACCGGCGGTGGAGAGCACGCCGCCGTTGACGGCGATCTGTTCGTCGACGGACCAACGCGCCGTTTCCAGAATGGGGTCCCAGGCGATCAGTTTGCCGTACAGCCCCTCGCCGCTTTCGCCCGCTTCCACGGCGGCCTGGGTGTCGGCGCGGCGGTCCGTCGTGGGGATGTAGACGAGTCCGGTGAGCGAGCTATAACTCATGGGCCACCAGTTGTGGACCGTCCACTGCCTGCCGCCGCCCTGTGAGGCTGGAATCAAAACTGGTTTGGCCGTCTGCAGCTCGTAAGAACTAGCCCAGGTGGTTTTGACCAGTGGCTTGGCGGAAAGAAGCTTGCCGGTTTTGGCGTCCAGAATATAGAAGAAGCCGTTCTTTGGGGCGGTCAACGCCACATGACGCCTTTCCCCGTTCATCATGAGATCGGCCATCATGATCTGGTTGTTCTCGGAATGGACGTTCTCGGTGCCGGTCTGGAAGTGCCAGACGTATTCTCCGGTGTCCGCTTTCACCGCGATGATGCACTGAGAAAATAATTTTTCGCCCGTGATTTTGACGCCGGTCATTTCACCGTAGCCAACATCCGCGCCTGCGGTGCCAAAAATCACGAAGCCTGTGGCGTCGTCATACGTGATGGCGTGCCAAACGTCGCCGCCGCCGATCTTCCACGAGCCTTCGCCGAACCAGGTTTTCGAAGCCATCTCCAGTTCTTTTGTTTCGAAACCTTTCGAGGGATCTCCCGGGACGGTCCAGAACCGCCACACTTCCTTGCCCGTCTCTGCGTCATAGGCGGCAAGGGCGCCGCGTACGGCATCATCCGAGCCGTTGTAGCCCATGAGGATTTTGCCTTTGGCAACGTGCGGCGCGCCGGTGATGCCGGTCTCGAGGGGCTCGCAGACCGTGGCTTCCCAGATCTTTTTCGCGGTGGCGGCATCGATGGCAATCAGGCGGCAGTCGCCTGTGCCCACGTAGACTTTTCCATTCCAAACTGCCACACCGCCATTCGTGCGCGCAGAGTAAGAGCCGTTCAGCGCCTGATCGAGCCGGATTTGCGGATCGTACTTCCAGAGGAGTTTTCCCGTGGAGGCTTCCACGGCGTAAACCTTGGAAAGCGGAGCGCTGACGTAGATCACGCCATCGACAACGATGGGTTCGGAGACAATGCCCATGGCGCCGTCGTAATCCAGATACCAGGCGAGGCCCAAATTGCCGGCATTTTGATCGTTGATGTGCTTGAGCGGGCTGAAATGTTTCGAATCGTTGGTGCGGCCGTTCACCATCCAGTTGGTGCCCGTAGCCGCGTCGGCCACCACGCGCGCTTCGTTCACATCGCCGGGCCGCGGGGGGATAACCGCCGAAGAATGCATGGCGATAGCTGCTACACCGGCGGCAATGGCCAAGGCCACCACGATGGATCCTAAAATCCGTTGTTCCCTCATTCTCTGCCGCCCTTGTCAAACGCCGCCTAAACTTCGCCGCGTGACTGGAACCGCGCGTGCGTGATTCAAATTGCAGTGGATTTCCGCCTGCCATGTTAGGTGCGCCGTCAAAAAGAGTCAACGCGCGCCTCAGTTTTCCTAGGGCCGCCGGTTGGCTCGGATTAAGATGAGACAAGTATTTCTCCAACGGGGAGTGCGATGAAGCCTCGACTGCAAATCATGAAATTCGGCGGAACGTCGGTCGGCGACGCATCCTGCATCGCGCGCGCCGCGAAAATTATCGCGCAGGCGGCAAAAGAAAATCCTTCGGTCGTGGTGGTGTCCGCCATGAGCGGCGTGACCAACCGGCTGATCGAAGCGGCGAAGACCGCCCAAGCGGGAAACGTGGCGGAGGCTGAGGCCATCCTGGACGCGCTGGAGAAGCAGCACGAAACCGCGCTCGCGAGTTTGCTTCCTGATGAGCAGAAACGCGCCCACCTCCGGCAGCGCCTGGAGCTTGTACTGGCGGAGGGCAGCCGGCTCTGCGAAGGAACGGCTCTGTTGCGCGAGCTTACCCCGCGAACTCTCGACGCCATCTCGAGCCTCGGAGAAAGGCTCGCGGCTCCACTCGTTGCAGCGACGGTCGACGATCTTGGAGTTCGCAGCGAGGCGATCGACGCAACCGAACTGATCGTGACGGACGCGTTTCACGGCGGAGCGGAGCCGCAGATGAACCTCACCCGCGAAAAGTCGCAGGCACGCTTGCGCCCGTTTTTGGAAAAGGGAATTGTGCCGATCGTCACGGGCTTCATCGGCGCCACCGCCGGCGGCCAGCTCACTACGCTTGGAAGGGGCGGCTCAGATTATTCTGCTACGATTCTTGGCGCGGCCCTCGACGCGGACGAAGTCATCATCTGGACTGACGTGGACGGCGTGCTGACTGCCGACCCGCGGCTCGTGCCCGGCGCGCGCACGATTCCGGACATCTCCTATCGCGAAGCCGCGGAGCTTGCGTATTTCGGCGCGAAAGTCCTGCATCCTAAAACGCTGAGCCCGGTGATGCACGCCGCGATCCCCGTCTGGATTCGAAACAGTTTCACTCCGGAAAAGCCGGGCACAAAAATAACTCCCGAGGGCCGCAGCATCGGCGGCGGCGTCAAAGCCTTGACTGCCATCCGGGACGTAACATTAATTAGCGTGGGCGGCCCGGGAATTGTGGGATTGCCCGACGTCGTCGGCCGCACATTCTCGACGACCGCGGAGGTACGCGCTAACGTGCTTCTCATCTCCCAATCTTCTTCGCAGAACGACATTTGCTTCATCGTCTCTACGGCGGACGCTCAGCGCACCGTCGAAGCCTTGCGCAAGGAATTCGCCCAAGACTTGGCGCACCAGAAAGTCGAGCACATCACCGTGGATTCCAAAATAGCGATCGTGGCGGTAGTCGGCGAAAATATGCGCGGCATTCCAGGAATCGCAGGTAAAACTTTCAACGCCCTTGGCCGCGAAAACGTAAACCTGATTGCTATCGCACAGGGCTCTTCGGAATGCAACATCTCCTTTGTCATCGAAGAGAAAGACGTAAAAACCGCGCTGCTCACCGCACACCGCGAGTTCGGCCTGGACGCCTCGCCGTCTTGAGCAATGGAAGACGGCCTGAATTTCGAGCCGACAGCTCACCCTGTGTCGGGAATGTCAGGGTCGGCATCTTTCCCGAGGGCGAGGAAGTCGTTCAAGGCAGATCTGACAGGTCGTGAGCGGGCGCGTGCCGGGTGCCGGTGGCCATTAGATGCCGGATGGTTTCGAGGGACTTGATCGCGCTGCGGGCGCCGATGGCGGTGCAGTTCAGGGCGGCGGCGGCGCAGGCAAAATCGAGCTGGTGCGGCAGCGGCCAGCCTCGCAACAGACCATAGATAAATCCAGCGTGAAAAATGTCGCCTGCGCCGGTGGTGTCCACGGTCTCGACAAGATACGCAGCGGCGTAATGAAATTTCACGCCGTCCCACGCGAGCACACCATCGTGGCCCAGGGTTGCAGCCGTCAAACGGCAGCCGAAGCGGCGCTGGAGAGCGGGCAACGACTTGCGCAAATCGTTTTCTCCCATCAAGCGGCCCGGAATATCCTTGCTGGCAATCAGGTAATCTATGTTTTTCAGCAGCGCTTCGACGCCGGGATAAAGCTCATCCAAATCGGCGATCACCGGGACGCCCGCGGCACGCGCCCAGCCCGCAGCGGCGGTGGCCGCGGCGGTATCGTGGCCATCGAGGTGAAGCGATCGGGCTTCGACGATCCAGTCGCGCTGGAGTTCTTCCGAGCGAAGGGTCAAGCGTTCGTCGCGTTTCCATAGCACGGTGCGTTCGCCCGTTTCGTCCACGAGAATGAAGGCTTGCTGGCTCGAGCATCCCAGAGCAGTGAAGAGATGCGCTTCGACGCCGCAGCGCGCAAATTCCGCACGGTGCAAATCCGCCGCACTATCTTCACCGACTTTGCCCACGTAACGGGTGCGCAATCCCCAGTGCTGGCATGCGACCAAGGCGCTGGCAGTTTGCCCGCCGAGCATCACGTTCGCGGAACGAATTTCGACCTTAGAGCCGCACGCGGGATAGTGAGCGAGAGGAATTAGTGTGTCAGTGGCATTGAGGCCAACGCCGACGACGTCAATTTTGGAAGACTTCGGCATTCCGTTTCGAATCAATTGAAGCGCGTGGTTCGCCAGAGTGTTACGCCACACACCACAAGAAGAACGACGATCGCCGCACTCAAAACTGCGGCTGGCCACCAATGCAAAGAGATTTGCGGAACGCGCGCAATGGCCGCAAGAATTACAAAGATAGTCGTGGCCACGGCAACGAGCAACCAGTCCCAGGCGCTGCGCGAGGGTCTTGCTTCACCGGCGGTTTGCCGGCCGTGCATGCGCGCTTCGACGAAATCTACTGAAACGCCGTACCGCCGGCTTTCGCGCTGCGCCGCTTCCTTCCAGTGCAGTTGCTCCTTGCTGGTCGCTGAAGAAAATGCGATGGCGCCGACTCCCAGCGTCATCAAGAGCGATCCTCCAATGACTTGCACGTAGGTGGAAGCACTTCGGCCGTGCAATTCGCCGAAAACCAAAACGCCCCAGAGCAAACCCCAGAGCTGATTCGAATTGGAAAGCGGGATGCCCCGGCTGATCCCTACGTATTTTGCGGCGTATTGCTGAAAGACGTCCCCGATCACCCAAACAAAACCTCCGAGCATCAGCCAGAAGAGAACGTCGCGCGCGCTCATCAATTCGTGCCACAGCGGAACCGGACCGAGATAGCTGACCGCGAGCGCCGACATCATGCCGAGTTCTCCGATGGTGAAAAAAGTGAGAAACGAGAGCGGATTCATTCCCGTCAAGTAGGCTTTGCGGTAAGGAATGTACATCGTGCCCCAAAGAACTCCCGCGCCGAGCGCCGCCCCAACTCCGCTCAGGGAATGCGCGGCTGGACCCTCGGTGGACGAGGCCACGGCGAGCAGCGTTGCACCGGCACACATGACCAACGCTCCGCCCAGTACGCCTGTCCAGCGGCGCCAGCCGGCCTGGCGCAGTTCATTGAAGAGCACAAATCCCCACAAGATGCCCAGAAGACTGTTCGAATTCCACAGAGGAAACGCGATGCTCAAGCCAATATCCCGGATGGCAAAAATTGTCATGGTATTGGCCACAGCCCAGAGACATCCGGCGAGAATCGCCCAAATAATCAGGTGAGGCGTACGGCGAACATCGGCGTGCACGGACGATGTGCCCACGATTAGTGCAGGCAAACTCCAGCGCGCCAGAAAAACGCCGATCACCATGATTAGCGAAATGACCATGGGTGAGACACCAACGGACACCAGTTTCGTGGGGGCCTCGGCGGCACCGAGCCAGCCGCCCGCCGTGAATCCGCAAAGGGTGCCTAGGAGTTGCAGCTTCCGCGAACGCGAAGTGACTTGCACCGATTGCGCCGACGAGGAAGTCTGGGACGCCGATGCCGATTGCATTTGCCTCCGATGTGAGAATCAGTGAACCAGTTTTAGAAGAATCAGCCCGGCAGCCAGCACCGCGACGGGCACCCAGAGGTGAACATCGGTCAGGACGCTCGTCATCCAATTTCGAGTTCGTTCATCTTTGACGTTTTGTTCCATTGCTTAGGGCGATTATGGCAGAGACAGGACTGGGAAATCGAACGGCTGGATGGCGAAATCATGCCACATCACCGGCATGACCGGCAGTCTTCGCAACTTGTCTCGCCAAGGGTTGGACTCAAACTCACGCGGCAACAACCACCGGTCTTCTTGAACCTGGACCGGAGCCCGTCGGCGCGGGCGGATCCGCCCACCAGATTTCGCCTTGGGAAATTACCATGGGCTTTGCTCTAGAACGCGGCGGGCCGCAGAGGAAGCGAACTCGTCCTTCGCAGCGCCCAACTCGGCACCGGCCTTATTCATCTCGTCGGTAACGCTGTCCGGCGTGTAGGCGGGCCAGATACCCTTGCGACCGGGATGCCCATATGGCGTCAGCATAAAAAATTCGTCACAATTCTCGCATCAACAACGAGGTGTGGAAATGTCGGACGCACCAGACCAACGCCTGCTTGAGGCTCTGCTGGACTCCTGGGACCGGAACAACACCATTCTCCTCAACCTGCTCCGCGCCCTCCCGGAGGGCGGGCTGGAGGCCAGGGCGATGGAGGGCAGCCCATCCGTCGCGCAGATGTTCACACACATCCACTATGTACGGCTTGTGTTTGTCTTCGAGGACGCCCCAGAGTTCGCCAGAGAAGTACCCAAGGGAGAATGGGTGATTGAGCGCGATCGTGGCCGCCTCGCGGACATGCTGAACGACAGCGCCAAAGTGGTGCGGGAAGCGGTGAAAGACAGGATAGAAGCAGGCCGGGACATGGACCTTCACTACGATCACCCCATCCTCTTTCTCCAGCATATGATCTGGCATGAGGGCTACCATCACGGTCAGATCAAGCTGGCCCTCAAGGTGGCGGGCCGCCCGGTGACCGATGAAGAAGCAGGGCCGGTCACATGGGGGGTGTGGATGCGCAAGAAGTAGCGGTCGTGGCTGGGCTAGGGCACGATGAATCGTGCCCCTACAAATGCTGACGTGGCGAAGGGCGTTGACGAGGAAGAACGAAAGCGGCGTCAAGCCGCCGCATTCCAAAGAGCGGGTCTGAAGACCCGCCACTACAAAAGAAATTGGCTCAGAGCGAATTGCTAGCGTCTCGTCAACAAGGGGCGCAGCATGCTGCGGCCCTACGAGAAGGGATGGTGCTCGACGATTCCCCGACCCTCGCGCACAACAATCCACTGATTGGCCGCAACATCCTTGTAGGTCTCCGTGGCGCCTTGCGGCCAGCGGATGGCGATGTCCACTTTCGTGAGGCGTCCCAAGCCAAAGTGGACGCGAAAATCACCCTGGGAGATGAAATACCCGCCGCTGCGCACTTCATCGATCTGCTTACGGCGTCCGGAGGTGACGGTGATGCGCGCGCCGATGGCGTCACGGCCGGATGCGGTTAGAGCCCGTATCAGCAGAGCGTTGCCGCGAGGGCCAAAGTTTTTGAGCAGCGAAGGAGGCTCAAAAAGGTTCACGACCACAATTTCTTCCGAGCCATCGTTATCGAGATCCCCCACGGCAATTCCGCGCGAGGAGTGCTTGGCGAGGATACCGGGGCCCGCGGTGGAGGACATATCGAAGAACTGTCCGTCACCACGATTCCAATAGAGCTGGCGTGGCTGGCGAAACTCCTCGCCGAGGCCGTACTTTTCCACGAAGGGATAAACATGCCCGGCGGCGACAAACAGATCCTTCCAACCGTCGTTGTCGATATCCACAAAGGCCGTGCCCCATTTTACGTAGCGGGTCTGAACGGCCAGGCCAGCGCGGGTGGTGACATCGCTGAAGGTACCATCGCCGAGGTTGCGGTACAGCGTGTTGGTATCGTTTGAGAAATTGGTTTTGAAGATGTCGAGGTAACCGTCGCCGTCGTAATCGCCGGCGGCCGCTCCCATGCCAGCCTGCTCCCTCCCGTCCTCATTGACGGCAAGTCCAGTGGTGAGGCCCATCTCCTCGAACGTTCCGTTTCCCTTGTTGTGGAAGTACAGACTTGGAGTGGAATCGCAAGCGACAAAAAAGTCGGGCCAGCCGTCATTGTCGAAGTCGCCGGTCAAGACGGTGAAACCGAAATATTGGGGCGGCGTCTCAATGCCCGCTTGCTTGGTGACGTCGGTGAAGTGGCCATGCCCGTCATTGTGGTACAAAGTGACGGTTTCGCCCCTGAGGCCCCGCGGCCCGCAGGGCACAGGAATGCCTTTCCATTTGCAGCCGCTGCGTTCGCGCGGCCGAGGCGATTGCTGGGAGTCGAAGTCGATGTAGTTGGCGACTACGAGATCGAGCCAGCCATCGCGGTCATAGTCGATAAATGCGCAGCCGGTGCTCCAACGGGAGCCGGGACGATCCAAGCCGCGATCGCGCGTTTCGTCGCGGAAGGTGCCGTTGCCCATATTGTGAAGAAATACGTTGTGACCCCACTGACCGAGGAACAGGTCAACGTTTCCATCGTTGTCCACGTCGCCAGCGCAAACACCCTGTCCCCAACCGGTGTGCCCAATGCCGGCCTTCTGCGTGACGTCCTCAAAACGAAGCCCGCCAAGATTGTGATAGAGATGCGGGGTGAGGGCCTGTGAGCCTGGATTCAACCGATCGCCTTGGACCAAGAAGATGTCGGGCAAGCCGTCGTTATCGTAGTCGAAGATGGCTACGCCCGTGCCCGTATTTTCCACTACGGTGGTCTGGTCAAGATCGCCGGAGACGACTACAGCGCTCAGGCCGGCTTGGGCGGCGACATCCCGAAAATTGACGGCCGGAGCTTTCACGCCTCGCGGGAGAGGGCGCACGGGCTGATCCTTAGCTCCCGTCGAGGCCATCTGCGAGAGACCATTGCGCGCGAGGAACAGTGTGAAAGCCAAGACCAGAGCAGCGATTGCCGCACTGATGAACAAAGGTGTGCGCCGCGCGGGGCTGCGCATCAATGGGGCTTCTCGGAGGCGGGATGGGACGCAACGCGCTCAGTGCGGACCGCCGCGATTCGCTCGAGAGCTCGTTCGATGTCCGGGTCCGCCGGTTTCAACGCTTGGGCCAAGCGAAGTTCCTTCTCTCCATTCTCGATGTCGCCCATCTGGCATTCGGTGAGGCCGAGCTTTTTGTGCAAATCCGCTTTAATGGCACAGTCACCGCAGACTTCGATCGCCTTTTGGAACTGGCGGATGGCTTCGGGCCAGTCATGCGTTCTGCCGGCAGCCAGGGCGTCATTGCCGAGAGTGCTCGCCTGATCGACGACGAGGCGTTTCTTTTGCAGTTCGCTGTAGCGGGCCATAAATCGCGCGGCCTCGTCCGGATCGTCCGGTTTGAGGGCTCGCGCCAAGTTCCAAAGCGCCTGGCTGTAGTCGGGTTCGATGGCCACCGCCTGCTTCCAAGCTGCGATGGCCGCCTTGGTCTGCGACGTTTGTTCGAAACTTTGCCCCAGCAAGTACCAGGCGGCGGCATTGCGCGGCTCGAGCTTGACGACGGTCTGCAGCAGCGTGACAGCATGCTTGTAGTGGCCGTCTTGCTTCGCAATCAACGCCAGAAAAAAGTAGGGCTCCGGCATCTCAGGAGCGAGGCGGCTGGCGGATTCGAGGTCGGGTTGCGCCTCTTCCTTGCGACCCAGATCGAACAAAACGCGGCCGCGGTCAAGATGAGCGAAAGCCGAGCCGGGTGCCAGGCGAACGGCCTCGCTGTTTTCGGTCAAGGCTCCCTCCAGATCGTAGTTGTCAGCCAGAACCATGCCCAGCTCGAGGTGCGCAGTGGCAGATTGCGGCTTGAGGGCGACAGCTTTGCGCAGAAGCGCTACGCCTTCGACGCTCTTCCCCAGGCGAGCCTTGACCCTGCCGGCAGCCTCCAGCGCAGCCGCGTCCTCGGGAGCCAGTTTGAGAGCTTTATCGACTTCCGCCTCCGCCTCGGTGAACCTTTGCTGTTTGGCAAGAATCAACCCGAGATTGACGTGTCCCCGTTCGTAGTTCGGATCGTATTCGATCGCCAGCCGAAGCAGCCTTTCCGCTCCGTCGGTATCGCCCTTGTTGGCGCGAAGGACGCCGAGATCGCCGAGGGCCGAGGTGAGTTGCGGGTCAGCATTGTCATGGGCAGCTTTGGCCAGCCTGACGGCCTCTTCCGAGGAAGCCACGGCACACTTCAGGTTGCCCTGGTCAACGAACCGGGTGCCAGCTTCCATATATGTTTTGGCGGAAGGGTTGTCGCGGATGGCTTGCTCCACGCTCGTCGGTGGACTGCACTCTTTCGGCAGTTGCGCTGAAGACGCGGTGAGCGCAGAGAAGAGAACTAAGCCAAGGCTCATCGTAATTTTCATGGGCGGTAAGAATCAGTATAGGAGCCACCTTCCAGCTTACGCCAGCGATTGCTCCCAAGGGATGCTCACACTGTGTAACAGGCAGTATACTTTGTGTTCGAACGCGACCTAGAGTGTGCCGGCAGGATGCCGGCGCTAGGAGATGGGACGGGGTACCGCGGCGGGATATCGAGCTGGGCGTCGTTTCAAATCAAGCCACGATTCCTCGCTTCGCTCGGAATGACACAGACAAAGGCGTAGACTGCGAAGTAGCGAAAGAACGTTGAAAGGGGAGGTGGGTATGTCTCTGAGACCGGTGAAGAGGCTGATACGGTCGAAGCCGACGGTGGAAGGCGCAGGGGTGCACCTGCGGCGGGCGTTTGGCTTCGGGAACACGAATGAGTTCGATCCGTTTTTGCTGCTCGACGATTTTCGCAACGA
Organism: Candidatus Udaeobacter sp.; assembly: GCA_035511855.1. Taxonomy (GTDB): domain Bacteria; phylum Acidobacteriota; class Terriglobia; order Acidiferrales; family UBA7541; genus Acidiferrum. Next base: position 37,947 of record DATKEV010000078.1, read on the forward strand.
CGTGCCCGCGGACTATCTGGCGGGCTTTCCGTGGCACCCGCACCGGGGCATCGAGACGATTACGTACGTGCTTTCCGGTACCGTGGAACACGGAGACAGCATGGGGAATCGCGGGACGATTGCGGCTGGCGACGTACAGTGGATGACCGCGGGAAGCGGGATCATCCACCAAGAAATGCCCAAAGGCGACGACGTGGGGCGCATGCATGGATTTCAGTTGTGGGCGAACCTGCCGTCAGCGCTGAAGATGACGGCGCCGCGCTACCAGGAAGTGAAGGCGGTGGAGATACCGGAAATTACGGACGACGACGGGACACAAGTGCGCGTGGTGTGCGGGAGTTTCTGGGGAAAGCGCGGGCCGGTGGAGGGAATCGCGGCAGACCCAATTTACCTGGATGTGAGCGTGCCGCCGGGGCGGCGGAAGACGCTGACGGTGGAGACGACGCGGCACGCGTTCGCGTACGTGTTCGCGGGCGCCGGGAAGTTTTGCAATGCGTCGGAACCGCTGGAGGTGCCGACGGAGCCGGTGGGCTGGCTGGACACGACGCCGCCTTCGGAGGCCGACAACCGGTCGCTGGTGCTGTTCGATCGCGGCGATGAGTTGATGGTGCAGGCAGGAAACGATGGGATCCGCTTCCTACTGGTGTCAGGCAAGCCGCTCGAGGAGCCGGTGGCGTGGTACGGGCCCATTGTGATGAATACGCAGGAGCAACTGCGCGAGGCGTTTCGGGAGCTGGATAAGGGGACGTTCTTGAAGACGCAGAAAAAGGGGAAGGCGAGCGCGGAGTAGGCGCAGGCGCGGCTTGGGATAGAATCCGTGCATGGGAAAGCTGGAGGAATACAGGCGAAAGCGGAGGTTTGACCGGACGCCGGAGCCGCCGGGCGCACCGGAACCAGCCACAAAGCTCGAGCCCTCGAGAAAGCCCGCTGAGGCGAGCAAGCCGGCCACGACAGGCAAGCGCACCCGCTTGCCAAAACCAAAATTGCCCATATTGGAAGGCCGCAGCGAGGCCGCGCTGGAACACGGCGACACGTTTGTAGTGCAGAAGCACTCTGCGACGCGGCTGCACTACGACTTTCGGCTGGCGATCGACGGGACGCTGAAGTCGTGGGCGGTGCCGAAGGGGCCGTCGCAGAGCCATGCGGAC
>DATKEV010000079.1:0-4035 GCA_035511855.1 Candidatus Udaeobacter sp.
CCGGACGGCCGTGAGCCGCGGCTGGATTCCTGCCCCGGGCATTGCCAAGGCCCTCATTCCCTCAAAGGCCGCTCTGCCGGACTTGAAGGAAGCGGTCGTGGCCAACGTCGAGCCAGCGCCGTACCCAGAAGCAACTACGGCATCAGTGAAAGCGCCTTTGATTCGCACCGAGATCTGGGCTTGGAACGCCCAAATGAACTATATCTACGCCAATGGCGGCCCGGACACCACGCGTAACAGTTTGATGGAGAAGCATGGCGCAAACGTGAAGTTAATCCGCCAGGATGACACCAGCCAGATGCAGAACGACCTGATTGCCTGCGCTAAGGAGCTCCACGATGGCGCAAGCCAGTGTTCCGCAGGGGCGAACTACGTCCTGATTATGGGCGACGGCTCCGGCCAGTTTTTTGCCGCTGTCAATCCGCAGCTCAAGAAGCTGGACAACGGCGCCGGCGAATATGTTGCGCAAGTCATCGGCTCGACCGGCTATTCGCGCGGTGAAGATAAACTGATGGGCCCGCCGGAATGGAAGTCGGACGCGCAGGCCGCCAAGGGCGGCCTGGTTGCTGGAGTCCTTCGCGACGGCGATTGGAATATCGCCATGAAGTGGGCCGCGGACAACCAGATCAAGAACAATCCAGACGAAAAAACGTGGGATCCCGACGCTCTCAATTGGGTCAATGCTCCGGACTACATCAAGGCCGCGGAAATCTACAACGCGAATACCTGCGAAGACCGCAAAGTGGTACACGATGGTCGGCTGACCGGAGAATCAAAAAACGTCTGTGTCAACGGCGTCGTCACTTGGACGCCGGGCGACGTAAACGTGGCCCACGGGCGTGGCGGGCTTGTCTCCATCGTCTCTTCGAAGCAGTACCGCTCGCAGATGCCCGACGTCATTATTGGCATCAGGAAGTTTAATCAAGACCATCGAAACGAAGTTCAGGGAATGCTGGCGGCGAGTTTCGAAGCTGCGGATCAACTGAAGGCTTATCCGGAAGCTCTGAAGCGCGCAGCAGCGATTAGCGCAAAGGTTTACAACGAGCAGAACGGCGAGTATTGGCTGAAGTACTACCAGGGAACTCGCGAGCAGGACAAAACCGGAAACATGGTGGAGCTTGGTGGCTCCGCGGTCAACAATCTGAACGACAATCTGCTTTTGTTTGGTTTGCAGCCCGGTGCCAACAACAACTTTCGCTCCACCTACACGGTGTTCGGAAATATCGCCACCCAGCAATACCCCGCACTCTTTAAGGATGCCAACAAGATTCCCGACGTGAAAGAGATTCTCGACACTTCCTATGTTCTGGGCGCCTCTTCGATGCTCTCGCAGACCGGCGCGGAAGCCGACGTCGCCAGCTTCAGTTCAAGCGGGGACACTGGCACCGTTGTTTCGAAGCGCGACTGGAGCATCGAATTCGACACCGGCAAGGCTTCCTTCACGTCTGACGGTGAACGCAAGATGTATGAGATCAAGGACGACCTGGCGATTGCCGGCGCTTTATTCGTCACCTTGAACGGGCACACCGACAATACCGGCACTCGCGAAGGGAACATGGACTTGGCAGAGAGGCGCGCCCAGGCCGTGCGTGATTGGCTACAGAGAAAAGCTCCCGCGAACTTCCCCGACAGCCGTTTCCGCATTCATGCCTATGGCGAGTCCAAGCCACTCGCATCGAACGCTACAGCCGAAGGCAGAGCAAAGAACCGACGCGTAGAAATCATTCTGTCGGGCAAGGAATAGGAAACCCTCGGTGACCACCGTGAAGCCGGCGGCCGGGAGTATTGCTGCAAGTGCGTCCGCTGTCGGCGGACGGGTCAGCTTCCTGCACGACGTACTCGGTGCGTTTTCTCCGAACCGAGTGATCTCGAAAGCGGCGTTCCGGTTCATCATCGTCTTCCAGATCGCGGTATTGCTGCTGGTGTGGGCGACATCGACCTATGTATTCCTGCCGAAGCCAATGGATGTTTGGCGCGCCTTTGTTGACCTTTGGAACAATGAGGGCTTGGGCCAGGAGCTGATTGTCAGCTTCCTCTTGAACGTGCAAGCTATGGCCTGGGCGACGGTGATTTCACTGGGGCTTGCCTATTTGACCGTTGTTCCGGTCTTCCAACCCATCGCCCACGCAGTTTCCAAGGGCAGATTTCTCGGCATGGTGGGACTCACCTTTTTCTTCACCATCATTTTCGCCAGCGGGCACCGCTTGAAAGTAAGCCTACTCGTCTTCGGAGTCGCCGTCTTCTTTGTCACCAGCATGATCGACGTGGTGGCGCAGGTGCCGAAGGAAAAGTTTGACCTGGCCCGCACCCTACGCATGGGCGAGTGGCGGGTGGTTTGGGAAGTGATCGTGCTCGGCCGGGCCGACGCTGCTTTCGATGCCATGCGCCAAAACGCCGCCATGGGATGGATGATGCTCACGATGGTCGAGGGCATCTCACGCTCGGAGGGCGGCATCGGCGCGTTACTTCTCAATCAAAACAAACATTTCCGCTTAGAGGCCGTCTTTGCGATTCAAATCGCCATCCTGCTGATTGGCTTGTTTCAAGACTACGCACTGGGCTTGGCCAAAAAATTCCTCTTTCCCTACGCGGACTTACAATTGGAAAAGAGGTAGTGGTTTCAGCATTTGTGAGGATAACGCTTGCCCGAACGATGCAAATATACCGACACGCTTCTCAAGGTTGACCACGTCAGCCTGTCTTACGACGACAAGGTCATTCTTCGCGACGTCAACGCGGAGATTCGCGACATCGTGCGTGCCGACTGCACTCAGGGCCAAGTCGTCGGCTTTCTCGGCCCCTCGGGCATCGGCAAGACCCAGCTCTTTCGCATCATCGCAGGACTGAATGAGCCCACCTCGGGACGGGTGTTGGTCAATTCCACGCTCACTCCCGTCAAAGCCGGAATGGTTGGCGTGGTCGCGCAAAATTATCCTCTGTTCGAAAATCGCACGATTTTCAGCAATTTGATCCTCGCCGCGAAGCAGATCGAAAAAAATAACGACGCCGCTCATGAAAAAGTATTGAAGTACCTGAAGCGCCTGGACATGCTCGACTGCTCGCAGCTTTACCCCGCGCAGATTTCTGGCGGCCAGCGCCAGAGAATCGCCATCGCCCAGCAGCTTCTATGCAGCGAGCATTTTCTGCTGATGGACGAGCCATTTTCCGGCCTCGACCTGGTCATGGAAGCCAAAGTCTGCGAGTTAATCAACGAGATTGCCTGCCTGGACGAGCTGAACACCATCATCGTTGTGACTCACGACGTGACCGCTGCGGCTACGGTGGCAGACCATTTGTGGCTGATGGGCCGCGATCGCGATTCTGGAGGAAATATTGTTCCGGGTGCACGCATTCAGGAGACCTACGATCTGATCGAGCGCGACCTGTGCTGGCATCCCGGCATCACGAACTCCTCTAAGTTTCTGGAATTTGTCCGCGAAGTGAAGGAAAGATTTCAGACGCTCTGAAGCACCCCGCTTCAGTGGCGCGTCTCGGTTCACCCACCCGTAGCAGGAATCCGCACAAAGGATAGTGAAACGGAATCGCTTACTCGCTCTTAGCCGCAGGGTGCGGCCGCAGCGCACGCGCAACCAGCCCGAGCCCGCCAACGAGCAGGATCAGCATCACAAGCGTATTGAAAAGGCTGGTCGGCCGAAAATAGATGCTCATGTTGGCAATCACGCCTGCCAGAATGAAAAGCGCACCCGCCGCCGTAACAATCCAACCGGCAAGGCTTCGACCGTTCCAAAACAAGATCCCCACGCCGAGCAGCATCGGCACCAGTGTGATCCCAAACGTGTTTGCGCCGTAAAAACTCCAGTACGAGCCCACCACGCTGACCTGATTCGCCAGGAAATATCCGCCCAGGCAAGCCATGACGCACCCGATCAGGAAATGGCCGAGGCCGCCCGGCGTCCCGCCCACGTCGCCCAAAGAACGGTTTTCCATAAGGTGAGGATACCAAACGCGCCGCTATTCGCGCATCGGCAAGATAACCGATCGAGGTTAAAGGTGAAGTCAACTCTCTATTATTCA
>DATKEV010000080.1:0-8444 GCA_035511855.1 Candidatus Udaeobacter sp.
CGAAAAACCGCTGCCTGCCTTAACCAGGGCAGGCATTGCTCACCTGTACTTTGAATGCATCCATCCTTTTGAGGATGGCAATGGACGTATTGGACGGGCCATCTCTGAGAAAGCCCTATCGCAGAGCCTCGGTCAGCCGACGCTCACGGCATTGGCGGCCACGATTCTTTCTCGCCGCAAGAATTACTATGAGGTGCTCGAAGCGTCGAACAAACAAAACGAGATCACCAACTGGCTGATGTGGTTTGCAGGTGTCGCCATCGAAGCGCAGCGTCGGACAATCGCAATGGTGGAATTCCTGATCGACAAAACAAAGCTGTTGGATCGGCTGAAGGGGCAGCTCAATGAGCGGCAGGAGAAAGCAGTCCTGCGCATGTTCCGGGAAGGCCCCGAAGGGTTCCGAGGCGGGCTTACAGCCGGAAAATACAGCACGATAACCGGAGCCTCACCTGCGACTACGACACGGGACCTAGCGGACCTGGTTGCGAAGGGCGCGTTGGTTCGCGAGGGGGAACGCCGTCACACCCGCTATCGTCTCAGTGTCCCCTTGCGGCCAGTCCCACACGTGACTCTCAACGAGCGGGGCGAGCTTGCGGATAAGTAGAGCACTACAGACGCGGATCAACTGGCTCGCTTTCTAAGGCGAGGACACCGAAGACGCATTCGTGGACGCGCCGGAGCGGTTCTTGGCGGACGAATCGTTCCAAGGCTTCGATACCTAGAGCGAATTCGCGGAGGGCCAATGAACGCTTCGTGGAAACCGAACGACTACGAAGTCGGTCCAAATTTTCGGGGAGCAAATATTCGGGCCCATAGGTAATTCTCAGGTATTCAGGGCCGCGGCATTTGACCGCGGGCTGCATCAACCCGCGTCGTCCGCGCACAATGAAGTCCAGCGGCTTTACGACCATGCCCTCGCCACCGCGTCCGGTCAGCTCTTCCCACCACTGAGTGGCTTCTTCGACGCTCGCTGTGTCGGTCACATCAACCTGTCGGTAAGACGTTGCGAGCAAGAGACCGTCGCTGGATCGTGCGCAACATCTTCGGGCAGGAACTTAAGTGCAACGAAGCGGCCGAGCCTGGCGTCCTCAGCTTTATAGACGAGACCCATCCCTCCGCCGCCAAGCTTTTCTAAGATGCGGTAATGAGAGACGGTTTGCCCGATGAATGATTCGGAGCCCGCCATTTGGCGGACATCTTAGGTTGCTCGGTTTCCTCAGTCAACGAAAGCAACACACGAAAGCAACACGAAAGCAACCGGCATTGTCATTACCACATATATGTCCGCAGAATGGCGTCTCAGACGGAACTTGATCAGCTTTTTCGTTAGTCCTAGCCGTCGTGAGCCTTGACGGGGGTACACGTGAGGCTTGGGGTAATCGCAGACAACATTATTCAGATAGGTCGTTGCCTGGCTCTGCAACGGGCCTGAGGTCCCAACTGCCACGACTCGGACGCAAACGGGCCGAGCGGCAGAAATCAAACGCTCAAACAGAATCGGCCGGTCCCTAGAAACAAATAGCTCATTCAGAGCGAGCTATTTTGCGACGGAAAGTAGTTAGGCTAGAAGAAAAAAGGGTAAGGAAAGCTAGTCATAGAGGGTGTTCCTTTCTAGGGAATGAGCCAAGCACTCAAAACCTACTCCAAAGGGGCGCCCTTTTATAATGTGTGGAGGCTAGTACCCACATGGACGTTTTCCGCGCTTATCAGCACTGAATCTAAATCGCAGTCCCTGCCCCAAATGACGCTGACGCCCTAACCCAGAGCGATATTTTATCGTCCAACTGCGTACATAGGGGAAAAGCTGTGTGTACCCGGCCCAGGTACGCCGCAGCGAGTGCAGAGCCAAGGTTGCTCGGGAAGGGGCTGTATGCCATCGCTTTGGACCGATTTGCGATTTGCGGCGCGGGAACTACGGAAGCGGCCGGGATTTACTCTGACGGCAGTGCTGTCGCTGGCGCTGGGCATTGGTGCGACAAGCGCCGTCTTTTCCGTGATTTACGCGGTGCTGGTCGACCCTTTTCCGTACCGAGGTGCAGACCGCATTGTGGAGTTGCGGCTGGTCGATAAGTCCGGCAGCGACCGGCACTCCATCGGCCTCAGCGGCCCACAAGCAGACCTGCTGCGCCAAGCCAAGTCGATCGAGGACGTCACGCTGATGGATTGGTGGAACCTGACCACCACCGACGGCGACCTGCCGGAAGACGTCAAGGCCAACTTCATTTCGCCGAGCGCACCAAATCACTGGGGCATGCGCGCATTGATGGGGCGTTGGCTGATTCCCTCGGACGCGCCGCCGGGCGAATCGCCGCAGCCGGTGGTGGTGCTGACCTACCAATTCTGGCAGCGATATTACCTTGGTGATCCGCACGTCATCGGACGAACCATTCGGCTGGTGCACAAGCCGTATCAGATCGTCGGTGTGATGCCACCGCGGTTTCGCTGGTCCGACGTGGACATTTACGTTCCCCTGAAGGTCACGCAAGACCCGAACATTCAGGTGTGGCCTTCACTGAAACTCAAGCCCGGAGTAACCCAAGCGCAGGCGGCTGCGGAAATGCAGCCCATTGTGGAAGAATTCGCCAAGCAGCATCAGGAACGCTATCCACAGAGCTTCAAAGTGAAGCTGCCGAGCATTGTGGACGTGTACGCTCGGCCGTTGGGGCCGACGCTGTATCTGCTGCTAGGGGCGGTGGCATCGCTGCTGCTGATTGGGTGCGCAAATGTGTCGATTTTGCTGCTGGCGCGCGGCACTGAGCGGCAGCACGAGTTGGCGGTGCGCGCGGCGATCGGGGCCGGGCGCGGGCGGATGATCCGGCAACTGCTGACCGAATCGCTGGGGATGGCCACGACAGGGGCAGTGCTGGGCGTGGTGCTGGCGTGGAAGGGTCTTGCGCTGATGGTGGCGAACCTACCGGAGAATTCCATTCCTGCGGAAGCGGTCATCAAGATGAATGTGCCGGTGCTGCTGTTCAGCGTGGCATTGGCGTTTGTGACGGCGGTTGTGTTTGGGCTCTGGCCGGCGTTGCAACTATCGCGGCCGGAAGTGGCGCGGCTGATGCAGAGCAGCACTCGGCGGTTGTCGGGCAGCGTGCGGGCGCGGCGGAGTCACGGAGCGATGGTGGCTGCCCAAGTGGCGCTGACGCTGCTGATGCTCACGGCCGCGGGTGCGGCGGGGAAGGGCTTCCTGCGGCTCGTAAAGGCCGATTTGGGCTATGACCCACATAGCACCATGTCAGTGCCTATTCCGGTTCATGAAAACACGCATGTGGAGTGGAAGGATCGCGGAGAATACTTCGAGCAGATCCGCGCGAGGATTGCGGCGATGCCGCAGGTTGTAACAGCGGGGATTTCGACGAACGCCACGCCACCGGCCAGCGGCTGGCAGCAACCGATTGAAGTTTTGGGGAGCGCGACGGGAGAAAAACCCGACGTGCATGTGGAGTTTGTAGATAATGGATACTTTGGCGTGCTGCACATTCCGCTGGCGCAAGGTAGGCTGTGGGATCACATGGAGATCATGCGAGGAGCGCCGCTAGCGGTCATCAATCAGACCATGGCGCGGCAGTTGTGGCCGAATGGCGATGCCATCGGACATCAGATCAAGATAGCAGCGCTGAAGGACCAGCCGCCTTACACGCGTACATCTGCGGGAAGCGATAGCTGGATGCAAGTCATTGGGATCGTGGCGGATAGTCGCAATGGCGGGTTGCGCAATGCGGTGAAGCCGGCGGTGTATGTGCCGTTTACGGTGAACATGTGGATGTTCACGCAGATTTTAGTGCGCACGCGCGTTGCTCCGTTGGCGTTGCTGCACGACGTTCGCGCGCAGATTGCGCAGATCGATCCGGAACAGCAGGTGATGCAGGTGCGCGATTTGAATGCGTGGATCACGAGCCTGGACGAGTACGGGCAGCAGCGACTGGTGGCGATGCTATTCGGGATTTTCTCAGTGCTGGCGCTGGCGCTGGCGGCGGTGGGGCTGTATAGCGTGGTGTCCTACGGAGTGGCGACGCGGACGAATGAATTTGGGATTCGCATGGCGCTGGGCGCGAAGGCGGGTGATGTAATGCGACTCGTTTTTTCCTCGACCGCCATAAACGTCGGCGGCGGTGTGGCGGCTGGCGTGCTGTTAAGTGTGGCCTTCGATAAACTGGCGACCAAGTGGGTTACGGAGAGCTCGCGTGACCCCGTACTACTGGGAGGCGTGACGCTGCTGCTGGTAATGGCGGCTGCACTGGCGTGCTTTGTGCCGGCTCGGCGGGCGGCAAGCGTGGACCCGATGGAAGCGCTGCGCTGCGAGTAAAGAAAGAGACTGCCACCGAAGTCCGCCTCCAAGTGCCTGACTCGGCGCGTACCGGACATTTGCTCTGGACGATTACAGTTGTGTGGAGTCGAGATGTGGCGCGGTGGGGTAGGTACGTGTATTGCCCTGCAAGTTCCGAGGGCGTCAAATCTTGTACCGAAACTACGTCGATTTTTGCTTGAAGACGTTCGAGTGCTGTACGTTCTGTTTTGGTGCCGCCGATTGGGGCAGCAGAAGCGCGATTAGGACAGGCAGTGACCGCCATTTGGCGATAGCCATCATTCGCCATCATAGCCCGATTTAGGCCATCGGTTTCAAATGGCCACCTGATTAGTGGCGTTCGCGTCCATTGGACGAGCTCCCTTTCGCGGCGGATTCCACGTGGACGCGAACGCTGTTAACCAGGACTGGAGCCCGGTAACCGCAGTGGAAGTCCCCTTGCGACATGGTAGTAAAGTGCAACGCCTGACTGGCGATGGGCCGTCGACGTTTATCAGTAGGCTTTACGTGTATCGTTTTGAACACTCAGAATACCGTACGGACGCGTACACTTCCTCTATAGCGCGCCGGAAAGCCGTCCACCCCAGTGGAGACCGAATGGTTTCAGGGTTCGATATTTTCCGCGTCGAAGCTGACGATTCACATGGCAAGAATCCTCAACAAGCTTCTGGTGGCTTCCATATCTGTCCTCCTACTTCCGTCTGCACGAGCCTCATGGGCGTGCCTGAGCCTCTCGCTGTGGCTTCCTCTCTGCCTTGGAGGCGCGCTTTGAGAAAGGCCGCACGCCCCTGCCTTCATGCTGTTTTCGCAAGCGCGTCACTCCTGCTCAGTATGGTTCCTTCGAGCGCACTCCCTCAGCAAGGAACTGCCGGGCGCCGGATTATTAGCCACTCCCTCCGGGATGCACCTCTGCCCCATTCAGACCCGCAGAATTCGGCTCAGCAAACACCCCCTACGGAGGGGTCAGCCAGCGTTGCAGGCATCGTGGTGGACGTAAGCGGAGCCTCCGTTTCCGGCGCAAACGTCAGCTTGATTCATGGAGACGGAACACAATTGCTTACGATGCAGTCCGAGGCGAACGGCGAATTTAATTTTACAAAGATTCCTGCGGGTTCCTACCTCGTGATGGTCAACGCTAAGGGTTTCGCGCCCTTTACATCTGCAGAGTTCGCCGTCGTGGTGCAGCAGGCCTATGAAGTTCCTGACGTCTCATTATCTATTTCGACGGCAAACATGGAGGTGACGGTCCGTCCCACCGACCTGATCGCCGCGGAGCAGATAAGGGCTGAAGAGAAGCAGCGTCTGGTCGGCGTCATCCCAAACTTCTATACCAGCTACATTTTTGACGCCGCCCCGCTCACTTGGAAACAGAAATTCTCGCTCGCTTCACGGAGCGCTTTCGATCCCGTTGCCTTCATCGGCGTCGGCTTCGGTGCCGGCATCGAACAGGCGACGAACGCCTATGCCGGGTACGGGCAAGGTGCCTCGGGATATAGCAAACGTTATGCTGCAACGTTTGCCGACGGACGCGTCAGTGACTTCCTGACTAATGCGCTCTTCCCCGCGCTCCTTCACCAGGATCCGCGCTACTACTACCGGGGCTCCGGCTCCGTTAAGTCTCGCCTCATGCATGCGGTCAGCTCCGTATTTGTCACACGCAGCGATAGTGGGCGAACTGTGCCCAACTCTTCTTATTTCCTCGGCGACATGTGCTCAGGAGCACTGTCCGATCTGTATTATCCCAAAGCGAATCGGGGCACCAACCTGGTGTTCACCAATGCCGCGGTTGGCCTCGCCGGGCGAGTGGGCATGAATTTATTCCGTGAATTCCTCTCCAAGCGCTTGACGACGAACGTACCAAAACTTTGAGCACTCTTGTGCAACCCCTGTGTGGTCGTCAAACTGGGTGCGCCGTAGCGACACTTTGAGTTCCAGCAAATGCCGTGTTCCGGGCGACCGCGCGAGAGGCTTGGCCGGCTGGGCTGTTCGCCAGCTTTGAAGCCGATGTCAAGATTGCAGCGCCCCTCATTACATTCGGACCCCAACATGCACCGAGCCAACGAAGGCTCGCCAAGCGTGCGCATAGCAGCAGGGCGTAATGCGGGATTCTCCAGAACACGGATGCTCCTTGAGCAGCTTGAGCAGATAGATGCTGGTTACGAGAAGTTTTCCCATTTATAATTCGCCCGCCACCAAACAGGAGGACTGCTTTACCCATCCTTTTTGCGGGCGCTGGCCGGCGATTCCGGTTGTGAGCACGATAGAACCCTCTTTGCGGATATGTGGGCTTCCGTACTTGACCGCGGCGAGTGCGGCCCAATAGCGCAACTCAAAGGCGCGTCGGGCCTGTTGGAGATCCGTCGAAGCAAGGTCGCGCAAATGCAAGCTATCGCCGGCGGTGAATACCAAGTGATGGAAACTGCCAAGCTTCGCAAAGAAAGTTGCAACGGCTCCTTCGTCCGAGACGTCGACCGCCCGCCCCTCTGCTTCGCCACTGATACAAGCAACGCCCTTCTGAACCCGTTCCGCATTGCCGGAGACGATAACGACCTTGGCTCCTTGCGAGGCCGCCTGTTGGGCTACTGCCAAACCAATCCCCGACGACCCACCCATCACGACCACCCGTTTGTCCTGTAAACCGCTTCCTGTTAAATCTTCCTTCCTGCGCAAGGCTGACTAACACTAATAAAGGTGTCGAGACGAGTGACACAGCCTCACATGACTAATCTGCGCTGTGCGATTGGACTGCGAAGTCCCGCGGTGTCAGCAGGTCGCCCAGGCCAATCCGACGGAGGAGCTCAGCGCGGACACGGTCCGACACTGCGTTTACGACTTCCGCGCCGTCCTGCGTTGGGTCGATGTGTACGCGGAAAGGTCGCTTGCCAAAAGGTGCATCTACCACCCTGACGATGGCGTCCGCCACAGCTGAGACATCCGCATCGGCTGGTACGATGGATGCAAAGCCATCGCGCACTTGCTTCGCGAAGCCCGCATAGGGACCCACTTCGTATTCAGAAACTCGCGCTTTGTCGTCCGGCGATCCCGCGTGGGCGAAGTGATTCGTGCCGCCGGTGAAGGCACCTGGAACGATGATCGACGTCTCGATGCCCCAACGCGTCAATTCACGCGCGTAGACTACAGCCAATGCATCCATTCCGGCCTTCGCCGCGAAGTACGGCGCCAGGTACGGCGGAGTCCCGCCCGCTGCGCTGCTGCTCGAAACCCACACTACGAGCCCTCTCTTCTGCTTTCGCAACTGAGGCAATGCCGCGCGGTTCACGCGCTGAGTGCTCAGCACGTTCACGTCATACAACTCCGCGAGTTGTTCGGGCGTGAATGCTTCGGCGGGACCGAAGACCATGTGCCCTGCATTGTGAACGACAATATCGAGGCGCTTGTTCTCGGCGATGATTCGGTTGATGCCAGCCTCGACGGATTCGTCTGACTGCACGTCCAGCTCGACAGTACGCAGGTCAACGCCGTTCTTCGCGGCATACTCATCTGCCTGTGCCACCTGGGATGCATTGCGTCCCTTTGTATCCCGCATTCCTGAGTACACGATGTGACCGGCCTTAGCCAGTGCGCGCGAAGCGAGCGCGCCAAAGCCGCTCGATGCCCCAGTGACGACGATAATTTTCTTCATGATTCTGTCTCCCTTTTTTTTGAATGATTGGCTGAATGTGAAAGAAAGCAGGACCCGATTAGCAAGCAAACTCAGACCATGCCGCCATTGGCGCGAAGCACCTGCCCATTGATCCAGGAGCCGTCGGGACCAGCGAGGAAAGAAACGGCAGCGGCAATATCTTGCGGCGTGCCCAGGCGCTCAAGGGGATTCATTTTCGCCATGTGGTCGATGAGCTCCTGCGATTTGCCATGGAGGAACAAGTCGGTCGCGGTCGGACCTGGCGCGATTGCGTTGACCGTGATCGACCGCCCACGGAGTTCGTTGGAGAGAATTGCGGTCAGAGTTTCGACAGCAGACTTGGTCGCAGCGTAGATACCATAGGTTGGCAACCTAACACCAATGACGCTGGTGGAGAAATTGATGATGCTTCCGCCGCTGCGAAGGCGCTTGGCGGCTTCACGCAAACCATTGAACGTGCCTTTCAGGTTGACGGCGATAATGCGGTCAAACATC
>DATKEV010000081.1:0-3442 GCA_035511855.1 Candidatus Udaeobacter sp.
CAGACCTCGCCGACTTTTATGGGTCTGCGATCCGGCGGGCCGTTCGGGTCGGGGTGCGACATTCGCGCCCAAGTCTCGCATAGGGGACGTTTGGTCGCCCATTGGAAACCGGCAGAGTATGATGTGTGCGGTTTTCGAGAACCTGACAAATTTCTGATCCAGTTGTCCTAGGAGACCCAATTGAACATCGGCAAATGCCTTGTTGTGTTTTCTTCACTTTTCTTGGGCTTCTTGTTTTTTGTGCCGGCGTCGCAGGCGCAAATTGACGACGCCACCAAAACACTCTCTCACGATATCTTCAAGGAACTTATCGAGATCAATTCCACCGACTCCGTGGGCAGTGTGACGGCGGCTTCCGAGGCCATGGCGCAACGCTTTCGCGTTGCGGGATTCGCCGAGGAGGACATCCATATCCTGGGTCCCAATGAACGCAAGAAGAATCTGGTTATGCGGCTGCATGGGACGGGAAAGCACAAGCCCCTCCTGCTAATCGGCCATCTTGATGTTGTCGAGGCCGGCCGCGATGATTGGTCGACGGATCCTTTCCGCTTTGTCGAGAAGGACGGTTTTTACTACGGTCGCGGCACTCAGGACATGAAGAGCGGCGATGCAATCATGGTCACCACGCTGCTCCGTTTCAAGAAGGAAGGTTACACGCCCGATCGTGACATCATTCTAGCGCTTACCGCCGATGAGGAAGGCGGCAAATCGAACGGGGTCGATTGGTTGCTCCAGAATCATCGCGACCTCGTGGATGCCGAAATTGTCTTCAATCACGACGGCGGAGGCATCCTGAGCGATCACGGCAAGCCCGTGATGATGACGGTGGATGCCACCGAGAAGCTATATGCGGATTTTCAGCTCTCAGTGAGCAATCCCGGTGGCCATAGCTCGCTGCCCCGGCCCGACAATGCCATTTACGCTCTCGCGGACGGGCTGTCGCGGCTGGAGCGCTATCGATTCCCGTTCGAGCTCAACGAGGTAACGCGGGCTTACTACGAACGCATGGCGCAAGTAGAAACGCCGGAGCGCGCGGCCGATATGAAAGCCATGCTGAAGAATCCGCCCGATGCGGATGCCGTGGCGCGGCTTTCGCGCGATCCCATTGACAACTCCACACTCCACACCACTTGTGTTGCCACGCGTCTCGACGCCGGTCACGCCAACAATGCCTTGCCTCAGCGCGCCCAGGCCATTGTGAATTGCCGGATTGAACCCGGGCATTCCGCGGAAGAAGTCCGGCAGGGGTTGATCAAAATACTTGCCGATCCAAAGATTGCCGTGAGCTACGTCAACGGCCTCGGTGACACTTCCGGCGATGCTCCCGACCGGAAGAGTTTCCCGCCACCGCCGCTTCGCCGCGACGTGTTTGCCCCGCTGGAGAAAATTACCTCTGAGATGTGGCCGGGCACGCCGGTGATTCCTGATATGGCCACCGGCGCCTCCGACGGCATATACACCATGAGAGTGGGCATGCCGACCTACGGAATCGCAGGCATCGCCATTGACCGCGACGACATCCGCGCCCATGGCCGGGATGAGAGACTGGGCGTTAATTCCTTCTACAAAGGAGTAGATTTCTATTACCGCTATCTGAAGGTACTGACGTCAGAGTAGGCACCGCCCTCCCGATGATAGTCACCGCCTATCATTCAATCCACAAAAAATCACACCTCCAGCCGTAATTCCTGTGCGATCCTCGTAATGCTCATCTCCACTCTCGCCACTCCGGTCTCACCGTTCGCGCCGTGTCCCGTCTTCCGCCCGGAAGGCGTACGAAGAACCAGTCCGCGGTGCAGATCGCCGGCCGACTTCTTGTTCTTGCCCCTACCCAGTTTCTTGAGGTCGACTCCCCCATACACCTTGGGTGTGTTCTGGCCCATGCCTAGTGTCAAGTAGAGGCGTCCCTCTTCGAGGATGACACGCAAATCGGGAGCTCCCGCGCCACGGAGACTGTAGGGCAGGCGAAAGTCGGGAATTTGCTGCTGAGCTTTGTGTTCGAACGCGCGGAGAGTATAGGTGATGGCGCCAATGGAGAGAGCTGGGATCTCCAGCATCCGAAGTCGGAGGGCCATGGCAAATTCCAGCAAATTGTGCGCAGAAAATCGACGGCTAACTTCCGCGGCCCTTGGCGTCCTCGAGGTCGGGCTGCACTACACCCTTTTCGCACAAATAGATCAGCCGGTGCTGAGGTTCTCTTAGCAGCCGCGCCGCTTCGGTAAGCGTCCACTCGCGCGTTGCGCCAGAATCCATAATAGACAGTGTCTATCATAATGAAAACCCCTCTGCCAACGGCAATGTTGCGGGCGCTGGGCGGGGGGCCACGTTTATGGCATCGGCTGGGCACTCACTCGGCCCGACTGGACTTTGCCAACCAGGCCAATGCCCTGATCACCGTCTTGCGTGTTGTGCTCAGTCTCCGTGCGATGGTTGTCAACCCGAGCGCCAGCTGATGAAGATGAAGGGCTCTCGCGGCGATGAGCTGATAGCGTGGGGCAGCCGTGGTGTCCGCCAGAATAGCCGCAAAAACAATTCGGCTTCAGCTCGAATTCTTTGCGTTCGGGTCCACCATCTTTTCAACGTCCATGAGTGTCGGCAATTCAATGCTTGAACATGTTCGCAGGCGACTTGACAAAGCTAGCATATATGTATATACATCTGATATGCGAACTGAGACGCCTGAAAACGAACCCATAGAAGCACTTTTTGACCTGCCGTGCGCGTGTCAGAGCCTGCGTCGTGCCACTCGCGTCGTGACGCGGATCTACGACCAGGAACTGGCGAAGGCGGGAATCGAGATCACGCCATTCGGCCTGCTGACGGCATTGGATTTGGCAGGAGAAGCAAATCAAAAGCGGTTGAGCGCGGGGTTTGCAATGGACAGCACGACGCTGACCCGGACGCTGCGGCTGATGCTAAAGCAAGGTTGGATTCACGCCAGGCGTGGAAAAGACAAGCGGGAGCGTCTGTTCAGCCTTACCCGGGCTGGCCGGAGGCAGCTGGCGGCGGCTCAGCCCTTCTGGCAGGCCGCACAACGGAGGCTGCGAAAGGAGCTCGGGGACGCTGGCTGGACAAGCATGAAACAGGCGGTCTCACAAATAACCGAGGCTGCGCTAGCGGCCTAACAAAATTTGTGACCAAATAGATGCATATACATCTAATCTGATAGGAGAGGACAGACAAAAAGAAAGAAAGAAAGAAAGAAAGGAGCCCTCTTATGAAAACCATCTTCTACGCGATCGGTGCACTACTGCTGGTCTCTGCGGTTACCGTCCTTTACAAAACGACCGCTGCGGCAGACAGCAGGGTCAGCTCTGTTACCGTTTCTCATCGCCCAGAACTCGAGTACCTGAAGGCCGTAAACAGCGTGGCCCCGCCACAGGATCCTCAGTTGCTTTTCCTGCTCATGGCCGAATATGCGAACGCGAACCTGCAAGGCGAG
>DATKEV010000082.1:0-112192 GCA_035511855.1 Candidatus Udaeobacter sp.
CACCGCTGTTTTGCTGTCGCTCTCGACCGTGGCCGTTGCGCAGTCCACCGCGACACCCGTTCCTCCCTCTGACGCGCAAAAATCCTTCGACACATTGAAGACTTTAGCGGGGAATTGGGAAGGCCCGGTGAGCATCGACCCGCCGCAGGCCGACATGGGAACCGACAAGCCCGTGCACGTCTCGCTGCGTGTGACGTCCAGGGGAAACGCGCTCGTGCACGAAATGCAGGAAGCGGGAACGCCGTTGGATTCGAAGAAGTACGATCATCCAGTCACAATGCTTTATGTGGATAACGGCCAACTCACGCTGGTTCATTATTGTGACGCCGGAAACCGTCCACGCATGACGGCCAAAGTCTCGCCGGATGGAAAGAAGGTGGAATTCGAGTTCCTTGACCTTTCCGGCAGCAATGAATATGGACACATGTACCACGCTGTGTTCACCGTCGTTGACGCCAACCACCACACCGAGGATTGGACTTACATGATGCCTGGGGACAAGGCGATGCACGCGCACATGGACCTGCAGCGCGCAAATTGACGGAGAGAATGTCTCCAAGGGCTAACGAGAACCCATGATGGACCGTGAGTGGAACGACAGTGAGCCAATTTACCGCCAGATTCGCGACCGAGTGGTTGCGATGATACTCGACGGAGTGCTGAAGGAAGGCGATCCGTTGCCGTCGGTGCGCAATGTTGCGGCGGAATATCGCGTCAATCCGCTCACGGTTCTGAAGGGCTACCAACAATTGGTTGATGAGGGGCTGGTGGAGACGAAGCGCGGGCGCGGAATGTTCATCAATGAGGGCGCGCGCGATTTGCTGCTGCAGGGCGAACGGCAGAAGTTCGTCGCGGAGCAATGGCCTAGGGTTTACGAAACCATTCAGCGGCTCGGCCTGACGTTGGAGGAGCTGCTGAGTGCTGCGGAAGCGGCCAAGCGTGCAAAGACGGAACACAGGAGCTGAAGCCATGCCAGTGATAGAAGCACGCGGCCTGCGCAAGTCGTACGGAACAACTGTAGCGCTGGACGGCGTGGATTTGCGCGTCGAGGAAGGGAGGATTCTGGGACTCATCGGACCGAACGGGGCGGGGAAGACCACGGCGCTGAACGCGATTCTCGGGCTCACCCCTTATCAGGGAGACCTGAAGGTGTTGGGACGCGATCCATGGAACGAACGCGAGCGGCTGATGTGCGATGTTTCGTTTGTCGCCGACGTTGCCGTGCTGCCGCGGTGGATCAAGGTTTCGCAGGCGCTTGACTACGTTGGCGGAGTGCATCCGCGATTCGATCGCGCAAAGGCGGAGCGTTTTCTGGCGAAGACAACGATCAAGAACGGGAGCAAGGTGAGGGAATTGTCGAAGGGCATGGTGGCGCAGTTGCATCTCGCTCTGGTTATGGCCATTGATGCGAGATTGCTGGTGCTGGACGAGCCGACGCTGGGTCTCGACATCCTGTATCGCAAGCAGTTCTACGATTCGCTGCTGAACGACTACTTCGATCGCAGCCGAACTATCGTGGTGACCACGCATCAAGTGGAAGAGGTTCAGGACGTCCTCACGGATCTCATGTTTATCAATCGCGGCCGCATCGTACTCAATTGCAGCATGGAAGAATTCGAGTCGCGCTATCTGGAAGTCATGGTGAATCCCGAGCAGGTCGCCGCAGCACGGGCGCTGAAGCCGATTCACGAGCGCCAAGTGTTCGGGCGCAGCATCCTGCTGTTCGATCGTGTGGACCGCCAGCAACTCGCCGCGCTTGGCGACGTGCGCACACCGAGCATCGCCGACTTGTTTGTTGCCGTGCTAGGCAATCAAAGCGGAACGACCCAAGGAGCGGCTCGATGAATACTTCATCGAACGTCATGCCCGAGTCTCCTCAGAAATCGCAAGTGATCGTGCCCGCGGTCATCCCGGCGACTCGGCGCATGTACTGGTCGGTGCGACGCGAATTGTGGGAGTACCGTTCGATCTATATCGCGCCGCTGGCCGCCGCCGCCGTTTTTCTGCTCGCCTTCTTGACTGGGTTGACGCTCAGCCCGGCGCATCGGCACGAGCCGCTCGACATACCGTACGAATTCGCGGCTGCTCTGATCATGGGGACGGCTTTTATCGTCGGGATTTTCTACTCACTCGACGCGCTGTACGGAGAGCGCCGCGATCGCAGCACCCTGTTCTGGAAGTCGTTGCCGGTTTCCGACCTCACCACTGTGCTCTCGAAGTTCACCATTCCCCTCATCATTCTGCCGGTGCTGAGTTTCGCCATCGCCGTCGTCACGCAGTTCGTTATGTTGCTGTCGAGCAGCGCAGTCCTGCTGGGCAGCGGCCTGAGTGTCGGGATGCTCTGGGCCCGGATGTCGTTCTTCCACATGTCCCTGATGCTCCTCTACCACATTCTGACCGTTCATGGGCTCTGGTACGCGCCCATCTACGGCTGGTTGCTCCTTGTTTCGGCTTGGGCACCACGCGCGCCATTTATATGGGCGTTCTTGCCTCCGTTCGTGATCTGGGGAGTCGAGAAGATTGCGTTCAACACTTCGCATTTCCTCGCCATGTTGCAGTACCGCTTGACCGGACCGCAGCCTTCCAACACGGCGCCGGGTGGCACCCTGATGGACATGCTGTCAGCACTCACTCCGGCGCAATTTTTCAGCACGCCGGGTCTGTGGATCGGCCTGGCGACCGCCGCGATATTCCTCGCCGCAGCCGCCCGGGTGCGCCGCTATCGGGAGCCGATCTGAGTCGCGTGTGATCTTTATTCAACGCTTCGCGTAATGAGAAACGGGTAGGAACACAGCCGAAATGTTTAATTCGATGTTCAGGAGGACGTATGGAACCACTTATTGAAGTTAACTGCTCAGCGATGGAATGTACTTCTCTCTTAAGCAGCGCTCCGATTTGGCAGGACATCCTGGCACAGGCGATGACCGGCGAACTACTCGCCGCCATGAACTACGCTTCCTTATCGGAGATCTGTGACGATCCCGCAGAAGTAGCCGATGCGTTGGAGCATGCGGAAGGGGAGCGTGGGCATGCCGCTGCGTTCGCTGCCGAGGGCCGCAGGATTGGAGTGGACGTCACCAATAACGTCGACGCGAAACATTGGAAACGGCTCCGCAAAGCATTCCTGCGCTGCATCGCAGAGCGTGACTTTATAGCCTGCCTGATCGTCCAGGAGATCATGCTGGAATCATTCGCGGTCGCAAGCTATTCGCGCGTCGGGAAGGTGGCGCCGGGGAGTCTTGGCAAGACCTTCGCCCAGATTGCGGCAGAGGAAGAAGATCATGTCGATCACGCCATGTCGATTCTCAGGTCGGAACGAGCCTTGGACCCGCAGCGCTTCGACGACAAGGTCTACCGGCTGCATCTGGATGTGATGACCACGCTCGCGCAGATGCTGGCGAAGGAATGCAAGGACGGACATTGCGAAGTATGCCACGCCAGCTGTGTGAAGCCAGCACTGTTCGACGTCAGCTTGTCCGCAGCCGAGCTTCGAGGAGCGTCGCTGCAACAGTATCTGAAGACGCTAGACAAACTGGGGATACCCGGAGAGGTAACACTTGCATGGTTGACTCAGCTGCCAGTGTGACTAGACGAGGGCCGGCTATCGAGGTCGATTTCGCTCTGATCGGGCATCAGGAGAGTTGGAGAGCGGCCGCGGACGTGCTCGCGGTCCTGCGCGGACCGGAGCGCACGCCTCTGCCGGACGGTGAGATCAAGGACATCCTTCCATGGATTCCGCCCAGAGCAGTCTGCCAGGTGGCCGTCGGATCGATCATCGGCGCGAAGGCGCACGGTATGTACATCGACTCCTTCATTCCTCCCGACCGTCTGGAAGCCGCCTACGTGCACGAGAACATTGCCCGCGTTCGATCGGCGGCGGCCTACGCGATCAAGGCAGGAGCGAAGATCGTGAGTCTCGGCGGATTCAGCTCCATTCTGATCGAGGGCAACTTCGATCAGCTTCCGGAAAGACACCATACCGTCTTCACGACAGGCAATACGTTGACAGTTGCTTTCATCGTGCAGGGCATCAAGAAGATGTGCGCGCTAGAGGGTCGGAACCTCCAAAGATCAACGCTGCTCATCGTTGGGGCAACAGGAGATGTTGGTTCCGGCTGCGCTCGTTGTTTGGGGCCTATCGTGAACCGCGTGCTGCTCAGCGCACGCAGCGTGGAGCGACTACGCAGGCTCGCAGCGGGGTTGCAAGCCGAAGGAGTTCAGGTGGAGATCGCGACGGATCTCCAGCGCTTCTCCGCAGAGGCCGACGTCGCGATCTGCGCGGCGAGTCTGGCATCCCCTTCACTTGAGTTGGGCCGGATCGCGCCCCACGCACTTGTTTGCGACGCGGGCTACCCGAAGAACTTGTCTCCAAGGGCGGAGATGCTTGGCGCCAAAGTCTTCTTCGGAGGTCTGGGACAGATCACCGGCGGATTGAGGTTCGCGCCGGATTTTCATGGAATTCTGAATCGGCATCCGTTCCCCGATGTGGTCCATGGATGTTTACTCGAAGGCATGGCTCTTGCTCTGGAGGGCCGGTTCGAACCCTTCTCTCAGGGAAGAGGGTCCATCACTTCGGAGCGGGTCGAGGAGATGGAGGCAATTGCTGTACGGCATGGGATCTATCTCGCACCGCTTTACAACGCCGATGGACCAGTGGAGGACGAACTTCATTTGTCAGACGGGATGGTCGAGAGGATGAGCGCATGAATACAGCTGTATTGGTCCAAGGAAGGAGCAGGTCAGCGAGCAGAGTTTCTGACTAGCTAAAGGAGGACGGAAGAATGCGATTTCCGCAGATAGTGGTTTTTTATATTTGCGCCGGTCTCACGAAGGGATTTCTGGTGCGGCTCGTGCCCGACAGCCTCCCGCGGCTGACTGAAATTTCGATTAACTACCCGTGCTAGTTCCGTCCTAGCGCGCGAGTTTCTTCTCCATCAGCACCGCCGCCTCCGCTGGCTCGCGATAGTAGCCCACCCGGCGTCCCACTTTGGAAAAGTCACGCTTCTCGTAAAAACCGATCGCTGTCTCATTCGACTCCCGAACTTCCAAGAACACGCGCCCCACTCCCCGCGTTCGAAACTCTGCCAACGCTTTCTCCAGAAGTGCTCCGCCTTCCCCTTGTCGTCGCCTCTCCAGCAGTACCCCCAAATTCAAAATCTCCGCCTCGTCCGTGATCTGCCGCCCCAGGACGAATCCCGTGATTTCCCCATCGCATTCACTCACCAGCGCCAGTCCCCCCGCCCACGTTAACGACTCTTCCAAGCTCCGTTCCGGCCAATTCGCCGCTTCCGGCGCCTGCTGCAAAATCCGTCTCACGCCGGCCGCGTCCTCCGGTCTCATTTTCCGAATCACCACGCCCATACCTTCGCGCTTCAACTTATTCCGCATTTCTCTCGAGAATCTCACCCCCCTCGCGGCTTGCTCTTACTGCGGACTCCTGCGGAAGGCCAATGCGCTTGACAAGGTTTAGGAATCGAGGATCGGAACGCATACTGTCGAAGGCCGGGTCTGGAAGTTCGAGCAGCCTCCCGGTCCTTTCCACATAGGCCTTCTCGAGCCACGCAAACGCCAGGTCTTTCTCCCCGAGGCCCGTATAGATCAGCGCGATATCGTACGGGCTGACGTATTTGCTCCTGGAGAGTTCCATCAGTTGATCGACGGCTTGGCGCGCCTTCACCGCGTCGCCGCTCCTTGCATAGGCGTAGCCCAATTGCGCCGCGAACGGGTGCGTCCGGCCAGAAAGACTAACCGCCTTTTCGGCTTCGGCAACCGCCTCCTGAAGTTCGTTCTGCGCGTCGAGGCTGCGCGCCAGTATCCAATGCGCGAAGGGATTTTTTGGGTCGAGCTCAATCACTTTCCGGGACGCCGCAATCGCCTGCCCGTACTGTCGCGCCTTCATGTAGATGAGGCCCACAAAGGCGTTAATGGGGACCGAGAGAGGATCAAAGTCTCGAGCTCGGATAACCTCGGCAATGGCCTCCGCGCTGCGTCCCGTGACCACCAACATGTGCCCGTACCACTGATGGGCAGTGGGATAGCGGAAATTCAGATCGAGAGCCCGTTTGTATTCCTTTTCCGCTCCGTGGAAGTCCCAATCATAAGCTGTCAGGACGTGGCCCAGCCCGGCGTGCGCTTCAGCCAGTGTTTCGTCCATCTCCAATGCCTTGGAGGCGGCAGCTTTAGCTTTGGGGTAGACATCATCGGGCGGACGCACGCCGAATATCCCCAGCATGACATAGGCGTCAGACAGCCCCGCGTAAGCCAATGGATATGAGGGATCCAACTCAATCGCCCGGTGGAAATACTCGATACTGCGGTTCAAGTCTGCTTCTGTTCTCTTGTTCCAGAAAGACCGGCCTTTCAAGTAAGCCTCATATGCTTCCGGCTCTACCGCTCGGCGGGCCGTTGCTTGGGCGGCTGGCTTCGCCAGCTTGAGTCTCAGCACGTTCACAATCGCCTGTGAGATTTCGTCTTGAATGGCGAAGATGTCGCTCATTTCGCGGTCGTACCGCTCCGACCAGACATGACAGCCATCGGCAATGCTGATCAATTGCGCCGTGATGCGCACGCGATTTCCAGCTTTGCGCACGCTGCCTTCCAGTGCGTGAGTCACTCGCAGCGTTTCGCCGATCCGTCGGATGTCTTCGTTCCTGCCTTTGAACGCGAAAGCGGACGTCCGGGCGGCCACCTTGAGACCGGGCAGCTTCGTGAGCGCGTTCAGGATTTCCTCGGCTAAGCCGTCGCTGAAGTATTCGTTCTCTTTGTCGCCGCTCATGTTGGCAAACGGCAGCACTGCGACAGAAATTTCATTTTCCGCGAGGTTCCTGCATTTCGCATCTTCCAGCGCGGCTTTCACTTCTGTCATGGTCTGGAATCGTTCGGCGGGAGCTTTGCGCAGGCAGCGCATAACGATGCGGCCAATCTCCGCTGGCCCCTCCAGCGGTTCCGCTTCTTTGTGCAAGATCGCCCCCATGGCGGAAATGGAAGTCCCGCCGGTGAATGGTCGTCGTCCACTCAGCAACTCGTACAGCACTAAGCCAAACGAAAAAATGTCTGAGCGCGCCTCCGCCGGCTTGCCTTCGACCTGTTCCGGAGACATGTACGCAATCGTGCCGAGAATCGTGCCGGCCTGTGTTTGGGTGACCGTCGTTTCGCTTGCTGCCGCCGCCAGTTCCAGCTTTGCCAAGCCGAAGTCGAGAAGTTTCACTCCCATCCGCGTTACGATGATGTTGTCGGGCTTCAGGTCGCGGTGAATAATCCCTTTGGCGTGCGCGGCTTCGAGAGCTCGGGCGATTTGCAGCGCGAGGCGAAGGGCCTCCTGCGGCGCTAAGGGTCCGCGCAGCGGCGCGCCCTCGACGTACTCCATCACCAGGTAGTCGGGACCGACGTCATAAAGCGTGCAAATATGCGGGTGATTGAGGGCGGCGATGGCGCGCGCTTCCCGCTCGAAGCGATCGGTGTGGGCCTTACGCAGTAATTTGATGGCGACCGTTCGGTCCAGCCGCGTGTCTGTTGCCTTATAAACCTCGCCCATTCCACCCGCGCCCAACGGGCTGACAATTTCGTACGGGCCGAAACGCGTTCCTGGCGAAGCTGGCATTTGCGTTCCACGATTCTATCTCACGCGCCGACAAAACTCAGTACGCTCCCTGCTCGCATGCTTCGCCCAATGATAGAGCCGTACTGACCGGAATACTGGTCAGCGCCCTTGTGCACCTCTTCCTTTCCAGAAAATCTCCGCGTCCGACCGCCGCACGTAATTGGCATCCAACGCCAGTGCATCAGTAGATCGACCCGCCGACAACTCCTTCGCCGCCATCCGCGCAACGGCCCCGGCAAGAAAGCCCGCGACCGACGCGACAACCTCATTGCGCTTCGCTCGTTCTTGCCACTCGGGCAGCTTCAGCAGGCAATCCGGATCCGTCGACGCCCAGGCGATTCTCCCAGCACTCCCAGCTATCTCGGCCGCAGTCGCAACAAATTTTCCCGGCCCAATGACCATCTCGTCCCCCAGCCTGTCCAATCCGTCCCCGTTGCGTCGGTAAACGGCCCCGAAAACCTGCCCCCGTTGCGCGTCCAAACAGGCAGCGATGTAATTCGCCTCCCCGCCGGCCTGCAAAGCCACTGCCTCCAATCGTGATACCGCCGCGATGGGCTTTCTATAGACCTCTCCCCAGGCCTTTACCGTTGTCAATCCCACCCGAACCCCCGTAAACGACCCCGGCCCTGCTGCCACCCCGTATCCATAAACCTCAGCCATCTCTACTCCAGCGGCCTTCAACACCCGATCAACCGCGGGCAGCAGCCACGAAGAATAGTCCTCACCCCTCTCATGAGCAGAAATGACCGCGATTTCATGCCCGCGCAGAAGTGCTACACCGCCCCGCGAATCGCACGTATCTATCGCCAATACAATCACATCCGCATTCTAGCCTATCTCAGCCTCCCTCCTCTCATCCCGTTTCCCTTAAATATTCCAACCTTCCGGCCCGCCCCCAAAAGTCGGCCACCCGCCAATCTACTTTGCGAGGTAAAAGCCGGATTTTCACGGCCGCACAGCAATTGCTCTGCCAAATTAGTACCTAATTTTCCCTAACCTTCTGATTCCAGGGGATATATCTTGACTCTTCCAGCACACTCAGGTACTCTCGTCCTATCTCTGAGGGGGCTCAACAATTTATGGAATATAAGATCGGCGACAAAGTCGTTTATCCCAATCATGGTGTGGGCATCGTAGAGCAGATCAATTACGGCGTGTTGAACGGCAGGACCGAACGTTACTTCATGATTCGCATTGTTTCCAGCGGTTTGCGCGTCATGGTCCCGCAGTCCAACGCCATCACCGTTGGGCTTCGTTCCGTCATCCGCAACACCGAATCCACCAAAGTCCTGGGCTTCCTCGAAAAAGGCAAGCTCAACTCACATCACGACTGGAAACACCGCTTCAAGGAAAACTCCGAGCGCATGCGCACCGGTTCCCTCCTCGAAGTCGCGGTCGTCCTCAAGAGTCTCGTATCCCTCAGCCGCAGTAAGCCGCTCTCCTTCCGTGAAAAGAAAATGCTCGAACGCGCCAAGTATCTCCTGGTCAGCGAAATGGCCACTTCTCGCAATACCACGGCGGAAAGCGCAGAAGCCATCGTCGTGAAGTCGCTCGCCAAGGCCAAGCTGCAATTTCCGGTGATGACCGAAAAATTCGAATAGACCTTGCCGTCTCCGCGGCTCTTCCTTCCTCGGCGGGCAGCCTAAGCTGTCCGCTTTTTCTTTGCTCCAGGGCGCAATTCCTGCGGTCCAGCGCCCTTTCCAACGCGCACGGATGATCCATCGCGAGACGAACGGTCCAACGGTGCGTCGAATCCAGTTAAAGGATCGTGCCTAACGTCAAAGGAGAACGCATGACATCCCGCTCCGCTATCGCTTCCGCTCTTGTGGCCGCGCTCATGGTTTCCACGATGATTGCGGCCGACGCCCTGGCGGCGACCACCACGGAGTACTCACAGCACTTTGGGGCTCTTCGCAAACTTTCTGTCGCCGTCGCCGAGGCCATGCCGCCGGACCAATACACTTTCCGTCCCGACCCCGGCTCTATGACTTTCGGTGAATTGATGTCGCACATCGCCGCAACCAACTACGCCTTCTGCGCTGGCCTGCAGGATTCGAATCCGCCGCAAACGCCCCCTCCGAGCGACAAGGACAAATACGCTGTGGTCAAATTCCTAAGCGCTTCCTTCGAATACTGCTCCTCCGCGATTCCCAACCTGACAGAGGAGCAGCTGAGCAAAGTCCACAATTCCCCTGACGGCCGGTTGCCTGGGCGAGAGATACTGCTCGCCATGTTCGTGCATGTGGCCCATCATCGCGGCCAAGCGGAAGTCTATCTCCGTGATAAAGGCATCAAGCCCCCGTCCTACATGATCTGAAACTGCACTTGGATTCACGTTCAGGACTGCGAAAGCGAACAGAGAGTAACGCCCGCTTCTCGCAGAATGCGAGCAACGGCGGCGGCGATATTCGGGGCGCCGG
This sequence comes from Candidatus Udaeobacter sp., assembly GCA_035511855.1. Classification (GTDB taxonomy): domain Bacteria; phylum Acidobacteriota; class Terriglobia; order Acidiferrales; family UBA7541; genus Acidiferrum. The sequence continues at coordinate 10,021 of DATKEV010000082.1, forward strand.
GAGTGTCGCCGTGAATGCAGAGAGTCTGCGCATCAACAGGGACTTCGGTGCCGTCACACGCAATCACCGCCGCACGCTGAGCAATGCTTAACGCTTGGCGGGCAGCTTCCGCGGGATCGCGAATCAAAGCGTCATCAAATTTTCGCGAGCGCAAAGTCCCGTCTGGTTCGTAGCGTCTATCGGCAAAGGCTTCGGCGGCAACGTTGAAGCCGGCGTTTCGAAAGACATCGAGCATCGGCGATCCCGCGAGACCGACCAACACGACTTCGCGGCTACATCGAACAACGCCTTTTGCAATCGCTTCCGCCAGCTCGCGACTATGCACGGCTTGATTGTAAAGCGCGCCGTGCGGTTTGACGTGCAGCAAGCGCGCACCGCAACCAGCGGCAATTTCGGCGAGTGCACGGACTTGTTCGAATACGGAATCAGCGATTGCTTGCGCGGACAGTTTCAATTCCAAGCGGCCGAAATTCGCGCGATCGGGATAGCCGGGATGGGCTCCGATGGCCAGCTTCCATCGCTGCGCTTGTTCGATGGTGGTCTTCATGGTTCGTTCGTCGCCCGCGTGCCCACCGCAGGCGACGTTGACCGAAGTGATCGATGGCATCAATGCTTCCTGCGTGCCGTCCGCAATCGCCTCGGGCAGTTCACCCATATCGCAATTCAGGTCCATTCTTGGATGAGCGCTGTTCATTCCGAAATCAAATCCTCTGAGGCCAGCAGTTTTTCCTGTTCTCTTAACAGGACGCGCGCCGTTTCCCAGTCGACCCGTTCGAACCGAATCTCATCGCGCGGACGAAGCTGTCCCAGACTATGCAGATCCGCCGCAATCACATTCGCAATCTTGGGGTATCCGCCCGTGGTCTGCTGTTCCACAAATAAAATAATCGGCATTCCTCTTTCAGGAACCTGGACAGCCCCGAGCGCAACGCCCTCAGAAATCATTTCTCCGCCCGCAGTTGCGGAAATGGCCGCGCCCTGCAATCGAATCCCCATCCGATTGGACTCCTCCGCCACACGATAAGTGCTCTGATAGAATACCTTCTGCGCTGATTCCGGAAACCAATCGCTCTGCGGCCCGGGCGTTACGCGCAGCACCTTCCGCGGCGCAAGCCGCGCCCATGCCTCGCCGGTCAGGGTTCGATTTCGAAACCGGCCCTTGGAGGACCCAATCTTCAGCAGGTCTCCTTCCCGCAGGGCTCTGCCCTCGTGCCCACCGAGGCCGCTCAAGAGGTGCGTTGACTGACTCCCCAGAAATGGTTTCACTTCAATTCCGCCTTTCACGCACAGATAACATCGTGCCCCTGATTGCGTGGGCCCCACTCGCAGCGGTTCTCTTGCTTTCGCTGGGAACGACGTCCATAGCAGAACAGGCGCACCGCCGAGCCTCGCGCCAAAGTCCGATCCTGTCAGCGCAAACACGGCGTCTTCCCAAAACACGAATCTCCCTCCAAACAGAGTCATTTCCAGTCCCGCTGCGCCCTCGGCATTGCCGACCAATCGATTTCCGACTCGAAGGGAGATCGCATCCGCCGCACCGGACGGGGAGACGCCCATGGGTCCAAAACCTTCCCGCCCCAGGTCTTGCACGGTGGTGAGCCAGCCCGGCGCTTGCACCTGAATTACACTCATGGACTCTCCAATGCCGCGAATCGCTCAGGTGATATGGGCACAAATCGCACGCGATCTCCGATCGAAAGCAGACTGAAATTCTTTCCTTCGATGCGAAACATCGCGGTGGGCGTGCGTCCCAGCAATCTCCATCCACCGGGAGTTGCGAACGGGTAGACGCCTGTTTGGCGGCCAGCGATTCCCACGCTGCCGGGCGGCACGCTTCGGCGTGGCGTCGGCAGACGCGGCGTGACTAACGCTTCGGGCAATTCACCGAGATACGCGAAACCCGGAACGAATCCCAGAAAATAGACAATATAGCTGGTCGAACAATGCAGCTCGATCATTTGCCCGGGAGTCACCCCGTGCATGGCGGCCACGTCATTCAGGTCGGGACCGAACTCTCCGCCGTAACAGACGGGGATTTCCAGTTGCCGCGGCTCGGGGAGTGCCACGGTTTCCAAGCGGCCGAGATATTTTCTGAGGATCCCTTCCAACTCTGCGTGCCCCATTCGAAGTGCATCGAACTTGAGCAGCAGCGAGCAGTACGCGGGATGAAGATTGCGGACGTCTTCAATGGGTTCTAGCTCAAGCAGCCGGAGCAGTCGCTTGACGCGTTCGTGTGCTTGAAGTGTGATCTGACGATCGAAGTAGACGAGCAGCGATTGGTCGCTCGAGAATTGGAATCGCGCGGCTTCGGCTGCGGACGTGTCCATGGCCGCGAAAGTATACCGCACACCCAATCAGACCGGCGCGAGCCTGAGCAGGCCAGTCAGCCGAGCTGTCCAGCGAGCGCGTTTGCCACCCAGCGAGCGGCCCGGGCAATCCGGGCTTGACATCAGAAAGCGGCAGGCATAGGGTCTTGGGCACTGTGGGTGTGAAGGAGGAACGAACATGACTCTCAAGTGCGACGTTCGGCAGAGAGGCGATGTGACCATCCTTGATTTAGGCGGGCTTTTGAGTCTGGGCGCCCCCTACACGTCCGGGCCCGAGAGCGGTGTAGTGCTAGGGGAAAAGATTCGTGAATTGATTGAGAATGGGCAGAAAAAGATCCTTCTCAATCTCGCCGGCGTAAGGTTTGTAGACAGTTCGGGCGCGGGGCAATTGGCGGGTGCGTTTGCCTCGGCGCGCAATCGCGGCGCGGTTTTGAAGCTCCTGAAGCCCACTTTCCAGGTGAAAACACTGCTGAAGATTACGAAGCTCGATACGCTGCTCGATGTGCTGGATGATGAAGAGAATGCGATTCAGGCATTCGGGATGAGTGCCGGGGCCGGTTGAAAATTCCCCTCCGAGCTGCCTCCGAAAGAAACGAGAAGCTCTAAAGTCCTACTAACTGTTCATTTTCGTGAGCGTTAGCACGGCGGGATTTCTGGGAGGCTGTTACAATAACTCCCGGCGGCGGAGTGCTCCAAGCTTGGCTTTGGTCGAGCCGTTGGCTCGGTTTGAGCCTCTCTGGGGCTACCCCAGGGAAACGTGAATAGCTGAGAATTCGTCGCGTGAGCGTCGCTGCGCGACTACGCAGATTGGCTCACGCAAGGTCAGACTCGTTGGGGCGTTCCGCCGTCATCCACCATGCCGAACCCCACGCTTGTAGGGATGCTAGCCACGTCCTTTCTCGCCGGCGAACCCACCGTTGAACAAATCATAGCTCGCAGCAGCCACGCCTTGGGAAAGAACTGGCCTTGGCTTCGGCCGCTTGCCCAACGCTACGTCAAGGCTGTTGCAGGCCGCACGCGTCCGCGGCATCGCGAAGTGGTCAAGTTTCTTGATCAAGACCGAGGGTTTAGGCACGCATGGTCGAAATACTTTCACGAATTGTCGGTGCAACGATGGATGACCGAACCGCAACGTATGCAGCCCTGTGGAGTGGCCTCGACCTGGAATGTTCTGGTCATCGAGTCGGTCGGAGCCTTGGCCGAGTGGCTCGCGCTCACGACCGGCGAACTTGATTGGTTCGCCGATCTTAAGGGACTCGCCTACAAAAAGAATTTTCCAAAGCTGGGACATTACCATTACCGCGTGTTGGCGAAAGACTCTCGAAGCATTCGATTGATTGAAGCGCCCAAGCCACGTTTGAAGGAACTGCAGGGACAGATTCTGGAGCATATACTCGACAGGATTCCGACTCATCCTGCGGCTCATGGTTTCGTTAAGGGTCGGTCCATCAAGACGTTCGTCGCTCCCCACTCATGCCAGCGTGTAGTTCTGCGCATGGATCTGCAAGATTTTTTCCCCTCCTTCGCGGGTGCAAGAATTCAAGCTTTTTTTCGCACCTTGGGCTTTCCGGAGTCCGTTGCCGATCTACTTGGGGGAATTTCCACGAACGCCGCGCCCCGCGACGTTTGGAATGGGGCGGCGGTCGACGTCAATCCCGTCTATTTCCGGGAAGCGCGTGTCCTGTATTCTCGGCCGCATCTGCCTCAAGGTGCTCCGACTTCGCCGGCGCTTGCTAACCTTTGTTCCTATCGGGTGGATTGCCGCCTGGCGGGCCTGGCCAAGTCCGCTGGAGCAGCTTACACACGATATGCCGACGACCTTGCCTTCTCCGGCGGCGAGGCTTTCGAGAGGCGCGTAGAGCGGTTCTCCACCCACGTCGCGGCAATTCTGATGGAAGAGGGTTTTCATGTGAATCACCGTAAGACGCGCATCATGCGGCCGGGCGTGCGGCAGCACTTGGCGGGTCTCGTCGCCAATCAACATTTGAACGTGATACGAACGGACTTCGATCTGCTGAAGGCTACGCTCACAAACTGCGTCCGCCGGGGTCCTGAGAGCCAGAACCGCCACGCTCATCCCCGATACCGATTGCACTTGGAAGGCCGGGTCGGTTTCGTCGAAATGATCAATCCGGCCAAAGGAAAGCGTCTTCGCGCGCTCTATGAACAGATCCGCTGGGATTCATAGAGCGTTGATGAAAAGAGCGCCTAGGCCAGGGGGAGGCTGGGGTCGGCGTTGAGAGTGGCGTCGGCGAGAACGCCGGCGCGGAAGCGGGAATAGGCGACGGCGGCGATCATGGCGGCGTTGTCGGTGGAGAGTGCGCGGCTCGGAAAGAAAACTTCGATGCCCGCTGCCTTTGCGCGGTCTTCAAAGGTCGAGCGCAACTGAGAGTTTGCGGCGACGCCGCCGGAAACGAGAATGCTCTCGGCGGAAAGTTGCTCTGCGGCGCTGAGCGTGCGCTCCACCAGGTCGCGGACGACGGTATTTTGAAATTCGCGGACGAGCCCCAGAGTTTTTGCGCTGCAAAGCGGGAGAAGTTGCTCGAATTTTCGTTCGCCGCGGGCGAGCGCTTCCTCGCGATGGCGGATTTCTTCATTGTAGTCGGCGTTCTCCCGAACGTGGTAGAGCACCGCGGTTTTCAGGCCGCTGAAACTGAAGTCCAGCGCGTTCCCTTTCATTTTTGTGTAACTGAATTTCACGGGCGCCGGGGCGCCGTTAGAAGCACTCGCGAGCCGGTCCAGAATCGGCCCGCCAGGATATCCCAGTCCGAGTAACTTCGCGACCTTATCGTAGGCTTCGCCAGCGGCATCGTCGCGCGTTTGGCCCAATTTGCGATAGAGGAGTTTCGCACCGGCATCTGGAACTGCGCGATTTTCTGCTTTCACTTCATACAAAACGGTGTGCCCGCCCGAAACGATCAGGCACACGGCCGGAAGTTTCGGCGCGCGCCGTGCTTTGTGCGCTTCGAGAAAAACGGCATGAACGTGGCCTTCCAGATGATTCACCGGCACCAAGGGTTTGCCTAGAGATTGCGCCAGAGTTTTGCCGTAGGTAATGCCAACGAGAAGAGCGCCAACAAGGCCCGGCCCTTGCGTGACGCCGATGGCGTCCACATCGGCGAGTTGCATGCCCGCTTGCGCGAGCGCCTCGCGCACGACGGGAACGATTTGACGCAAATGTTCGCGAGACGCCAGCTCGGGCACGACGCCGCCGTACTTGCGATGGATATCGAACTGCGAGGCGACGACGCTGGACAAAATCTCTCGCCCGTCCGCAACCACGGCTGCGGCGGTCTCATCGCACGAGGATTCGATTCCCAGGATTCTCATATTCTAATTCGGCGCTACTGCACTCGTGGCCCAACTCATTTATGCTAGCACAGCGATCTCAACTCCTTCGTATCTGATGCCAGGAGCACGCGCGTTGCTACTTCAATTCATGTTTTACGATCGGACTTACCAGCAGACACCGCCGCTCAGCAAAATCATTGACTCTTTTCCGCCCACATCTAAGAATGGTGTCCATCCTCATCGAGTTTGCAAACAACTGAGACCATGACGAACATCGCGTCCGCCAAGCCCCATTCCGCGCCCTCGGACGGCACCGCAACGAGCTTTCGCAAAGTCCGCAAGGCGGTGCTTCCAGCGGCGGGACTCGGCACGCGATTTCTACCTGCGACCAAGGCGCAGCCCAAAGAGATGCTCACCGTGGTGGACAAGCCGCAAATTCAGTATGTGGCCGAAGAGTGCGTGGCTTCCGGGATCGAGCACATCATCATCGTTACCGGCAAAGGAAAAAATTCCATCGAAGACCACTTCGATTCGGCCCCGGCGCTGGAGCGTTTTCTCGAAGAGAAGGGCAAGAAAGATCAAGCGGAAATGGTCCGCCGGATCAGCAATATGGTGCAGGTAAGCTACACCCGGCAGAAAGAGCCGCTAGGCCTGGGCCACGCCGTGCTGGTCGCACGCGATCTAGTCGGAGATGAACCGTTTGCCGTTTTGCTCGGGGACGTGCTGATTCCCGGCGCGAATCCCGCCACCAAGCAGCTCATCAAAGTTTACGAAGCCACCGGCGTTGGCGCGATCGCCGTCGAAGAAGTTCCGAAAGACAAGACGCATCTTTACGGCATCGTGGATGGTGAGCCGGCGCCGCAGCCGCCCTTCGGCGAACGGTTGTTGCGCATCAAGGAGCTGGTCGAGAAACCGAAACCGGAAAACGCGCCGTCGAACCTTGGCATCACCGGGCGGTACGTTTTGCCGCCGGAGATTTTCGACTGCCTCGATCGCACCAAGCCCGGCACGGGAAACGAAATTCAGCTTACCGATGCGCTGCGCATTCTCGCGCGGGAGCACGGCTTGTGGGCGTACATCTTCGAGGGAATTTCCTACGACGCGGGCGACAAATTGGGATTCCTGAAGGCCACGGTTGAAATCGCCCTGCAGAATGCAGAATTCGGCCCGGCGTTCCGGAGCTATTTGAAGACGCTAAAATTATGATCACTCGCTTAGGCATCAGAGGAAGAGAGATTCCTCGCTTCGCTCGGAATGACGGGATGGTTCGCCTTTTCATTAGTGGTCAACACTATTTCTTCTTCGCCGGTTTCTTCTCTTTCGTTTCCTTGTTGGCCGTATCCTTAGCCGCGGAATCTTTTGTGGCAGCATCTTTTTCTGTGGTCGAGGTTTCTTTTGTTTCGGTAGCGGGCTTGTCGCTTTTGTCTCCGTCGCTGCCAGATTTCCTCGCGGCATAATCCGTGACGTACCAGCCCGCGCCCTTGAACTGAATCGACGGCGCGGTGATCACGGATTCAACTTTGCCGCCGCAGTGCGGGCACTTTTTCAAGTGCGGCCCGGAGACGTTTTCAATTTTATCGGTGTGGCGACCGCATTTCAGGCACTTGTACTCGTACAGGGGCACTGATACTCCTCCAACAGCTATTCAAAACTTAAAGTATAGCATTGCTTGCGCAAGGGATTCGTGCGAGGCCGGAATCCCTCGATGAGCCGGTATGCGTGCTAGACTCATTCGCATGCGCGCGAAGAATGTTCTGGGGAATGCGGCGGCCGCTGCGAATTCTGCAGTCGGATGCCTGTATCTTGTCGGGACACCCATCGGAAATCTCGAGGACATCACGCTCCGCGCGCTGCGCATCCTGAAGGAAGTTGACCAGATTGCTTGCGAAGACACACGGCACACGCAAAAGCTCTTGAGTCACTACGACATTCATAAATCGTTGGTCAGCTATCACGAACACAACGAACTGACGCGCGCGCCAGAACTGGTTATGGCGCTGGAGCAGGGCGCGAAAATCGCGCTGGTGAGCGACGCGGGAACGCCGCTGGTCTCCGATCCGGGACACCGGCTCGTCACGCTGTGCTTGCGTCATCGCATTCCGATTGTGCCGATTCCGGGGCCATCGGCGCTGCTGGCTGCGCTTTCGGCTTCGGGGCTGCCGAACGAAGAATTTCTGTTCGTGGGATTTCTTCCGGCGCGCAGCGGTGAACGGCGGCGCGCGCTGGAAAGATTGCGGATCGAGGACCGCACCATCGTCCTTTATGAAGCACCGCACCGCGTTAAGGAATGCGTGGCCGACGCGCGGGAAGTTCTTGGCAACCGCAGCGCTTGCATCGCCCGAGAAGTGACGAAGGTGCACGAAGAGTTCCGGCGCGGCAAGTTATCCGAGTTGCTGACTTCGCTGGAGGAGCGGCCGGCGCGAGGCGAGATCACGCTGCTAATCGGGCCCGAGGACGCGGCTGACGCACGCACGCGGGCGAACTCGACGCAGAGTCTGGCCGACCGCGTTGAAGAATTGATCCGCCAGGCCAAGCTCGATCGCAAGGATGCATTGAAGCTGGCGGCCAAAGAACGCGGGCTGACGCGGCGCGATGCGTATGACAAACTGGTCAGTGAAAGCCACAGCCAGACGGTCTCAGAAGATTGATCGCACTGGCACCCCCCCCACCCACCACTGAAAAACCAGAGTGACAGGCGGAGATGGTGGCATAGACATGCCGCTGCGGCTCAAAGGGGAAGGCCGGCCAGCAAGGAGGAATGTGGGACGGCGAGGCCTAGGCCGTGCCACGGGCGCGCTTGAGCAGATGGCGGGAGCGCCGGAACTCTTCGAGACCTGTTTCTTCGATGGGGGTCAACTCGCGCGGTTTGCCATTTTCCACAGCGAAGACGTACCAGGCCGGCCCTTCAGGAATGGCACATTCGGCGGCTTCGAATAGATTCCGGTGGTGATGCCGGCAGCGGCGATGGGTCCAACTCTCCGTCCAGGCTCCTTCATAATACACATTCTGAGGGGCTTCGAAACGCACCTCAAGCAGCATCCCGTTGAAGGAAGTGGCTGCCTTGAGGTTGAGAATCGGACGCAGCATCGCTTTTATGCTGGCGGGCGCGGCTTTAGGCCGGGCAACCAACTAGAAAGGACCCCAGCGTCCCGCTTAGGAAGAGGTTAGGTCCGTCCAGGTGTAAAGTCAACGCGTGAAAATGGCGGGGGCAAGACCTTTTTCGGTGGCAGCGGCTATTGCAGGCAGACGCGATGGGGGACGAAGACCGGCACTAAAAGTGGGAAGCTTTGCCGTCAGAGAGAGGTCCACGCTAAAATCCGATTTGCGAAGGAGAACAAGCATGAATGAAGGCACCGCACCAGCACCGACACCGGGCGCGAAAGAAGTTCACTACGTGCGGCCGGGGTTGACGTCGATCACACCCTACTTTGTCCTTCGGGGGCGGCAGAGTTTATTGAATTCTTGAAAGGGGCCTTTGAGGGAGTGGAGCGGTTGCGGATGCCGGCGCCCGACGGATCGATCATGCACGCGGAAGTGGAAGTCGGGAATGGCGCGATCGAAGTGGGTGAGGCGAACGAGGCGTATTCAGCGGCGCCGGCGGATACCCATATTTACGTGGATGATGCGGACGCTACGTTTGCGAAGGCGCTACAAGCCGGCGCCACCTCCATGTACGCGCCGACCGGCGACCATTCTTCAGGCGACCACTGGTGCGCCGTCAAAGACCAATTCGGCAATCACTGGTACATCGCCACGCCGAAAGGCTGGACGCCCGGGCCTGAAGGCTCACGCTCAGTCCAACCCTATCTGCATCTCCGCGAAGCTCACAAGATGATCCCATTCCTTGAGGCTGCCTTCGGCGCCGAATCCCTCGGCGTCCACAAATCGCCCGAAGGTGCCATCCTCCACGCCACCTTCCGCATCGGCAACGCCACGCTCGAAATCGACGAAGCCCACGGAGAATTCCACCCGAAACCTTGCCATTTGCATGTGTATGTGCCGGACAGGGATGCGTGCTATGAGCGCGCCTTGAAGGCGGGGGCGACGTCGGTGGAAGTGCCGCAGGACAAGCCATACGGGGACCGGTCGGCAGGAGTGAAGGATCCGGCTGGGAATAGCTGGTTTATTGCGACGTATTTGGGACGGTAGGGGCGAAAGCCATAGAACGAGGCAGCAATCGGGAAACCTTGCCGAGCTAAGCTAGGACGCAATATATTGCCCCCCTACAAAGAAAACGGCCCGCCTCGGAAGGCGGGCCCTGCAAAAAGGCGGAAAAAAATCACGCAGCGGATTCGGAGCGGAAAACGCGCAAGCGCGGACCCGTGAACTGGACACCGATCAATCGTTCGCCGTCCCACTGCGAGTCAGCGACATGTACGACGCGGCCGCGCGTGGCGAAGTCGGGTTCGCCGCGACGAAGGGCGTAATGCGAAGGGGGAATGCGGATTTCCAGGTCAGTACCAAGGGCGATGTCGAAATGCGTGACGAAGGCGGCTCCGCTGCGGCAGAGGTTTTCGCTGGAAGTTTCTTCTTCGAAGATGACGCCGCGCTTGTCGCGGCCGCGGATGCGAAGCGGGAGACGGACGGAGATCCTACGTTCCGAGCGCTGCCTCAATGCCGCGGTGCTGAGAGGGACCATGGGCTGGGTCCTCAATTCTGGTGACCGCTGAGCGGTCATCGGTGCTGCTGACCGCGAAGCTGTCGGCCTGAGCGGCGGCCCGCTCATCGTTTCTGGCGACCGCAGAGCGCTCGACGAAAAAGCGCTCTACGCTATCGAGGACTTCGCTGGGCGTTCGCGCCGCGTGTACGATCCTGCGAAGCTCGCTGCCGTTCCCCACGCCGTGCGTAAACCAGCAAGCGAACTGCTTCATTTTGCCTAGACCATCGGGCAGGGTGGCAGCATTAATTTGCCTATAGTAGTCAATAAGTAAACGGTAGCGGGCGGTTTCGGAGGGAGTGTCGTAGCGGCCGGTTTCGGCGTATTGCCGCATCTGGGAAAAGATCCAGGGGTTGGTGGCGGCGGCGCGGCCGATCATCACGGCGTCGCATTCAGTTTCGCGATGCATGCGAGCGGCGTCCTCGGGCTTGTTGATGTCACCGTTGCCGATAACGGGGATTTTGACGGCTTGCTTGACGGCGGCGATGAGGGTCCAGTCAGCGGCGCCAGCGTAGCCCTGGAGGCGTGTGCGGGGGTGGACGGCGACGGCTTCGACGCCAATGGATTCGGCCAGTGTGGCGACGTCGACGGCGACGATGGAGTTTTCGTCCCAGCCGGCGCGGAGCTTGATGGTGAGGGGAATTTTGACGGCGGCGCGGACGGCCGTGAAAATTTGCTCGAGGAGCCGCAGGTCGCGCAGGAGGCCGGAGCCGCCGCACTTGACGACCTTTTTGGCGGGGCAGCCAAGGTTGATGTCCACCGCGTCGTAGCCGAGATCTTCGACCATCTTGGCGGCTTCAGCCATGACCGCGGGATTGGCGCCGAAAAGCTGCGCGGTGATAGGGTGCTCGTCTTCCTGGAAGTAGAGATAGCGGAGCGTTTTCCTCGCACTGCGCGTGATGCCTTCGGAGCTGGTGAACTCCGTCATGAGCAGGCCGCAGCCGTCCAGGCCGCGAATGACGCGGCGGAAAAGAGTGTCCGTGACGCCAGCCATGGGAGCGAGGACAGCGGCGGGGCGGATGGTGAGGTCGCGAATTTGGAAGGAGGTGGGAAGCATCGATTCCAGTTTAGGCTGATGCGCGCGGCTGTAGCAAGCCGAGAACTAGAGTAAGGCTCACAAGCCAGCAGCAGCGGCGTACGCCGCTGTTACAGCCCAACAGCTGCCCTTATCGGATAGCCGGTTAACCATAACCACCCCCTTGTTTTTTCGGTCGGGTAAGGTGGTGGCGCGTAGCGGGCTTCGAGTGATGCCGACGTTTCCACCACCTCCCCTATCAACCGTAAGGCCGGTTTTCCCTCAGTACGGTTGGAAGGCCGGTCCGTGCTTTCGTTGCGCGTTCCGCCCTCTACGACCCCGGGGAGTCCTTCGGCTGCCTCTGCTCCGTTCTTCGCCAACGGCATTGGCCTTCGTCGTCACTTAACCCGACTCGGCGCTCCCCATTACCCCATCATCCGCTTCCGATGGGAGAATCATTTCGGAGCTCGCTATTCGCTACGGCCTGTCGATTTGCTTGCCTCCCGGGCGGATCTGACCGGGCTTTACCCCAGCCAACGGAGACTTTTACACCCGAGTTTTCAACGGGTCGGTCACCCTTTCCGTTGTCAGGCATAACTACGGTGGTAACTGAGCAAGCTCCACCGGCGGGACTCGCACCCACTGGAACGTCAACGAACATCGCTGCACTAAGTGTTGATTCTAAAAGGGTTGGAAGGAAACATAATTCGACCACGAAATCGGCCTTTCATACGATTCCATCGTCCGTCGGAACCCAAATGCGCGGGGAACGTTCGTTCCCTGTATGAACGATTTCGGCAACAGAAACACGATAATTACTTCACCAAAATTGCACTTTCAACATGCACCCATCACGTGGCCACACGACGTGCGGAACGTTGCTCCCGGGGACAGGAAGTAATAAAAAGCGCCGTCGCGAGGATTGTTGTCATAGACAGCCACTTGGCCTCCGACCACTTCGAGGGAATCGCCATGCACCACTATTGCTGCACCTTCGTCAATACCAAAACCAAGCAATTCAGGATGCTTCTTGATGACCTCCAGAAGGTCGTATTGGCGTTTGCGGGTGATCAAGTGTTGGTCGATGGCGGAGTTTGTGAGCAATCCAAATCCTCTCTCATGGCCGGGTGACATCATAATTCTGTTGTCGCCATCGGCGCTTTTTGCGTTACCTGGATCACCACGAACGAGAAAGGATGCTTGGATGGACGCTCCCGCCGAACTGCCGCCTACGACTCCACCACGGGCGAGCAGTTCCTTGATCTCGCGTTCGACAGCAGTATCCAGATAAGCGTCAGCAAGCCTCCACTGCCGGCCGCCCATAATCCAAACGCCGGAAGCCTTCCGCAGGGCATCAATGAAGTATTCCGAGTTGGCACGCGCTTTGTCTCTGTCGTGCAACATCGTGACGTGGCTTATCCCCAAAGACTCTGCCCATCCTCCTCCTTGCCCTCGGACGAACCCGCCAGCGGTTATTTCCTTATCGGACATGGCAGTTGGGATTAGCACAAAATTGGCATCCGGTCCGCCAGCCAACGCCACAAAGCGATTGTTGATTTCCTTGGACACAGTGCCGCCGCCATGGATGATAAGCCATCCTTTTTGCGGTCCAACGGTTTGCGCGGTGCAGACGATTGGAATAAGGCCGCAAAGAAGCACGGCGAGCGCGCTAGACACAGAAAATTTCGTGAAGTAAACAATCATAATGGAAAAAAAACGGCAGCAGAGCTGCCGCACTCTAAAGTTTTATAATAGTCCTTAATAACTCACGACTCCAGAAGCCGCTGTCAAGGAAAGCTTACCGTTGGTTAAAGATTTCTTTGGGCGGCCTACTTGTGATTGGAGGAGGTGGAGACGGCTGCGGGTTTCAGGAAGGCCTCAAGGCGCAGGAATTTGCGGCCGAGGGCGCCGGAGTAGGCGGACCATTCGGGCTCGCCGGAATCGAGCGCGAGGGCGGCGCGGACGGCGGCGAGCTTGGAATCGAGGTCGTCGAGGTAGTGGAAGACCAGGGCTTCGCGGATCATGGGGAGCTTGGGCGAGCCGAAATCGTACTGGCCGTGATGGCTGATAAGGAGATGCTGGACGACGGTTTTGAGTTTCGGAGGAAAACCGTCGATGGCGTCCGTGGCTTTAGTGACAGTTTCAATTTCCATGACGATGTGCCCGAGGAGCTGGCCTTCCACGGTGTAGGCGATGGCACGGTCGTAGCAGAGCTCATCGAGTTTGCCAACGTCGTGGAGAATGGCGGCGGTGAGGAGCAGATCGACGTCGAGCTCGGGATAATGCGCGGCGGCTTGCCTGGCCAGACCGCACAAGCTCAGGACGTGCTCGAGGAGGCCGCCGAGATAGGCATGGTGCATGACTTTGGCGGCGGGGGCGCGTTTGAACTTCGCGGCGATGGCTGGATTCGAAATGATCGCGCCGACGAGTTTTTTCAGCCAGGGATTAACGATGGAGGCGGCGAATTCCTGGAGTTGCTCGTAAAGCTTTTCCACGTTTTCCTTGGTTTGCGGAAGAAAGTCAGCGAGATCGATTTCCTCGGGCTTCGCGAGGCGGAGCTGCTGGAGAGAGAGCTGCGGCCTGTTGCGATAGATTTCGACGCGCGCCTGGACTTTGACGAAATCGTCGCGCCCGATGTCCTTGACGGCGGATTCGAATTGATCCCACATGCGAGCTTCGATGGTGCCGCTGCGGTCGCCGAGCTCGAGGCGCAGATAGGGCTTGCCCTCGCGGGTGTTGCGAATTTCTTTTTCGTGAACGAGGAAAAAAGTAGTGATGGATTGCTCGGAATTGAGATCGGTGACGAAGGGTGTCTTCATGTGGAGGATGCCGAGCCGGAGCGCTTGCCGAAAAGCAGGAATTTCTTGTGGCCCTTCTTGCTCTTGGTTACTTCGGGCGTGGCGCTGACTTCCTGAATTTCGGAGTTGCCGCCGCCAGCGATGTCCTGGAAGCCCGGCTTGATCACAACGTAGCTTTGCTCGCGCAACGTCTTCAAGTATTCGCGCATGGCGGGCTCCATGCGCTGGCTGTAAAGGCGATCCATGATTTCGTTTTTTACCTTAGCGAGCGATTGCTCGCCTTCGTCGTAGTGCTCAAGAACTTGCAGCACCAGAAAGCCCTGTTTGGTCTCCATGACGTCGGTGAGATCGTTCTTTTTCATTTTGAAGACGATGTCTTCGAGCTCTTTGGAGAGTTCGCCGTGCTTGTATACGCCGAGGAAGCCGCCCTGGCTCTTGGTGCTGCCGTCGGAGAGGCGCTTAGCGATTTCGCCGAAGTCTTCCCCGTCTTTCACGCGCTTGAGAGCGGTTTCGGCTTTTTTCTTGAGGTCGGGAATTTCATCCGGCTTCTTCCCTTCCGTGCTGACTTCGATTTCGCGGAGGGCGACTTGCTCGGGGCGGACAAATTCGGATTTGTGCGCTTCGTAATATTTCTGGACTTCGTCATCGCTGACGGTGATGTGCGAGCCGACTTCACTGCTGATGACGCGCTGGGTGAGGAGGGTATTGCGGATGTTGTTCCTGAAATCTTCCCAGTTCGTGCCCTGCGACTTCACAGCTGTTTCCAGCTCTTCCATGCTGGGGAGATTGTTCTGGGTGCGAATTTGATCGAGGCGCTTGATGAGGTCGGTTTCGACGCTGACGCCCATGTCCTTGGCGCGCTGGACGAGAAGGGACTGGTCGATGAGGTCGCGCAAGGCGTTTTTCTGACGGTCCTCGATGCTGATCCTTAGTTGCTCGGGCGTGCAGCGATTCTGGCATTCCTGGCGTGCGTCCTCTTCGGCGGATTGGCGAGCCTTTTCGTATTCCGAACGCGTGATGATTTCGTTGTTCACGCGGGCGATAATTTCCTCGACGACCTTGCCGGAGTCTGGATTAGCGGGTTTCGGTGAAGCGGGCTTAGCGGGAACGGGCTTAGCCTGGGTGGCCTTTTCATCGGGGGCAGCCGTAACTGGTTTTTCAAGAGTGGGAGCAGGCGGTTTCTTCTGTTGCTGAGTATCGGCGGGCTGATCTTGTGCCGCGAGCGGCAGGGCGGCGCAGAGCGCCACAAGCACAACGAGTCTGGGCATGAATTTCCTCACCTGTAAGTTTAGCCCTGCCCTTGAAGGCCGAGCAATACGTTTCTGAGGGCCGACGGGAGTGGCTCGCCGCGCTTGACTTCCATCCACAGCACGCCGCTGGGATCGAGCTTGATGCCGGGCCGGGAGCGCACGACGCTGACGAGCTTAGCCGGGTCCAGTGTCGTTTCCGGATGGAAGCGAATGGCGATGCGGGTGCCCTGGCGTTCGACGGCGGAGATACGCAGCCGCTCACACATGGATTTGAGGACGGCGTACTCCAAAAGGTTTTCCACGGACGAGGGCGGAGCGCCGAAGCGGTCTTCGAGCTCCTTGCGGACGTCCTGTTTGTCGGCTTCCGTGGCGATGGAGGAGATGCGCTTGTAAGTGCGCAGGCGCAGGTTTTCGCTGGGGATGTAGTCCTGCGGGATGCGCACGTCAAAGCCCAGGCTGAGGGTGGTGCGGAGCTCGGGGGCGGCTTCCTCGCCTTTGAGCTTAGAAACGGCGCGCTCAAGCATCTGGCAATACATGTCGAAGCCGATGGCTTCGATGTGACCGTGCTGCTGGCGGCCGAGCATGTTGCCGGCGCCGCGGAGTTCGAGATCGAGGGCGGCGATGCGAAATCCAGCGCCGAGCTCGCTGAATTCCTTCATCGCGGAGAGGCGTTTGCGAGCGATGTCGGAAAGCGTGCCTTCGGGTGGGACCAAGAGATAGGCGTAGGCCCGCTGGCTGGAGCGGCCGACGCGTCCGCGCAATTGATAGAGTTCGGCGAGACCGAGGCGGTCCGCGCGATTGATGATGATGGTGTTCGCGCGGGGAATGTCCAGACCGTTTTCGACGATGGTGGTGGCGACGAGAACGTCCGCTTCATCGCGGATGAATTTCAGCATGACGCTTTCGAGTTCCTTTTCGCCCATTTGGCCGTGACCAACGACGACGCGGGCTTTGGGAACGAGCTTGGAGACCAAAGCGCGGAGGGAATAGATGGACTCGACACGGTTGTGGATGAAAAAGACCTGGCCATCGCGCGCGAGCTCAGTCTCGATGGCACTCTGCACCAAGTCTTCTTGGAAGGGAGAGACGACCGTTTGAATGGCGAGGCGGTCCCGTGGAGGAGTTTCGATAAGCGACATGTCGCGAAGGCCGACAAGCGACATGTGCAGGGTGCGCGGAATGGGCGTTGCGGAAAGCGCGAGAGCGTCCACGTTTTTGCGCATTTCCTTGAGCCGCTCTTTGTGGGCGACGCCGAAGCGCTGCTCTTCGTCCACGATGAGCAGGCCGAGATCGGCAAATTTGACGTCTTTCGAAAGCAGACGGTGGGTGCCGATGACGACGTCGACTTTGCCGGCTTCGAGGTCCGCGAGAATTTTCTTTTGCTGGGCGGCGCTGCGGAAACGGCTGAGCATTTCAATGCTCGCGCCGAAAGCCGCGAAGCGCTGCTTGAAGGTTTCGAAATGCTGGAAACAGAGCACGGTGGTGGGCGCAAGAACGGCAACCTGTTTGTTGTCGCCAATGGACTTGAAGGCGGCGCGCATGGCGACTTCGGTCTTGCCGTAACCGACGTCGCCGCAGAGCAGGCGATCCATAGGTTCGGCGCGTTCCATGTCGCGCTTGATGTCGGCAATGGCGGTGCTCTGATCGGCAGTTTCCTCGAATTCGAAGGCGTCTTCGAATTCGCGCTGAAAATTCCCGTCGGGCGAAAAGGCGAAGCCTGCGGTGGTTTTTCGCTGTGCGTAGAGGGCGAGAAGCTGGTCGGCCATGTCCTCGACGGATTTGCGCGCGCGGGTTTTGCGGGTGTTCCAGGCGGTGCCGCCGAGCTTATCGAGCGGCGGATGCGCGCCTTCGAGGACGCGGTAACTTTGGACGAGGTCCATGCGTTCGAGGGGAACGTAGAGGCGGGCATCGTCGGCGTAGTGCAGCAGCATGAACTCGCCGCGATGGCCGTCGGATTCGATCTGGCGGAGGCCTTCGAACTGGCCGATGCCATGATCGACGTGGACCACGAAATCGCCGGGCTTCAGTTCGGCGAAATCGCTGAAGAAGCCGGAGGTGCGAATTTTGCGGCTGGGACGCTCGACGGTGGGGGTGACGTCGAAAAGATCAGCGTGACCGTACAGCGTGAGATTGGCGTCGGGAAACTTGACGCCTTCGGCGAACGGCGCGCGAATCAGGAGCATGCCCGCGGATTCGTGCGCGCCTTCAGCGGTGAAGCCGGCGGCGGCGTCTTCCGATTCGCCGAGAACATAGGGGACTTCGTATTCGCGGCAGATGTCCGCGAAGCGCTCGATCTCGCCGGTACTGGCGGCAGTCAGGAAGACTCGCCCGCCAGAAGCGAGCTGTGATTTCACGTCGCCCATGCAGGCGACGACGTCGCCGTGAAAGCGCGCGCTGGGGCGGGAAGAGAGTTCGAATTGATGCGTGGAGCCGATGCCGAGAGCGAGCTGTTCCAGCTGGATTTGCGAAGTTTTTTCGAGCGCGGAGGCGAATTCCGCCTCCGACCAGAAGTACTGGGAGGGCATGGGCGAATTGGCGTGGCCGTGGCGCTCGTAATTTTCAGTGGCCGTGGCGAGATGCTTCAGAGCGGATTCGCGAAGGGTTTGCGGCTCGTCCAGAAAAACGATGGGCCGCAGAGAGCTTTCTTTCAAATCGAAGAGCGCGCTAGGCCCCGGCTCACTTGGAGTGGCGAAAAAAGACGGTGCTTCCCAAGAGGCGGCCTCGTTCAGGTCAACTTTTTCCGGAGGCGGGACAGACCATTCCGTGAGCGGCAACAGGGTGGTCTTCACGACTGGGGCAATCGATCGTTGCGTGCGCGGATCAAATTCGCGGACCGATTCGACGGAGTCGCCGAGCAACTCGATGCGGACGGGTCGCGACGCTTCCGGAGAGAAGACATCGATGATTCCACCACGCACGGCAAACTGGCCGGGTAGTTCCACCATTTCGGTGCGGGTGTAGCCGACGGAGCCGAGATGGGTAATCAATTCTTGGTGGGGGATTTCGGTGTCCTTCGCCAGACTTCGCGCGAGATAGAGATACGCGGCGGGATCCTGATAGCGCCAAAGCGCAGCGGCGATGGGGGCGATGGCCAAAGAAACCTGGCCGTCGGCGAGACGAAAGAGAGTGGCGGCGCGGCGCTCGAGAATGTCGGCGTGGGGGCTTTGGGCTTCCCACGGGAGCCGGTCGAAAGCGGGGAGCGTGGCGACGCCGCCAGCGGCTCCGGGAAAAATTCCGCCGAAGAAACGCAACGTCTCCGCGAGGGATTCAGCGCGGCGATTCGAATCGGTGACAAAGAAAGCAGGGCGGCGGAGTTCGTGTGTTACATAGGCGGCGACGAGAGATTTCGCCACGTCGTGTAGGCCAGCGAGCGAGACTTGGTTCGCACCGCCCCGCAACGCGGCCAGCGCGCCCTCGATCGCCGCCTGGCGAAGCAGGACGTCCAATCGTTCGCGGACGGCGGGAAGTATCATGCGAGGGCGGTCAGGATTCCGCGCGAGCGGCGCGGAACCCCTCGCGAATTTTCTTCAGGATGGCAGTGGTCGAGTGGCCGGGAACGACGGGGATCGAGACGACCCGGCCACCAGCGGATTCCACTTCTTCGCGGCCGACGATCTGGTCGCCGGGCCAATCGCCGCCCTTGACGAGAACGTCGGGGAGGAGAGCGGCGATGACTTCGCGCGGAGTCGAGTCGTCGAAGATGATTACGGCGTCAACACATTCGAGCGCGGCGAGGATTTCGGCGCGCTCGCGCTCGGGAAGGACGGGACGGCCTTCACCCTTCAGTTGGCGAACGCTGGCGTCGCTGTTCAGTCCGACAACAAGCGCGTCGCCCAATTCGCGCGCAAGTTCGAGGCTCCGGACGTGGCCGGGATGGAGCAAGTCAAAGCAGCCGTTGGTGAAAACGATGCGGCGGCCGTTGCGTTTCTGGCGGCCAAACCGCAGAATCGCTTCCTCCATTGTCAGGACTCCCGAATTCAAAGGGTCTCCATGCGGGCCGAAAAAAACAAAGTGATATCGGTTAAAAAGCTAGTTTATCACGCGCGAGAGACACGGCGCTGGCGGGCAGGGATTGGGCGATGAAGGGCGGAAAAACGGTTCGCGCGATCGCGGGACTTTTGTTGATTGCAGGCGGTTACTGGCTGGCTGTTCCAACGCCATACAAGGAACAAAGGTTATTGATCGACGCGGGCGGCTGCCGGATGGAAACCGACATCGTGGCAAAGCGATCAGGAGACGCGCAAGGATCAGCGGTGTTGTTCCATGGAATATCGGCGAATAAGAAGATCATGTCCTACCTTGCGCGAGGATTTGCGGAGGCGGGATTGCGCGTGTACGCGACGGACTTCCCGGGGCATGGTCATACGCCGGGGCCATTTTCTCCTGCGAGGGCGGAACAATGCGGAGAGGCGCTCGTCCGAGAATTGCTTTCGCGCGGCGTGATCGTGGCGGAACGCACTATTCTCGCAGGGCATTCGATGGGTGGGGCGGTGGCCATTCGTATTGCATCGCGCGTTTCTGTTGCTGGGGTGATTGCGATCTCGCCTGCTCCGATGCGCGCGGCACACGGCGCGGAGCCGGAGATGCTGTTCTTTACGAACCCACGGCCGCTGGCGTCGAACTCGTTGGTGATGAACGGAGAGATCGAACCGAAATCGATGCGCGGCAATGCAGCCGACCTGGTTGCCTTGAGCGGCGATGCTAGCGACAAATATCTCGAGCTTCCGGAAGAAACACACGTCAGTCTCATCTTTAGTAGCGCGGCGGTGCGCGCCACGCAAGAGTGGTCAGCACGCATACTGCATCTTTCGAAGGCCGAGGCTTTGCCAAATCATGGTCCCCTCGTTGGCGCGCTCTGCGGCTTTCTTGGAATTCTGTTGATCGCGGGACCTTTTTTGCGCGAAGGAACTGTTAAGAAAACAAGGGAAGCGGGCGCGTCGGAGAGTGCCGGGAGTGCCGTCTGGCGCGCGTGCATGGAAGTTGCGTTAGGGTCGATTCTGATCGTGGCCCTTCTTCGATACTGGAATCCTTTAAGAGCGATCGGCCTTTTTCAGGGCGATTATTTCGCTGGTTATTTGCTATTTTTTGGCGGCATGCTGGTCGGAGGCCATTGGCGATCGTTGCGATCGAGCTTTCGGAATCCCTGGCGCGGGATGCTGGTGGGAGCATTCCTAGGGATTGTGCTGTTGCTGATGGCGATGGGCTGGTTCGAATTGACATTTTACGAGGCATGGCTCACCGCGGCAAAATGGGCACGCTTCCCATTCCTGCTAATTGCCCTTTTGCCTTACCACCTGGCGGAAGAACATCTCCTTGGTCCGGTGGAGAACGGCAAGAGAGGGCGAAGGCTGATCGCGGCGTTAGCGCTCCGGCTGATCGGCTGGGGCGCGCTAATGGGCGGAGTTCTATTTCTACATAGCGGCGAAATTCTGATCGGGCTGCTGGCTCCTTACCTAGTGCTGTTCAATATTGTGCAGAGGAGCGGCATGGACATTGTGCGCAAAGAATCAGGGTCGGAGGCTGCGACGGCGGTATTCGGTGCTATACTCGCTGCGGGTTTTTTGCTGGTGATCTTTCCCCTCACCTAAGGGCCTCACGTTCCGGGGCCTGAGCTTGAAAGGGCTCTCCAGCCGGGATTCCGCGCCGGGGGCGGAAATCATGGCTCACAGCAAGTCACAACCATGGCACAGATAGCGATCGTGGGAGGCGGACCCTCCGGCGCAATGTGTGGCGAGCAGCTCGCGCGCGCGGGACATAAGGTCGATATTCTCGACGAGCATCTGGCGTGGGAGAAACCGTGCGGCGGCGGACTGACCCACAAAGCCATCCAGTGTTTCCCTTTCCTGCTGGACAATTCCTACCCAAAGAAGCTGGTGGATTCGGTCGACTTGATCAGCAGCGAAGAGCATCGCGCGACGCTGAATATGCCGCATCCGATCGTGATCTATTCGCGGACAGTGCTGAATGGGTTGCTGCTGGACCGCGCCAAAGAAGCGGGGTGCAAGGTGGAGCGCTCGCGCGTGATGGGCGTGGAGACGGAAACAGCGAAGCCACGCTACTGCGTGGATAACCGATGGCGGGAGGCGGATTTCCTGGTGCTGGCGGCGGGGGCACGCAATCAGCTGTTGCCGGAAACGCGGGCGTTGCAGCGCGATGAATTGGAAATGACGCAGGGCTACTTCGTGCCGCAGACAGCGGATGCCATCACCATCAAATTCCTGCCGCACTTCGAAGGGTATATCTGGTCGTTTCCGCGCTGCGATCATCTGTCGGTGGGGATTTGCGGGAGCATGGCTTCGCACACGAGCGCGGAGCTGCGGAGGCACTTGCAGACTTTTGTGGAGAAGCAGGGGATTTCGACGGAGGGCGCGAAGTTCTATAGCCACGTGCTGCCCTCGCCGCAGGAACGAACACTCTCGCAGCGCAACGTCGTGGGGAAGAATTGGGCGCTGATTGGCGACGCCGCCGCGTGGGTGGACCCGCTCACGGGCGAAGGACTGTTCTACGCGATTCGGTCCGGAGAATTATTGGGGCGCTCGCTGGCGGAAGGCTGCCCGGAGAAGTACCCGGCGTGGGTGAGAGCGACATTTTCCGCGGAGTTAGAATTTGCAGCACGCATCGTGCGGCGGTTTTATCGCGGATCGTTCCTGGGCAGTGCGGTCACGACACGGATGGTGCAGTTCATTCGGCGCAGCCCGGTCTTCCAGCAATTGATGGGGGACCTTTTCAGCGGGACGCAGGACTACTCGACGTTAAAACGGCGGCTTTGGGGCCACCTCGGGATCACCATCAGCGAATTCATCGCCAGCGTGCTCAACCTCGATCACGCCGCGCGGGCGCGCGTGCCACGCCCCGGAGCTACGGGAGACTGAAGAACTCTCCATTTTGTCGATCCGGTAGCAGTATGTAGTGAATTGCAGGCTGCCCGCATCAAAAAGCAAGGTATAGCCTGTCTCTCAAATCATGGCCACAGAGCAAGACGCAAAAACAGCGCCCGGCGAGAAGAAACGTAAGAACGCGTGGAAGAATCTTCCTGACGTTTGGGCGCTGATCAAGCCGCGGCGCGGGCTGCTGGCTGTTGGCTTCGTGCTGATGGCGATCAATCGCGTTTCGGGATTGGTGCTGCCGGCATCCACGAAATATTTCGTGGACAACGTCGTGCTCCACAAACAAGTGCAGCTCTTGACGCCGCTCGTCCTTGGAGTTCTCGGGGCGACGATCGTGCAGGGCCTCACTTCGTTCAGCTTGACGCAACTTCTTTCCAAATCCGCGCAAAAGATGATCACCGACCTGCGGCGGCAGGTGCAGGCGCACATCGGGCGCCTTCCGGTAGCGTATTACGATGCAAACAAGACCGGGGTGCTCGTTTCGCGGATCATGAGCGATGTCGAGGGAGTCCGCAATCTTGTTGGCACCGGGCTGGTGGAATTCGTTGGCGGGCTCATGACCGCGGCGATCGCGCTTGTTTACTTGATTCATACGAGCATTGCGATGACCGCCGTGGCCTTCTCGATTCTGCTGGTGTTTGGATTCGGGATTAGCAGGGCGTTCAAGACGATTCGGCCGATTTTCCGGGCGCGGCCAAAAATTACCGCCGAAGTTACGGGGCGGCTAACGGAATCGCTCGGGGGCGTGCGCGTGGTGAAGGGTTACCACGCCGAGGAGCGGGAAGAGAAGATCTTCGCCGGTGGAGTGCAGCGATTGCTTGAAAATGTGCTGAAGACGCTCACAGCAACTTCACTGATGAGCCTGTCCGGCGCCATGCTGCTGGGCATCGTCAGCGTACTTATGTTGGAATTTGGCGGGCACAAGATGCTTTCCGGGAGCATGACTCCAGGCGAATGGTTTGCCTACAACGCCTTCCTAGCGTTTCTAATTGCGCCGGTGTTTCAGATCGTGGCCATCGGAACGCAAATCACAGAGGCCATCACCGGGCTGGAACGGACACGGGAAATTCTGAACGAGAAGCCAGAAGATGAAACACCGGGGCGAACCGTTGCGCTCGATCGAGTGGTCGGCAAAGTCGAGATGGAGCACGTGAGCTTTGCCTATGATTCTCGCAAAGAGGTGCTGCGCGACGTAAGTTTCCGCGCAGAACGGGGGACGGTCACAGCGCTGGTGGGTCCGTCGGGTGCGGGAAAATCGACGATCATCGGATTGATTGCGGCGTTTTACGTGCCGTCGAGCGGAAGAGTTCTGGTTGATGGAGTAGACTTGGCGACGGTGAAATTGAGTTCGTACCGGACGCAACTGGGCGTGGTGTTGCAGGAGACGTTCCTGTTCGATGGAACGATTCGAGAGAACGTCGCGTTTGCGCGGCCGAATGCCAGCGAGGAAGAAATCCTGGCAGCGTGTCACATTGCGCGAGTGGACGAGTTCGCGGAATCGTTCGAAAACAAGTACGACACGGTTGTCGGGGAACGTGGGGTGAAGCTTTCGGGCGGGCAGAAGCAGCGTGTGTCCATTGCGCGCGCAATTCTGGCTGATCCCCGTATCTTGATTCTTGACGAGGCGACTTCCAGCCTGGACTCGGAATCGGAGGCGCTGATTCAGGAAGGGTTGCGCTACTTGATGCGCGGGCGCACGACGTTCGTGATCGCGCACCGGCTTTCCACAATTCGTCGGGCCGACCAAATTCTGGTCGTTGAAGCGGGCCAGATCATCGAGCGCGGCACACACGAAACTCTCTATGCACTCGGCGGCCGCTATTTCGATCTCTATACCAAACAGCACGCCGTGGAGACGAACCTGTTCCTTGCTCCCGGCGAGAGCACGATGGAAAGTGACGAGCCTCGCACCTCGGAGGCGGCAGCACCTTCCAACGGACGCGGGGAGGCTGCGCTGCCTGACGCCATTCGCATCATTCGCGGCCAGAGCCGTTGAGTTTGCAGCCAGCGAAAAATAAAAGCGCGGCAATCCTGCCGCGCATCTCCAAGTCTAATAATTAATAGTCCGTAGTTAGGCTGTGGTCCGCCGGACGATCATTTTCTTCGCGGCAGGGAGCGGAAGCAATGTGGCCATCTTGCGGATCATGGCCAGCACCAGACGCTTGTCGCCGTCGGAAAGCGTGGTGCTGTATTTCTTGATCTCCGCGAGGAAGCGAATCTCGTCCTGCGAGAGTTCCCCGAGAGCTTTCTGGGTTTCGCGGTCGCGGGGAGTCTCGGTGCCGGGGAAGAAGTCAGCCAGTGAGATGTCCATGGCCTCCGCAATCTTGGCAAGAGTCTCCAGCGAGGGCACGGTGTGGCCGTTTTCAACGCGCGAGAGATAGCAACGCAATAGGCCGGTGCGGCGCTCGATGTCGCCCTGCGACAGTCCGCGCTGGCTGCGGTAAGTTTTTATGACTTCGCCGATGTTGACTCTTGGTTTTTCTTTAGGCATAGTCTCCCCACGTGAGGGGTTAGCTTAGTCACTAACAGCAGGAGTGGCAAGGGGGAATTTCGGAGCCGTGGTTCCAATCCGACAACGGGGGGTGTCAGAAACCGCGAGCGCCGGACGCAGCAGAAAGGGCGAGCCGAAACTCGCCCTCGCGAAGAGAGTTTTGGGTAAGGGAAAGACAGAAACTACCGCTGGGTAGGAGTCACCATCACCGGCTGTTGAAGCCGGAATTCCAGCAGAGTTTCGCTAGGGACCTTCACCTGTTGGCCGCGCGTGAGCACTTGGACGGCTCCTCCTGCTCCCGCCCCGACGCCCGCGCCGATCGCAGCGCCTTTGCCGCCGCCGGCGATCGCGCCGATGATGGCCCCAAGAGCCGCGCCGCCACCGACTTTCTCGGCGGTGTTCTTGCCGCGCCCCTTGCCTTGCAGAGTGTAATCGCTGCTGACGACGGGGTAATCCTTGCCGTCGATCACCATGCGGGTGAGTTCCAACTGCAGCTCGGAGCTGCCGGCTATGTGGCCGGCCTCTTTAGCCTCGGCCAAGCGGCCATAAACATCGGCGCCCTTGCGGGCGACCACGGTATCCCCGATGGTCAGGTCGGTTTCAAGGCTTGCATGGAAAACGTCGCCAACGTGGTTCTTTGAGGAGTCGACGCCGTCGATCATGCGAACGAGCATGGATTGTCCGGCCGGAATGGTGACGCTGCCACTCGAAGAGGGAGTCACCATGCCGGGCGCGGCCGCGGGAGCCGGGGCAGCTGGAGCGGAATAAGCGGAACCGCCGGTGAAGGTCACCGCAACGATATCCGAGGTATTAAAAGTTTGAACTTCGCCGTTGACCTCAAAACGAAGTACCGCTTGCGTGCCTCCAAGGTATCTCCCTTTCAAGACCCGGCCATCTTTCAATTCCAATGTGTCGGCAAACGCGGCACCGACCAGAAACAGGCCCAGGGCCACAGCGGCCAATAAACGAATCATCCTCTTCATGTTTCCCTCTCTCAGGCAGAAACCCATGAAACCTGGTGGTCTCTGCTCAGACCTCTCCCGCCGTAAGGCACACCGCGATTCTACCGTATTGGATGATGAACAAGCGACGAAAGGTTTCATCCGCCGCGCGCGCGGCAGGCCGAAAAGAGGAAAGATTCGCCTCAAGGCGTAAGAGGAAGATTGGCCCGAAGGCAGCTTGCCCCAGGCGTGGGGTTGTAAAACCCAACGCCATAACAATCAGAGCCCAAACCAGAAGGGTTTGGGCTCTAGTGGTTTGACTAACGGCTAGAATGAGCCAGCTTGCCCCTGACTGCGCTGTTGCCTAGAGCTGGCGGCGAGCGTCATCGGCTTCTTCAGCCAGACTCATGAGCTTTTGGACGATCCCAGTGTCACTTTTATTCGTCTTGGGATTAATGAAAAGCCCGTCCGTCACAAATGACTGCACAGAAGCGACCGCCCCACCAAAAGCTATGGAGGTCGGGCGAATGATGGCCACCGGGCCGAACTTCTGGTCCAGGAAGTGGGTTGGCTCGGGCATGATCAAGTTGGACTGCAAGGTGTCCCCGTTCAAGGATTCCGGATCCGTCTCACCCTGGGCGGCGCTCAACGTGGAAAAGGTCACTGTCGAGTTGTTCACAGGGTCGACGTCCGTCAAGGGAGTAGCATTGCCGGCTTTGT
The DNA here is from genome assembly GCA_035511855.1 of Candidatus Udaeobacter sp. Lineage (GTDB taxonomy): Bacteria > Acidobacteriota > Terriglobia > Acidiferrales > UBA7541 > Acidiferrum. The sequence goes on from DATKEV010000082.1 coordinate 36,398, forward strand.
CCTGCCAGGTCTGGAAGTGCATGGTCTCGCTGGGGCCGATGCTCAGGAGGATTCTCAAGACCTCCAGGTTGGTGACGTGCTGCGCCAGCGCCGGATAAAGGCTGGTGCCACCTTGCTCGATGAAGGCGAAGTGGAATCCCGCCGTGAAGGCGATCGCCTTGAGGTGGTCGGTGAACGTGGACTGCGTGGGATCATTGAGATTGATGACGCTTCCGTTGGTGTCGGCGTTGCTTCTCGGGATAGCGGTATGCTTTCCAAGGTTCAGACTGGGAACCGCCTGAGCAAATTTCGCCAGGGGATCAAAATCCGGGTTGGTGATGCTGCGATACCGCGACCAAAAGCTGGTGTCGATGGTAAGTTGGGTAAGATTGGTGAGGCGTCCGATCTGCTGTGCCCCATCTGCTTTGCTGCTGGGGAGGACTCGGAAGTGGGTGAGGTCAGCAGATTCCGCGCCTTTCGATTCCAGATATTTCTTAAGAAAACTGGCATGACTGATCTCGTCGTCCGTATTGTCGTGGATATATTGCGGCATGTCTCCATCGAGGAGTTGCAGCGCCTGTGAATAGGCCGCGTTCCCACCGGTGAGCCCGGTGAATTCGTTATCCTGGGTACCGCCGAGTTCAGCATACTGTCTCCACAGGTCTTCTTCGACCTGTTCTAGGGCCTGCAGGAACCTTAGGATAGCAATGTCCCCATTTGTGATTGGTGCGCTGTCACCGGAAACCTCCTGACTGAAAGCTGGCAGCCCGTTGCCGAGCAAGCCAGCCCTTACCGTTGCAGCACCGGCGGCTACGGCACCATTTTTCAAGAACGAACGCCGGCTTGTACCAGTCGCAAACACTTTTCCCGATTCTTTCATTGAAATTTCTCCTTTTGAAATCTCGAATCAAATTTTCAGAACTGCCGCACCACGCAAACGGACCTTGAAAAAAAGTGAATCTTGGCCCTTGCGATTCATATTTCGTCCACCTGGAGGCGTCCGCATCAACGCGCCAGGCCGCTGCACAGCGGGAGGAAGAGGGGCCTGCGGGCCGAGCGCCGGCCCCTCCTTTTTGTTACTGGACGATGAGAGTGATTGAGGTTGAGTGGGAGAGATTGCCCGAGGTGCCGGTGATCATCACGGTGGTAGTACCTCGTTGCGTTCCATTGCCGGCCGCAGCGCCCTTATAGCCGCAGCCGCTGGCCGCCAGGAGGCAAACTGAAAAGATGAGAAGGCCCAAGCTTCGAACGAGGCGATAGTTCCCGTCGTTTCTGGAAGGGAGTTTGGTGCGGCCCGCTCCAAAGAGGAGAAGCCCTAACAGCAGCAGCCCTGGAATTGGAAGCAACATCGCGTAAGTTCCCCGGTTGCGATTCTTGGCCACCATTCCGGCTGGCATATAAGGCGACGAGGAAGTGCTGATGGTCATCATCGAGGTGGCCATCCCACCGCTGGTGGGCGTGACAGACATGGGAGAAAATTTGCAAGTGGAGTTCGCAGGTTGCCCGGAACAAGAAAGGTTGACCGCAGAATTGAACCCATTGAGGCCACTAAGAGTAACGGCAAACGAAGCGGGCTGACCCGCAGCGATGGTCAAAGTCGAAGGCGATGCGCCGATGCTGAAATCGGAGGTGGAAGGCGGGGTAGCATTCGCTGTGATGGCCGAAAAAAGCCCATGTTGTTCATTGGCCAGGCCCGCGGTGATGTACATGGTGTTGGGGTCGCCGGAGGGTCCGCCGCCGCCGAAGACCATGTCCCATAGCGAGGCATTGGTGATGACAGCACCATTCTGGTCTTTCATTTGGTCGACGAAGGCGCCAGTGGCGAAATTGTAGGCGTTGATCGTGCCATCGCCGAAATTCCCGATCAGGAGGTCGCCCGCGAGCAGACCGAAGCCTTGCGGTGGTATGACTGCGCCCCAGGGCGCATCGAGATGGGAGTCACTGGTAATTCGTCGGACCATTGTGCCGTCGGTGCTGAAGAGGTCTACGAAGCCCGCACCGGCGATATGCAACGGATCGTGCATGGGCATGTCCTGGAGGGCGTATGTCACCACCACCATAGAGGCATTGTTGACAGTGATTGTGTGTATGCCGAATGGCGCATATCCCGGAGAACCCGAGCCCGCCGGTACTGCTGGCAGGGATGGATCATTGAAGGCCCCCGGCCCAAGAATTTGCGTTTGCTTGAAGGTGGTGTCGTATACCTCAACCTTGCCAGACCTGAAATTGGTGGCCAGAAGAAAACTGCCGGTCGTGTTTTTGATCAGTGCCAGGCCTTTATACACCGCGCCACTGGCAGCCGATGGAACGGCAGAATTATCCACCGTCAAGACCGTTGAGGCTCCACCCGTCCATGCGGAGATCGTTCCGTCTTCCGTGTCGAGGATGAAGATCCCGGGCTGGCCGTTCACGCTAAAAACCACGCCGCTGGGCGGCGCGACAATTCCCGTCGGCGTCGCAGAATTCGAGCTGCCATTCGGCGGGGCAACGATAAACGAACCGTTCAGCACGCCGCTCTGGTCATAAAGCGTAGTAAACCCGCTGTTGTTGTCGGAAATCCAGAAGGGATTGCCTGGGACAAAAGCAATGCCCCAGGGATTAACCAGTTTGGGGTCTGTGTTAGCCGCCATTCCCGGCGTATCGGAAACCAGATTGGTTTGCTTGTAGCTGTTCGTCTGCGCATAGCCGGACGGGAGACGCAAGGCGCTGACGCAAACCAGCCCCAGTAAAAAAGCCCGGAACTTCCTCATGATTGGAAATGCTCCTCGTTAAGTTAAGGCAGCCGTGACGACGTATGCCTAAGTGTTCTCTAAGCTTAGATGACAGATTCGCGGCGGGAATAAATCACCCGGAGGACAAGTCTTTATCAACGTCAAGACTGTTCGCACAATAAGACTTAGGAAGGAATGTCGCCTTGGGGCGGAGGGGAGCGGCAGGCAACTGGGGATTTCGTGAAGACAATGCTTGAGGTAAGAGAATGAATGGGGCCCAGATTTCTTCTCGGCTGATGCGTTTTGGAACATTTGAAATTGACCTTCAATCGCGCGAGCTGCGCAAGCATGGCCTGCGGCTGCGACTGGAAGAGCAACTCTTCCAGATTCTGGAGATGCTACTTCAACGCGGCGGCCAGGTCGTTACACGAGGGACCCTGAGAGAGAGACTCTGGCCTGACACCCACGTTGGATACGACCACAGCTTAAACACAGCCATCAACAAACTGAGGAATTTGCTTGGAGACTCCGCCCAGAGTCCGCGGTTTGTCGAGACCGTGCCGCGGATGGGCTATCGCTTCATCGCGCCCGTAGTCAAACCAGAACGGCGAGCCTCGGCAGTGGAAAAGAAAATGATGGCCGTGCTGCCCTTTGAGAATTTAAGCGGCAACGCGGAACAGGAGTATTTCGCGGACGGACTCACCGAGGAGATGATCTCCCATCTTGGCCAGCTTCAGCCGAAGCGCCTTGGCGTGATTGCGCGCACTTCTTCGATCCAATACAAGGCGACCAAGAAAACCATTGGTGAGATTGCTCAGGAATTGAAGATCGACTACGTTTTGGAAGGCAGCGTGCGGCGAGCGGGCAGACAGGTTCGCATCACCGCGCAATTGATCGAAGCCCGGGATCAGACGCATCTCTGGTCCGGGAGCTACGACCGCGACCTCCGCGATGTTCTTGGAGTGCAAGCCGACGTGGCAAGGCAGATCGGGACGGCGCTCGCGATTGAACTTCTTCCTGAGGATTCCTCAAAGGTTGCATCCTTCGATGCCGATGCGCATGAATCTTATTTGCGCGGGCGCTTCTATTTTGGCCAAAGAACCGAGGAGGGTTTAAAGAAAGCCATTGCATCTTTTGAGGCGGCGCTCTCCATCGAGCCTCGTTGCTCCCGGTCGCTCTCCGGAATCGCTGACTCTTCCGGCTTGTTGTGTTGGTTCGGCGCTCTTTCGCCACGCGAGGCTGGGGAACGGGGAGCACAGGCGTCGGCGCGCGCGATCGAAATCGATCCCTCTTTGAGCGAGCCCCATGCTTCGATGGGATTGGTGAAATTTTGGTATGAGTGGGATTGGCAAGCAGCCGAGGAAGAGTTCAGGCACGCTATCGAACTGAACCCCAGCTACGCTTCTGCCCATCAGTGGTATGCCTCTTATCTAAACGCCATGGGACGCCTCGAAGAAGCTTCATTGGAGCATCGGCGCGCCCGGGAACTGGATCCGCATTCGCTGATGCTGAATCTGAACGCCGCGGATCCCTACTTTTACGGCCGCCAGTACGAGCGCGCCATTGAGCGCGTGCGGACGGTCCTCGAGCAAGAGCCACGATTCCTCCCTGCTCTCTTCAATCTGGGGCGCGCTTATGTCCAAAAGGAGATGTACGACGAAGCGATTGGCGCGTTTGAACAGGCGGTGCAGTTTTCCGGCAACCGCGAAGGGAAACCCGCGCTGGCACATGTCTATGGACTGGCTGGGAAAGTGGATGAAGCGCGCAGCATCTTAAAGGAAGTCCTGGAGAATACCGCTGGGCGCTACGTGGCCTCGCCGATGATCGCACGCATTTATCTCGGGCTTGGTGAAATCGATCGCGCGTTCGAATGGCTCAAGAAGGGAGTCGACGAACGCTCGTATTGGAATGTTTTTCTGCAAATGGATCCGGTCTATGATCCCCTACGCAACGATCCCCGCTTCCGGAATTTGCTCATGGAAATCGGCCTCACCCCAAGCGAAAAGTTACGGGCACGCGCGGTCTGACATAAGACTCAGCTTGCCTGTCTTGCATTTTTTTCGGCAGGTTAATGTATTGCAGCGGCCATTGTCGGGCTGGCTTGCGCCGTCGTAGTCGTGACGTTGAATCCATCCAGCACGGTGACGGGTTCTTTGCCATCGAGGGAAGATGAATCGTAGGTCGCCGTGACCGTTCGCTGCGCACCGGGGAGAAGCGAGAAATAGTTGTCGCTCCAGAAGATGGGCAAGATTTCCTCTCCGCCTTTTCCGCGCGTCACTCGCAGATGCACCATGAACGCCACGTTGTTGCCAAGGTTCTTCACGGTCACGGTCGACCTGGCCCGGCCATCGGCACTGCTGGTGAGAGCGTTAGCGGACAGAGAAACTTGCGGCAACTCGTTCAGGCCGGTTAGATCGGCGAACTCCTTCTGCGGGGTGTAGACGGTGTCTTTTTTTCTGCCCCAATCGAGGGTGTCCAGCTTCCTCGAAAGCCAGTAGAAATTGTCGCTGACCAACTTCCCTCTCGCATCGTGCAGCTCGAGCTTCAGAAAATAACTCGTCGACAGCCCGTCGGGAACCGGCAAATCAAATGCCTTGGTGCTGCTGTCCGGTCCGATTTCCAACGTCGCATCCTTCGAAGACTTCTCCTCGGCATCCAGGTTGTAGATTTTGGCGCTGACTTTCATTCCATTGAAGACCTCGTACGTGTTGTTGACGACCGCCACGGAATTGTCGTCGAAGGAATACTGCACGTGCACAGGCTCGCAGGCCTTCTTCGTTCCAAAGTACCCGCCAGCGGGCACGAGGTAATAGTCGTACAAATGCCAGATCAAGGAAGGCCAAGCGTTGTTGAGCATCCACTGAATCACGCCTGTAGCCGTGTACTTGTTTTTCCCATACGCTTCAAACATGGCGCGCTCGCCATCATAGGTCATCGCTTGCGCCTTGCGCTCGTAGTCGTCCAGTGAAGTGGCCTGGCCATAGCGCCGGTTCAGGCCATCCGTGAACACGTTCACTGTCGTGAAGCGTTCTCCTCCGGCATGAAAATTCCAAACGTCGTCGATGGGCCACAAATGATCCTTCGGGATGAATTTTTCAAGCGATTCGCGCGTGGGAATCGCCGGGCCCGGGCTCGTTTCCGTGTTGTAGCCGTAAGCACCACCTGCCTTGGTATCCGCCAGCCAGTACACCGGCGGCACATATTCGTAGGGGCCGGTCATTTTCACGCCGGATTCGCCCGTGATTCTCGTTTTCTGCTCGCTCGCGGAAGAAACCGAAGGGTTGGGCCACTCCGTCTCTTTCAAAACGCTCAGGTACATTTGTTCGACGTCCGAGGGCGGCGGATTGTCGCTGCCATAGAGCCACACGAACACGCTCGGGTGATTCCGCAGCCTGCGCGACTGATCATTCATGGAGGCTTTGGCAATCGCGTGCGTTTCCGGTGTCCAGTGCTTCCAGCGTTCCCAGGCATCGCAACAGGTCCAGCCGGGCATGACGAGAATGCCGAGCTTGTCGGTCTGGTCGAAGAATTCATCGCGATCGATGCGCCCTTCGAGCCGGATCGTGTTCAAGCCCAGGTCACGGACATAGGCAAGGTCGGCACCGAGCTTTTTGGATTTTGCGCGCAGGAACATGTCAGGCGCCCAGGCGGCGCCGCGAATGAGGATTTTCCGGCCGTTAATCTTGAACAGGCGATGGCCCTTGTCGGTGAGCTCAGAAGTGACCTCACGAATGCCAAATGTCACCTCGGCTCGATCAGCGACACCGGCGCCTTCCACTTCGAAGCGCAGGGCCGCGGTATACAAATTCGGAGTGCCAATCGTGTAGGGCAGCCAGAGTCGTGGCGAAGAAAGCTTCAATTGCGCAAACTTCTCCGGCGCGAAACGCACAGTTTTGCTCTCGCCTCCCGCGAGATCGACTGCCTGCTTCAGAGTCTGGCCATCCACTTCGGCAACCAGCGTGCCATTCACTGGTTTCTCCGACTGGTTGCGCAATTCCGCGCTGACGGTGAGCTCGGCGGTTCTGTATTCCGAATCGAGCTTCGACTTTACAAACGGATGGCGTATCGCCACTTGCCCGTTCGAAGTGAGCGTCACTTGTTTCCAGATGCCCATATCTTTGTCGGCAGGCGTCGGGTTCCAATCGACCCAGGTGATGCCGAGATCATTTTTTCCCGGAGCGAAGATTTCCAGGGCAACGGCATTGGTCCCATCCCGGTTCAGGACGTTCGTCACGTCGAACTCAAAGAGCCGGTAGGTTCCGGCAACGTCTTTGGCGTCCGCGATTTTCTTGCCGTTCAGCCACACGTTTGCGCGGTAGTTGATGCCGGGAAAATGCAACCAAAAATGATCTCCTGCCAAAGAAGGCCCCACGTTGAATTCCAGCCGCCACCACCAGGAGCACTTGTACGGGCTGCCCTCCGGCATGTCCTGCAGCGCGAAGAACGATTTATCGCTGTAATTCATTCCCGGGAATTTCTTGAGGTTGGTGCCGTAAGTTGGATCGGGGAAAGTTCCGTCATCGACGAGCGTGCCGACAACGGTGTTCGGCACGGTGGTCTTGTGCCATCCCGTTGCGGCGAAGCCAGCACTTGAAATGTGCTCGCCCGTTTCCTGCGCTTCACACGACGACTGGATCTGCCAGCCTTCGTTCAATGACGCTATCGAACTTGCCGGTTCCTCGGCCCGACCCACCTCGACCGGGAACAACACCATCGCAAGCATTCCAAAGACGAACCCGTTTTTGAAACCCGGCATATTTCCTCACTCTGTAGCGCGTGGACCACCGTAGCGGAAGCTAATCTTAAACCGTTTTAATACGCCTGCAAAGGCGATTTTGCACTAGGCTTTTCAATCCCTGACCGGCAATCTTTGCCACTAGGCTGAAAACCTGGGGTGATTCTAACTTTGGGAGGGTGACCATCATAAACCGCGGCGAAAATGGATTGGTCCCGGAGGAGGGGGTCGAACCCACACGGTACTAAGTACCACTGGATTTTGAGTCCAGCGCGTCTGCCAGTTCCGCCACTCCGGGTGTGCAACTCAAAAGTAGCATGACGCTGCGTTGCGCTCAAGTAAACCGCTAAGCGGCCTCTTGATTTTCGAGCTGATCGCGGCCGCTATTCGCCGCCGCGCTTTAACTAGACCAACGCGATGCTAGTCACTGGGTCAAATCTTACTTGGGGAGTTTTCCACAGGTCTGCTAGACGCCCACTGGTTCGTAAGCTAGGCTAGTGTGTCTTCGACAGGGGTCCCCCAGGGACAATCGAAGAAGTTTTTTAGGATTCATCAATGGCTTCCGTCACACCGCTGCCTTCCGGCGCTCGTGTCGAGCACCGGGGTGTCGCTTTTTGGATGGACCGCGTCGTCAAGGAACTGGAAAACCTTCGCAATTCCTCCGATCCCGACGTGGTGCACGATCTTCGCGTGGCCATTCGCCGCTGCCGCTCGGTCGCGGCGGTCATGGAAGAGGTGGACCCCGATCCCGTCTGGCCCGAACTGCGCAAGGTCACGCGCAAACTGTTCCGCAGCCTCGGCGCGCTCCGCGACGCGCAGGTTATGGATGAATGGGTGAAGAAGCTGGCCCCGGAAACGGATGCGGTTCGCGCGCATTTGCATTCGGCGTTCGAATCCGGCAAGCCGCGGCTGCGAGAGAGCGCCCTTCGCGTGGCGGCCAAAATTGATGTGAAAAGCTGGAAGCATCTGGAACATACCGTGCGGCGTCGTTCACGGCTTGTGCCCACGGGAAGCCTCGCGGCGGAATGCCTGGCGCTGGAGCGGTTCGAATCGGCCAAGGAACTTCACGCCAAGGCGCTACGCACCGAAAAACCAAAACCCTGGCATGCGCTGCGCATCGGATTGAAGCGCTTCCGCTACACCGTGGAAGGTTTGCTTCCTGACCAGTACGCCGCCTGGAGCGACAATCTGAAGCGCCTTCAGGACATCCTTGGCGAGATTCACGATCTCGACGTCCTCGCTGGCAAGGTGAACAAGTCTGACCATCTCGACACGGAAGACTCCGTCAGGCTTTGGCATGAAACGATCGGGCGCGAGCGTCACGACCGCATGGAGACCTATCGACAGCTTACGCTGGGCCACACCAGCCTCTGGAACACCTGGCGGTCCGGGCTTCCCACGAACGGCCGCCTCGAGGCCGCCGCGATGGCCCGCCTCCGCGTCACGGCCCGCGCCATCGATCCTCGTCCGCGACGGACTTCGCAGATTTCGCGGATCGCGGTTGCCCTTTTCGATGCCTTCAAGCGCCAGGGGGTCGCAGCCGCCTTCACCGATGTTTCTCTTCGCCGCGTATTGCTCGCTGCTGCTCGATTGCATAGTGTGGGCGTGGCCACTACGGGCAAGTCGCGGAAAAAAGCCGCGCGCAAGTTCTTGCTGGCACTCCCAGTTCCCCCGGGTTGGACCCGCGAAGAGTGGGAGGTTCTCGCCGAGACGGTTCGTTATCATCGTGGCTCCGAGCCGTCCACTGAAGGCGGCGCCTTCTCCAAACTTTCCGTGGATCATCAAAGCAAAGTGCGCGCTTTGGCGGGCGTTCTTCGGCTTGCGCGTTCCCTCCGTAAATGTGGCCTCGAAGGCGGCGCCGGGCTGCGCGCGGAAAAATCCGTCGATGCTATCCTTCTCCGCGTGGCGGGCCTGTCCGATGATGTGGAGTCCGCCTCGCGCCTGGCGGCTGGCAAGCACCTGCTCGAGGAGTATTTACATTTGCCCTTGATTCTCAAGCCCGTCGCCAAACCAGAAAAACTTGTGAGCATCTTGCACCGGCAGGCCGCGGAAATTCCCTTGGCTTCGGATTGAAGGAATACTGCGGCCATCTGCTGTGAGCGACTCTCGCTTTGTGCGCGGGCGGGGGTGCGTGGATCACATTTCACGCAGATTCGGCAAACCAGAGTTCCCAAACGAGAACGAACCGTTTATTAGAATTCTTATATTTTCTCTTGCTTCCATACATCGGCCGGGCAACCAATTTCTGTGGATATTCACTCATACACAAGTATAAGCTAAAGCTCCGCCCTCAATCCCCACGAATCGGCTTCTAATCCGGCACTCCCTGGAGGTTGAACTATGTTGCGAAATGTATCCCTGTCGCTCGCTTTCACGAGTTGCGCCTTCCTCGTTGCTTGCGGCGGTTCCATGAGCTCCTCTCCCGTTAGCAACGGTGTTCCCATGAGCCTGGCGATCGGCGATGCGCCTCCTGATGGTGTCGCCGTTCTCTTTTTCGAAGCCCTGATCACCGGAGTGAGCCTGCAACCATCGGACGCGACGAAGAAGGCGGTATCCGTCTTAACCAATCCCACCGAAGTCGAGTTCGGGCATTTGCAGTCCGACACTGCCTTTTTGAGTCTTTCGAACGTTGCCCCGGACACCTACAACAGTATTACGCTGACATTCAGCAACGCAGCACTGACCATCGTGAATCATTCTGCGATGCCGATCGGCTCATGCGTGATTAATTCGGTCTGCGAACTATCGCCGAGCTTCAATCCTTCGATGGCGACGATTTCAAGTTCGCCATTCCCGATTACCATCAGCCAGAATTCCGTAGTCGGCATACGCTTGGACTTCAACGTTCGCTCCTCGCTGCAAACTGATCTCTCGATCAACCCCACGGTCACCATCAAAAACCTGACCCAGAGACAAGATTCGGACGCAGGTATGGAGATGGAACAGGTTGATGAGCTCGACGGCCAAGTGACTGCGGTCGCGAGCAACCAGTTTACGTTGATGAATGAACGTAGCAGCCAATCATTCACCGTCAGCGTGGACACCAGCACGGTGTTTGAAGATTTCGACCGCGCTGGATGCAGCGCCAGTCCTGAGGACATCCGTTGCGTCAAGGCCGGCCAAGTTCTCAACGTAAACTTGGGCGAGAACGGCATGGGAACGATGCTGGCGAAACGTGTCGAGTTTGAAGAAGATACGAACAAGCGAGCCATCAAGGGCACCATCACGAGCGTGGACAGCAGCACGCAATTTCACATGGTGGTGTTCAACGAAGAGCCGCCGCTCACGACGATTGCCGAAGGGTCGCCCGTTGTGGTTACGATTCTGCCCAGCGCGACGTTTCAAATGGGCCGCGAAGAGATGGGCGAAGATGGCGGCTTCAGCATTGCCGGTCTCAACTTTATGAGCGGCGCGGACCTGCTTGTGGGGCAAGACGTGCAAGTCCGCCCCGGCACGGTCTCCTCGAGCGGAGGCACCACGACCGTTATGACCGACTTGGTGCGCCTGTGGCCTTCGCAGATCACCGGTCAAGTTGGCACGATTAACACAGACAACGGCACCTTCACGTTGACGGGGCTATCTCCTCTATTCACGGGAGCGACGCCGCCAATCACCACGATCAATGTCCTGACCCTCTCCGAGATGCAATTCATGGACTTTTCGGGGCTTGGCTCGTTGGCCGTGGGCAACACCGTCACCGTGAAGGGTCTGCTGTTCAACACGATGGGAACGCCAACCTTGGTGACGCGGACCATGCGAGAACACCACGGGGATTGAGCTAAAGCAACTTCGTTCAAAACGGGGCTGTTCGAACCTGGAATCTGGTGCGGGCCACTCGAGGAAGGCAGGATCGCATTATTTTCGTGCGCGGCGCAACAACTTCGGAGTGGCCAGCCACACCAGAACGCCTATAGGCGGCGAGACGCGCTTCAGTTCGACGTGCGCCACTCCGGCTTTTTTCAGTGCCGTGAAATGCCGCTTTGAACCGAGCGCGGTCGCGACGATATCGTCGAGTTGTGGCGCGTGACCGAAGAGAAATACTGACGACGCCTGCCGTTCCTTGGCAAGTTCACGGAAGAGCAGCGTGGGCTCTGTCCCTGGCAAAAGTAAATTGCTCTGCCGGATTTTTTGCTTGGCGTAGTCCAGCGCGGCCGCAAAAATCTCCGCCGTCTGGGCCGCGCGGACATAAGGGCTTGTGAACAAAAGATCGGCCGTGATGCCGATCGCTGCTATTCCGGCTGCCACTTGTTTCGTTTTTTCTACGCCTTCTTCCGTCAGGTAACGTTCCGGGTCAGGAGGACACTTCGGATCCTCGCGATCAACCGCGATTCCATGACGAACGATGTAGAGCTGCATCCTCTTTCTCTCCCTCTTTCGAGCACGATGCCACGCCCGGCCAGCCTGGCCTGGCAAACGGCTACGCAGCGACCTGCCGGAAGTAAAGCCTCAAATGAAATTCTTTCTCGAACAGCTCCGCGCTGCGATTCGCATTCCGCAAGTCTTCCGTCGCGTCGCCGTTCGCGCGCACTTCCAGAGTAACCGCAACACGCTGGAACGAAGCGTGCAAGTTTAAGACCCGCTGCCGGTGCTCATGATCGAGCGCTTCGGCGATTCGCAGAATGGCGGCAAGTCTTCGTGCGATGCGTTTGTCTGCATTGTTCAACGCCGAATAGGCTAGGTGGTGGCTCGCGGGCTCCGATTTACGGTTATGGTAACGGACCACCGCGGCGACGATGGCCCGGTCGCGCCCCTCCAGCCCCGGAATGTCTCCGTTCAGCGCGAAATACTCTCCATGCTTGTGATGGCCGCGGTGGCTGACCATGTGACCTGTATCATGCAACAGAGCGCCGGCCTCCAGGAGGACGCGCGACTGTGGCAGAAGGTGATGCACGGGCTGCAACTGATCGAAGATGAGAATGCTCAGCTCACGCACGTGTTCCGCGTGTTGCTGATCGTAGCCCAGCCTGCGAGCAAAGCTCCGCGTGCCGACGAGCAATTGCCGCATAGCCTCGTTGTAGCGATGCGGCTCCTTGCGCGAGAAGGCTTCGCGCGCGATCTCCTGCAACAGCCCCTCTCGCACGCCCACGCTGGGGATCGCGAGCGTCCTGACATTCATATACCGCCCCATCGTGATCAGTGTGATCGCGGCGATCCCCATCACGTCCGCGCGGTCTCGCCGCACCGCATAGGTCTTCATCCGTTCGTGAACGTCGCGCTTGAGAATGTCCGGCAACCGCGCGCGCAAGAGGGATAGCTCCAGTGTGGGCAATCCGTTTTCCCGGGGGCCGGGCGCAACCAGCGCGAGCGTTTCGGCATTGCCACCCAGGGCCACCGCAACGTTCTCGGCCAAATTCGGCCGCGGCGTCAATTTCGATTCCAGCAGCGCTCGCACGTATCGCCGCACCTGTTCTTCCTGTGCGGGGCGAATCACTCCGGGAAGATTCAGCATGGTCATGAGCCGCACGGTGCCCACGGGCAACTGGGCGCTTTGCTCCACGCTGTGATCTTTCAGGATGCTGATCTCCAGGCTGCCTCCGCCAAGATCCGCGATGCACCGAGGTGGCGCTTCTGGTCCCAGCGCCGCCAGCACGGCTTCCCTGCCGAGGCGCGATTCTTCCGCCGCTCCGATAACTTCAAGGGTGATTCCCGCTCGATGCTTGATGGTGCGCACGAACGCTTCGCGATTTCGGGCTTCGCGCGTGGCGCTCGTTGCCACGGCGCGATAGCGCGTCACTCCAAACTCGTCCATCACCTCGTGCAAATGGCGGAATGCCTTTGCGGCCTTGTTGAAAACCTCTTCACTGAAACGGGGTCGCAGGAAAACGCTTTCTCCCAGGCGTAGCGAGTAGCGTTCGTTGTGCAGTGGCTCGATATCCAGCGCGGAATAAGCGCGCGCCACGGAAAGGCGCACGGCGTTAGAGCCGGCGTCGATGGCGGCGATGTGAACCGGCTCGGACATTTCGGAAGCTACCGCCAAAGGTGTGCAAGTGCGGCCGAAGGAGCGTATTTCGTCGCCCGAATCCCCAGCTGTTCGGCGATGCGCTGGCGGAGCTGCTTGTTGACCGTCGACACACTGGTCTCTCCGTCGAGTTCGATGAAGTTATGCCGCTTGGCCATCACTTCGAATTCGCGCTTGATCATCGTCTGGTAGCGCACGAAGGACCAATAGAGATCGTGCGATAGGGACATATCGCGCCCCGCTTCCCAATAGCTGATCGCCTGCGCCTTCTTGAACTCCCGTCCAAACGCCGTTTCCGGCCGCACGTTCAGCCAGAAAGTCAGGTGCGGCCGCAGTGCCATGGCATATAGGCCGCTCATATAATCGCGGTTGATTCCGCGCACGACGCCGCGCGCGATCAGCGTGAAGATGAATCGATCGGCAAGTACTACCGTGCCCGAACGCAGCGCCGGCAAGACGCGGTGTTCCACTTGGTCGAAGAAGTCCGTCGCGTACATCAACGCCAGGGTCAGCCGCGTGACCGCATTTTTGGCCAGTAGCTCGTCAATGTCTCGGCCCACCAGGTTCGAGCGTCGCAGCCCGCTCGTCTGCACCGCGAATCCTTCGGATTCCAGCCACTCCTGGAGCAGGGCGATTTGTGTGGATCGCCCGGATCCGTCCATGCCCTCGATGACAATCAAGCTGCCGGTAATTTCGCTCGGGTCGAAGCCTACGAGGGGCTCGCCAAAAAAATACTGCGCGGGCGACTCTTCCGCAGGCGTCGCCGCCTTCGTCGAGGTTGACGGCGCAGCTTGTCCATCCGCAGGAGCGGTGGCTGGCGCGGTTTTTTCTTTTTCCTGATCGGGCATGATCACTCCGCTTCCTGAGCGCGCGGGGCGAAACGCTTGAGATCGATCTTGGAAGCCACGATGTCTCGCATTTGTTTCTGAAGTTTGTTCACTGGCAGGGTCCCGTCTAGCACCACGAAGCTGTCCGAGTCCACCATCTTGTCGTACTCCTCGAGAATCCGCGCCTGGAACAGACGGAAACTTTCCGACCGGTCGTAGGACATTCCCAGGTCCATGCCGGCTTCATAGTATTTCAGTTTTGGACGCCCGCTAAGAATGCGGTTCACGGCCACGTCGAGCGGCGCGCGAAAATAAAAGGTGATGTCCGGAACGGGCGCGAACCGGTACAAATTCCGAAGCCAACGCGGCGGGCAGCCCCGAGCCGCGTCGCGCGCGAATGCCGTATAAATATAGCGGTCGGCGAGCACCAAGTAATCGCCTTGCAGCAACGGCATGATCTGGCGTTCGCAGCGGTCTGCAAAGTCCGCAGCGTGTAACAGCGAAAATGTTGTCGGCGTCAGTAGCCGCCGTTGTTTCCCGCGCCGTGTTGCAGACTTCACCAGCGGCGATGAATTCCATTCCGTGAAATGCAACCGGTAGCCGCCGATTTCCAGCCAGCGCTTCAGCAAATAGAGTTGCGTGCTCTTTCCCGAGCCGTCCGTGCCCTCCACCACGATCAACGCGCCGGGATAAGCGCGGCTCGGAATCGGCCGCCCCGGTTGCGGAAGAGTGGATTTGGCCGGCTCGACTCGCGGCGGCTTTTGTATTACTTCCGGATTTTCCATGATCAGTATTCGATAGAAGCCATTTGATCTAAGACAGTAACGCGCGATTGTTACAGCGGCATTACATCACAGGGATGACTTCCCCGCAAAGTTTTCGGACCATGCTAGAAAAGCGTGATCTTGATGTGTAGGAATTTCTTGGGATTCTGCCGGAAGTCTCCGATCAGCAGCCGCATGTCACCGGTCAACCCAGCCAGATTGTCGTACAACTTCGGATCGGAGAAAAGTTTGCCTGCTGTCGTGGTGTTGTCATTCAGCTTGGCCGAAGCCGTCGCAAGATTCGAGCTCGTATCGCGCAGCTTGTTATAGAGCGTATCGTCCGTGGCCAGCTTGCCCAGCGTTCCTTTTCCGGCGCGCACGTCGCCAATGACCGCATTGCCGTTAGTGATCGCCTGTTTCGCCTCGTCGTAGAGACTCGGGTCATACATCAATTTTCCGATGGTGCCCTTCTGCGCCCGCACATCGGCCAGGATCACATTCACGTGCTCGAGCCCCTTGTCCACCTTGCTGTACATCTCGTCGGAGGTGACCAGCTTCCCCAGCGTCCCTTGCCCGGCTTGAATGTTTGAGATCATCGTGTCGCCCTTCGCCAGGATACTGTTTAAGTGGTAGTAGGCTTGGTCATCGGTCAGCAATTTGCCTAGCGAACCTTTCCCCTCTCTCACTCCCTTGATCAGTTCTTTCACGTCATCCGAGAGAGCGTTCAGGTTCCCCAGCACCTCAGCGCTCCTCTCCACCACCTCTTTCATCGCTTTCTCTTCCGCCCCGTTAATCACGCCCGCGTCACCAATCGGAGTTCCCGTGAATCCGCGCGTGATATTCACGTAGCGATTTCCCAGCAACCCCTCGGTCACCAGGCTAGCGGTCGAATCCGTCAAAATATCACCCTGGTATTTTCTGTCGACACGCATCACCACTTCGATGTTCTTGTTCTTCTCCGGGGCCTTCCCCGGCGTACGGGGCAGCAGCCGGATCGATTCCACGTTTCCCACCTCGACGCCGTCCACGCGCACGGGTGCTCCGTTAGCTAGACCGGACACTTCGGGCAAATAAGTCTTCAGCCGGTACTTCGGCCCGAGCGGTCCTCCCGTCACATAAAAGATCCCCGCGGCCAGCACGAACAGGCCCACCAGCACAAAGAGCCCCACTCGCAATTCCGTCCACGTGAGCTGTTTTCCATGCGCCATTTCTTCTCTCCCTCCGGCTTCAAGTGAATCACACCATGGCAAAAATCAAACCAGAAAACGCTGGATGTATGGATCTCCCGACTCTGCAATTTCCTCCGGTTCTCCCGCAAAATAGATTTTTCCGTCGCGATACACCAGAAATCGTGTCGCCGCAGTGTTTGCCGAGGCCCTCGCATTTCCGTTTCGGGCATTCGGAATAACCCGCTTCGTTTCCGCATCAAAATAAAAATTTGCCAGCGCAAATCCATCTTGCAAGCGATGTGTCGCCAGCAGCGCGGTAACTCCATACACATCTCGCAACCGCAGGATCAGCGTAATGATCGTTTGCGAAGTCACCGGATCGAGCCCGGCCGTCGGCGAATCGTACAACACGATGGGCGGACGGTTGATCAGCGCCCGCGCAATCGAAACGCGCCGCCTCATCCCTCCCGACAGCTCGGAAGGCAACTGCTCCAGTGTGTGCTCCAATTGCACAAATCTCAAAACTTCCAAAACTCGAGCCTCAATCTCTTCCTCGCTGATATTTTCCTCGCGCAAGCGGTACGCCACATTCTCCGCCACCGTCATCGAATCAAACAGCGCGCCTTCTTGAAAGACAAATCCAATTTTCTGCCGGAAGGCCAGCAGCTCTTTCTCCACCATCTCGGAGACATTTTCCCCCAGCACCTCGACCCGGCCGCTGTCCGGTCGCAGCAATCCGGCCGCCATTTTTAACGTCAGCGTTTTCCCCGTTCCGGTTTCCCCCAACAGGACCAGCGTCTCTCGCTCGCGGACCTGGAAAGAGACGCCGCTCAGAACCTCTCCGTCCCCGAATCCCACACGCACATCTTCGAACGCAATGGCGCGTACGGTTTCGGGCAAACGCATGTTCAAGGCCGTCATTGGCTGTGCCTGTGATTATAGCGGTAAATGTTCGGCGTTCGAGGAAAGGTGTGAGGAAACTCTTGGGGCAGCGCCGACAAGCTTGTCAAAAAATCTTGTTCGCAAGGTACAACGAAAGCTTTGTCAAAAACAGATCGGCTACGATAATCAGCACCGACGAAATCACCACCGACTGCGTGGTCGCGCGGCCCACTCCTTGTGTTCCACCTCGAACTCTCAATCCCTTGTAACAACCAACCGTTGCGAGGATGAAGCCGAATACCACGGCCTTCGAGAGGCCCTGCATCAGGTCGGGAAACTCGAGCACATCAATCGCGCGCCGCCAAAACTCCACTGCGGTGAGCCGCAGGGTAAACACCGAGGCGACACACCCACCCAGCAATCCCACAAAAACCATCATTGCGGTAAGCAGGGGCACCATCAAAAGTCCCGCCAGCACTCGCGGCGTCACCAGCTTGCGGCTCGGATCCGTGCCCATCGCTCGCATGGCATCGACTTGTTCCGTCACCACCATCGAGCCCAGCTCTGATGCCATCCCCGACGCACAACGCCCTGCCGTCAACAGACCGGTTATGGCTGGGCCCAGCTCGCGCACCAGCGCAAGTGAAACCACGTTCCCGGTCAAGGATGTTTGCCCAAATCGGACGAATTGCGAACCCGTCTGCAACACCATCACCGCCCCAATGAAGAATCCCGACAATAATATGATCGGCAGCGAACCGACGCCCACATCGTCCATCTGGGCAAGCGTGTCCTGCAGGTAGTGGGGACCGGTCAGGATGTTCGTCATCGCCCGGATCGAAAGCTCCGAGTACTCCTGCACGGCGGCCACCATGCGCTTCACCGTGTCCGTCAATACTCCCGCGACGGAGATGCCTTCTTCCTGCTTTGCTTGGCGGCCGGCGACCTGGAGAGGAGTGTCTGCCACGAGTCCCTGTTCGTGTCGCTTTTTCCCGGGAAACTTCTGGGCGAAATGAACGCACGGAAAGCGTAACCGTGCGCTTGGAGCACGTCAAGTAAGCCTTTGAGGCACCGTCAAGAAATAAAATTGATCGCGCGCTGGTATTCTGAATGGCGAATGAAAGTTCGTGTCACTGATCTCGATCATATCCAAATCGTCGTCGGGTGGGCTCGGCTGGACGCACAGCCGTCTGGCAGCTACACTGCTTCTTTTCAATAGCTCACGCGCCATTTCATCCGAGGCTTGAACGGGAATGCTTCGTTTTTATACAGCCGGTGAATCGCACGGACAAGCTCTTCTCGCCTTTATCTCCGGCCTGCCCGCCCAGCTCCCCATTGATCTCAAGTTCATCAATATGGAGTTGCATCGCCGCCAGCTCGGCTATGGCCGTGGCGGCCGCCAAAAAATCGAAAAGGACCGCGCCGAGATTTTTGCCGGTGTTCGGCACGGCAAGACCATCGGCGCTCCTATAGCTCTTCGGATCGAGAACCGCGACTGGGCCAACTGGGAAAAAATCCTTCCCGTAGAAGCCTCCGAAGACGATCCCGGTTCCAAGAAACTTGTGGCCCCTCGCCCCGGCCACGCCGATCTCGCCGGCTCTCAAAAATTCGATTACCACGACGCACGCTACATTCTCGAACGCGCTTCCGCCCGCGAAACCGCTGCTCGCGTGGCTGCCGGAGCCTTCGCAAAATCGCTTTTGCGTGAATTCGGCACGGAGATCGCCAGTCATACCATTCGAGTCGGACACATTCACCTCGAGCGTCCCGTCACCTGGAAAAAGATCCATGCCATCAGCACGGACTTGGATTCGCCACTCCGGTGCATCGATGCAACCACCGAGGGTGAGATGAAAGCCGAAGTCGACGCGGCTCTCAAAGCCGGCGACACGGTCGGCGGCATTTTCGAAATCGTGGCGCACAACGTTCCCGTGGGGCTTGGCAGCCATGCCCAGTGGGACGAGAAACTCGATGGCCGCCTCGCCCAGGCGTTGATGAGCGTACAGGCCGTGAAGGCCGTGGAGATTGGCGCCGGTGTCACCGCGGCTGGCTCTCACGGGAGCGAAGTGCAGGACGAAATCTTCTACGAGAAATCCTCTCACCGCTTCCGCCGCCACACCAATCGAGCCGGTGGCCTCGAAGGCGGCATTACCAACGGCGAAGACGTGGTCATTCGCGGCTATCTTAAACCCATCTCCACGCTGCGTCAGCCGCTTCACACCACCAACATGATCACCAAGGAACCCGTCCAGGCCGCCTACGAGCGTTCTGACTGGTGTGTGGTGCCCGCCGGCGCCGTGGCCGGTGAAGCTATGGTGGCACTTGTGTTAGCGGACGCTTTTCTGCAAAAATTTGGTGGAGACTCCCTCGCCGAGATGCGGCGGAATTTCGAAAGCTATGCTCGACAAATCGACGAGTTCTGAGGTAACGCCCGCTGTGACGGCGGCGCCGGAAACGGCCGCCCCGCCGCGCAAGATCTATCCCATCATCAAATACGGCGATCCGATCCTCGAAAAGCCGGGCGTTCCTGTTAAGAAGTTTGACGGAGAGCTTGAAGAGCTTGTCGAGGATATGTTCGCCTCCATGTACGGTGCTCAGGGAGTCGGGCTTGCTGCGCCGCAGATCGGTCTAAGTCTTCGTCTCACTGTGGTGGACGTCACTGGCGGAAAAAATCCCGAAGCCAAAATCGTGCTCGCGAATCCCGAGGTCATTCACGCCGAAGGCGAAGTCCGCGAAGAAGAAGGCTGCCTCTCGATTCCTGGTTTTCGCGGTTATGTTATTCGCCCGCAATTCGTCACGATAAAAGCGCAGAACGCCAAGGGCGAAGCCTTCGAAATTCGCGGCGAAAATCTTCTCGCCCGAGCGTTCTGTCATGAGATCGATCACCTCAACGGCATCCTCTTCCTCCAGCATCTCAGCATGCTCAAGCGTGACCTTATCAAGCGCAAAATCAAAAAGCTCAGGAAACAAGGCGAGTGGTAAGTGCCGGAGCGACTGCGAATCGCTTTCTGTGGCACGCCGCAATTCGCTGTCTCCACTCTCAAGCATCTTCTTGCGCAATCCGACTTTGAACTCATCGGCGTCATCACCCAACCCGATCGCCCGCGCGGCCGCGGCCATGAGGTATCTTTTTCTCCCGTAAAGCAGCTCGCCCTCAACGCGAATATCCCAGTCCACCAGCCGGATAAAATCCGCGCTCCGGAAATTCAAGAGCTACTCCAGAATCTGGCACCCGATGCTATTGTCATCATAGCGTACGGCCAAATTATCCCTGCGCGCCTTTTGCCCATCCCCAGGCTCGGCTGGATCAACCTCCACGCTTCCCTGCTCCCAAAATACCGGGGCGCCGCTCCCATCAACTGGGCCATTGTCAACGGTGAGACGCGAACCGGTGTGACCACCATGCGCATTGACGCCGGCATGGACACTGGCGACATGCTGCTGCAACGCGAAATCGCGATTGGTCCGAGAGAAACCGCGCCCGAACTCGCCTCCCGCCTCGCGGAAGTCGACGCTCCACTCATGGCTGAAACTCTGCGCGGCCTGGCCGCGGGTGCGATCATCCCCCGTCCGCAAGATCACGCCGCTGCCACTCACGCCCCAATGCTGAAAAAAGAGGACGGGCGCATCGACTGGAATCGCTCGGCGGAAGAAATCTCCCGTCGCATGCGCGGCTTCGCCCCCTGGCCCGGCGCCTACACCATCTTTCGCGGGCAAACCTGCCATCTCACAGGTGAACCAGTTTCGAACACGGGCCTCAAGAGTCCGCCCGGCACTTTGATACTCGTGCAAAAACCGGAGACACAGCTGCTTGTGACCTGCGGCGGGGAAACCGTTTTGCGCCTTCTCGGCGTCAAAGTAGAAGGACGCAAAGAGACCGGTGCGGCAGAATTTGCGAATGGCGCCCGCTTGAAATCAGGTGAACGCTTTGGCAACAGCTAATTTGCGTGCGGCAAACTGCTAGTGCATACTCGGTTTTGACTCCATTTTGATGCGTTCAAACAAAAATTCACCGTCGTTCGAGCCGGGAGCTCGCCATTCATGAAAATCTTCGAACCCTCAAGCACTTGGGAAAAACTGCGGTTCCGCAGGTTGCAATTTCTGCGCGTCGTTGCGTGTTGGGTCCTAGCCGCACAGTTAGTTTTCGTTCCCCTAGCCTATGGGACCGCCGAGAAGTCGAACTCTCTGGTCCCCGAGGCTTCCGCATCCGATCCCGTACTTAACGCGATACAGGGCGAGCTTGCGCGGGCCACTTCCGAACTCGGCAAAGCCGAGCAGCCGCCCTACTACCTCAGCTACACCGTCTATGATCAGGAGTTCACCGTCTTGGTTGGTGCATACGGCA
Source organism: Candidatus Udaeobacter sp. (assembly GCA_035511855.1). Taxonomy (GTDB): domain Bacteria; phylum Acidobacteriota; class Terriglobia; order Acidiferrales; family UBA7541; genus Acidiferrum. The sequence continues at coordinate 57,769 of DATKEV010000082.1, forward strand.
GTCTGCTGAACGCCACCGCCGTGCAGCGCCGCCAGGCCGATGTCACCATGCGCGTTGGAACTCCGGAACTGGACAACACCCATGGCCAGAGCCGCGCCAGCGGAGTCACTTCCGGCTCTCTCCCCTTTGGCAACGATCAGGACGCTATCGCCCGCGCCTTGTGGGAACTCACGGATCGCGAATTCAAGCGCGCTGTCCCCACCCTGCTGAACGTCCGCACCAACACCGCGGTACGCGCCGAAGAAGAAGACAAGTCGCCGGATTTCTCCAAGGAAAAGCCGCAAACTCATCTCGGTGAGGTCTCCCCGCCTGCGCCCTTCGACCGCTCCGCATGGGAGGGTGAAATCAAGCGCCTTTCCGCCGCCTTCCGCAAATATCGCGAGGTTTATTTCGCTACCGTTGTTTTGCAGGTTCAGCGTTCGAATTCCCGCATGGTTTCCAGTGAAGGCAGCTCCATCGTCAGTCCCAGCGCTTCCACCCGTCTCGTGATGGAAGCGCAGACGCGCGCCGAGGACGGCATGGACTTGCTTCGTGTCGAGACCTTTCAAGCTCCTTCCGCCAGCGCCTTGCCCAGTGAGGCCGATCTCTCTGCCAAAGTCGAAAAAATGGCCGCGGACTTGAACGCCCTTCGCAAGGCTCCCGTCGCCGAGCCGTACGACGGCCCCGCCCTATTGAGCGGGCGCGCCGCCGCGGTTTTTTTTCATGAAGTGCTCGGCCACCGCCTGGAAGGCCACCGCCAGCGCGACGAAGAGGAAGGCCAAACCTTCACGAAAAAAGTGGGCCAGGAAGTATTGCCAAAATTTCTGAGTGTCATCGATGATCCGACAATGCACGAAATTGCCGGCGTGAAATTGGCTGGGGCTTATGACTTCGACAACGAAGGCGAACCGGCCCAGCGCGTGAATATCATCGAAAACGGCGTGCTGAAAAATTTTCTGCTGTCACGCATGCCCATCAAGGATTTTGCCAATTCGAACGGTCACGGGCGCAACCAGCCCGGCCTCATGCCCACCGGCCGCCAGGGCAATTTGATTGTCACGTCGTCGCAAACCGTGCCCGACTCGCAGTTGCGCCAAGAACTCATCGACGAAGCAAAAAAACAAAACAAACCTTACGGCCTGTATTTTGATGACATCCAAGGTGGTTTCACCCTCACCAGCCGCTCTTTGCCTCAAGCGTTCCAGGTGCTGCCTGTGATCGTGTACAAAGTTTACGCCGACGGCCGCCCCGATGAATTGGTGCGCGGGGTCGACATCGTCGGCACGCCTCTCGCAGCGCTGACGAGAATCTTGTTGACCGGAGATCAGCCCCACGTGTTTAACGGCGTCTGCGGCGCGGAGAGCGGCCAGGTGCCGGTTGCCGCCGTGGCTCCCGCCATGCTCTTCTCCGAAATGGAAGTCCAAAAACGCGGGCACGAACACGAGCGCCCGCCTCTCTTGCCGCCCCCCGGATTCGAAGACACCAGCGCTGCAAAAGACGCGCAGGCCAAGGCGGAGGTAAGGCAATGAAAATCCTCCGCACCTCTACGGGTTTGGCACTTGCAGTAATGCTTGCCCTCCACGTCCCTTGCCTTCGCGCGGACTCCATTGATTCGCATGCCGCTCCCGACGCCGCCATGGCCGCGGCGCATTCCGCCGCGAAAGGCGACGGCCTGTTCGAAGCTCTGCTCACCGAACTCGACCGTTCGAAAGCCCAGTTGAAAATGGACCAGGTCCAGTCTCCTTATTTCATTGAATACCGGGTGAACGAAGTCGAGGATTTTTCTGCCGAAGCCGCTTTCGGCGCCTTGCGCGAAAATCAGCATACTCACTTCCGTGTTCTCCGCGTCGTCGTTCGAGTCGGCGATTACAAACAGGACAGCTATTTTGGCCGCGGCCAGGGCGAATCCAGTATCCTGCCTCTCGACAATGATCCCATCGCACTGCGCCACCAGATCTGGCTGGCCACGGACGAAGCCTACAAAGCTGCGGGCCAGGCGCTAGCGGAAAAACAAGCGGCGCTGAAACAATTCAGTGCGGATCCGGATCCAGTGGATGATTTCGCGAAAGCCCCGCCGCTCATCGCGGTGGAGCCGAATGTGTCGCTAAAATTGGATGAAGCGGCGTGGAAAAAAACTTTGGAAGATGCTACCGCGCTCTACAAAAATTATCCGGACATCCAGTCCGTGACCGCCTCCGCGCGGTTCACAGCCAACAACGAATACCTCGTCAATTCCGAAGGCACGGTGACGCGCAGCGGAAAAACAACTTACTTTGTGCAACTGAATAGTTCGGCGCAAGCCGCAGATGGCATGCGTCTTGGCCGCAGTCCGGCGTATATCGTGGCCCGAAACGAAGAGTTGCCTTCCCATGATGCGCTTCTCAGCGATGCGAAGAAAATGCTGGATACCGTCGTGGCCTTGCGGCAGGCTCCGATCGTCGAGGAAGAATACCGCGGCCCGGTTCTGTTCGCAGCGGACGCGGCGGACGACATCGTGTCTTCGCTGGTTGGACAGAACGTGCTCGGGCAAAAGCCGCAGCTCGGAAGGCCCAACCGCACGACGGGGGCCTTTGCCACGAGCTACAAGACGCGCGTGCTGCCCAGGTTTCTGACAGTGGTTGATGATCCGACGCTCAAGGATTTTCAAGGCAAGTCGCTGGTGGGAAGTTACGCCGTGGACGGCGAGGCTGTGAAAGCGCAGCCGGTGAATGTCATCGAGAACGGTGTGCTGACGAACTATTTGGCGGGACGACAGCCGATCCGAGATTTTCCCAGTTCAAACGGGCACGCGCGCGGCGCGCCGGGATCTTCTCCCGGACCCAGCGTCGGGGTGCTGCTGGTGAAAAGTTCGGAATCGCAATCGTCGGAAGATTTGAAGAAAAAAGTCATTCAGATGGTGACCGATCAGGGCAAGCCTTACGGCTATCGTGTGGACACGCTTGGGCAGCCCGGTAACACGCCTCGGCTGCTCTATCGCGTCTACGCCGATGGACACGAAGAATTGGTGCGCGGCGCGGTGTTCAGTGAGTTGGACCTGCGCGCCTTGCGCAGCGATTTAATTGCCGTGGGCAACGATCCGCTAGTCAGCAATCGCGCCGGCCGTACGCCCACGACGGTGATTAGCCCGTCGCTGCTGTTCGGCGAGCTGGAAGTGAAGCGCGCCGACACTAGCAAGGATAAGTTGCCCGATTATCCTGCGCCGCCGTTGAAGAATTGAATCGTTCGATTTTCATTTCAATTTGCAACTGAACCCAGAGAACTGCGATGACTCTCCGCGAGAGACTCGAATGGTTGACCAGGATGGTGCTGCTGGTGTTTGTCCTGGCGTCGGCGGCATTCCTGAGTGCGATTACCGCCATGCGCATCGCCATTCACGGGCGCGAAGTGACCATGCCGAATCTGGTCGGCAAAAGTGTTTCCGAAGCCAGCCAGATGCTGCAATCGCGCGGGCTGGTGTTGCGCGTGGCGGACCGCCTGTATAGCGATCAACCGATCAACGTCGTGGTGCGGCAGACACCGACCGCCGGATTGCTGATGAAAGTGTCGCAGCAAGCGCACGTGGTGCTTAGCCTGGGGCAGCGGCAATTGCAAATTCCGCTCCTGGAAGGAAATTCCCTGCGCGCCTCGCGCATTGAGTTGCTCCGCGGCGGACTGCAAGTGGGCGAAGTCTCCGCCGTGACCATGGCGGAGCAGCCGGCCGACACCGTGGTGATTCAAAATCCGAAACCTGGCGCGGGCGCGGCAACGCCTCGGGTCGACGTGCTGGTGTCGCAGGGACCGCGTGAAGTTGCCTTCGTCATGCCGCACTTGATCGGCTTGAATGAAACGAACGCGCAACACCGGCTGGACCTGGCGCAGATGCGTCGCAAAGTGAATTACGTGACGGCACCGCAATGGCCGCGCGGCGCGGTGATTGATCAGTCGCCCATGGGCGGCGCGCGCATTCCCTCGACCGCGGTGATTGAATTGATCGTGGCGAACTGAGAAAGTTGAGAGTGGTCAATCCACTCTTAACAGTGAAAGTTTGAAAAGCCCTCAACTCTGAGCCAACGTGCTTTTCCCACAACCTCTGCACCGCGCCTGCCGATTCAATCAATCATCTCCGTCCTCGTAACATCGCGCGGTTGATCCAATAACGCGTCCACACGCTTCAGAAACCTCATCGTATGCGGCAATTCTGCATGTTTCTGAAACGCCGCCTCATCCACCCAGCGCGAATGAATGTAAAACAGCCGCCGGTCCCGCATCGACCGGAACACATGCAAGCTCAAGCACCCCGACTCTCCCCGCGATGGTCCCGCCACCTCATGCAAGGCCTCCTCCACCGCCTCCTCATCGCCCTCTCGCGCGTGCAGCCGCACAAAGCTGTATTGCTCCACGAGCTCCCCTTCCCTGAGCGCCGACTGTCTCGCACCTCGTGGATTTTGTACCAACGCAAATCGAGAGCGACTGCCAATTTGCCTCGGCTCACTTATTCGGTCTGGCTCCGTTATTTCAGCAAGGCCACCCGCTAGCCTTTTTACCAATTCTCTACAAAATGGTTGATGTCGCGCAAGCCATGCGCACCGCGCCACTCCGAATATGAGATGTTACGACAAGGCACCATAGAAGAAAGTACTTGCGCGCGGCGGCCCTACGGCGCCACAGAATGGCGGCGGTTCGACCGCGTGCTACCTGGGTTGCGGCACCGTCTTCCAGCTAGCCGCACCATCAGGGGGCGGCGCCTGGACCGAGACGGTGCTCGCGGACCTTCCGAAGGGCGCACCAAGCCCGACTGATTCCATTGTGGCGTTCAGGAACGGTTTGCTGTACGGTACAACCTTTTATCTCGGAGCCCATGATGTGGGCTCCGCGTTTACCTTGGTTCCGTAACGAATAGACAAACCGAGCGCCTCTGATTGCGTTTGGGCAGCTTTTGTGGCCCGCCGAGAGCCCGACTGGGGATGAGGCGGCAGCCGGCCGCAAGCCCCAGGCCAGCCCAGCCCCTCGCAACTGCCGATTAAGGCTTCGGGGTCGCGGGCTTGTTCACGATATGCGCCGGAGGCTGATACACGGGATGCTTCGGCGGTTTCTTCTTGGGCGGCTTCTTGGCTTCGCGTCTTCGTGCGTCCTTGTTTCCCATGCCCAGCAGCTTGCCACAGGTCAGTAGCCATTGCTAGAGGCTAGCGCCGAAAAAGAATCTTCCACATGGCAGGAAATGAGCTGTCAGTTCTCAGTTTTAGGTGGTCACTTGAAGAGCGGAAACTGAAGCCTGAGGAATCTCCGCACGCGGCTGCGCCGCATGCGGAGCGCTGAGGAACTCTTGCACGTCCAAGGTCAAAGTGGGAAGGGCGAGGAGTAAAGCATCATGTGCGCTTCGAAGCGGCAACGCTTGTTTTTGAAGATCCCCATGCGGTCACAATGCTGGACCGCGTGGAAAAAGGAGAGGAACGCTGGCGGACCTTGGGAATGGCGGCCGGAGCCGTGGTGCTGCTGGTTGTACAGAGCAATGGGGAAGAGGGCCTAGAGGAGCACATACGGAAGATCTCGGCGCGAAAGGTGACGCCGCGAGAAAGGAAAATCTATGCGGAATCTCGCTAGGAAGCATGCAAAGGAACTCGCCGCGTTGGCACGCATGCCGGATGAGAAAATCGATTTAACGGATGCGCCGGAAGTACGCGAATGGAGAGGAGCGGTGGTAGGAAAGTTTTACCGCCCCAACAAGAGCCCGGTCACGATTCGCGTGGATGCCGATGCGCTGGCGTGGCTGAAGGGCCAGGGACAGCAGCGACGGGAGCGACGGGGGATAACTCTTGATATGTCACATCGGGGGGTGGTAGGCTCGGCGACGGTTGGGGGGTCCTGATTCTAGGCTTGCGCCACCTCACTTGCTTCCCTGGCGCGAACGCCGCTGGTCTTAATTCAAGCAGTCCGTGAGAGGCTGTCTCTCAGCAGTTTCGAGGGGTGTAGTATGTCCGTTGTCCAGATGACAAGGCGCCTTCGCGCTCTTTGCTACGAGCATCACGCGGAGATGAGGCTTAGCCAGGTTCCCGGTAAGAACAAGCGTGTGGAAACACGAACGCTTGCCTATCGCTGTACGGAGCCCGACTGCCTGGTTCACTACGATGCTTCGCGCGGATACTTCGTTCTGAGCCAAAACGCAAACACTAGTGAGCTGGACATGGTTCCCGAAGTCAAGTGTGTCCGTGACGGGATGCCCATGTATCTCGCTGAAACCAATCCGGAAAAGAAAGGCTTCCGCCTCTGGAGATGTCCGCAATGCAATGGGGTACGCACGAACGACGAGGGCCTCGTAGGCTTAACCTCGCAAGAAATACCTCTGAAAACGGTTCCCGGCTCAGTTGGTACGGCTCGGTCTACTTTTCCAGTGGTTCCAAAAGTTCCAACACGATAGCAAAGTTCCTTCTTCTCCAAGCCTGACTGGTAGCACGTAACTTCTTGATTTCATTAACCGCGAGAACGCCAAAAAAAAACGTGCGCGCCCTTTCGCCGGCAGCGTGGGAACCGCCGTCGAAGGACCCAAGGAATCACCCGAACAGCGCTTTCCGCTTCTGTCTCCATGAACTCCGTGGCTCTCCGCGGCTGACGTCTGCCCCGACCCGGTCCGGGCGCTAATTCCGTTTCTTTCTCTCAAAGGGAAAAGTGGGGGCTGGCCCCGCACTCCAAAGCAGACGGCCGCAAAGGGAGAAAATCGAAAAGGCCGACAGCGGATGGACCGGGATTTAGGACAGGGCGCGCTTGAGGCGCTTGGTGGTTTTCTGTAACTGGCGCTTGAGGGCATCGACTTGCCTGGAGATGTCGGCGAGTTCCTTTTTGGCGAGCACGCCGGCATTGGCGATCTGATGAGCTTTGCGATCGGCGCGACCCATGGCGGCGCCGATTTTCACCGCGACTTGCGTGAGCTTGCTTTTCTTGGCCATCGTGTCCTCCGATTGCGGCGCCAGCCATCGTACAGCGCCGAAGGCGTCTTGCCAATACTCTTGATCGCGCATACTCTTGATCGCGCATACTCTTGATCGCGCGATGCTGAAAGTTGTGAGTGGGGCGAAGCCGCAAGAAAGAAAAAGAGGGGGAGCCGGGCTCCGGCACTCCAGAGCCGGAAAAGCCGGAAAACGGGAATGTTGCGGGTGAAATGAGGCGGGTGTATAGTGGCGGCGATTTGCAGGGCCCCCGGAAAAACCCCAGTCAAAGAAAGTATGGAGGATGGGCGATGAAGAATACGCGTTGGTCTGTGTTGGTGGTGTCGTTGGTGGCGTCGTTGCTGATGCCCGCGGTGGCGATGGCGCAAAGTGCTTTCGACGGAACGTGGAAGTTTGACCTGAAGACGGCGAAATTCCCGGAGAAGCCAGACGTTTTCTTGCTGCAAGACGGAATGTATCGCTGCAAAACGTGCGTTCCGGCGATGGATGTGAAAGCGGACGGGCAGGACCAGAAAGTGAGCGGGCATCCGTACTACGACATGGTGAGCATCAAGTTGGTGGACGACCGCACGATTGCAGAGACCGACAAGAAAAATGGAAAGACCGTGGCGACTTCCAAAACGTGGGTGTCCGCGGACGGAAACACCTTGATGTTCGAGTTCAGCGACAGCAGCGCGACCAATGCGGATCCCGTGACGGGCAAGGGAGAAGAGAAGCGAGTGGCCAAAGGGCCGGCGGGGTCGCATGCCATTTCGGGCTCATGGCGAATGTCGAAGATGGATACGCTGTCGGATAACGCCATGACGATTACCTACAAGGTTTCAGGCGATAGTTTGAGCATGAATTCGCCGACTGGACAAAGCTATACCGCTAAACTGGATGGGACGGAGGCGCCCTACAAAGGTGATCCGGGGACGACCAGCGTTTCGGTGAAAAAAGTGGACAAAAATACAATGGAAGAAACCGACAAGCGCGATGGAAAAGTGATTTCCGTAGCTCACATGATGGTATCGGCGGACGGCAAAACCATGACCTTGAAGGTCGAAGACAAGCTGCACGAGACGACCAGCGAATTCACCGCGATGAAACAGTAGACCGCTAGCTCGGGCCGAGGGCTTGGCGAGCAGCGTCCGAATCCGAAAAAGTTGAGAAGACGGAAGGCCGCCGACAGCGCCTAGCCTTCGCGCTAAGGCTACGTCCCGAGATAGTTGATGTGGACGTATACGCCCGTGTGAACGTTGTAGAGCAGATACCAGCCAACGTGATCGGTATCTTCATAGACGACAAAATCGTCACCGCAGTCCCAGCACCAATCCGCGCAAATCGGCCAGTCCCACGTAGCGACTTCAAAGCCGAAACCGCCCGGGAACCAGAAGCGGTGATGATCGCGATCGATGCGCGCAATTTCATAGCGGAACGATGGGCCGAAATGCTCGAAGCGCCCGTGCTCGAAGGGCCGATCGAAATGGTAGCGTTTATCGTTGGGGCTGTCGTGGCCGTACCAGTGGTCATTGCTTACGTGCGGGTGGTTGTTGATCCGTCCGCCGTCGTGGCGCTCGGGTTCCGGTTTGGCGCGCGGACTCTCGCGCCTAGGGGGCGGCGGCGGAACGTGGCCCTGGTTGGCTCGAGGCGGATTTTTCTCGTGCTCGCCGCGTTGCGCAAACAAGGGTAGCGCCGCAAGAAGTGCCAAGGGAATTAGTACGTGGAAACGTGCTTTCATTCACCCCTCCTCGAATTCTGTAGTGCTCGACTGGGTGGCCAGCTGCGGTGGATGGTCGGGCGCTTGTTGCTGGAGCCACACGCGACGCGTGAGCCGTAACGATTGGACGTGCGTGCGAGTGGTTTTGGTTACGCAGTCCACCGCGAGGCGAACGATTCGAACGTCGGGCATGTTGGCTACACCTTGCGGTGGCTGAATTCGTCGAGTGGGCCGCGCCGGGGAGTGTGGCGCTTGATGAAGAATCACACGATGCGGCGGGGGAGAAGTGGATTTAGATGCATGGCAAGGTCGTAGACGGAAGCACCGCAGGATTCGGATACGTCCTCGGGGCGCGAGCCGGGCTGCCAGTCGAAAAGAGTGGCGACGTCGCCGATTTTGACCTTTTGTTCGTTGCCAACCTCAACAATGCAGTGACTGGCGGAGACGGAGGCGATGACAGGATAAAGTTCGTTGTTGATGCGGACTTTCGCGCCTTTTGTCGCGGTGCGAGGCCAGCCGTCGGCATGGCCTACGGGAAGTGTGGCGACCCAGACGTCGTCTTTGGCGAGATAAGCGCGGTTGTAGCCGGCGCTGTCGTCCTTGCGCAATTTCTTTACGTAGATGACACGCGCTTTGAGGCTGAGGGCGGGGCGCAGATCCAACACGCCAGCGTGGTGAAATTCGTTCTCGGAATAGATGCCGTAGATGGCCATGCCCGGGCGCACCATATCGAAAAATGAATCAGGATGCTGGAAGAGGCTGAAGCTGGAAGCGGCGTGCTTTTTTCCGACGGAGATGCCTTCTTGTTCGAACGCGGCGCACGTTTCGTTGAAGCGGCGGAGCTGCTCTTTGTCGAAATCGGGATCCTCGGTGAAGGTCATCATGGTGCCCTGAAGTTGCACGGACTTGCGCGCGGCGAGATCGCGGACAAGTGGTGCGGCTTGTCGATAGGGCACGCCGACGCGGCCGATGCCGGTATCGATGCAAATGTGCAGCGGGACGGGCCTTTGCGTCTTGGCCGCGATTTTGTCGAGATCCGGGCCGAGCGGGGTGTAAATCATCGGCATGACGTTGCGCGCGACAATGTCTTCGAGATTTTTTTCGTCAAAGGGGCCGAGCAGAAGAATCGGTTTTCGAATGCCGGCGTCACGGATGGTCATCGCTTCGTGCAGTTTTACGACGGCGAAGCCGAAGATTCCGGGCTGCGGTTCCAGGAGCTGGGCAACGCGGGTGACGCCCATGCCGTAGCCGTTGTTCTTGATGACGGCCAGAATGGGACGCGCGGCGACGCGCCGGGAAATTTCCTGGACGTTGTGGCGAAGATTTTCTTTGTGGATTTCGACCCAGGGATCGAAGGAGGAATCTTTCGAAACGGACGATTCCGAAGATGGCGAGGTGGCAGAGAGAGCGGGTACAGCGTTCAGGACGACAGGAAGTGCGAGGCTTGCTTCGAGGAAAGAGCGACGCGAGGATTTCATCGAGGGCTACTTTTTGAAGAGATCTTCGAAGGCCTGGCGAGCGTCGTTCGAACGCGGCGGAGCGGGCGGAGCGGAGCCGGGCGCGGCGGGTTGCGCGTAGGAAGTGGGCGCGGTGTCCTTCTCGACCGTAGTGCGAAACTCGTAGAAAGTGCAAGTGTTTTTTGCATCCTTCGGCGAGATGCGTTCGGGGATGGGCTGAGTGCACTCGAATTGCGCGCCGGAATCGAAGAAGCGACACTGTTTGCAACAGTGCAATTCGAACTGGCACTTGGGACACGTGCCGTTGGCATCGAAGCCGGGCGTGAGGACCGCGCCACAATTCGCGCAACGCGCCCGCGTGACAGTGCCAACCATGCGCGGGGTGCGCGGACCGAACTGATCGGCGCCGCGCGGACCGCCCGCGGGCGGCTTGCGGTCACGCGATTTATCCTTCTTTTCGTTTTTTTCCGCGTCGCGATAACCGCGGTGGCTGTACTTTCGATCCACAAACGCCTCCGTCCGCCCGTCTCGACGGACTGCCACAACTTCAACCTATGCTTTTGCGCTAAAGCGCTGGCCAACCTGGGTTGTATCCAATCGGATTGCTACACTCGGCCGGACTGCGCAATCATTCCCTAGAGTTTACGAGCAGAGTTGCGTGCGTCCGAGAGCAGGAGATGGGACATCTATGTTTTTAGCCCTATGGGAGTACGAAGTCAAGCCGGGTCGTGAAGAACGCTTCGAGAAGGTCTATGGCCCCGAGGGCGACTGGGCCCGGCTGTTCCGTCGCGACTCCCACTATCATCAGACGCGGCTGGTGCGGGATGCGTTTCGCCCGGGTGCGTATTTGACGATGGATTTCTGGCAATGGCGCGAGGCGTATGACGGATTCATGGCCGGGCACCGAGCGGAATACAAGGAGGTTGATACGGTTGGGCAAGAGATGACAGTGAAAGAGCAGCGGTTAGGGTGTTCGAGATAGCCGGAGAGTGATCGGACAGAAGAGATCGCTAGAAGGCGATGTCCTTCGTGGGGTAATGCTTGCGGTTGCGCGTCCAAAGCCCCAGTTGGGAAGGCGATGTGGCACAGTGATTGGAGGTCAGAGATCCGCGGTGCTGCTTTGCTTCCCGAGCCACATGGCGATGAAGCCGTCGGGGGCGAGGTCAGGTTGCAGAAATTTTCTCGGAGTGCCGTCGGCGCGGAGAATGGCTTCTGCAGCAAGGTAGCCGCTGCGGACGGCGCCTTCCATGGTAGCGGGCCAGCCGGTGGCAGTCCAATCGCCCCCGAGAAACAAACGTGGAATGGAAGTGGATTGCTTGGGGCGCCATCGATCGACGCCTGGCTCCGGGGAAAAGGTGGCGGCGGCTTCTTTGATGACCGTGGCCCTGACGAGATTTGCTTCGCGTGCGGCAGGCAATGCCCGCCGGAGTTCTCCTAAGCACAAATCGATAATTTCCTGGCGGGACTTCGGCATCAAGTCGTAGGAAGCACTGATGACAAGCTGCAGATATTGGCCTTCGGAAGCGCCTGGCGACTTGGCGTTCGAATCGCCGTAGAGGGCGGTCTTGTTAAAGATCCATTGCGTGACGGTGTCGAGAAGGGTGAGGAAGGGTTCCTTCATGACCTGCCGGTCGAACCAAAAATGGACGCCGGTGATGGGCGAGACTTTGATTTTGTCCAAGTTGGATAGTGAAGAATCGCGCTGCTTGAGACTTTCCGGAAGCAATTCGGCAAGCGTCGTGTGAGGAACAGCGAAAACGTAGGCATCCGCGGATTCTTCGCGACCATCATCGAAGCGGACGCCGGTAATTTCGCCGCTTTCCAGTTTCAGGCCGCGCACGGGAGCGCGAAAAGTGACTTCCCCGCCCCGGCGTTCGATTTCCGCTCTGCAACCGCCGTAGAGTTCGGCGAGAGGAATGGAGGGCACACCCATGCGGTAGCCTGTTCGATTCAAGAGGACCGTCTTCCAAAAAACATCGATGCCGTAGCGCGCGTCGATTCTATCAAGCTCTTCGCTAAGGGCGCTGACGAGGACAGCGCGCCAGAAACGATCGATGGCGCGTTTCGTCTGGCTGCGACGGTCGAGCCATTCAAGCATGGAGATGCCGCCCGGTTCCTGGAGATCGGGCGTCTTGCCCTGGTGCTGCAAAACGTCGAGCATGGCGCGACCGATGGACAACTTGTCCCACCACGAGAGGGGGCTGAAAGATGCGAAAGAACCCATGATATGCAACGGAGCAGGCAGGAAGCCGGCTTGAAACCGCCCCATGCGCCCCTGCGAGTCAAGCAAGAGAAGCCGATCAAAGAACTGGATCTTATCGGCGCACCCGACACGGCGATAGAAGTCCTCGAGATTCGTGCAGCACCCGAAGGTGACGTGCTGGCAATTGTCAACGTGTTCGCCGCTGGGCAGCACGTAGGAAGTGGCGCGGCCGCCGAGGAAGGGACGCTGTTCGAAAAGACGTACGCGCCAGCCCGCTTCAACCAGCGCGACGCCGGCTGCCAGTCCCGCCAGCCCGCCGCCGATCACGATCACGCTTTTCAAGAATATTCTCTTCCGTGTGGCGGCCGAAGCGCGCCTTAGCGATGAACATCATTTTTTCAGCTTTCGAAAGGCGCACGCGCTCACCGAAAACGGCAAAATCGAGCGACTCGATGCGGCCGAGCAGCGCGCTGTAGGTGTGCACCAGGAGCCAGAGCGCGCCGCGGCTGTCGGCATCGATCAGACCAAGAAGCGCGGAACCCTCTTCGTAGAACTGCCAGGCGCGCTCGGCTTCGAAGCGAAGCAGCTCGCGGATACCCAAAGTTGGTTCAGTGCGGCCGAAATCTTCCGACGAAACACCGTAACGCGCCAAATCTTCTTCGGGAAGATAGACCCGGCCGAGTTTATGGTCTTCGTGGACATCGCGAATGATGTTGGTGAGTTGAAACGCGAGGCCAAGTTTTTCCGCGAGGTCGAGCGCGCGCGCGTCGCGAAAGCCGAAGACGTGCGTGCAAGTCAAGCCGACAGTGCCGGCGACGCGATAACAATATTCGCGGAGGCGGTCGAAGGTTGGGTAGGTCTGGACGGTGAGATCCATCTCGGCCCCGCTGATGAGATCATGGAGATAGCGAGCGGGCATCTTGTAACGGTGCATGGTGTCTACGAGAGCGGGCAAAACTTCGGCCTCACCGTACAAGGCCTCAGATGGCAGGGGCTTCACCGCCGTGCCATCAAAGACCTGCGAGTGCCCGGTGGCGGCCTCATCTAATGCGGCGCGCCATCTCGCCAGGCCGCGCTGCTTTGCGAGGAGCCCTTTCTCTTCATCCGAGACGTCGTCGACAAGCCGCATAAAAGCATAGAGAGCCGCCAGGGCGTCGCGTTTGGGCTTCGGGAGAAGAAAGAAGGCGTAATAGAAATTGCTATGGGAGGCGCGCGCGATGTGGTGGCATTCCTCATAGGATTCGGGAAGGGGCATGCCTGACTGGGACGCAACATCCCGACTTGACAGGGATAGAGGCGGCGCTCCTACCACCGGAGTCGATGCGATGGCCGCGTCGGACTTAGACTTCCGCCCAACAAGATGGCCGAACAGAGCGCGACCTAGGAGTCGGGCCTGTTTGCCCTTGCCGACCGATGGCCGGTGATGGAGCGTGTCGAAGCCCATCGTTTCGATAGCGTCTAAAACGGCGAGGCCGCCGCGGCTGAACATTTCGAGGTCCACGCGGAGCCTGCCATCCACTGTATTTGCAAGGGGCAGGCCTTCGGCAAAGAGTTTGCGGGTGCGAGCGATCAAATCCTTCATCAACCGGACGTAGCGATCGTCGAAACGACGCGCAACGATGTCCTTTTCCGTAAGACCCTGGGCCGCGGCAGCGTCGAGCGGAATGTAGATGCGCCCGATATCCAGGTCGCGCGAAACATCCTGCCAGAAATTGGCGAGCTGCAAGGCGGTACAAGTTGCGTCAGATAGGCGCTGGCGGTGCTCGTCGCGATAGCCGCAGAGATACAAAACGAGACGGCCAACGGGGTTCGCGGAATACACACAGTAGCCTAGGACGGAATCCCAATCCGGATAGTGTTTGACGGTCTGATCCTGCCGAAAGGCCCTTAGCAAATCCGCAAACGGCTGCCTGGGAATATTCTTGGCGAGGATGGTCTCGCGGAGGGCGATAAAAACCGGATGTGAAGGCTTGCCTTCGTAACAAAGGTCAAGCTCGCGTTCCCACCAGGCGAGCAGCTCGAGAGCCCGAGCAGGGTCGGGGACTTCGTCGCCGAGATCGTCGGCCCAGCGGCAATAGGCATATACATTGTAAAAATGTTGATGAAGATTTTTCGGGAGGAGCCAGGAGACAACTTTAAAATTCTCGTAGCGATGCGTGGCCAGCCAGCGGGTGTACTTCTGCGCGGCCGCGGACGAGCAGCCAGGTTTCGGAGCATGCCGGATGATGTTAATTTCGCCGGGACGCAGCATCAGAAGAGAGATTCTCCTAGCGATAAGCAATTGTTGCCGCAGGCGGGTTTGGATTGCCTCTGCAAACTACGGCCGGACAGCCAGCTTGATTTCGCCGCTGCGCGACTTCATCCGTTCGAAGGCCAGCGGCAAGTCCGCCAAACGGATTTCTTCGGTGACGAAATCGTGCGCGGAGATGTCACCGCGGCGGATGGCTTCGAGGGCTTCGCGGAAAAAGCGGGGCGTGTGGTGGAACGTGGAGATCAGCTTGATCTCCGAATAGTGGACCATGGCGGGCTCGATTTCCACGCGCGTGCCTGAGGACAGGCCGCTGAAGAAATTCACGATGCCGCCGCGACGCACCATGGCGAGGGCCAGTGACCAAGTGGCGGGGTTCCCAGCCGCTTCGACGACGGAATCCGGGCCGAGTTGATCTTCGGTGAGGGCCTTTACGTCGGCAACCGGATCTTTTGTTTCCGCAACATTAATAGTCGCGAAGGCGCCCAGGCGCTTTGCGACTTCGAGAGGGGCGGCGCGGCGGGCAAGAGCGATGACGCGCACACCGCGGCGCGAAAGCATGCGAACAAATTTCAGGCCAATGGGGCCGCAGCCAATAACGGCCGCGGTGTCGCCGGTGCGCACCTCCATCTCATGGATGCCGCGGAGGACACAGGCCAAAGGCTCGGCAAGCGCGGCGCTCTGGTCATCGACGGGGTGCGGCACTTCCAGCATGTTTTCCACGACGAGGCGGCCAGGAATGCGCATGTATTCGGCGTAGGCGCCATTGTTGAAGAGCAGGTCGTCGCAAAGATTTTCCTGGCCGCGGCGGCAGTGATAACAGCGCAAGCAGGGAGCGGAATTTGCGGCAACCACACGCATCCCGACGCGCCAGCGTGAATCGACGCGCTTGCCGACGGCCACGATTTCGCCGACGAGTTCGTGGCCAAAGACAGCTGGGGGCTGAATCATCTTGGCGTGATAGCCCCGCTTCCAGACTTTCAAGTCGGTGCCATCAGTGAGCGCCAGGCGGACGCGCAGAAGCACTTCGTCGGCGGCGAACGAGGGCACATCGATCATTTCGATGCGCAGATCCTCGCTGCCATACAGCACGGCCGCGGTCATCTTGGAAGGCACTGCCACTCGCGTTGCGGCCAGTTTCACTTCTTCCCCTGCTTCCGTTTTCTTGGGCGTCGTCGTGCTCATGCGTGTGTAATCAATATCTTCAAGGATTCCGCGGTGGGATTGGCAGCCAGCCCCAATCCCTCTTGGATTCTAGCCAGCGGAAAACGATGCGTCACAATCTCCATGACGGGCAGTTTCTTCTTCAGCACCAGTTCCGCTGCTGATTCTTGGATGTCCACAGCAGCGCTGTAACTGCCCAGGATTTCCTTTTCGTCGATCCCCACAGCCGAGGCCGGAAATTCAATTCGGGTCACCGGGTCATTGGCGGCGAAAAGCAGAACACGTCCCCCGGGCCTTGCTGCCGCGAGCGCTTCAACCACAAGTGCGGGGTGCGCCACCGCCACCAGAACCGCATCGGCCCCCCGCCCATCGGTTCGGGCTCTGACCTCTGCCACAAGCTTACCACCACTGGGGTCAAAGGACTCAACTGCGCCCAAAGTCAGGCTCTTGGCGCGGCGGACGGCCATAAGATCACTAGTGAAGAGCGTGGCACCTTGAAGATTTGAGACCATGAGGAGTTGGAGGCCGATGGGGCCGCAGCCGATGATTAGAACATTCTCATGTGGGGTGATGCGGGCTTTCTGGACGGCTTTGGCGATGGTGTTGATGGGCTCGATGAAGGTGGCTTCGTCAAACGAGACGTTATCGGGAAGCGCAACGATGCCGCGGTCGGCGACCCAGGGCATGGCTTTGACATATTCGGCAAAGCCGCCCCCGTTGGGAGTGAAGCCGGCGGTGAGGCCGGTGGTCTTGTATTGCTTGCACTGTGAAAAAAGACGGCGGTGGCAATAAAAGCAGTTGCCGCAGGGGATGTGATGGAAACTCATGACGCGGTCGCCGTGTTTCCATTTGCTAACTCCGCGGCCAACGGCCGCGACGGTGCCGGCTAGTTCGTGACCGAGAATTTGGGGAGGCTCGACGTAACAGTGGAATATTTTTTTGATGTCGGTGCCGCAGACGCCGCAGGAAGCGACTTTGATGAGGACTTCGCCTTCGGCGACTTCGGGGACGGGGACTTCTTCGACGCGGACAAGGCCTTTTTCTCGGAAGACGCCGGCGCGCATGGTTTTGGGGATGGGGCCGAGGGGCCGGGCGGGTTCGAGCGAGGTGCCGACGCGGCTCATCGGGCGGCGACCTTTAGCGAGTGTTGCCTGGCGACCGGCTGGACCAGTCCATCGACATAGGTTTCGAGGAATTGTGCGAGAGCCTCAGCGGCGCGGTGACTCTGCTTTCCAAAGCGAATCAACGGGCCTAGAGTGCTTGGGTTCTTGGCTACTTCCGCGAGGACACGGAGCACGCTGACGCGGTTATCCGATGAGATGGTGCGGTTGAAATCGATGGGCAAATCCTCGTCAGCCCGATCGCTAATGGCTCGAATGGCGACCCCGCGAGCGCCCCACGCATAGCCCTCTTTCACGACGTCAAAACTCTCCATGTCTACGACATCGGCCTTCGTTGCAAGCTGTGATTTTTGCTGGGCCGTCGTCAGTACTTTTTCGGAAGTATAGAACGCCTCAGCCGACTTCGCACCGAGAGCCACTGCCTGTCCGAAGAGTTGCTCGTCCGTCTCTAACCAATTTCGACCGAGGTCCGGGTGTGCCATTTCTGACTTAACGAGCTTTGCCACAACAATATCATTCAGCCGGTAATCTGGGCGCAGCGCGCCAGCAAGACCGCAGGAGAGGCAGACATCAAAATATCGACTGGGATTGGCGGTGCGCATCAAGAGGTCCATGACATGTGCCGCGACATCTCCGATACCGGTCAGAACCACGAAAATTTCCGAGTTCCCGATCATGCTCTTCCAGAGCTTGAGTCCCGGGGCGCTCTGGCGATCAAATTTTCTGCGCGCACTCCAAGGGGCGAATTCGGCTTCGACGGCGAAGGTGACGAGGATGCGCATGTTCCAACGGGCTCGGATGCCGGTCTGAAGACCGGCCGCTACAAATTTCTACGCGGCGGCGCGGGCCATGCGCTTGGCGCGGCCCTTAACGATGTATCCGTTGGCCTCATACCAGCGCACCGCGCGGTCGAGCGCGGCGGCCACGGGGCCGGGCTGAAAACCCAACTCGCGCTTAGCACGCGAGCAATCGACGAACATCATGTGGCGCGCGATTTTTACGCCCTCGACTGGAATTCCCGGCTCACGGCCGATCAGGCGCGAGAACGCCGTATTGGCATAGGCTACACCCAAGGCGAGGCCGTGCGGAATTTTTAGCCGCGGCGCAGCTAAACCCGTAATTCTTGAGAGAGCGTCGAGCATGGCCTTGAGCGTAAGGTTTTCGCCACCAAGGAGATAACGCTCGCCGACTTTTCCTTTCTCTGCGACGAGCAAATGTCCCACGGCGCATTCTTCGACGCCTACGAAATTCAGGCCCGTTTCCACATAGCCGGGCATTTTGCCGTTCAAAAAATCGAGAATGATTTTCCCGGTTGGCGTGGGCTTCCAGTCCCAGGGGCCTACGGGAGTGGTAGGCATGGCAACGATCACGGGCAAGCCGTTTTTTGCGGCGCTCAGAACTTCTTTTTCGGCGAGCCACTTGGAACGCTTGTAGTGGCCCACCATTTCTTCGAGCTTAGCGTCGGTGGATTCGTTGGGAAGCTGGGGGCGATTCACGGCGATAGTGGCGACGGTGCTGGTGTAGATGAGCTGCTCAACTCCCGCACGCTTGGCAGCCGCTAGCAGATTTTTTGTGCCGCCGACGTTGGAATCGTAAATGTCTTTCGAGCGCTCGGCCCACAGGCGGTAGTCGGCAGCGACGTGGAAGACGCGCTTCGCGCCTTTCATGGCGCGATCGAGAGAAACGGAATCGCGCAAGTCGCCAGTGACATATTCGAGCGAGAGGTCGGCGATGGCGCGATTGGTGCTGGAGGCACGCATGAGCACGCGTACGTCGTCGCCGCGCGCGACGAGCTGGCGCGTTACGTGACTGCCGAGGAATCCGGAAGCACCTGTGACGAGAGTTGTCATGCGACTTTTGCGCCTGCTTGGTTGGCCTCTGCCACTTGTTCGAGGTTTTGAACAGCCTCTGTCGCTTTCTTCATTGCCTGTTGCGAAGAAAGCAGTGAAGTTTCGACAAGCCGCGAGAAAGATTCCCACCAAAAGCCGCCAATGAGTTTTCGGGCGGCCGCAGTCTTAGCGAGCAACACTTCCCGTTCCACCTTCGTCAGCGGGGCGACTGTATCCGCGGATGAAACAAGGAAACCATCAACATCTAAAGTGCGCGAGAACTGGACCAAATTCGAGATGTCTGCGATGTCCGCGTGCGCATCGATGCGCGCGTGGATGCACATCAAAAAACCAGAGAGGCGAGCGGCGCGGATTCCTTCGACAACAGTGCGAAATGTTCCAGGGCGGCCTGAGCGAAAATCATGCACTTCCTCAAGCCCATGGAGGTGCACCGTCAGGAACAAACGAGACACCGGGCGGAATTCGTGGATGCGGCGACGAAGCAGGGTGGCGTCGGTATCTAGAAAAACGTGACGGCCGATTCCGGCGATGCAGCGCGTCAGTTGGCCCATCTCCGGATGGAGAAGCGGCTCGGCTCCGCCGATCCATACCACGGGAGCAGAACTTTTGCGGACGGTAGCGAGCAGTTCGGTTCCGTGTTTGGCCTCAACGGGGCGTTCTGCGGATTCTGGAGAAGAGTTTGGCGCGTGTTCGATGGGATGGATGACGAGAATCGGTGAGGCTGCCTCCGTGCGGAACTTTTGCGCGATTCGAGCTTTTGCGAGGTCCGCGGTAAGCCGCAGGGGAAACCGCAGCATGGGCTTAAAACCCGCTGCGCAGCCGGAACTCGCTGGGCTGGAGTTTGAGGGCGACGTACTCCTGCGCTCTGCTTGACTGATTGGAGAAGCGCGCGAGGGCGTACACCGGGAACGAATTGCGATAGAGGTGGTATTTCAAATAAAACACGCCGGGGAAACCGGTCCCTGTAAAATCCGGTTCGCTCCAGGAGCCGTCGCCATTCTGCTTGTGCACGAGGTAGGAAACAGCTTTGCCAACCGCGGGTTCGTTCAGTTCTGCGCCAGCAAGCAATCCGATCAAGCCCCAGGCCGTTTGTGAAGGAGTGCTGGGACCCTGGCCCTTGGTGGCAGGCGCATCGTAACTGAGCAGGGATTCACCGAAGCTGCCGTCGGCTTTCTGAACGGTGCGGAGCCATGTTACCGCGCACTGGCAATACTCGCGAGCCGTTAGGGAAACGGTTTCAAGGGCGCGCAAGACGCCGCTCGTTCCATAAATATAGTTGACGCCCCAACGGCCGAACCAAGAACCGTCGGTGCACTGGTCCTTCTGCAAGAATTCGACAGCGCGCTGAACCACGGGATGGTCCGCGGGCCAGCCGAACCGGCCGAGGCATTCGACCACGCGCGCAGTCACGTCCGCCGTCGAAGGATCAATCATCGCGTTGTGGTCGGCAAACGGAATGTTGCAAAGAAATTTGCGGTCGTTGTCGCGATCGAAGGCGCCCCATCCGCCGTCACGGTTCTGCATGCTGAGGAGCCACTGAATGCCGCGTCGAACGGCGCCTTCCATGCGCTTGGGGTCGGGATGCCGCACGCGTTGCAGCGCCATCAGGACAAAAGCAGTGTCGTCGACGTCAGGATAAAAATCGTTGCGAAACTCGAAAGCCCAGCCACCCGGTTCCGCGTCTTTGTTTTTGATTTGCCAGTCCCCGGGACCGAGGACTTGTTTCGAGAGCATCCAGTCGGCGGCTTTCACCAGCGCGGGATGATCAGGCGGCAGCCCGGCCTCTTCGAGCGAAACCATAGCGATGCAAGTGTCCCAGACCGGCGAGACGCATGGTTGCATGCGGATGGTGTCGCCTTCCTCGATTTCAAACTTCGAAAATTCCGCGATTTCGCGCCACGTGAGCGGATCATCGGGGCCGTGGCCCAAAGCCATCAGCGCGAAAATGGAGTTCATCATCGCGGGGTAGATCGCCGCGAGTCCTTCGGTGCGCTCGATGTGATTTAACATCCAGGATTTCGCTTCGCGAATCGCGCGCCGCCGGAAAGGCTTCCAAGGAAACTTTTCGTAAAGCTTTAGGCCGCGGTCCACGGCCAGAAAGAAATTCTTCCAGGAAAAGAGCTGCCTGCTCCAATCGAAAGCGGCAGTTTTCCGAGTCGGATCGTTGAACAGTTCATCGACTCGGGTGCGTTCAGGCAAGCGCCAATCGGGCCGTAGCGCACACAAAATGGCCATGGGAATTACGATCCCGCGTGTCCACGAGGACATCTCATAGATGCTCATGAGAAACCAGTCCGGCATGAGCATGAATTCCGGCGGAATCGCGGGCACGAGTTCCCATCCGACCGCGCCCACCAAAGCCAAATAAAAACGTACATAGGAATTCGAGTGCTCGAGACCGCCCAGACGGTGCACGGTAGCTCGTGCCTGCGCCATGTGCGGCGCCTCGGTGGAGTCGCCCGCGAGCTTGAGCGCGAAATAGGCTTTGCAGGTAGCATTCAGTTCGGAAGGGCCACCGGGATAGATGCTCCATCCGCCATCGGGCAATTGCCGACGACGAAGGTAGTTGGCGAGCTTGGCGATGCGCTCCGGGTCGGCCTTCCCCAAAACGTGCAAGTAATAGATGTAATCGGATTCAAGAGTGGTGTCCGCTTCGAGTTCGCCCTGCCAATAGCCTTGCTCGGTCTGGAGGGAAAGAAGGTGCGCTGCGCCGCGCTCGATGGACTTCTGCAGACGCTCTGCCCAATCCGGCTGGCGCACCGGTGCGGGCGCCGGCGCGATGGAGATTTCTTCTCCCATTCGGGCGAACGAGGCCATCAATGCTCCCCCAGAGCGGAAATGCGAACTAGCGCAACAGCACGGCGTGCCGGGTGCGCGGCAATCTCCAACATAACTGCCGTGTTCCGTGTCAGTTGCCGGAAAAAGCCATCAGCGTTTAGAGCTCGAGTAACACGAGTACTACTAAATTATCGCCCCCTTGCTGCAACTGGTCAACGGTTAAGATGCGCTTACGTTAACGCTGCGTTGTCAAAGGGAAACGGTCGCAGGGCCCGCCAGAACCCGCTGCACCAACACATGCAAAGGTTCAGGGAGGGGTTCGCCTTCGGCCTGGGAGACGGACGGCTTTTCGCGAAGCAACCGCGCGGGCAGCTTCATCCAAGCCGGCTCCGTTCGCAGAGATGCATCGGCGGCACCGCGCAACACCAGAGCATCGGCGCGGTCGAGGGCAGCGCGGGCGGAGTCCTTGAAATCCTCTTTGGCCGGATCAATAACGGCAAAGTATAGGCTCGGTTTAAGAAATTGCAGCAAGGAATTGCTCTCCACGATAAGCGGCCGGGATTCGCCGCTTAAATCCGGTATCGTCTCTTGCAATGCTCCTCGAAGAAGGGGCAATCCCTCGGCCAGAAATCCTTGCTTGGTTCTGAGCCAGAAGGAGCGCCGCGCACCGGCCGCCAGGAATCGCGCGCTGTCCGTTCCGGAATCGGATCGTGTTTCCCAGTTGATGGCGCACGCGTGTTCATCCGGCGCGCAATCGCAGTTTTCGCCGTTCTGGGCGCAGACGCCGTGACCGTATTGCGTGATTTTCCCGGCGATCCAGTTCGCCTGGCGGAACGCAGCAATTACGTCGCACACCAATTGTGTCTTGCCAATGCCGCGGGTGTGCCCGCCGACGACGATCACGCGCCAGCGAACCGATGCATTTATTTCACTTGCTGCCAAGTTTCCCTTCTAATTCTTTGATGCGCACCGCGAGTTCGGGTAGCCGCGCATACCAGACATACTGTTCCTTGAATTTTTCCAGCGAGCGCGCAGGCGTTCCCCAAACGGCATCCCCACTACGTATCGTTTTCCCGCCAAGCACACCGCTTTGTCCGCCAATCACCGCACCATCTTCCAACTTGCAGCGCTCTCCGAAGCCAGCTTGCCCGCCGACGACGACGTTCTTGCCAAAGACGCATGACCCGGACAAACCCGCTTGAGCGGCAATGACGCTGTTCGGTCCGATCTTGCAGTTGTGCCCCACATGCACGAGATTGTCCAGCTTTACGCCCTCGGCGATGCGCGTGTCATCGAGCGAGCCGCGATCGATCGTCGTGTTCGCGCCGATCTCCACGTCGTCGCCAATCTCCACAATACCCGCCTGGGGAAACTTCCAGTGTTTTCCTTCGCCTTGTGCATATCCGAATCCGTCAGCACCGATCACTGCTCCGGAATGAATTTCCACGCGATGGCCAATTCGAACTCCACTGTACAGCGTGACTCGAGGATGAATCCGGCAATTCTCGCCGACCCAGCAACCGGCACCGATCACGCAATGCGCTCCGATCTGTGTGCCTGCGCTGACGTGCGCATCTTCGCCAATCACCGCGTACGGGCCTATGCCCACGCCCTCGGCTAGGCGCGCCAGCGGCGCCACGATCGCTGTGAGATGAATCCCCGCGGCAATCGGGGGACGGCCGAGCACGAGGGCCGCGGCTTTCGCGAAGGCCACCTTGGGTTGGGCGCTTCGAAGAACGGTCTTCCCTGCCAGCGTAATTCCCTCCCCGGCGACGACGCAGCGAGAAGCCGAGCCGTTCGCCCGCGCCGCATGCTTGGCGGCCTCCACGTAGATCAGGTCATGCGAGCCGGCCCTTTCTGGAGCGGCGACTCCGGAAATCTCGAATTCGCGGTCGCCTTCCACCCGTGCTCCGATGGCTTCGGCCAGTTCTGCGGCAGTGCGTTTCATCGTAGCCCTCACTAGAAATCGTAGACCGGTGGTTCGCCCTTTGGACGGGTGTTCCAGCGGCCGTGCAACCAAACCCATTGGTACGGATACTTCCGTATGATCCCTTCAATGATTTTCGCGAACTTCTGGGTGTTCGCCACGACGTCACTCTCGACATCCCCGGTTCGAATCAGCCCCACTGGCGGATCGAATCGCAATCGGTATTTCCGCAGGCGCTCATCCCAGACGACGTATACCGGCACAACGGCCGCATCGGTGTGCAGGGCGACTCGCGCAATGCCGGTCGTCGTGCTGGCGGCTTTCCCGAAAAAATCCACAAATGCCGCCTCTTGCGGCATGGTGTTCTGGTCCGCTAGGATCCCGATGGTTCCCGCTTGTTTCAAGACCTTGAGCATCACGCGAGCCGATGCGTTCTTGAAAATCGGGTGATTCCCGGACAAACACCTGTAGCCATTCACTAAACCATCGATTCGGCGATTGTCGATGCGGCGCGCCATGTAATGCAGGGGGTAGCCATAGAGGGCATGAGCAAAAGACGACAGTTCCCAGGCGCCGATGTGTCCGGTGAGAAAGAGGACGCCTTTTCCGCGCCGCTGCCCTTCCAAGAAGTTTTCGTTGCCGTCCATCACAACAAGCTCTTCGATGTTTTCTTTCGAGTATTTCGGGAACCGAGCAAATTCCGCGCCCATCCATCCCAGATTCCGCACCATCGCGCGCTGTGCGGCTTCCCGCTGCACTTCGTCCCACTCCGGAAAGGCAATACGCAAATTCACTTCAGCGGTCCGTCGCAATTTCGGAGAAAGCGCGTAGAGAATCCTCGCGAGTCCCGCCCCCATGCTCCTTGCGAGAGCGTGCGGCAGACTCCCCATTCCTTTCACCACGGCCCATACAAAGGCATATTCGATCCACTCGATCATCGTCGATTCGATTTTGCGGGAAGCAACCTCCGCGCGACAGTATGCAAGAGGTCCATCGTTTGAAGATAGTGTTTCGATGTTAGACTCAACTTTCCGTGCCCGAACCAACCACTTCCATCATCGAGAAACCGCCCACTACAGCCGTCGCGAGAATCGCCTGGACAGTTCTCATCGCAGCGACCCTCTACGTTTGCTACTTCAGCCATCTGGGCGCCATCGGCTTCGTCGGGCCGGACGAGCCGCGCTACGCCTGGATCGCACGCGACATGATGGAGAGCGGCGATTGGGTGACGCCGCGTCTCTACGGAAAACCCTGGTTCGAAAAGCCACCGCTTCTCTATTGGAGCGCCGGGCTGGCGTTCAAATGGTTTGGCGTGAGCGAGGCCGCGGCGCGCTTGCCGAGCGCCCTTTCGGCGTTGCTCGCTACGGCCGCGTTGGCCTGGTTGGCGCTGCAGCTTTACGGCTCCGAGACTGCTCGTTGGCTGTTGCTGTTGCTTCCAACCACTGTGGGCATGATCGGTTTTTCCCACGCAGCCGCGACGGACATGCCGTTCAGCGGGATGCTCACCATCGCGATGGTATGCGCCGCGGTCGTTCTAGGCCTCACCCGCAATGAGCACACCCCGATACTCCCACGGACACCGTGGCTTGCACTGGCCCTTTTCGGTTTTTTCCTGGGGCTGGCAGTTCTCGCGAAGGGCCCCGCCGCCATTATTCTTTCGGGTGGGGCGATATTTTTCTGGGCGCTCTTCACGAAGCGCTGGCGCGACGCGTTTCGTCTGTTGCACCCCGTCGCGGTGGCGTCTTTCTGCCTCACTGCCCTTCCCTGGTATATCCTTTGCACCCGCCGCAATTCGGATTTTTTTCGCGTCTTCATCATCGAGCACAATTTCAAACGCTTCCTTACTCCGGAATTCCAGCACGTCCAGCCCTTTTGGTATTACATCCCGGTCGTCTTGATCGCGATTTTTCCTTGGAGCGTGCTTCTTATTAGTATGGTTTGCCACGCGGCTTACAGTTTTCGTGAAAGCCGGTGGGCAAATTCAAAATCACTTCTTTTGGCATTTTGGGCGCTCCTCCCACTTGTATTCTTCAGCTTCTCGCGATCCAAACTCCCTGGTTACATTCTCCCTGCGTTGCCACCGCTGACAGCACTCGCCGCTCGAAATCTCTCGTTAGGATTTCAGCAATCTGTGGCCTCTGCCCGCTGGGTGGCCATAGCCGTCTCGATGTTGCTTATGGTTCCTGCTGGCGTGCTCTGGCACTTCGAGCTGATACATCCCGCTGGTGTTGGATTTCAGTTACAGCAGACGCCACTGCTCGGGGCCTCCCTCAGCGCGCTCGCGGGATTTTTCGCTCTAATTCTAGCTTTGTGGAACCGCACGCAAGCTGCATTCTTGATTGTGCTCATCACCACGCTCTTCTCCCTCACGGCAATTCATCGTGCTCTCAAAGAAGCTGGCGCTCAAAATCTTTCAGTTCGTTCCAACGTTGAAGCCGCAAGGAACTACTGGACAGATTTTGCGCCGAATCGAACCTCAAGCTTCAAGCTGAGTCGCGGTGACCAGTACGGCCTGAATTTCTATATGCGGCACGAGGTACCCCCGTGGTCTCCGGATCATCGGCAGCCAGGCTGGGTGTTTGGGACTAAGAATATGGGGGGGGACTATTGGACCCGGGGGATGGACTGTGTATTCGTCACGGAATTGGATACGTTTTCTCAACCAGTTGTGTGTAAGGACCCGGGGGCAGACTAGTGCAGGGGCATGCCGATGGCGGGAAGCCGCAGCAGGAAAAATGAGACGACGCGATTTTCATAGGCGCGCTTGTCTTCGTCGCCCAGATTCACAAAATTGCCGTGCGGAATGACGGCTTGGTCGCGCGGCTCGGGCGCTTTCAAGAACATCAGCCGGGTGATCGCCGCCAGTTCCGGGTCGTCGATTGCTTGGATGAAGAGCGTGGGCACCCCCGTGATGCTCTTCAGCTTCGCCGAGAGCGGCGGGTCATCGCGGTATTTGTGATTCAGCCATTCAAAGCTCGTTTCTGCCGAGCTCACCATGAGCGGAAATCCCGCCAGGCCGTTGCGCTCGACGCCCACTTTCACCATTTGCTCGGGCTTATCGTAGACGGAGTCCAGCACCAGCGCGCGCACGCGGCGGTCGCTCTCGGCTTCGCGCAGCGCCGAATAAGCGCCAAGATTATAGCCCCATAGTCCGAATCGCGCGGGGTCCACGTCATTGCGGGCGGCTAGGAGATCGATGGCCGCGCGCGTTTCATCCGCTTCGCGATAGCCAAAAGTGGTGATTCCCGCGTTGGCGCCATGCGCGGCAAAATCAAAAATGAAGACGTTGTATTGGTGGTCCTGCAAGGCGGAGACCAGGGTCAGCAATTCACCGCGGCTCGATTCATAGCCGTGCAGGAGAAGAATGGTCGGCGCGCCGCGGAGGCCGGGGAAGAACCATCCTTCCCTCTTGCCGAGCCCAGGCACTTCGAAATCCATCACCTCCGGGCGACCGGGAAAGCTAGCCATATTAATTTCGCTGCTGGTGCGCTGCGGCTTCACGATGCGATAAACCAGAAAGCCGGCGATCGAACTGGTAGCCAGGACGGCGAAGAAGACTAGCGCCAACAAGGCCATAATGAGTTTGGTGTACCAGCGGGTTGGGTAGCGTAGTTCGTTGAAGATCTGCATACATCGTCTGCGTAACGGGGCTGGCGGCGCACGCCGCTTTTTCTACCTCACAATACAAAGCGATGTTTTGCATCGTAGCATACCCGCGCGGCCCCCCGGCGGAACCGTCCCGCGTTGTGTCGCATCTGTATCGCCGTCGTGGACTTACGCAGCGCTGACTCTGATGCGAATCGGATATGATAGACAGAACGCGCGGCCGGTGTCGCGCGGCTCTCCACCCACTCATGAATATCGTCGACTTGCGACAAACCACCGTTCGCCAGATTGAGCCGCTTCTCGAAGAAGAAGCGCGCCACTGGCGCGACGAACTCCACTGGGATTACCGCGGCGCGCTGGAGTTGATCAAGCGCTTCCTCGACGCTCATGCGCTTGCGGGTTGCGTGGCGTTCGAGAACGGCGCGGCGGCTGGGTATTCCTTTTATGTGTTGGAAGAACAGAAGGCGCTCATTGGCGGCCTCTACGTCTCGGCCAAATTTCCCCAAGAAACTATCGGCCGGCGGCTGCTGGAAGAGATGTTGTTTTCCATGCGCGGCATTCCCCACATGACGCGGATCGAAGCCCAGCTGATGCCCTTCAGCGGGCCAGTGGATTCACCGCTCCTTGATCAAGGTTTCCGTCTGTATGTCCGCCAGTTCATGCTTCTGGACCTGCACAAGATGCTCGAGGGACAGGCCGGCAGTTCGAACGGCATGCGGCTCACCCGCTGGAATGATCGCTACTTCGAGCCTTGCGCGAAATTGATTTACCTGGCCTATTCCAACCATGTCGATGGGGAGATCAACGATCAGTACCGCAGCCGCAACGGCGCGCTGAAATTTCTGAAGAACATTATTTTGTTGCCGGGCTGCGGCCAATTTGTTCCCGGGGCCTCGTTCGTGCTGCACCAACCGGGGAGTGATGAGTTGATTGCTGCCGTGTTGAGCAGCGAAGTGTCTCCCGGCGTGGGACACACCACGCAGATTTGCGTCATGCCCGGCTACCAGGGACACGGCCTCGGCCGCATGCTCATGCAAACTTCAGCGGAGGCGCTTCGCTCGATGAAATTTCGGGAATTGACACTGACTGTGACTTCAGAAAATCACACTGCCGTGCAGCTCTACGAAAAACTGGGCTTCCACACGATTAAGTCATTCACTGCCGGTGTCTGGCCGCGGTGAGCCAGAGCTTATTTGGCGCTGTTCGATTCAATTATGGGAAACGGCCAACGCCGACAGTTCGCAGCGTATTTTCTTCACCGACTCTCCTCAGTAGGCAAAAGGATTACTTCTTGGCGCGATCCTTGAGCAAGTTCTTCAATTCGCTCATGAACTCCTGCACGTCCTTGAAGTCCATGTACACCGAGGCGAATCTTACGTACGCCACTTTGTCGAGTTTCTTCAGCCGGTGCATGATCATTTCGCCGATTTCGGCGGTCGTCAACTCGCGTTCCGTCGCTTCCTGAACCACACCTTCTATTTCATCTACGATGCCTTCAAGCTTTGGCGTGGCCACCGGGCGCTTTTCGCAAGCCTTCAGCAGCCCCTGCAAGATTTTCTGCCGTTCGAAGCGTTCGCGCCGCCCATCCTTCTTGATCACCATATAGGGAATTTCGTCGATGCGTTCGTAGGTTGTGAAGCGCCGGCCGCACTTCAGGCATTCGCGGCGGCGGCGGATGGTGTCACCAACGCGGCCTTCCCGCGAATCGATCACTTTGTCGTCAACGTGCGCACAAAAAGGACACTTCACGGGGCAGATTCTCCTTGCCGGGCCACAACTTCGCACGCTGCTTCCTTCTCGTGCTCCGCCATCGCCCGCAATTTCCCTGGCGAAAGCCCTTCGTGCGCCAAGAGTGGCGCGCCGACCAAGGCGCAAGCCGCGAAGGTGATGAGGTACAGCAGGATCGCGGCCGCGGTCGCAGGCTCTTTTTCTACTCCAACGATCGTCGTGTAAGCAAGGATGGAGGCGAGCTGCGAGCCTCCGCCGACAGCAGGCAACTGAAAAACCGAGCCCACCAGCGTGAACGACATTACCAGTGTGGCCTCCGCCATCGTAATAGTCCCGAGTCTCCCGCCTAAACTGCGCGAAACCCAGAGGTAGATCAGCAGCACCAAAAACCAATGCGCGCTCGAATAGGCAACTGCCAATGCCAGTTGCCCCCAAGTCCGTATCATCTGCGCACCACGCACAAACCCGATCAGAATTCGTGCGAGTTTCGATCGCCACCCGCCGTCCTTCAACCACCCCTGCAGTCGTCGTTCAAGCAGTGCGGTCCCATGCAGTCGTGAATACACCAGGAATGAGATGGCCCCGAGCACACCCAGAAAAAGCACCGAGCCCGTCGTTCTCGTCGCCTGAACCACGTACGCATTCGACTTGAAGAGAAACAGTCCGATCGAGGCAATCACTGCCATACTCGCGAAATCGAATACGCGCTCCAGGGCGTATATTCCAAACATGTCCGCAACCGGCAGCTTTTCTTTTCGAGCAAGCAGCACGGGACGTACCAGCTCCCCTACTCGGCTCAACAAAAACAAGGCCGCGAACCCCGCCAGCGTCAGTTTGTAGATCTCCCAGAAGCGGGACGGCCCAAGATTGGCTTGAAACACTTTCCAGCGCAGCGCCCGCACCGCGTAACACAAGTAAATGGCTGCCAGCGACAGCAGCAACAAGTACGGGTTTGCTCCCCGGACGGCATGCACCAATTTCTCACCGCTGAAATTGGCACGATGGATGAAACCGCTGGACTGGTAGAAGACAAAACCCAGCAATAGCAACGCGATCAGGCCAGCGACAAGCTTCCTCGACGATGATTTCATGTGCGGGTCAGCCTAACGGGAGCCGCCACTCGCGTCAAGCCGCGCGTGGGCTTGTCCGGAGATTCCCAGCAAGACCGCAACGTGATCGCGCACTATACCTGCGCCTTGGGCTTCCCTGAAGGCTTCTCCCCTGGTTTGTAACCATTTCATTCGCGTGCTTGTATCTAACCAACTGGGTGAGTAAGATGCCCCGCAGAACGGTTGGTAGGAAGAGCCTGATCTGGGGGAACTTTTCGCTAGCAGTTTACGTTCCATACTTTGGCAGGCCAAGATGGACTGCCCGACGGCCTTTGAGAGAGAGGCCGGCTCGCAGACACGCCTTGCACCGTAGCTAGTTTAGAGGCTGATGATACGTTGGAGCAGGATGCCCAACTGGTCCAGCAATGCCTCCAGGGCGACGGGTCGGCCTGGGAGCAACTTGTGCGTCGCCACACGCGCCGCATCTTTAACATTTGCTATAGGTTCACAGGCAACCGGACGGAAGCCGAGGACCTCTCGCAGGATGTGTTCCTCCGTATCTACCGTACCCTGGCGAGCTATCGCTCGGCTCATGGCGGTTTCGCCACATGGATGACCAGCGTGACGCGCAATCTGCTGATCGACCATTATCGTAGAACGAAGAGGGATCGCATCACTGATTCGCTGGATGACGCCATGCCGGTCGTCGAAAACAAGGAATCCGCCGGCCGCCGCCCCGATGAGCAGGCGCTGCTTGGCGAGCTGAGCAGCCAGGTGCAGTCGGCCTTGACGCGGTTGTCGCCGGAGTTGCGGGAGGCGGTCATCTTGCGTGACCTGCAGCAACTAGAATACGGCGAGATTCAAAGAGTTTTGGAAGTTCCGGAAGGAACCGTGAAATCGAGAATCAATCGCGGACGCATCGAGCTGGCCCGCATTCTTCAGCAAATGGGAGTGCGGCCGGCATGAAGCGGTTTGAAATTTCGAAGCGAGCGCGGAGCATGCCATGAACTGGACTTGCGAACAAACCGAAGCGCGCCTGAGCGACTACCTCGACGGATTGCTGGAATCCGCCGAGCAAATCGCTTTCGATCACCACGTGAATGCTTGCGAGCGCTGCACCCCGTTGGTTGCCAGTGTTTCGCACGTACTCGGTACGCTGCACACTCTGGAACAGGTGGAACCCTCTCCGCTCCTCATCAATTCCGTTCTGACGTCCACCCTCGGTCCGCAAAGCTGGCGCAAGGCGAAGCGCTGGCTGAGGAATCTCCAGTCGCCCCGTTTTATTTACAGCGTCGTCTCCGTGGCAGCCACTCTCTTTGTGCTCGTTAGCGCCTCGGGCTTCTCTTGGAAAAAACCCAAGCTCGCGGACCTGGCTCCAGCATCTATCTATCGGAGTGCCGATCGTCAGGCGCATCGGGTTTACGCCCGTGGCACCAAGTTCGTCAGTGACCTGCGCGTCGTGTACGAAATCCAATCCCGCCTGCGCCAGGACAATGAAATTCCGACTACACCGGAGGGAACCATTCCAAAATCTTCTCCCGATCAGAAGCGAGACCGCACCGACGGCACCAACCCCTTGTCGCCCAGGCAGCAGAATCGCGCCAATGGAATCGAACGTCATCTTGAAATCCTCGCCGCGGAATTTCCGATCTTGAGTGGCTCGATGGGCGAGCGGAGTATTCCATGAGGTGTGCTGCGCATTCCGATGCGGACGCCGTCGGATACTGCCGCAATTGCGGCAAAGCCATGTGTTCGGTTTGCGTGCGCCCCGTGCGCGACGTTCTCTATTGTGAAGATTGCCTCGCCAGCATAATGGGCATTCCCGGAGCGCCCCCCGCGGGTGCCGCGAACGTCGCCCCTCCCTCAACTTCTCCTGTCCCCCCGGCACCCATGCAGACGAGCCGCGGCAGTAGTCCTGGCGCTGCTTTTGTCCTTGGCTTGATTCCCGGCCTTGGCGCCGTCTACAACGGTGAATACAACAAGGCTCTGATCCACATCGTCGTTTTCGCCGCTATGATCGTAGGGCTGAGCAGCGATATCGGCGACAGTGCCGAAGTCGTGCTCTCGCTTCTGCTGGCAGGATTTGTTTTGTACATGGCCTTCGATGCCCACCGCACTGCGAGAGCGAAGCTTGCCGGCGAAACCTCACTGGATCCGATAGAGTCCTGGAGTAAGAATCGTCCGATCGGCCCAATTATTCTCATTGCTTTGGGCGCGCTCTTTCTCCTGAACAATTTCAGCTGGTTTCCGTTTTACAGGATAGGTCGGTTGTGGCCGCTGATCTTGATCGCTGTGGGTGTTCTGCTGTTTCGCAATCGTCTCAGCGGCCGCCCCTAGGCGGCCCTTTTGGGGAGGATGAATTCCGATGAGTGATCGTATCCGTTGCGCTTGCCCCCGCTGCACCATCCGCAGCCTGATGGGACCTGCGATTGTCATCACGATCGGCGTGCTCTTTCTGCTCAGCGAAATGCGCGGCGGCTTCTTCGATTTCGGCAATACCTATCCTGTCGTCCTGATTGTCATTGGCGCTGTCAGCCTGGCCGCTGCGCTCGCTCCGATGGACGGTCACATCGCCGGCGCCATCCCGCCGGCGCCACCCGCGGGGACGCCCGGCGCGCCTCCACCGCCTTTCGCCGGTCAGGGGCAAGGACAGTAATTCAATATGGCGAATCTTCGCCCACGCGGCAGTTCAATCTTCTCCGGCCTGATTCTCATCTCCGTTGGCGCGCTGCTGCTTCTGCACAATTATCGTGGCTACGATATCGGCCGCCTCCTCTGGCACTGGTGGCCGCTCATCCTCATCATTTTGGGTGCGGTAAAGCTGTACGAACGCACTTCGGGGACCCGTTTTGGAAATTCCCCCGCCGCGCGCATCACTCCCGGCGAAATTATTCTTGTTCTTGGCCTATTCGCACTAGTGGGCATCGTCGTGATCCACGACATTGTGATTGAAAAGGGTCCCAAGATTGGAATCCCTGAAATCGGCGACAAGTTCCCTTTCGATCTGAACGTTGAACCCAAGACGGTTCCTCCCGACGCCCGCGTCACCATTCGCATCGGCCGCGGCGACATCAGTGTCCGCTCGGCAGACACTTCTCAAGTCCGCATCTCCGGAAAGAAATTCGCGAAAGGCTGGAGTGAGACCGACGCCCAGAAGCTCGCGGATCCCGTCTCCGCGGAAATCGTACAAAACGGCGACGGCTACGAAATCCATCCCACCGGCACCGGCGCCGGCGATTCCCGCATCAGCCTGGATTTGGACGTCTCCGTTCCGAAGAATTCATCGCTTACCATCCGCAACGAAAAGGGCGACATTACCGTCTCCGACATGGCCAAGCCGGTTTCCATCACCACCACCAACGGCGACATCGAGGTTCGCGACACGGCTGGAGACGTCACCATCGAGACGCGCAAAGGCGACATCAAAGTTTCCGACACCAAGGGCAACGTGAAAATTGCCGGCCACGGCGGCGAAATCAATGTTTCTTCCGCCACCGGCGGCCTGACTATCGACGGCGAGTTTTACGGCCCTATTCGCGCCGACAAAATTGCCAAGGGCGTCCGCTTTATCTCCCAGCGCACCGATCTGACGCTGACGCAGCTCACCGGCCACATGGAAACCAGCTCCGGCAATCTCGAAATCGCCGACGCTCCGGGAAATCTTTCCCTGCGCACGAATTCCTACGACGTCTCCATTGAAAATGCCACTGGCAAAGTGAAGGTCGACAATCGCAACGGCAACGTCGAAGTGCGTTTCTCGGCGCCACCAAAAGAAGACGTGGAACTCTACAATTCTTCCGCAGGCATCACGCTCAGTCTGCCGGAATCTTCCAGCTTCAACATCGTCGGGGATTGCCACTCCGGCGACATCGACTCCGAGTTTTCCGCGGATTCCCTGAAGAAATCGTCAACCGATTCCGGTGATTCCCATCTGGAAGGAAATTATGGTCGCGGCCGCGGCCCGAAAATCACGCTCAAAACGAGCTACGGCTCCATCTCTGTGCACAAAACGAGCGCTGAAATCCCCGTCCCGCCAAAACCGCCGCGCCCCAAAAACCCGCCGCCCGTTCCCGACTCCGAGGAGCACTGAATTTCACCACTCAATAACCGGCCTACGCTAAGGTCATGCGGGTACAAGCGTGTCAGCCGAGTTGGTGAAACGCGATGGTTTCCTCCCTCTGACCTCCCTGTTTAATCCTCATTTCCCGCGGCGCCTGGTTGCCCCGAGCGCGTCAATTCACAGTGAATCCGAGTGCCTTTGCCTGACTGCTGAGTTCTTGCCATTCGGTAGCAGCCGACGTTGTCGAACCGGTGCTCAGGATTCCGCCACCAAGATTTGCAAGGCAAGGGGCCGCAATGAGAGGCGCTTGCGGCTTGGGCAAGTTCGGAACTGAGTCGTCGGGCTCTTTGAAGTTCAATGCGTACGCAAGGTTAGCCACGTCGCTGCTCGCATCGCGCGCGGTCAATGGCGCAAGCCCCCAACGCCACTCAATCAACTTCATAACGGAAGTGTGATCGAACACCACTGCGTTCACCCTTGGATCACACGCATTCCCCCGGCTAAACGGCGACGCGACGACCGTAGGCACGCGACATCCGAGCAACGCTCTGCTGTTCACGAGATCGGGGTCCACCTGGTTGGGAGCGGTGGCCCGCGGCGGCGCGACATGCTCGAAAAAGCCGCCCCATTCGTCAAAGTTTACGATGAACACTGTGTTTGCCCACTTTGGTCCCTTGGCCACGGCCTCGAAAGTCTGATAAAGGAATAGATCTCCTTCACGGATGTCGGCGTGGGGATGATCGTCATTGCCCGTGCCGTCATCGAGAACCGTGTACCGCGGATCGATGAAGGAAACTGCGGGTAGCGTCCCGGTGGCGGCGGCCACGAGAAATTCCCCGTACAAACGCGAAATGCCGAGATACTTCGCACCCCACAGGGCCACGAACGGGACATTCGAATAGAAGTAAGTCGCGCTCACTCCAGCACTGGCCAACCGGTCCCAAATTGTCGGCAGCGAACTGACGTTGGTGCTATTGGTCAAGCGGTCGGTTTGCGCGGCGTGCAGGAACAGGCGGTTCGGGAATGTTGGGCCAAGGATCGATGCGAAATACCGGTCGCAGGTGGTGTAGTTCCGGGCCAGCGCTGCGTAAAACGGGATGTCTTGTTCGCCGTAATAGCCAATGGAATAGACATCGTTGCTGCCCGCTCGGAGAAAGCCATCCATCAAGCCTTGGTTATACTCGACGCGGGCGCCGCCGTAGGAATGGTCGGGATCCGGATGCGGGCAGCCGGCGTAATCACCTGAAAGCGAATGAGTCACGTGGCTCACGCCCGCACTGTCCAGGTACGTCGATCCGGCTTGCTTGCCGTCCGCATTTGGCAGCCACCCGAGAAAATGATCGAAGCTCCGATTCTCCATTGTTACGACGACGATGTGTTCAATGCCCGAGCTCCCTGGGCTCGGTAGGTTCAGAAGAACATCTTGTGCAAACAAATTCTTCGTCGAGGGCCACGACACGCCGACCAACGCGGCTCCCGAAATGAACGCGGCATGCTTCAGCAATTCGCGGCGATTTACCTTCATGATGTCACCCCCGTAATTGAGATTCCTTGTACTTCGGGCGCTTCCAGCTACGGCCGGAGTCCTTGACCAGGCTGGGAATTGCGAGGTCCATGATCTGCCAAGATTGGCACCGGGCAGGTAAACGGCAAATAAAAATGCGGGAGATAAGATACTTGATTTCAGTGTCGGGTCTTTACCCTAGCGTTCCGCCAAGTGGTTCAATTCCTGAAAAAATGTGGGGAAGGAAACGGCGGCGCAATCCGCGTCGCGAATGACGGTATTGCTTTCGGCCGCCAGGCCAGCCACCGCAAACGCCATCGCAATCCGGTGGTCCCCGCGTGGCTCAATCTCCGCGCCGCGCAGTTTTCCCGCGCGCCGGCCCGCCACTTTCAATCCGTCGGGCCGTTCTTCTA
The DNA here is from genome assembly GCA_035511855.1 of Candidatus Udaeobacter sp. Lineage (GTDB taxonomy): Bacteria > Acidobacteriota > Terriglobia > Acidiferrales > UBA7541 > Acidiferrum. The sequence goes on from DATKEV010000082.1 coordinate 93,475, forward strand.
CCGTCGCACCCATGCGCCGCAAATTCTCCGCAAGCGCTGCAATCCGGTCGCTCTCTTTCACTCGCAACTCCGCGGCATCGCTAATCTCAATTCCTTCTTCCGTGAACGGTCCCAGCGCTGCCAGCATCGGCAATTCATCGATCACCAGCGGAATTTGCTCTCCCGCGATCACACCGCCCTTTAACGATGCGCCCTTCACGGCAAGGTCCCCGATGATCTCCCCCTGCGTGCTCTTAAGCCCCAGCACGTGGATCGAGGCGCCCATCGATACAAAGAGGTCCAGAATGGCCGTGCGCGTCGGGTTCAACCCAACATTGTGAATCAAAATATTCGAATCCGGCAGGAGCGACGCGGCCGCGATGAAAAACACCGCGGAAGACAGATCTCCCGGCACATCGAGCGATTTTGCCGCTAGCTTTCCGCTTCCGTTTCCGTGGCCCAGCCCGTGCACCTTTATGGTGCGACCGTGTTTCTCTATCGATGCTCCGAATTCTTCCAGCGCCAGTTCCGTGTGGTCGCGCGTCCGGGCAGGCTCGGTCACGCTGGTCTCGCCCTCCGCGAACAATCCCGCCAGCAGCACCGCCGACTTCACTTGCGCGCTGGCCATCGACATCTTGAAATCGATGGCCTTGAGGTTCGCCCCGCGAATTTCCAGGGGCGCGAAGTTATCGTCCCGCCCGCGAATCTCCGCGCCCATTTCACGAAGGGGCGCGATAACCCGTTTCATGGGACGTTTTTGCAGTGATTCATCTCCTGTCAATTTCGAAGAAAATTCCTGCCCGGCAAGAATCCCCGCGAGCAGCCGCATAGTCGTCCCGGAATTTCCCGCATCCAGCGCCCGCCGGCTCGATTTCAGTCCCCGTGGCCCGCGTCCGGTGACTTTCACCAAATCCTTCTCAATCTTAACTTCCGCGCCCAGCGCGCTCATGCATTCCAAAGTGCTTTGGCAATCCGCCGCAGCGGAAAAATGCCGCAGTTCGCTGGTCCCTTCGGCGAGTCCCGCCAGCATTGCATACCGGTGCGAAATGGATTTATCGCCCGGCAGTTCCACCCCGCCGGTCAAATACTTCGCCGGATGAATCGTCTCCTTCTTCACGCAAAAATCTTACCACGTCGCGCGTCTTCATCTTGCCACCGGCAATCGCAGCTCGTAGGTCGCTTTTCTTCCTCCTTTAACTCTCTTGCTTCCTTAACATCCTGTACTTCCTGCCCTTCTGGCCAGTTTTTTGCAAAGCACTCCCTGTACTTCGCCCCGAAATTTTCCAGCCTGAATCTTCGTATTATGGGTGAAGGAGAAAGATCATGTTCGCCCGCCGTACGTTCTTACACATCGCCGAAGCAGGCGTCCTTTTCGCCGCACTTTTCCTGGTGAGTGTCTTGCTGGCCGCCATTCCCGGCCACCGCGCGCCCGCCGCGCCATCTCCGGAACCGCCACAATCTTCCGGCTCTCAACACCAGGAATCTCAGCCCATAGATCACCGCCGCATGCCCGGAATGGACATGGACGACGCCAAGGCCAACGAAGCCCACGCCGTCCACGACATGACTCCCGGACACATGGACGCGCACAGCCTGCACATGCACATGACCGCGATGCGTCCGCAAACTCCGGAGGATTCCCAGCGCGCCGACGAAATCGTCGCGCAACTTCGCTCCGGCATTGAAAAATACAAGGATTACCACGTCGCCCTGAATGACGGTTACAAGGTTTTTCTCCCCAATCTCCCGCAGCCCGAGTATCACTTCACGAATTACTGGAATGGCTTCCTCGAAGCCTTCACGTTTGATCCGTCGCGCCCGACCTCTCTCCTGTACAAGAAAACTCGCGGCGGCTATGAACTCGTCGGCGCCATGTACACCATGCCCAAGCGCGCCACCGAAGAGCAGCTCAATGATCGCGTCCCGCTGAGCATGGCCATGTGGCACCTCCACACCAATCTCTGCATGCCTGCCAAAGATCAGCGCCGCCACGCCGATTGGACCAAATTCGGCCTGCGCGGCTCCATCACCACCGAGCAAGCTTGCGACGCCGCCGGCGGCCGCTTCTCGCCAGTCATTTTCGGCTGGATGGTCCACGTTTATCCATACGAAGATTCCGTTGACAAAGTCTTCGCCATGCGCCACCACGACTGAGAGGACGGCTGTTTTGTTGCTGGAGATTGAGGAAGTAACGAAATCCTTTGCCCAGTTCAATCAACATCCGGCGCCATCCCAGGTCGTCCGGCTAGTGATTCTTACTTATCGTCTTCGCTGGGTTCGATTGCTTCTCACTAACCCACCGCGTATTATGGGAGGTTCATGGTTACGAGCCGGTCTCAGCTGTTAAATTCATTTCGCTTTATCCTTGGCGCCCTCCTCGCGCTCACGGCTGCCCTAGGCCTCCCCGCTCGTCTCGCGGCAGCCCCTCAGGCGGACGAACTTCTTCCCCTAAGTCAGGTCCGTCCTGGCATGCAAGGCTACGCCTACACCATCTTCGAAGGCGACCAGATCGAGAAATTTGACCTCGAAGTCATCGGTGTGCTGGAGAATTTTCTTGGCCCCAAGCAAGCTATCATCCTGGTCCAGCTCAAGGGCCCTAAAGTCGAGCACACCGGCGTAGTCGCCGGCATGAGCGGCAGCCCTGTCTATCTCGATGGCAAACTTGCGGGTGCGCTCTCCCTGAAACTCGGAATTTTCACCAAGGAGGCTATCGCCGGCGTCACCCCCATCGCCGATATGCTGAATCCTCCTTCGCAAAGCGCATCGGCGGAAGTCAACACGCAACAATTTTCTCTGCCCGCCGATTCCAACATGCGGGCCGGCATCTCCCCCGGCTCCTCTCTCGAGCCGATTGAGACTCCGCTGGTATTCTCCGGTTTTCCAACGTCAGTGATTCAGCAATTCTCGAATCAGCTTCAGGGTTACGGCTTCGTCGCGGCGCAAGGGGGCACGGCGGCGGCGCGGCCCGAGGATGCGCATCTCGTTCCGGGCGACATGGCTGGCATGGTTCTGGTCCAGGGCGATGCCTCCATCAATTCCGCGTGCACTGTCACCGCAGTGCAGGGCGATCGCGTCTATCTGTGCGGCCACCCTCTTATGAGCCTCGGCACCGTCGCGCTTCCCATGGCCCGCAGCCGCGTCGTGACCACGCTCTCCTCCAACCTCGCTTCGACGAAAATCGTAAACGTCGGCGGCGCCATCGGCACGATTACCGGCGATCATCTCACCGCTGTCACTGGCAAACTCGGCCCTGCTCCTCCCATGATTCCGCTTGATCTGAGCCTGCTCGTTCCCGGATCCGATTCTTCCAGCGGCGCTATGAAGGAAAAAAAGCTTCATTTCGAACTTATCAATCACCCGAAGTTCACTCCGCTGCTTGTCGCCATCACGATCTTTAGCGGTCTTACCCAAAATTCGCTCTACGGCGAGGGTACGACACTTCATTTTTCTGGCGAGATTCAGCTGCAGGGACATTCACCCGTAAGAATCGAAAACACCTTCGCTCCCGGTGATTCCCTCTCGCCCGACGGGCTCCCCATCGCCCTCACCATGCAGGGTGTTTTTACGCGCCTGTTCACCAACAGCTTCGAGCTCGCCAAGGTTGACCACATCTCTCTCCGCGTCGAAAGCGTCCCCGGCCGGAGGTCTTTTGCGATCGAGAGCGCCTGGCTCGAGAGAAGCGAAGCTGCTCCCGGTGAAACACTTCGCGTCCGCGTGCTCCTTCGTCCATATCGCGGTGCTGCCCACGTCGAAGAAGCCAGCGTCCGCGTCCCCGAACAGGCGGCGCGCGGTACTACGCTCCGCATCCTCGTGAGCGACGGCGATATTCTCAATCGCTCCTCGCGGGGTTTTGGCTTCCCCGGTGCGGGCGGCGGCCCCGCCGGCCTGGACCAGCTCATCACGCTTCTGAACCGCGAACGCCGCAACGACCGTCTCTACGTCGGACTGTTCGTCCCCGCCCCGACGCTACTTTGGGAGGACAAGGAAATGCCCAACATCCCCTTGTCTCAAATTAGCATTGTTGATGGCCATCCTGCCCCCGGCGGCGTGCAAGTCTTGCGCGAATCCCTGGCCAGTGAAGCTTCCATCCCGCTTGGAGGCCCAGTCTCCGGCGTAGTTTCTCTCAATCTCCAAATCCGGTGACCAATCCGATGACTCCTACGCAAAATCGACAGGATAAAACTGCGCTGCCCGGCCTCTTCCGTCGCCGCACTCTTTCTCTGTCTCTAGCTCTTTGCTTCCTCGCCTCCCTGCCACTCTTCGCTGAGCATACTCGCCGCTGGCGCCAGTCCACCTACGACGAATTTCTCAAGGGCACCGCGCATGGCGTGGCCGTTCGCAGCGACGGCCGTCTCGAAATTGCTCCGAAATTCAGCCTCCTCGCCGACGCCGACGCCTCGTACCTCTGGGCTGTCCGCCTGGACTCCACGGGCACGCTGTACGCCGCAGGCGGCTCTCCCGCAAAAGTCTTCCGCTTTGACGCCAGCGGCAAACCCACCGTGGTCTTCGATTCCACCGATCTCTCCGCCCAAGCCATCGCCTTCGATGCGAAAGGGTCTCTTTACGTCGGAACGTCGCCCGACGGCAAGGTTTTCAAGGTCTCCGCCTCCGGCGAAAAGTCCTTATTCTTCGATCCCAAGACAAAATACATCTGGGATCTCGCCTTCGCTCCGGATGGCACTCTTTACGTGGCCACGGGCGATAAAGGGCAGGTCTTCTCCATTTCACCCGAAGGCAAGGGCGAGCTCTTTTATTCCAGCGAAGAAGCCCACATCCGCGTTCTTGCGTTCGACGCCAAAAGCAATCTCATCGCCGGCACCGAGCCCACCGGCCGCATCCTCCGCATATCACGGACTTCCTCGAACACTTCCTCCAAAGACACCAAGGATGCCTCCGCGCCCAAAGCCGAAGGCTTCGTCCTTTACGAAACCGCAAAGCGGGAAGTGACTTCACTTGCGGTCTCCACCGATGGCGTGATCTACGCCTCCGCGATAGGCGAAAAGTCGCGCGCGGGCACGCCGGCTCCGAATGCGGTCATCGCCACTCCTCAAGGAACTACCACCATCACCGCCGCCGGAATGAGCGGCGCCGGCCCGGCGCAGCAGCCTCAACAGCCATTCGTCGCTTTCCCTCCTCTTCTCACCAGCAGCATCTATCGCATCAACACCGACGGCGCCCCCGAGGAGCTTTGGTCCTCTCGCGAGGATATCGTCTACGCCCTAGGTCTCGCTTCCGACGGCCGTCTCCTCGCCGGCGCTGGAAACAATGGCACGCTTTTAGCCATTGATGGACGCGGGGTATTCGCACAGCTCGCCAAATCAGGTTCCGCGCAAATTACCGGCCTTGTGCGCAATTCCTCCGGCAAAATCTTCTTGTGCACCTCCAATCCCGGTAAAGTCTTCTCCGTCGGCCCGGAATACGAAGCGGAAGGATCCTACGAATCGCGCTCCTTCGACGCTCAACTTTTCTCGCATTGGGGCCGCCTCGATTGGTGGAGCCCCCCGCCCGCTCCCGCGTCCAAATCTTCGGCCAATTCGAATGGACCTCGCCTCGAATTGTTTCTGCGCACCGGCAACACCGAAGATCCCAATCGCGAATGGTCCCGCTGGTATGGCCCTTTCACCAAGTCCGGCAGCGCCACGGAAGCGCCTTCCGCCCGATTCGCGCAGTGGAAAGCCGTCATTCACGACGGCCGTCCGGGAGATGGTATCGACTGGGTAAGTCTCGCTTACCAGCCTCGCAACGTCGCCCCCATCATCGACGGCATCGCGCTCCAGGAGCCCGGCATTCGTGCCCAGGGCCAGCCCGGCATGGGCTCGGGCCAGCCCGCCACCGTCACTCTCAAAATGCCGTCAGCGCCAAACACTACCGGCCTGGTCATCACGCAGTCCAGCACTCCCTCGCATTTCGAGCCGCCGCCCCAGGGCACACTGCAAAAGGGCTATCAATCTGTTGTCTGGACCGCGCACGACGAAAATGACGATGAGCTCCGCTACGCCGTCTATTTTCGCGGTGAAAACGAACGTGAATGGAAACTGCTGAAGGAGAATCTCGAGCAGAAATTCTATTCGTGGGACACAACCACATTTGCGGACGGCGCTTACTATCTAAAAATAACCGCCAGCGACGCCCCTTCGAATCCTCACGCTGCCGCCCTCAAGACCGAGCGCGAGAGCGAGCGCTTCGAGGTCGATAACACTCCGCCGGTCATCGAAGAGTTACGAGTCAACGCGCCTTCCGGAAAAATGAGTGGTGGCCCTCCCGCATCCTTCACGGCGCGCGATGCTTCCTCTGCCATCGAGCACGCGCAATACAGCGTCGATGGTGGCGAATGGCTCCTCGCCGCGCCCAGCACCGGCATCAGTGACTTGCCCGTCGAGCACTACGACTTCAACCTCCCCGCACTTTCTCCCGGAGAGCATACCCTGGCAGTACGCGCCTACGATCGCTTCGAGAACGTCGGCACCGCCAAAACCACCTTCACCGTGCCACCGGCCAAACCTTAGCGTCCAGCACGAAGCATGAGAGCGTAATCCTGAGCGAAGCAAAGAGTCTCAGCTTCAACCCGAGCGGCACTTCCTGGACAGACTCACGCCACAAGTAGGTCCTCTTCACGAATGCTGTTGCAGTTGTCTGGGTTAATTGTTCACTGAAGACAGATCACTGCTAACTGCCCGTCAGCTCATCCACCGTTCTTGCACGCTGACGACCTCGAATTTCTCAATCTCCGCTCCAAATCCAATCCGCCCATCCCCATAAGGCTGGTTGCGTACATGCACCACCCGCGCCGTGCAGCGTGTCTCCTGTGGCCCGCCGTCGGTCACCTCGGTGGGCATGCGTAGCGTGGCCTCGATCGGCATCCCGACCTGCAAGGGGGCCGAAGACGCAAAAAAGAAACCGCCACGGGAGATATTCAGAGCTTCGGTGAAATGCTCGGTCTTGTCCGCGGCTACCCCGGTGGCACGGAACCGCAGGGGAGTACGAATACTGAAACGGGTTAGCTGGCGACGCTCTGAAGTTTTCATAGTGTCCCGCGCCCTGCGAACCAGATTCGTCAGTGGTTACTCGCAATTAGGGGAAGGGCTGTTTTTAGCGTACCAGAGACTTGCGCATGGTCAAGTACCAAAGGTGGGCTGGGTAAGTAATACCAGTACCCTTTCTCGCGGGCCGCTTTTTGTTCTCCCTTTCATTTTTGCTGCGTCGGGAGTGCCATAATGTCCCTTTCGAACAGCAGGAATCCTCGTTATAAAATGGGCAAAGTTCCATTCGAAAGCGAGCACAATGAGCATCGTCTCACAAATGAATATCAGCGCGTACCATCCGCCCACGTGGGAGACGATTCTTGGGGCTCATGCGCGGATCGCGCCCCGCATTCATCGCACTCCTGTCCTCACCTGTTCCTCGCTCGACGCTCTAACTGGAGCGCGTCTTTTCTTCAAGTGCGACAATTTCCAGAAGACCGGTTCCTTCAAAATCCGCGGCGCCACCAACGCCATCTTTTCGCTCTCCGATCAGCAAGCGGCTAAAGGCATCGTCACGCAGTCGAGTGGAAATCACGGCGCCGCCGTGGCTCGAGCCGCCGGATGGCGCGGCGTGCCTGCCTGGATCGTCATGCCGAAAAATGCGCCCGCTGTAAAAGCCAAAGCTATCGAGAACTACGCCGGGAAAGTCATTTTCTGCGAACCGAAAATCTCCGCGCGGAAAGATACCTGCGACCGCGTGCAAGCAGAAACGGGAGCGTACCTCGTCCATCCTTACGACGATGATCGCATCATCGCCGGGCAAGCCACGGCCGCAAAAGAACTGCTCGAAGAAGTGGCCGATTTGGACGCTGTCTTTGCGCCAGTCAGTGGCGGCGGTTTGCTGAGCGGTACCTGCCTGGGCGCAAAGGGCATTCGCCCGGAAATTCATATCTTCGGCTGCGAACCCGAGCGCGCCGATGATGCCTATCGCTCGCTGGCAACCGGCACTTTGCAATCGCTGGATTCCAGCGACACGATCGCCGACGGCTTGCGCGCTTCGCTCGCTCCGCGGACTTTCGCGATTTTGCGCCGCAACGTTGATCGCATTCTGCTTGTCAGCGAAGAGGAGATCATTCCCTCCGCGCGTCTCGTATGGGAGCGCATGAAAATCATCATCGAGCCTTCCAGCGCCGTGGCCATTGCGCCGCTTCTGAAACCCGGCGTCGTCGCTTCTCTGAATTTGCCGAAACGCCCGGAGGGCGGTACGCCAAAACTTGGCGTCATTTTCTCCGGAGGCAATGTCGACCTCTCTTCTCTCCCCTTCTGAGTGGTTAGTGCCTCTGCTTTCCTGCAGCGCGAAAGTCGTGGTTACTCGTGCAGGACGACGCTCAGGAGGGAATTGTGGACCTGAAGGCCGCCATTGTAACGAATGAAGCCCAATTTCCTGAATTTATTCATGAAAAAGTTGACCCGGGTTCGTGTTGTACCGATCATTTCGGCCAGCATCTCCTGAGATACTTTGGGGATCATCTTTTGCTCCTGGGATTCCTTGCCGTAGCGAGCGAGCAGCAAAAGAGTCCGCGCCAGCCGCTTCTCGCTGGAGTTAAAAAGTTGATCGATCAAATCTTCCTCGATGCGGATGTTCCGCGAAAGAATGTAGGACATGAAGGTGTCGGAGAGGGCGCGTTCCGTGTGGAGCACGCGCATCATCTCGTTTTTTTCAATGACCAATACTGCCGTCGGTGTAATCGCCGTGGCCGTCCCCATGCATATGCACTGACCTGCCAGGCACCCCTCACCAAAGAAGTCGCCGGGCCCCAGCATCCCCACGACTGCCTCTTTGCCGATTTCATTGACAACGGAGAGCTTTACTCCGCCATTTTGAATGTACATCACACTCGTAGCGGGATCACCTTGACCGTAGATTTTCTCTGATCTGCGATACTGCACAATTTTTCTCGCCACTCCGGCAGAACCGAGAAAGGCGCGGACATCGAAAGCGCCCTTTTTCTTGATTTTTATTTTGGAGGAGGTTTTGCTTGAACTCGCGATTGGTTGCATAACATCACCGCTTGCCATCTATTTTAGCGAAATCATGCGCTTTGAAGCAAGACCCGGATTGATTGGTTGCGTTACAGTTTGAAGCCGCGCCGGTCTGACAAAAACAAGTTTACCGCCCAGCAGTTTGTTTGGACGCTGTAGCCTCACTTCTCTTTCTCTTCATCGAGTAAAGTTCCGAATCTGCCTGGCACAATAGACTTTCGATGGAATTACCATTTGGGGGGTAGACTGCAACACCAAAGCTGACGGAAAGCTTTGGTTCTTTGCCGTCGTTAGCGACGCTTTCACAGATACGCCGTGCCACCAGGTTGGCCGCCGCTACGTTCGTCTCCGGTAAGACAACCGCAAACTCGTCTCCGCCGAAGCGCGCCGGCGTATCAATATCCCGGCAACAGGAGCACAAAGCGTCGGCCAGCCGGCAAAGCGCTTGGCTTCCGATCATATGTCCGTAGCGGTCGTTGATTCGTTTCAATCCGTCCAGATCAAAAAACAGCATGGCGAACTCCCGATTCGTGCGTTTGCTGCGCTTGATTTCCGAATCGAGCACATCCACGAGCCGGCGATAGTTCGCCAGACCAGTCAGCGAATCGCTCGCTGCTTGCCGGCGGAGGTGATCCTCCAATTCTCGCTGCCTGGTGACGTCTTCGGCGATGACCTCATAGGCTTCCAATTCTCCATGTTCGCTGACGACTTCTCGGCCGCTGAGCCGGACCTTGACGGTCGCACGGTCCTTCCGCTTCCATTCTATTTCGATGGGATCGACGAGAGCATCCGCGCCCGATTGACGCAGCAATTGTGCCCGTCGTCCCGGGTCTTGAATAATGTCGCACAGAAGGTCTAAAGCCAGGAGTTCCTCTCTTGACTCATAGTGGAGCATCCTCAACATCGCTTCATTCACTTCCTGAAACTTGCCGTCGACACTGCAGCGGCAAATTCCATAGCTTAGATTTCCTGCCAGCGCGCGGTAGCGCGCTTGCGAGTGCCGCAATTCCTTTTCGGCGCGATCGCGTTGATCGCGCAACGCTTTCTCAGCGAGGGCTCGATGGACGGCCACCGGCAGGTGGCTAATCCTAGCCATTTCAACGCAATCGGAGGCGCCTTTAAGAATCAACTCCGCTGCAGTTTCGCGCCTCCAGTCATACACCAAAAAGATAACGGGGATGTCCTTCTTCATCTCGCGAAGAACGTCCAGTGCCTGCGTTTCTTGCCAATTAGGGCTGGGGTGTTCGGCCACCACCAGGTCAAAGTGTTCCGAACGGAGCCGTTCGACGAACTGCTCGGGAGTCACAACTATATCTGAGGCGGCCGTCAATCGCACCCTCTTGAGCTCATACAGGCAGCGCTCCGCATCTGCCACGAAACGATGAACAAAGAGGATTCGCACGAGAAGGTGTCGGCGCTCAGCTACGTACTGGGAAGAAGCGCGCGCCACTCGATCGGGGATCAGTTCAGATTGAGAAGAGATGGCCACCCTCGGCAAATCGCCCAGGGAAGCAGCTCCTTCCGCCTAACTGTCCCTCGGGCGTAGTCGGCGTTAATTCGTAGAAAGGCTATCGAGAGGGGTCGTCCATTTCTGTTCCATATTAGACATGTAGTACTAGCGAAGTACCAGCCTCCGTTAACTGATTCAGCACATTCTTGACGGACTTCCATCCCAAGCGGCGACAGGGTCGATTCGGGTAACTTAGCCGTGTAAGGTCACTGAGCTATGGAGCGAGGGATGGGAATCGAACCCAGCCGCGATTCCCGCTATGTTGCTGCGATTATTGGTTATTCTTGCCGACTGCCGTCCAAATCCGTCCATAATCCGGTGACCGACGCGAAAAACCGCGACAGATCAGCTCAAATACCTGGTGATTTGATGAGACAGAAAACGCAACAGGGCGCCCATGTCCGAAGGTTGGGAAGCGTCACTGCCCCAGTTTTCCGTACCGTAGAGAAAGGCGCGTGGACATGGCGCGCCGCTTTTCCAACGCGCTACTTGACGGTCGCAGGCCAGTTAAGGACCACAGAATAAGTTTCGAGAAAACCCTTGCAAGGTTCTAGCACCAGAAACTTAAGTCCATCCTCGGTGACCGCATCAAATGGACCGCCTGACCAATGGTCGCTGGTTTTCAGTCCACGCCGAGCCTGGTAAACACCAACTTCAGTGCAGCGCCAAGAACGAACCCGCGACGGTGATCGAGACAGTGGCAGGCGAAACTGGCGAAACGACATACGTGCAGATGGTGATTTAGTGATTTAACGGGAAACTGGCGTAGCGGTGGAAGGCTTCTGCAAGTGGACGCGGGAGAGGCCCAAAAAGTAATCGCCAAGTTAAAGCCTCTCCACGATTAAATTGTAAGCTACCTGGCTGTTTCGCTGTCGAGGTAAACCGTAGGCAGGTCAGGCTTTACATGGATACGTCAACTCTGGCGCACCCGATAAATCCAAGTTTCTGGCACTTTCACAACAACGAGATTAGCCACACCTTGCTTTTCAGCGTTCGCTACTACCTCGTCGTAGGTCGCGCCGTAAGCAATAAGGTGCTCTTCATCCTCGGAGAAGGCAATCCATCCATTTAAATCCGCTTTCTGTAAAGCCTCTAGGCTCATCTTAACGTACCTCATCTTCCTCTTTAGACTCTATATTGGATGTCTGGAAGCACGGATTAGTTTCAACCCAAACGATGTTGGTGTTAGCCTTTTCGAGCCGTGAACCCAAAGCGTCCAAAAGTCGAGCCGATTCGACAACCGAGCCTTTTCGAAATGGAGAAGACGGCTGAACCCACGAGCCAGCCAAAGATCGAGCGCCCGTACTCTCTGCCCGGCATTCTCATCGGAACTTCCGCTTTCACCGCAAATGGTTGGGAAGGTAGTTTTACCCTCCCGGCATGAAGCCACGTGATTTTCTTTCCTAACTATGCCACTCGGTTTGCCGCTGTCGGAGTGGACTCGACGTTTTACGGTTGCCCTTCTGCGAGCACGGTCAACAATTGGTCCGCCCGGACTCCCGAGGACTTCATCTTCTGCGTCAAAATCCCTCAGGTCATTACTCACGACAAAGCACTGGTGGACTGCGATGCCGAATTCGAGGAGTTCGTGAGAACGATGGATATTCTCGGGCCGAAGCTTGGCCCGATGGTGTTTCAGTTTCCGTCATTCGACCGCTGGAGATTCCCGAAGCAAGATGGGTTTCTCGCTGTGCTGATTCCCTTCTTGAAGAAGCTTCCTGCCGATCACAAATTTGTAGTCGAGATTCGAAACAAGACCTGGCTCGACGGCAGATTCGCGGACGTGCTCCGGGAGTACAACGTCGCCTTGGCACTAACCGACACATCGTTTGTTCCCCGGCCTTGGGAGATGAAGGAAAAGTTTGACCTGATTACTGCTGACTTCGCATACGTGCTGTGGTTAGGAGACCGCAAGGGAATCGAAAAAGTAACAAGAACATGGGACAAAACTGTCGTTGACCGCCACGAGGAACTGACGAACCGGGTCGAACTGTTTCAGACGTTAGTGGCACGAAACCTAAAAGTGATCGCTTACTCAAACAACCATTATGAATTATGCCGACGTCGGCATAATGCCGCGTCTCGGATTATGCCGAATCCCCTCATGTCATCAACACAATTTCCCATGCAATCCTGTCTTTCCACGCCCACTGCTGCTTAATTAAGTCGGCATAATCCCATTCACTTCTCTGCCCCTTGGTAAGCCCCGGACTCTGAATGCAAGCCCAAACTACCAGCCCGGGGCTGACACTCGCTCAATGCGGATTCGCGGTTAATTTCCGATCCAAACCTTATCGACTGTGGTATCCATGTCCGTAACGAGCATCTGTGTCCCGATACAATTTGGCACCCACGTCCTGATACCTATCAGTTTATCGGGAGCCGCAGGTGGCGTCGTGTCTGGCATCGTGTAAGGTAAAAGAGCCTGGCTCACTTTACCGGTCACTACGTCAGTCCAACTGGCAACAAATTGATGATTGGGTTGGTCCCAACTTAACTGTGCAATGACTTCCTGTCCCACGTTTATCGTGCCAAGGCCAACGCCTCCGAAAAATTGACCCTGCGAGGACATAAGCCCTATCACATCGAGAACGCCTTGGGCAGAAGAAACATCATGGTCAAAGAACAACAGCCCTTGCACGTCATCGGCCGGGTTACCGCTCCCGCTGTTAAAGAAAGTTCCCTGCAATATGGTATGGGCATGCGAGTTATAGAGAGTGGTGTTAGGGGGACAAGCCATGGCACTCGCGCGTCGGACGGTAAACTCTGTTGCGATGCTCCTGATTGGTGCAGGATTGGTGAAATGTAACTCGGAGGGTCCATATTGGTCGCCCTGATTTGAGTTCGTCGAACCGTAAACACGAACTGTCAACCGCAGCCTATCGTCCTGAATTGCTCGGACACAATCCAGCACAGTGAAGTTGCATACTCCAAAGGGGGACCATTTGACTGCACTGAGGAACCTCTCGTCGAAGTTGTCGTAAAGCACCAGATTCGATGAGGGCTGCTGTGCATGGAGCATATGGGATAGCGAGACTAAGAGCACAAAGCAAAGGCCTAAAATGCACAGAATAGTGCCTACCGTTGGTTTTGAAATAAATCTCATCGTGAACCTCCTCCATTTTGCGTTTCAACATGGGGACAATTCGCGAATGCTATGAAACTCCCTCCGGAACTGCAAGCGACAAGTAACGACAGCCGCTTCCGCTGGAGAACTGTCGGGCTTTGACGCTGTGAAGTCGTTTCGGCCCAGGAAAGTGAGCGGATTATGCCGATTTACTCAAGCATTGCTGGCCTCGAAAGGCAATTATTGTGAGGAGATCGGGTTGGCGACGCGACTCAATTCGGCATAATTCGGGAGGCGGCATTATACGCCGGACATGGGCCAGCAACGGTGAGACTCTTTTGGGACTTGTGGAACAAGGAAGAATAGAGTTTGCTTCTGGACAGGCCAATGAGCATCAATCGTAGCGATGGGATGACCTCCACAGTTGGCCAAGAAAAGCCCGAGGCTGGGTTTCTTAGCGCTCTACGCGCAGCAGCCCTAATCGCTCTGTTAGTTGGAGCCGTGGGCTCTGTCGGTTTGATGCTCCATGCAGGTCAGCGCAAGCATTCGCCGCGCCTCCTCCTGGCACTTTTCGCGATTTGGGTGCTCTCACCATTCGTGGCCCTCGTATTCGCCAACATCGCTTCGAAAGGTTGGTCGGTCATTACCCGAGCGACGCTCTATGGCGTGATGCTGGTTCTTACGCTGGGCTCGTTGACAATCTACGGATATGTTGCATTGGGGTCACTCGGGGCGAAGACCGTTCCCGTATTCGTGATTGTCCCGCCAGCGTCGTGGCTGCTCATTATAATTGTTGTCTCGATAGCCGCGTTAATATCCAGCAGGCGCCACGTTGAAGCTAACAAGTGAATTCCTGGTACGGAACTTGTCCGGTAAGGCGAGCTTACCAGGAGTTGAGTTGGGCCGTTGGCAAATTAAACAGCCGAAGCTAGACTCTCACTCTCTCGCCCGAAAGAGGAAATGTATGACACGCGGAATTTTGGCGGTCTGTCTAATAATCGGCCGCTCGTTTGCCCTTACCAATCTCGCGTCTGCATCGACCTGCGACCGAGCTTGCCTTTTGGAACATGCAAAACAGTTCAACGCAAATATGTTGGCGCATACCTCAGAAAAAGTTCCTCTAGCTGCCAACGCTCAAATTCGCGAAAACGCACAGGCCATCAGGCTAGCCAACAGCAAGTGGTCCGACGTCAAAAAGATTCTGTCGGAAGCTGTGTATGCGGATGCCCTTAAGGGCAATGTAATCGAACACGTAACTGCTGATACGAGCAGCGGGAAGGTTGTTTATATTGGCACTCGGCTGAAGTTAGCGGGCGGCAAAATCACGGAAGTCGAAATTAACTTCGATGATCGCCCAGATGTGAACGTGAAGAATCTCGTTCCCTACGACCCCATCTTTAACACAATCGTGCCACCGGAAGAGCGTGCGACTCGTGAGCAGTTGGAACGCATCATCACTTCGTACTTTCAGGGGCTGACAGACCACAAGCCGATTGAGGCGGACTACGATCCGCGCTGCGACCGTTTTCACAGTGGAAATCGAGTCACACATAATGCAAGCAATGGCGTCGAGAATAGCGGCGACGTGGGATGTTATGAGAGCAATCTGGGGCCAAAGCCGTGGGGTCCAGCAACCGAAGTTCGTATCGGTCTCATCGATCCCGAACGCGGCATTGTGATCGCCTACGCAATCCTCTACTACGGCAGTAGTCCGCGCAGAATGCAGATCAATGAAATCTTTAAAATCCTGGACAGACGCATTCGCATGGTGGACAACATCGGCTTGATGGAGGAAGGAATCACGACTTCAGGATTCAGCCAGTAGAGCGTGTGGCAATCTGGCGCTGTCTCTCCCGCTAGACAATCAAGGTCCTGATTAACGCGGTTACCGGAGAAGTGGACTTGTCCGGCAACTCAGGTCGCAGGTTGGATGATCTCGCGGATTGACGCCCAGCCTGTTGGACTATTTTTGTAGCGCACGTAGACAATCATAGCGCGCCCTCTGAAATGGAACGGATCACCTCGGTTTTTAGAAGTGCCTTGGATGGTGAAATCGGTTAGCTCAACGGCGGTATCGCCTTGAATTAAAATACTGCGTACCTGGTTTTCCTTCCATTCCAGATGGAATCGCTGAAGCGTTGCCGCCACATCCGCCTGCACGGCGTCACGGCCAATCAAGTAATTCCCGTAGCTGAGAGATTTGATTACATCTGGATGATGATAGGCCATGATCGTGGCTATATCGCCGCGAGCAAAAGCAGCCCGAATGGCCTCACTTGTCTTCTCTAGGGAGTTTCGATCCGCATCTGACCCGTGGTATTTGTTGCTGGCGGAACATCCTTCCGCCATCACAACGATTGCAATAGAAGCGATTAAGAGAATGGGGACGCGGTTGTGGCTCATAAGAGCGCAATTATATAGTCTGCAGGTTCCACTTGCCTGATAAACGCCGTTAACGGAAAAGTGAATTTCAGCGATGCGGCAGAAGCAGCAGAAGAATCACACCAATGATTCCAATCAGAATGACCGCTGCAAAAACTCGCGCAAGAAATGACCCTGCAAGAGGCAGAAGCGGACTTTGCCGCTTGGGTGGTAATGGTGGGTCGAGTATCCCGATTCCCGTGACCTTTCGCGGTGGACCGCCTATGCGCGAAGATGATGCCTCAGGCTCCGGTTCGTGCTCCCACTCCGTAAATTCGTAATGCATACCCGAAATGCTACTCTCAGGTCGGGAGCTTCGTCCAGCAGCGAGAAACTTGGCTTTAGCACCAGCCAGACAGCCTCAAGTCCTGGTAAACGCGCTTCCCGGACGAGTGGAATGAGCCTCCGGGGGCCAGACGCATCTGGCCAAGTTGGCGGCACGGCACTTGGCGATGAGACCGTTCCTACTGGGCAGAAAGCAAGGCGGCCCAGAATGCGCAGTGATGTGACGCGGCGAAATCGGTTTCCTGCACCGGCGTTGGCGGAATCAGCGATTGGAAATTGCCGGCGGTCGGGTTGAATTCCTGCCAGGCGGGCTCGCCGGGACCATTGGGGTTTCCAAATTTGGCGAAGTTGGTCCAATAGTGCTGCATGGCGCTGGAAAGCTGCAGTTGTTGGGCGCTGAGCGGCGGCCGCGGCACAGTGACGGGCAAAGCGAAGAGATATTGAAGCTCGGAACCGTGGGCCGCGGCGTAAGGGAACGAAACCGGAGGCAGAAAATCCTGCGGCGCGTTCTTGTCGCTGAACTCGTACGCAGAGAGCGGGACGAACTGAGACATCGAGAGGTCGGCACCCAAAGCCGGGCAGGCAAAAACGACATCCGTACCTGCCGCGGCGAAGGCAATATCCGCAGAAGGAAAACTGCCCAGAGGATACTGTGCAGCGACCAGCGTGGCCGCCGGCCCGACCAGCGTGGCCAGGGCCGCTTCGTACGCGGTCTCGTTGTTGGGTATGTGCCCCGCGTGAGAGAGATCGAAATCGAGCGCCGTGAAGAGCCGCCATTCATCGTGATTGCTGCCCTGCATCACCGGTACATGGTGGAATTGGCCGGTGGCGAGCGCGGTGCCCAGAGACAGAGGCAAGAACTCTCCATCGATATTTGGCGTATATCCGGCAAAATTTTCGTTGGCCAGGATGGTGGTGACCGGGAGCGCGCGCAGGCAAGCCGCCGTCTGAGCGCTGCATCCGGCCGCTGTAGCGAACGCCGTGCCGGCAGCTTTAGCGGCCAAAAGGCTCTGTGTGTTCAGCGCATAGGCGCCGCTTTCCACGATGGCCTTGTGAAAGAGTCCTTCCGAGGAAGGCGAGGCGAGCTGCGAGAAGACGCTGAGGCCCCCCGCGGATTCGCCGAAGATGGTCACGTTCCGCGGATCGCCGCCGAAGAACCGGATGTTGTGGCGAACCCAGCGCAGACCGAGTTGCTGATCCATGAGGCCATAATCACCAGCGGAATTGGGATCGCTGTCCCGGTCGCGATCCGGATCCGTCTTTTCCCCGGCAAACGCGGGGTGGGCGAGAAAGCCCAGTGCGCCGAGACGGTAATTGATGGTCACGACGATAACCCCGTCCCGAACGAGCGCCGTCGGGTCGTAGTCATTGCTTTCGCCAAAGACGAGGGCGCCGCCGTGGACCCAAACCATCACCGGGTGTGAGTGGAAAAAATCGCCGGACTCGGGAGTGAATACGTTGAGGAAGAGACAATCCTCCGTGACGGACGCGATCCCGAAGGGCGAGGGCGGCTGCGGACAGTGGTTGGCAAACTGCGTAGCCTCCAGCGGCGCGAACCACGGAGCGTGAGGAACTGGCGGACGCCAGCGCAGATTGCCCACTGGAGGCGCGGCGTAAGGAATGCCCAGGAATTCACGGACGCCAGCGGAAGTGACCGAGCCTCGGACGGGACCGCTGAAGGTGAAGACCAATGGTTTTTGTTCCTGTGCACGAACGACAAGAGGCATCGAGCAAAGAGCGACGGCGGCGAAGAGAACTACTGGAAGCCGGGCGAGTTGCTGCGAATGACCAGGCTTCATGGTTTTCTCTCTGACCGGGGAACCACTGGGTCCGGAGCGTGCGAGGAGTTCCCCCAATTACCCCCGTTCGGGCGCGGCGACAGGACGGAATTGTGAGTGTCTATATCATTATTGTGTTGCTGTCAATTAAAAGATTGCGGTAGAATGTCCCTGGTCAGAATTGCGCCCCGGTTTCAGCGGAGCTTTTTTGTTTTAACTCTTACCGCCGGCATCCCTGCCGGCTCTTTCCGTCAGCAATCCCAAAACTCAACTCTAAGGAAGACTCGTATGGAATTCGTTCAGCACGAAGTGGCCAGCCGCAACCTGTCCTGATCGGAGATCCCGATCCTGTCGAGGCCCGGTCGGGAGACCGGTGAGAAATCATCCCTCCCCTAACCCATTTAGAATCAACACCTATAGAAATGCCCGCAAATGTTGATTCTAAACCGCTTACATAAATCCTTAAGTCCTTTAGATGCAACACCTATGAAAAACACGGGGGAGGGTCAAAATCCCAGCGTTCTACAAACTGAGGCGCCGGACCCAGATGCGGCTCGTGGCGGGTTTGCCAAGGTGCATGGTCTTTCCGTTGGAACGCAGCGTCATCGTTTCGTCGTACTCGCGCTTCAGCACTTCCACGGTAGTCGACGGCCGCAGGTGCAGCCCTTCGAGA
>DATKEV010000083.1:0-34505 GCA_035511855.1 Candidatus Udaeobacter sp.
TGCTTCGCTGTGGAGTCCCATGACCGACCACTCTGCAGGCTATTGACTGACGCACGATATCCCGACGCCAGAAGGGCTACACCCTTATCACTGCTGATGAATTTTGCTAATTGATTCGCTGCCGCTACCTCATCCGCATGCACTGAAAAACCGCAATCGGTACACGCAAACCTATCTTGTGTCTTGCGATTTCGTGGCGAGCGATAGGAGCATTTCGGGCAGTCTTGGCTGCTGAACGCTTCCGACTGGTACTCCACAAGGCCGCCTTGCCAGAGTTGTTTGTACTCTAACTGACGACCCAGTTCTCCCCAGCCTTGGCGAAGCAGGGCACGTTCAACCCGGACTTCTGTTTGACTCTCTTTCCCGGTTTCTCCGTGCTTCCGGCGGCTGACGCCGACATGCTCTTGATGTCTAAATCCCCCAGCACGATAACGGTACGCGCTGGTGAACTTATGGGTCTCATCCTTTCTGATATTTGCAATTCGACGGTCCAGTTTGGAAATCTTACTGACGATTTTCTTCCAGCTCTGGCTGAATTTCCGTTTATTGCGGAGCCCACGCTGGTAGAACTTTTTTCGATGCTCTTCCCAGGAAACATCAATCGGCGGGACAACCACACCGTCCGAGAAGGTCACGCGGCGCACAATGCCGAAATCCCCGGCAACGATGGTGTCCGAAGGATGCTGCGGGTCGGCCATCTCGACTTTCGACTGCACCGACACCATCCAGTGCCTGCCGTTCCAGTTCACGGTGACACTGTTGGGCTTACCCTCAATGTGCCGGCTGAAGCGGCACTTGACCCAACCCAACTTCGGCAGGCGCAGTCGCTTGTTAGCCTCATCAATTTCAAACAACGCTGGGTCTGATTCCGTGAAACTGATTTTGGCTTTCGATTTCTTCTTAAACTGTGGCGGGTGCATCTGCAAAGAGAACGACTAAGCGCCTGAAGAAGGTTAGTTCTCCTCTCTCAAGATTGTCCCCCTAGGGCGGTGTGCTTCTTAAATCGCTTAGAATCTTTAGGATGCGTACTCAGTACCCAGGCTGCCGCATAATTGGGACATTCCCTGGCGTCGAATTTTTCAACAACGCCACGCCGGGGGCGGCAGCCCTTAGCCTTGGTGCCTTTCGGCCATGATAGGTTGTGCCCTTGAGTGCCGGGCGCACCAGTCAGACTACTGATACTCAATTACCATTTACGTTGTCGTCGGCTTATACCGCAGCGGCTTGGTCGCTTCGAGCTTCTTGGCCTTCCTTAGACTCTTGGTCTTTTTCACGGTTTTCTTGGCTGCCATCTCTTTTCTCCTTTTGTGAGTTTTGCCCTTTGGGACGACACTAACATACCTTCAATCCCAGCACTGCTGTGAACCGCCCCAGGGAGTTTCCCCCTCGCCAGGTCAGAAAGAAGGGCTGCCGTTTCGTTGGCGGCAGCCCTATGTAGTGCCACTTCACCATCTCATGAGTGGCTTGTTGGCCTCGAGTTTCTTCGGCTTCTTGAGGCCCTTGGGCTTTTTTGTGGGTTTCTTGGCTGCCATTGGAATTTCTCCTAGTTTTTTGAGATTGCCCCCCGGGCGGTCTGCCCTCCGTACGTGCAAATTATGCGCCAATTTCCAAGGAAAACTAATGCGCCAGCAAGTCACGCCTTTTGAAGTAGATATGGACGCGAGAGGCTGCGGCTAAGCCGGGTTCCGGGCGAAACGCGTTGAATTAGTCAACGTTTTGTTGAATAATTCAACATGGCGAGATTGTGCTGGCGATAGCTTGGATCTCGTGTTGGGCAACGAGCTAGTTGCGAGGGGCCTGATGTTAAGATTGATAGGGGAAACGGGGGCCTAATAACTCTAGCTGCCTCAGCGTGGTCTTCTTTTCGAGCTTTTTGGCGGCCCTGAGCTTCTTTCCCTTTTTCACCGGCTTTGCTTTCTTTCCCATGATCCTTTTGCGCTCCATTGCAAACTGCGCCCCGCGCGGTTCTAGGGCTCATATGGAGCAACCAGCGCACCAAACCACGCCTGGCCCCGCAGTGGCCCCGGCCGGATTCAAAGGAAAGCACTTAGCGTTGCCCAGCCCAAGTCCGCAAACAAACCTGCGTCCTGCTTTCGCTGGAAAATCTTGCGCGGCGTTGAATTATTCAACAGACTTGGTTGGCTGGAGCGACAGGCGCGAGGTTCTTACCTTCCCCATCCTCAGCGCTGCCAAGTCCGAATACGCGAGCGCCGGCTGGCCATCGAAACTAACCATTTGCTGCATTGGCCTCTGACCCAAGCCACACCCGCTCAGGGCTCCTCAGGCTAGCGGGCTCCAGTCGTTAATGCCGGATTGGCGGCTAACCGAGAACTGGCGTACACCGGTTTGTTGTTAGGTAAAAAGAGCCGACTGAGGGGGCCCATCCTCAGGCTCGCAAAAGTTGCTCAGGCCGACGCCAACGAGGCGAAACCGTTGCTGTGGGCTGAGGCCGACACGTTCCCGCAATGACAGGGCGATATTCGTCAGTTCCTCGCAAGAAGAAGGTGGAGAACCTGGCGTGTGGCTGCGAGTGAGAATCTTGAATTCGCTGGTCTTCAGTTTCAGTACAACGGTGCGCGCGATTCGTGATTCCTTGCACGAGGCGGTCCAAGTGTGCTCCGCAAGTTTTCGGATCATCGGCTCCATCTCGGTCAGCAAGACATCTTGCTCAAAGGTGTCCTCGGCGGATATGGATTGTGTTGGCCTGTCAGGGACTACTTTGCTGTTGTCGACTCCCCGAGCCAACTCGTAGAGACGCACGCCATAGCGGCCGAAGCGGGCTTCGAGTGTCGCCAAATCCTTTCGCCGGAGATCAGCAACCGTTTGTATCTCAAGGTGCTTCAGTTTTTCTTCGGTGACTTTGCCTACTCCGGGTAGACGGTCCACGGGCAGCGGCAACAAAAAGGAATCTACTTCTTCCGGTTGTATGACAAAGAGTCCATCCGGTTTTTTCCAGTCCGAAGCAATCTTCGCGAGGAATTTGTTCGGCGCTACGCCTGCCGATGCCGTCAGGCTCAGTTCTGAGCGGATTTGTTCGCGAATCGTCCGCGCCACTTGTGTGGCGGTAGGCAAGCCAGTCTTGTTCTCCGAAACGTCGAGATAGGCTTCGTCGAGGGACAACGGCTCAATCAAGTCGGTGTGGCGTTTGAAGATTTCGCACACTTGGCTGGAGACCGCGCGATAGCGCGGGAAGTCCGGGGCCAGGAAGATTGCATTTGGGCACAGGCGTTCGGCACGAACTGCAGGCATGGCGGAGCGCACGCCGAACTTTCGCGCTTCATACGAAGCCGCGCACACTACGGAGCGATTCCCGCGCCACGCCACAACAACAGGTTTGCCGCGCAGTCGCGGATCGTCCCGCTGCTCCACGGACGCATAAAACGCGTCCATATCTATATGAATGATCTTGCGAACGGCCATCGTGCAAACCATCATAATTCCGGGGTTCAGGCGAGTGCGAGCGTTTGCGTATTTGTCGGGCGTTTGGTTTCCTAAGGGGCGCCATGGCCGTCGCTGGGGAGTACTGGCAGAGTTTGACTGGTTCGGGTAGCAGCTCGACCGATCGAACCGGATTTGACCTGAGATACCCATAATAAGGGAAGCAAAAATGAATATCGCGGCTCCCGCTTACAGAACGTTTGACGTACAACGTCGTGCGTAGTACCCTTGACGTGTGATCCAGAGCTTTGGCTCGAAGGAAACAGAGGAGCTTTTCCACTATCATCACAGCAAGCGTTTCCGCGCCATCGAGCGCATTGCCTTGCGGAAGTTGCTCCAACTCCACGCGGCGACAGAATTGCGGGTCTTGGCTTCGCCTCCAGGGAACCAATTGGAGGTGCTGCGCGGAGATCGGAAAGGACAACACTCGATCCGAATCAATGAGCAATGGCGCATCTGCTTTGTCTGGCGCGATAGCCATTGTTACGACGTGGAAATCGTCGACTATCACTAGCAAGGAGCTAGAGATGAACAAGACCGAAACGCTTATGCCTCCTGTACATCCCGGTGAAATCCTCCGTGAGGATTTCATGAAGCCGCTTGGCCTGACAGTCAACAAGCTTGCGCTTGAACTGCATGTTCCTGCGACCCGCGTAGGGGAAATTGTGCATGAACGCCGCCGGATCACGGCGGAGACTGCCCTGCGTCTGGCGCGATACTTCCACACGAACGCTGAGTTTTGGCTCAATCTTCAGAACTTCTACGATCTAGAAGTGTCCCGACGTTCGGGAAAGGTTTCCGAGATCGAGCGCCAAGTACATCCTGCACCATCACTGGCCTCCTAAGTGCTGCCTAAGAAGGAGAGTGAAGTGAAAGCCAAAAATCTTCATTATTACATCTCCGAAAATACTCCCCCCGCGCGGTTGCGCCCATGCCTGCAAAGAAACTGTCACGTCAGTTCACGATATGGGACGTGGCGTACTGCTTAACATGATTATGGCATGCCGATGCGCGTAAGGATTGCCTGGTACCGCGGTTCCTGACTCAGGTTGCGGAACCCTGAAGCGACTTTGAGAAGAACGAGCAAGCCGATGCGCTCTTCGCAGGCCTTTTCCAGCCAATCGAGCGTCTGCTCCTTCTCCTGCAGCACGTTGGAGATAATCGCAGCCCAATACGAAAGCAGCGGGACCGATGCTCCCTCTTTTTTTAGTTCTTCCAGGATTTCCTTCGCTAGGCTTGCTTTTCCGGAACCGGCATGTACGACGGCGAGCATGGCGCGCAGACTGGACCAATTCCTAGACTGCGGGAGCGCCTTCTCGACCGTGGCAAGCGCCTCCGGCAGCAATCCTTTGCGCAGATACGCCGGACACAAAATCAAGCTGGCCAGCACGAACGATGGATCCATCTCCAAAATTTTCTCAAACTGCGCGATGGCCCGGTCGTTATTCCCAGCAAAGTAGTTTAGGTATCCAACGTTGAAGTTCATGGGCAGCGACAGCGGATCCAGCTCCAGGGCACAATCCGCTTCCCGAATGGCCTCTTGCTGTCTTTGCTGCACCAAGAGCCAGAGACTGAGCCCGTAATGTGCGCGCGCCGAATGGGGACTGAGATCGACGGCGCGGCGGAAATGCCGCTCAGCGCTATCCCAATCCCAATCGAAGTACAAACTGATTAATCCCACCGCCAAATGCGCGTCGGAAAGGGAAGGCCCCATCTCGATGGCTTTCGAAGCCGCGGCTTTCGCCTTCGGAAACGCCTCCTTGGCAGGTAGTACACCAAAGACTGCTAAAGAGGTGTAACAGTCTGCCATCACCGCATGAGCGGGGGCATAGGCGGGGTCTTTTTCAATTGCAAGGCGGCAATACTCCAGCGCCCGCCAGGAACTCGTCGGTGTCCATTTGTTCCAGAAGTAGAGAGCCCGCAAGAAGGCTTGGTAGGCCTCGGGGCTCCCCGTATCTCGTGCGGCAAGCTTCTTTTTCTCTTGGGGGCTCAGGTGCAGGCGCATGTGCTCGGAGATCTGCTGGGCGATCTCTTCCTGCACGGCAAAAATATCATCGAGTTTGCGGCTGAAGTTTCCGCCCCACAGATGCGCCTGTCGGGCCACATCCACCAGCTCAACTTTGATGGTCAGCGTGTCGGCGCGCTGCACTACCCGGCCGGTCAGAACGGCGCGCACGCCGAGCTCGCGGCTCAGCGTCGTGGGGTCCATCTCGCGACCTTTGTAGCGAAACACGGTGCTGCGTGGCAGCACACGCAGTTTTGGAAGCTGCGAGAGATTATTGATGAGAGTCTCCGTGATTCCGTCGCTTAGATAGTCCGTCTCCGTTTCGCGCGTCTCGTTGGCCAGCGGAAGGATGGCGAGTGAGTCGATGGCTTTGGTGGCGCGGGGCATCGGCGGGACGATGTCAGAGTCTTTTTGCTGTCCTGAATCGATGTCGCGTTTCAGCCGTTGCAAATCGGCCTGCAGGTCCGAAGCGGTCTGATATCGCAGGCTGCGCTGTTTCTCGAGGGCTTTGCGGATGATGGCGTCGAGCGCAGGAGGCAGCGCCGGATTGATCTGCGAGGGATAGACAGGTTCTCTGTTCAGAATCTTATCCGTGATGCTGTCCGGCGTGTTTCCTTGGAACGCCATGCGCCGGGTGGCCATCTCATATAACACGGCTCCGAAACTGAACAGGTCCGTGCGCGCATCGAGATCGTCGCCGCGGACCTGCTCGGGAGACATGTAGGGCATCGTGCCCAGGGCCACCCCCGAACCGGTCAGAACTTCTTCGGTGGAGCTAGCCAGCGCGCCCACGGAGCGCTGTGCGTTGTCCACGCGTAGTTGGCCAGTACGCGTGAATTTGGCCAGACCAAAATCCAGCACCTTGACCATGCCGCGCGCGGTGATGAAAATGTTGGCCGGCTTGATGTCGCGGTGCATGATCCCCTGCGCATGGGCGGCTTCGAGCGCGTCGGCAATCTGACTGGCGAACTCGACCATCTCGGGAATCTGGAAGGCCGATTTCAGCATGCGATGCCTGAGCGTCTGGCCATCGAGGAACTCCATGACGATGAAGCGCCGCCCATGGTCGGAGTCAATGTCATGGATCGTGCAGATGTGCGGATTGTTCAGCGAAGAGGCGGCCTGCGCTTCGCGCCTCAGCCGCTCAAGCGCCAAAGGATCCTGTTCGAGCTCGTCGGGCAAAAATTTCAGCGCGACACGGCGGGCCAACCGCGTATCGTCGGCCGCCCAAACCACGCCCATGCCTCCGTCGCCGATCTTTTCGATGATGCGGTAATGCGAAATGATCTGCCCGATCATGGAAGTTCTCTTCGATACTCACCGAATGAGTTCGCCCCTCTTGGGAAGCGCTGTTGCACGAGATGGTAGGTCGTCTTTTCACTTAAGTCAACGAACAGCGGACCGCGCAACAAACGGTTATCTGAGTTCATAGTCCTCGCGAGTCTTATGGTCTTATAAATTCGATGGACGAATAATCTGTGAGTCTACGAGTCGATTTCAAACGGCGTTGTGGGATGTTGACAGATTAGCGCACGGGCGTGACTGGGATGCGTACACCGTGAGTAGACGAGGCGTGACGCCCAGAATTCTTCGTGGCGGAGGCAACCCAGCGAATTCGGTATAACTAAGGTACAACCGGGGGCGAGATTTCGGAGAGAGCGCCTGTAAGCGACGCTCAGCAAAGCATTTGGAATTTTTGCCTCCTTTGTTAGAAGTCAGACGCTCAACGAAAAAGGCGCCCAAGGGCCACTTGCTGCCAAAATCGGACGAGCAGCGCTCGAATGAGCCGGTAAAACCGGTGGAGCCGCTCAGGATAATCAACGACTTGCAGCCCTTACCCTGCTGAGTCCAAAGGTTTTGCAGACCTCTCCCTCGGGCCACTTGGGCACCGCGCCAAACATTTAAGTATAGCAAATCTTCAGAAACCATCCGGACCACCGGCCGGAGAGCGGTGCGAATTGCGAGCTAGTTTTTCACCGCTGGAGCGGGCGTCGCGACTCTGGCTTCCCGCAGGAATCTCGCCGATTCTTCCGGCGGCGTGGGGTTGATGTAAAACCCGGTGCCCCATTCAAAGCCAGCCACTTTCGTGAGCTTGGGAATAATTTCGATGTGCCAGTGATAATGATCGTTGATTTCCTCGCCGATGGGTGAGGTGTGAATCATGAAATTGAATGCCGGGCGGTCCAGCACTTCGTCTAGCCGCATCAGCGTGTCTTTCATCATGCGGGCGAGGCTCGCGTACATGGAACTCTGGTTGTTTTCGTACGAAGAGCCGTGCGCCTTGGGCAATAGCCACATTTCAAACGGAAAGCGCGGAGCGTAGGGCGCCAAGGTAATGAAGTGCTCGTTTTCACCAATGACTCGTTCGCCAGTATCACGCTCCTGACGGATAATATCGCAGAAGATGCAGCGTTCTTTTTCGTCGTAGTAGTGCCAGCAGCTGTCCACTTCTTCGCGTACGCGGCGCGGCACGATGGGCAAGGCGATGAGCTGCGAGTGAGGATGATCGACAGTTGCGCCTGCGGCTTCGCCATGATTCTTGAAGATCAGCACGTACCGGAAGCGCTTGTCATTCTTCAGGTCGAGCATGCGGTCGCGATATCCCCAAAAGACGTCTTCGACCGAGCGCTCGGGCAGAGTCGCGAGAGTCGCAGCATGATCGGGCGATTCGATGATTACCTCATGCGCGCCGACGCCGTTCATTTTGTCGAAAAGACCTTCGCCCTCACGATCCAAGTCGCCTTCGATGCCGAGCGCCGGGAATTTGTTGGGGACAACCCGGATGTTCCATCCTGGCGTGTTGGCTCCGCCGCCGTTGCGGCCGTAAACAAGAATTTCCGGCGGCGTCTTGGATTCATTTCCCAAGCAGAAGGGACAATTCTTGGGATCCTTGGCGATGACACTTTCACGCAGAAAATCGTTGGGGCGTTTTCCACGTTCCGTTGAAATGATCACCCAGCGGCCGGTGATCGGGTCTTTCCGCAACTCCGGCAAAGCATTCCTCCTGGAAAGTACCTCTACTCACTTGTGTGGAGAGGATTTAGCAAACTTTCATTGTACCGCTTCTACGGCCGACTTAAGAACTTTCCCTTTTTGCTCTCAAACTTCTAGGCTGAACGCATCCTTGTGCAATCGTACCACTGGCGCCTGCCCGGCCGGCTGGCGATCTCGTCAGGCTTTCTTTTCGGCCGCGCGGAAGCAGTCTTCGAGGGTGCTGATGGCGAAGTCGGCCTGATCCTTGTCAATCAGCAGGGGCGGCGAGACGCGAATGGAATTCTCGCCCGCGCTGAGAACCAACAAGCCCTTGTGGAATGCGCCCTGAATCACCTCGTCGCGCAAGCCGGCGGCCTTTTCCTTGGTCTGCTGATCGCGCACGATTTCGATGCCAATCATCAGTCCCTTGCCGCGCACGTCGCCGACGATTTTGAATCGCTGAGGCCAGTCTTGAATCCGGCCGAAAATGTACTCTCCCATTTTACGGGCGTTTTCCATGTAGCCGCCTTCGATGAGGTCCATGGTGGCCATCGCCGAAGCGATGCAAACCGGATTTCCTCCGTAGGTGCTGCCGTGGGATCCCGGCTTCCAGGTCATCACGCTTTCCTTGGCGATGAAAGCGCTGAGCGGCATGCCGCTAGCAATGCCCTTTGCGGTGCATAGGATATCCGGCTCGACACCGGCATGTTCGTAAGACCACCATTTGCCGGTGCGCCCCATCCCTGCCTGCACTTCGTCGACGATCAGCATGATGCCGTGGCGATTGCAAATGCGCTGCAATTCTTGCAAGAAAAATGCAGGCGCGGGAACAAACCCGCCTTCGCCTTGAATGGGCTCGATGATGATGGCCGCGATTTCTTCCGGTGCGAAGAGCCGCTTGAACATCTGCTGTTCGAGGAGCTCGAGGATTTCCGTGCCGCAGGTTTCCGGCGTGTGGCCGTGCGAGCAGCGGTAGGCGTAGGGAAACGGAATGTGCTCGACACCGCCGAGGAGCGCGCCAAAATGTTTGCGTTGCGTGTTCTTCGACGCAGTAAGCGACAACGATCCAAGCGTCCGCCCATGGAAGCACCCGTAGAAGGCAATCAACTTGTCCCGCTTGGTGGCATAGCGCGCAAGCTTGATTGCGCCTTCAACGGCTTCCGTACCGGAATTGCCGAAGAACACTTTCTTGTGATCTTTTCCGGGCATGGTCGCTACCAGCCGCTCGGCCAACTGCGGCAGGTGGTGGTGATAAAAGTCCGTGCCGGAAATATGAATCAACTCCGCAGCCTGCTTCTGGATCGCCTCCACGACTTTGGGATGGCAGTGCCCGGTCGAACAGACGGCAATGCCCGCGGCAAAATCCAGAAACGCGTTCCCGTCCACGTCCTCGACGATCGCGCCGTGGCCCTTTTTGGCTACGAGCGGGTATTCGCGGGTCAGGGACGGGGACATGAACTTTCTATCAGCTTCAATGACTTGCTTCGCCTTTGGCCCGGGGAGGGCGGTGACGAGGCGGGGTATTCTTGCTTCTAATGTCGCTGGCATCTCTTCCTCCATAGAAGAAATCAAGGGTTGGAGTTAACTCCAGACTACGGGCGTAAGAGCAGGCGCGCAAACGAACGAATCCCGGAAAGGGCCTGCAGGATCGGAAGAATTTATGCTAAATCTACGCCGTAGAGTTGTGGCCGCTGGGCGGCCGGCGGGAAGAATCCCGGGAGATGCGGGAGCCGAGTTTGGGGATTGAGGGTCACTTGCGTTTCCAGCGGACACTTCCATCCTTTGTGTCCTCAATGAGTATACCACGATCGGCCAGTTCTTTGCGCATACGGTCGGCGGTGGCGAAATCGCGTCTTTTTTTGGCAGCGTTGCGTTCCGCGACCAGTCGATCGATCTCCGAGTCACTCGGGCCGCTTTGATCGCCTCCATAGCCAAGGTCGCGAAGTTTCTCACCATCGTTGTCTTCGAGCACGGCAAAGACTTTCTCGAATGTGGCGAGAAATTCCTGGACCGCAGAGACATCACCCTGGCGGAATTCGCCTTTGTCCATGGCGATATTCGCCTCGCGCACCAAATCAAAAACAGCCGCCAGCGCACGCGCCGTGTTCAAGTCATCAGAAAGGCCCGCGTCGAGTTCCCCGGCGGCTTTCGCGATGCGCGCGGCCATGCCCGGTTGCTCCCCGGCGGGGAACTTGCCGACCTTCAGGCGGTCCGCGAAGTTGCGCAAACGCTCGACGGAACTGGCGGCCTGCTGGAGGCCATCAAATGTGAAGTTGAGCTGCTTGCGGTAAGGAACGCTGGCCAGAGCAAAGCGCAGCGCCGAGGGCTTGTAACCCTTGGCGAAGAGATCGCGCAGCGTGAAGAAGTTGCCGAGCGACTTGGACATCTTCTCGCCTTCGACGAGCAGGTGCTCCGCATGCAGCCAGTAGCGGGCGAAGAGCTTTCCGGTGGCCGCCTCGCTTTGCGCGATTTCGTTTTCGTGATGTGGAAACGCCAGATCGATGCCACCGGTATGAATGTCGAGTGTCGCACCAAGATATTTCATGGCCATGGCGGAGCACTCGATGTGCCAGCCCGGGCGGCCCGGCCCGATCGGCGTTTCCCAGAAATGCTCGCCGGGCTTTGGCGCTTTCCAAAGCGCAAAATCCCGCGCGCTTTCTTTTTCATAGCGATCGTTGTCAACACGCGCTCCAGCTTGAATGCCCGTTAGATCAATCTTGGAGAGTTTTCCGTAGCCAGGGAATTTTGCGATGCGGTAGTAGATCGAGCCATCGCCCGGATATGTAAACGTTTTCTCCTGTAGTCGCTGAATCAGCTGCACCATGTCGCCGATGTGGTCCGTGGCGCGAACCCATTGTTCCGGGGCTTCGATGCTCAGCGTCTTACAATCGTCGAAGAATGCTTGTGCGAATTTTTCGGTGTAATCGCGAATGCTCTTTCCCGCTGCGGCGGCGTTGGCGATGATGCGGTCGTCCACGTCCGTCAGGTTCATTACGTGATTGAGCTTGAAGCCACGCAGTTTCAAGAACCGACGAAGAATGTCCTGAAAAACGAAGGTTCGATAGTTGCCGATGTGCGCGTAGTCGTAGACCGTCGGCCCGCACGTGTACATGCGCACTTCGCCCGTCTTTTGCGGAACAAAGTTTTCGATTTTTCCGGTTAGCGTGTTGTGCAGCTGAATCTCAACCATGGGCTCTAGATCGTCTCTTCCTCGGCACAAAGAAACGCTAGATTGTAGCCGACGCTTTCGAAGCCTAGCAATGTCCAAGCGCGGGGAAGAGGGACGAAATTCCTGGCAATGCGACTGGATTAGTCCTATTTGACCCTCGCTCACGACGCGGGTAGAGTCCTAGGTTCTTGCGGCGAGAAGGAGACCTCGATGCATCGCTTTTCCTCCACTGTGGTCTTGTTCGGTCTAAGCGCGCTCGTTGGGTCAGTCCGGGCGCAAGAGCCGATCAAGACCGATGCGCCCAAACTGCTGACCCCCGAGGCTTCCCTGAATCTGCGCAGCATATCCGATCTGCAGTTTTCTCCGGACGGCAACCGCGTCGCGTTCGTGGTTATGGAGCCGCCGAAAGGCGAGCAGCGCGCGCGCCATATCTGGCTGTACGACAAGCAGTCCGGCGCCATTCGACAGTTCACATTCTCTCTGAAGAGCGAGTTTTCGCCGCGCTGGTCGCCCGATGGCAAGCAACTCGCTTTCCTGTCCAATCGCGATGAGGAGCAGCAGGTCTACATGATGCGCGCGGATGGTGGCGAAGCAACGGCGCTCACCAAAGGAAAGCGCAGCGTGCAAAGTTTGGCGTGGTCTCCCGACGCCAAGCAGATTTCCTTTCTCGCTCCGGATGCAAAAACGGAGGCAGAAGAGAAAAAAGAAAAGGATAAGGATGACGCCCGCGTTGCCGACAAAGATGAGAAGCATGCGCGCTTGTGGCTCCTGACCGTGGCAAGTGGCGAAGCCAAGGCTCTTACAGAACCCCAGTGGGAGATTCACGAAGCCGCATGGCATCCCTCCGGCACGGGATTGATGCTCAAGGCTACGGATCATCCGGAGTCCGACCAGGAAACGAATCGCATTTTTTCCTTCCGGCTGTCGGACAACTCGATTACCCAAGTCCTCGCCCCGCGTGGCCCGTTTAGTGACATCCGCATGGCGCCGGATGGCGTGCGCATGGGATTCATCGGCTGCCGGGAAGACGGCCCGACGCCGCACGACCTCCTGCTGGCGCGCCACGGCGATCAGGTCGTCAAAAACCTCACCGGAGCAAGTGTCGATCGCCCGATCTCCGACTACCGGTGGACCAAAGACGGTGGGCTCATCGCCGTAGCGCACGATGGCTTCCGGGCAAAGTTCATCTCGTTCACCCCGGAGGGCGCGCTCAAGGATTCTCCTCTGACATTCCCGACAAATCCCGCCGCGCTCGCTGTTTCCAATTCCGGTGAGGTGGTTTTTGCGGGGCAAAGCTCGACAACGCCGCCAGAAATTTGGCTTTGGGATCAGAAGAGCGAACCCAAACAAATCTCGCACTTGAATGATGCCTGGAAGCAGTTCACCCTCGGCGTTCCGGAGTTTTACAGGTACAAATCGTTCGACGGGCTGGAAATCGAAGCCGCATTGCTGAAGCCGCTGGGCAGCGACAGCAAGTCCAAGCTGCCGCTGGTCGCTTTGATTCACGGCGGTCCGACGGGCAATTGGCAGGATTCCATCGAAACCTGGGGCCAACTCCTGGCGGCGCGCGGCTATCTGGTTTTTTATCCCAATATTCGCGGCTCGAGCGGATACGGCCAGAAATTCATTGCAATGAATCGCGGAGACTGGGGCGGCGGAGATTATCGGGACGTGATGGCGGGCGTCGATGAGCTTGTCGCTCGCGGCATCGCGGATCCCGAGAGACTGGCAATTGGAGGATGGTCCTACGGCGGCTACATGGCCGAATGGGCCATCACGCAAACGACGCGATTCAAGGCGGCAGTTTCCGGTGCCGGCCTGTCAAATCTCATCTCCGAATACGGCACGGAGAAGGGTCCATCCTACGATGAATGGTTCTATGGGGTGCCTTACGAGCCAGAGAAAATTACCGGATTCCTGAACAGTTCGCCCTTTGTCTATCTGAAAAACGCCAAAACGCCCATGCTGATTCTCCAAGGAGACGCCGACCCCATCGATCCTCTCGGCCAGAGCCAGGAACTCTATCGGGGATTGAAACGCTATGGTGTTGAGACGGAACTGGTCGTCTATCCGCGCGAGCCTCACGGCCTCCAGGAAGAAAAACACTTGCTCGACCGGTTGAATCGCATCCTCGCCTGGTACGACAAACACTTAAAAGAGGTGCCGCCAACACCCAAAGCGACGAAATAACTGCGCCACCCGGCAGCCTCCATGCTAGTGACGCTGCAGGTTGGCCACAATTTGCCGCCTGACGCTTTACAGCTGTGAATGTTCGTGTTACTGTGTTTTCCCGTACCGCCATCCTTGCGCCAGGCGGCTGGGCCTCTGACTGAGAACCTGCCAAACGTTGTGTGCGCCGGCGAAACGATTGCCGGCTTGAGCGGTAAAAGCCCCTCCCCTCGAGGAACGAAACGTCGTCTCCTTCTCTGTGTTTTTGCCCCGGCGCCCTGGATCGGGTGGCCAACGCGATTGCTGGATTTTGGCTGCTTGGTGCCACGCGCGGAGTAGCTGACGACAAAAGGGGAAATCTTGCTCAAGCTGCGAAAAGTGGAAATCCTTGGCTTTAAGTCTTTTTGCGAACGCACGGTGGTGACGTTTAGCGGCTCCGGCACGACCTGCATCGTGGGGCCGAACGGCTGCGGCAAGTCAAACGTGGTGGACGCCATCTCGTGGGTTTTGGGCGAGCAAAGCCACAAATCGCTGCGCGCCGAGCGCATGGCCGATTGCATTTTCAATGGCACCACCAAGCGCCCGCCGCTGGGCCTCGCCGAAGTCTCGATCACGATGGAAGACCCCGAACTGGCCGAAGCCGCGCGGTTTGTGATGGAAAGCGTGTCAACGGATCAGACGGAAGCCAGCGCAACGGTTATTGAGAGCACAGAGTCCGCCGAGGCAATCCAAGACATCGCACTTGTCCCCGCAGAGGCCGCCGAAACGAATGAAGTAGCCGCTGAAACCTCCATCGAGTCGCCGGCGGAACCCGCTAGCAAGTTCAAGAGGAAAAAGAAGTCCGCCGACAAGCCCGTCCTGGCCACCAGGCCCGGCGAAGTTGTGGTAAGCCGCCGGTTGTACCGCTCCGGCCAGAGCGAATACCTGATCAACGGCCGGGTCGCGCGACTTCGTGACGTTCAGGAAATGTTCATGGGCGTGGGCCTGGGCCCGGATTCTTACGCCATCATTGAACAAGGCCGCATTGGGCTGATTCTCTCGACCAAACCGATGGAGCGCCGAGCGATCATTGAAGAAGCCGCCGGCGTCACGAAATTCAAAACCAAGAAGCGGCTTGCGGAAGCAAAACTGGAATCGTCGAAGCTGAATCTGGCGCGCGTCCATGACATCGTCGTCGAAGTGGAGAAGCAACTGGGCTCTTTGAAACGTCAGGCCGCCAAGGCGCGGCGTTACTCCGAGATTCGCGACCAGATGCGCGCCATCGTCCGTCAGATGCTGGCCGGGAAAGCTCGCGAGCTGGATGCCGAAGCCGAACGAATCGCCCGGCAATTGGAGGAGATGAACGCCGCGGAAACGGCGCGCGCGAGGGCCATCCAGCAGCAGGAAGGCGAGCAGGACCGTCTGAATCAGCGCATTTATGCGCTGGACGCGGACATCCGCCAGAACCAGAACGTTTTGAACCTTACCGCGCTGGAGATCGACCGCAGCGAGAACCGCATTGCGTTCAACTTGCAGCGCGCTGAGGAACTCGCTGGACGCCAGGCACAAGTCACCGCAGAAATGACCCAGGCCACGGCGCAAGCGGCAGAATGGGAATCGCGCACGGCTTCGCAGATTCAGGCGGTGACGCTCTTGCGCGAAGAATCGGGCCTGCTCACGGCTCGCGTGGAGGAACTGGCGGCCCGCGCCGGGTCTCGCGCCACGCAGATCGCCGATTCAGAAGCACGGATCGAAGCGCTTCGCCGCTCCGCTTCGGAAGCGGGCGAGAGCTTGCTGCAACTGCATGGCCAACAAAAGCAAGCCGAGGAAGCACTGATACACCGCACCGAGGCGCTCAGAAAACTAGAATCCAGCGAGCACGACACACTGGAAACTTCGATGAAAGCCCGCGACGATGCCGAGCGCGCCGCCTACGACTTCGAAGAGGCTTCCAGCAAGAGCAAGGTGCTGAAACAGGGTGCCGCGGAGCTACAGACGAAAATCACAGCTATGCGCGAACAGCGCGACGCCACGGCAAAGATGGCCGATGCGCTGCGCGACTCTCTTGCCGGCGTTCGCGCGCGGCATGTGACGCTCACAC
This sequence comes from Candidatus Udaeobacter sp., assembly GCA_035511855.1. Classification (GTDB taxonomy): domain Bacteria; phylum Acidobacteriota; class Terriglobia; order Acidiferrales; family UBA7541; genus Acidiferrum. The sequence continues at coordinate 15,835 of DATKEV010000083.1, forward strand.
AGATCATGAATGACCGCGCCTACACCACCGACGCCGTGCAGAAACTTTTTGCCGCGCATGAGCGAGGAAGCGGGCGGGATTTCCGCGCCGTTGGGGTGCTCGCAGACTACGCGGAAGTCGAGGAACAGCACGAGGCCGCCATCGAACAGTACCTTCGTGACGAGCTGGAGTACGTTGTCGTGGAGACCTACGACCACGCGCGCGCCGGCGTTTCCCTGCTGCGCGAGGAAGTCGGCGGGCGCGCGACGTTCTTCGTGGACTCGCTGCGGAATCTGCGGCCTTCGTCGGAATACGAGCCGATCGTCAATTTCCGCGCGGAAGACGGCGTTATCTCCCGGCTCGACCGCCTCGTGGATTTTCGTGATCCACTCGGCGCCGCCGCCAAGCAATTCCTGCCGCGGCTTCGTTCGGCCTATTTGACGGACAGCGTGACCGCGGCGGAGAAGCTGTCGCGCGAAAATCCGCAGTATGCCTTCGTCACGCCCGACGGCACCTGCTATCAAGGCCGCATGGTAACCGGCGGGCGCCCCGATGACGTGGGACCGCTCGGGATGAAGCGCGAGCTGCGCGCGCTCGATGCCCAGGTGCGCCATCTCGAAAATGAAATGGCGGGAAAACAGGCCGCGCTAGAAACTACGGCGGCGGAACTGCGAAGCGCAGAACAGTCGCTTGAAGAAATGCAGTTGCAAGAGCGCGAAGCGGAACGTGAGGTCATCTCCGCGACCCATCGCCACAGCCAGATGCAGGGCGAGCTTGCGCGACTCGGCCTCGAGCTGACGATTTGCCAGAACGATCTGGCGCGCGTCCGTCAAGATGTGGAAAACGCGCGCTTTCGAGCCGAGCGCGCGAGGAATCAGCATGCCGCTGCTGCCGTCAGCCGCGCCGAAGCCGAAACGGAAAGCGCCCGCCTGGCTGAAGAGCTTGTACGGCTTCGCGGTTCGCTGCAATGCGAACAAAATGAGCTTGCCCGCGGGCGCGCCGAGCTGGCTGCGAGGAACGAGCGATTGACTGCCGCCGAAGCATTAGCGTTGCGCCTGCGGGAGGAACGCGCGGAACTAGAGCGGCGCGAAACCGCCCTCCAGCAGCAAGTGAGTTCCATCGGCGACGAAACCGCAGCTCTCGCCAAGCAGAGCGAAGAACTGACGCTGCAGCTCGAAGGATTACGAGGCGAAAAGCTGCGCCTGGATGTCCGCCAGCGGGAGCTCGAACAAGAATGGGATTCAGCGCGCACACGCGTTACGCAAATGGAAGACCATCTGCGCATGGGCCGCCAGTCGCTCGAGGAGCTGCGCGAGCAGCGCGGCCATGCGGAAGTTGCCCGTGCCAAGAACGACTCTGACCGCCAGCACCTACGCGAGACTTCGATGAGCGAGGTGAACGCCCAGCCTGAGGAGTTGATCGCCACGGAGGAGGCCTTCATGTCCGGCGAAGAGCTGGCCATCGCGGAAACGAATTATCGCGAAATGAAGCAGCGCATCGAATCCATGGGCCCGGTCAACATGATGGCGCTCGAAGAATTCAACGAATGCGAGCAGCGCTTTACGTTCCTCACCCGTGAGCGCGATGATTTGCTCCAGTCGATTGCGGACACCCAGCAGGTGATCGCCGAGCTTGATCTGGCCACCAAGGAAAAATTCGAGCACGCCTTCCACGCCATCAACAAAAGCTTCTCTGATGCATTCCACGCCATCTTTGGCGGCGGCATGGCGGAGATGCGCTTGACCGAACCGGACAGCTCGGGGGATGCGGGCATTGACATCGTCGCTTCCCCACCGGGGAAACGCTTGCAAAACGTGCTGCTGCTCTCCGGAGGCGAGAAGGCCATGACCGCGCTGGCGCTGCTGATTGCCATCTTCCGCTACCAGCCGAGTCCGTTCTGCATCCTCGACGAAGTGGACGCTCCGCTTGATGAAGCCAACGTCGGGCGCTTCACGCGGCTCATCGGCGAGATGAGCGGCCAGACGCAGTTCATTATCGTGACGCACAACCGCAAGACCATGGAGATCGCGCCGGTGCTCTACGGCGTCACCATGCAGGAGCCCGGCGTGTCGAAACTCGTCAGCGTGCGCTGGGAAGGATCCGAACCTTCCACTCCCAAGCGGCAGGCCGCCGCGGCCTCCGCGGCCTAATTCATATTTTCTTCCCCGTGCGGAGTCGTGGCACGATGAAGCGTTGAAGTCGCCATGGGCCGGCATCAATTTCCTTATCTCCTTCATAAAAATATTTCACACAGATTTCCACCGGGCTTGCCTTTCCCTTCGCGTTGCGCTGCGCTAGAATATCCTTCACTTTGTCGGGGGAATTTTTTCTGTGTCTTCTGCTCCTCGAATGAAAACCATAAGCGAAACCAATTTCGCCGGTTTGACGCCGAGCGTTCGCGGAAAGGTCCGCGACATCTACGATCTCGGCGACAAGTTATTGATCGTCGCCACCGACCGGCTTTCGGCCTTCGACGTCATCCTACCCACGCCGATTCCCGACAAGGGCCGAGTCTTAACGCAGCTCTCGCTCTTCTGGTTCAACTTAATAAAGGACGTCTTGCCCAATCACGTCCTCAGCGCCACGGAATTCCCCGCGCCCTTCGACAAGTTCGAAGGCGATCTTGCGGGACGCTCGATGCTCGTTCAGAAGACCCAGCCGCTCCCCGTCGAGTGCGTGGTCCGTGGCTATGTTTCGGGCTCCGGCTGGAAAGATTATCGCGCAACTGGGGAAATCTGCGGCATCGCGCTGCCCGCCGGTCTGCGGGAATCCGATCGCTTGCCTGAACCCATCTTCACGCCCGCCACGAAAGCGGCCACCGGCCACGACGAAAATATCTCCTTCGGGCAAGCCGCGGCGCTCATCGGCAAAGAACTGGTCGAAAAAGTTCGCGCTGTCAGCCTTGAAATCTACGGCCGCGCCGCCGCGCGCGCCGAACCGCGCGGCATAATCCTCGCCGACACGAAATTTGAATTTGGTCTCCTCAATGGACAACTGGTGTGGATCGACGAAGCCCTCACGCCCGATTCCTCCCGCTTCTGGTCTGCTGCTCTCTACCGACCGGGCGGTCCACAGGCCTCCTTTGACAAACAGTTTGTGCGCGACTATCTCGAGCGAATCCACTGGCCGAAAACCCCGCCTGGCCCGGAGCTTCCTCCCGAGATCGTGGCTGTCACGCGTGCCAAGTACCGGGAGGCGTTTCGCATCCTGGCCGGGCACGAGTTGGACTAGCAAACCGGCCCCACCCAGCAATTTTCCTGACGGAGCGTGCCATCGTGAAAGATCAACTGGAAGGGCTCGTCAACCAAATGGTGGAGCGCGGAATTCTGTTCGATGAAGCGGTCGGCGAATTCGAGAAGCGTTTCATCAAGCGGGTGCTGGATCGCGAAAACGGAAACCAGTCCCGCACCGCGGAAGTTCTAGGTATTCACCGCAATACGCTGAGTCGAAAGATTGGGGAGTATAAGCTCGACTCGAACGGCCATCGCCGTCGCGCTCGCTGACCACCGGTCGAAGTATCCCCATAAGCTAAAAACGGCCCCCGGTCTTGATGAAGAGCCGTTTTTGTTCGGATGGACATGGCGTCGACGCGCTTCGCCTTAGTTTCCGGACGGCTTCTTTGCTGGCGGGCGCCGCACCGGCTTCTTCGCCGGGGCCTTTTCTTTTTCTTTCGGAATGTCTTCTTCCTTCACCTTGGCTTTATCCCAGTGCAGGAAGAACGCGGGATCAGGATCGAACGACACCAATGTACCGGTGAAATGAATGGCGCTATCCTTTTCAACGCGTGCCGCGGCAGGCTGGCCCACGACCTTCACGTCCATGTTCGGTGTGGTGGCCGCATCGAACTCCGCGTCGCTGGTGACGAACGCAATTTTCAACAAGATAGAATCGGTCCCCGGCACGACCTCGATCACCTTGCCCGGCACTTCGGGAAACTCCAGGCCGCAGGAGGCAAACCACGTCAGTTTGCCTTTGCCCCCGCCTGCTTTGAGGTCCGTAATGACCGAAGCAATCGTCATGTCCTTCTGTGCAGCGGAAAGGTCCGCCGCGCTGGGAATCGAATAGCTACTGGGACGCTCCGGCGAGCTGCTGGCGAGTTGCAGGAGTTCATTCAACTCCGCATCGCTCAGACTGTCGCAAACCGTTCCTCCCTGATAGTTGACGATCAATTTGCGCAGATAGTCTTTCACTTTACCGGCCTGCGCCTGGGTCGCGCCCTTGGAGGTAACGGCCCGGGCAATCGACCAGAAGGCATCCATCTGCTGCGGCGGGGTTAGGCACATGTAGGCCAGTCCTAGCCGGTAGCTGGAGATGGCATCGTCGGGGTTCAATGCCAGCACGGCCTTATAGGCCGTGACCGCCCCGGAACAATCCTTCGCGGTCATCGCCGATTGAGCAGCCACGCCATTCAGGAAGATCTTGAATTTGGCCACTTGGTCCTTCCAACCGTCGTCGGTGACTCCATCCGGCTTTTTCACATCGTCAAGGCTCTTCAACGCCGCTGCCGCAGCCGCTTGTGCAGCCTTGGCAAGAGTCGGATCGGTCGCGGCCTTCTTGCCCTCCGGGCCGGGGTCGCTGATCAGGGCGTTGTACGCCGCGCAGTGGGTGTAGTAGGCATTGAACAGCACGCCAGGATCGATCTTGCTGCCCATCGCGGCGAGCTTGTCGGCATTCTCAATCACCTTCGCGTAATTCTTCAGCTGTCCGTAACCCTCTTCATACTTCTGGTAAACGAAATTGAGCAGCCCGGAATTCGGATACTTCGAGACGAAATCATCCAGACACTTCACCTTCTGTGCCGGATTGGCTTCTCCCTCACACGCCTTGTAGGCGTTGTACTCCGCCATGGTGTAAGGCGGCGCTTTCGTTGCGCCGGTGTCCTGTCCCGCGGCAGGGGCTTGCGCGTTCGCGGTCGTCCCCAGAATCAGGCAAAGCACTGCCAAAATCGCGAGCGCCGCTATCCTTGGTGTTCGGTTCATTCCTATTTCTCCTCGCTCAACTTGCATACCTGATTTTCGTCCTCCGGTCGATCCCGGAGTGCTTCTGCCGGTTGTCGCTTCATTTCGTAAAACCTTGGGATTATAGGTAAAGCAGACCTGCATCTGCAAGGACGTTTCCCGGAGTTACTCTCGATTCTTGAGGATTACTGTCCATGCAGCTGGCGGATTCTGTTCCATCTCGATCCGCGGCGGCCGGGGATCCCAAGTGCCGCGGAAAACTCTAATGGTAGGATGAGTGTCGCATAAAAAGAGTGGCCCGGACGAGGAAGATTTCTGATGGCCCGCATAAGTACAACAAATAGCGAAAGCCAGGAAGAGCGGCCGCTTTCTGGAGAAGTGGCCCTCATCACCGGCGCGAGCCGCGGAATCGGCCGGGCCATTGCTCATCGGCTGGCGTCAATGGGTGCTTCCGTGGCGATTTGTGGGCGCGATCGAAAGGCCCTCGCCCAGACCAAGGGCAGCCTGGAGAAATCGGGAGTGCGCGTATTCTCCCGAGTTGCCGATGTCACCCGCACTCCTGAAATCTCGGAACTCGTCGCCGAAACAGTGGCCGCCCTAGGTCCCATAACAATTCTCGTCAACAACGCAGGGATAGGTCTTTTTGGCCCGGCTCACGAAAAAACGGAAGCCGATTGGGACCTGGTAATGAACACCAACCTCAAGAGCGTTTTTCTGGTGTCCCGGGCGATTATCCCGTCCATGATTCGTCAGGGAAAAGGCCACATCGTCAATATCAGTTCGCTGGCGGGCAAGAACACGTTCGCGGGCGGTGGCATCTATTGCGCGTCGAAATGGGGCCTCATGGGCCTTTCGGGCTCGATGGCGGAAGACCTTCGCGATCACGGCATACGCGTCAGCGTGATTTGTCCCGGCAGCGTCGACACGGAGTTTTCCGGCCGCGGCCCGAAAGATCCCGCGAAGGCTCTCCTCGCCGAGGACGTGGCCCACGCGGTGGAAGCGATCGTGACGCAGCGCCCCGGAAGTTTCCTCAGTGAAATCCATCTGCGCCCGCTGCGCAAGCCGTAGCCCCGATGCCTCGAATCGAGATAATTTCCTCTTGACAATAGTCGTTATAACGACTATACTCTGGCCATGAAGTCACGCCCCCGCAAGCCCGCCGCGGTCTCCCTGGAGGGCCGGATTTTCGTGGCGCTGCTGAAGACCGCTGACGCGCTGGGTCAACAGGCCGAACAGGTCCTGCGCCCTGCTGGGCTTAGCGGCGCGCAATACAATGTTCTTCGTATCCTCCGCGGTGCCGAGCCGGAAGGTCTGGCCTGTCGCGCTATCGGCGACCGCATGATTTCCCACGACCCCGATATCACTCGTCTTCTCGACCGCATGGAAAAACGTGGTTTGATCACCCGGGAGCGTCAAACGGAAGACCGGCGCGTGGTTAAGACACGCGTTACGTCCCAGGGCCTCGCGCTACTGAAAACTCTCGACCAGCCCGTACGTGAGCTTCACAAACGCCAGTTCCGGCATGTCTCCGCGTCGCGGCTGAAAACTCTCGCCGGGCTGCTGGAGGAAATCGGCGCCCCCGATCCGGATTAACGAGCTTTTCGGGCCAAGTTCCTAGTCCATCATCCAAAGGTAAAAGGAGAAACAAACATGGGTCTCAATCTCTCGCGAACCGCAATTGCCGCCAGCCTCGCAGCCGTTGTTTCGCTGCCTGCCAGCGCGGCCACATCGAACTGGCAAATCGATCCTGCGCATTCTTCCGCGCAGTTTGCCGTCCGCCACCTGGCCATCTCAACCGTGCGCGGAGCTTTCAGCAAGGTCACGGGCACCGTTGCGCTCGATGACCAGGACATCAGCAAATCCATCGTGGACGTGACCATCGACGTCGCCAGCGTGGACACCCGCCAGCCCGACCGCGACAACGATCTGCGCAGCGATAAGTTCTTCGACGTCGCTCACTTTCCCTCGATCACTTTCAAATCCAAGAAGGTGGAGCAGACCGCGCCCGGCAAGCTGAAGGTCACCGGCGATCTCACCATCCGCGGCACCACCAAGGAAGTCGTCCTCGACGTGGATGGCCCCACTGCGCCCATGAAGGATCCTTGGGGCAATCAGCGCGTCGCCGCGAACGCCTCCACCAAGATTAATCGTCAGGATTACGGTGTGAAGTGGAATGCGACCTTGGACAACGGCGGCGTGGTGGTTGGCGACGACGTGTCCATCGTGATTGACGTCGAGTTGGTCAAGCAGGCGCCGAAATCCGGCGATTGACAGAGTTCCAACTCAGCACCCGCGGAGGATGGCCGGGCCGGGTAGATGCACCGCCCGGGGCTGTCCCTTCATCCAACTTTTGAGCGGAATGCAGAGGGAAGAAGTAATGCAAAAGCAAGCAGCAACAGATCACCCAGTTCATGAGTTCATCGTCAAGCGCTGGAGCCCGCGGGCCTTTTCTGATAAGCCTGTGCCTCCCGATGTGCTTCGCAGTCTTTTCGAAGCGGCCCGCTGGGCCGCTTCCAGCTATAACGATCAGCCGTGGTCCTACGTCGTCGCCACCAAGGACGATAAAGAAAACTTTTCGAAAATGCTCGGCGTTTTGATGGACATGAATGCCGTGTGGGCCAAACAGGCCCCCGTTCTAGCGATATCGGTCGCGCGCCGGACCTTTAAACACAATGGCGCGCCGAACCCCGTCGCTCTTCACGATCTCGGGGCGGCAAACGCTCAATTAACCATGGAGGCGACGTCGCGTGGCCTCGTCGTTCATCAGATGGCGGGCTTCCACCATAACAAAGCGCGCGAGGCTTTCGGCATTCCTGAGGGCTGGGACCCGGTTTCTGCGATTGCCATCGGTTATCCCGGCGACCCTGAGACACTTCCCGAGCAATTACGAAAACCAGAATTGGCTGCGCGGACGCGCAAGCCCCTCAGCGAATTTGTCATGGCGGGCCGCTGGGGGCATACTGCTTCCTTCGTTTCGAAATAATCGGAGGTCCACGACCCGGCTCCCATGCACCGCACACTCGAGTTCCTTCTCCATCATGGCTACCTGGTTGTCCTCGGCTGGGTTTTCATCGAGCAGGTGGGCATCCCTCTGCCTTCGATGCCGATCCTGCTGGCTGCGGGGGCGCTAGCCGGGACCGGCCATCTGAGTTTTTTTGCCTCGCTCATCTACGCGATGCTCGCCGCCGTGACCGCCGATTCGATTTGGTATCAGTTGGGCCGCCGCAGGGGCATCCGGATCCTCCAACTGCTCTGCAAGATATCGCTGGAGCCGGACTCCTGCGTCCGGCGCACCGAAGGTATTTTTTCGAAGCAGGGCGCGCGTTCACTTCTGGTAGCGAAATTTATTCCCGGGCTAGGCACGGTCGCTGCCCCTCTCGCGGGCATCTTTCACATGCGCTGGCTGCGTTTTCTGCTCTTCGACGCCTTCGGTTCGCTTCTGTGGGCCGGATCGTTTCTTGGCCTCGGCTATGCCTTCAGCGGCGAAATCGAGCACGTTGCCGAGCACTTGGCTTCGATGGGCGGCTGGCTGCTAGTTCTTCTCGGAGGCGTGTTCGCTGCTTACATCGCCTATAAATATGTCGCGCGCCGGCGCTTTCTGCGTGAGTTGCGCATCTCACGCATTACCGTCGAGGAACTGAAGGAAAAAATTGACTCCGGCGAAGACCTCGTCATCGTGGATTTACGCCATTCTCTGGACTTCGAAGCCGACCCCGAAACCATTCCCGGCGCCTTTCGCATGGACGCCAAAGAACTCGAAGAGAAGAATGATCAGCTGCCCCGCGACCGCGAAGTGATCCTTTACTGTACTTGACCAAACGAAGCTACCAGCGCCCGTGTGGCGCTGCTCCTCAGGAGAAAAGGCATTACTAAGATTCGCCCCTTGGAAGGCGGCCTAAGCGCTTGGCGCGAGCATGGCTATCCACTCGCCACCGTGAAACTCGGTTAATCCTCTCACAACCCATCCGCGCCAAGTCCTGCTCTTGCTCGAACGCCGGACCTCAAGCGAGAGGTATTACAGCCTCGGCAGGACAATCCCGCTCTGCGCCTGATATTTACCTTTCTTGTCCTTATAGCTCACTTCGCACTGCTCGTCGGACTCAAAAAAAATCACCTGGCATAGGCCTTCATTGGCGTAAATTTTTGCCGGCAGCGGCGTGGTATTGCTGATTTCCAGAGTCACAAACCCTTCCCACTCCGGTTCAAAGGGTGTCACGTTCACGATGATTCCGCAGCGTGCATACGTGGACTTCCCCACGCACACCGTCAGCACGTTGCGCGGAATCCGGAAATATTCGACCGACCTCGCCAAGGCAAAGGAATTCGGCGGAATAATGCATACATCGCCTCTATAGTCGACCAGCGACCGAGGATCGAAATGCTTGGGATCGACGATTGTCGAATTCACATTCGTAAAAATCCGGAACTCGTCGGCTACGCGGATATCGTAGCCGTACGACGAAACTCCATAACTGATCACTCCCTCGCGCACCTGCCGGTCCGTGAACGGTTCGATCATTTTGTGTTCCAGCGACATCTTCCGGATCCAGCGGTCGGGCTTAACGGCCATCCATTCCTCCCCGGTTTCTGAGCTTGATTTGATTCGTCGTGACCTGCAGCATCAAAGCGATTCGCAAATGAGCGCTCAAAAGATGTTCAGTGTAGATTACCCCCCACGTCTTGACAACCCACGCCGCACCCTCTAGCATCTGCCCACGGAATCCTCGGAGGCTTGTGTGATCAAGTTGGACATCGTAAATGCGGTGGTCGCCCAGACGAATATCAGCCGTACCAAGGCCGAGCAGGCCGTCGAGACCGTCTTCGAATCTCTAAAGCAGGCTCTTGGCCGCAGCCAGCGCATTGAGCTCCGCCGTTTCGGCGTCTTCAGCGTCAAGCCACGCAAGACCGGAATCGGCCGCAACCCGCGCACAGGCGAAGAAGTCAGCATCCCGCCGGGCAAAGCCGTCCGCTTCAAGCCCGGCAAGGAGCTTCAGGGCATCGAGGAAGCCAAGAAAGAGGCCTAACTGCGTGGCTCGAAGCTCTGGACCGATTCGGCCGGGCAAAGTTCCCTTTTCGCGCTTTCTCTGGCGCAAATCCTCGCGACTGTGCTGTACTGGTGGGTGCTGATTTCCTGTCGGCTTTAAATACTTCGTGTCCACCCAAATTCCAGAAAACTCGCTCCGCTCCACCCCGGCCGACATCGACTGGCAAGCGCTCCGTCCGGGCGAACCTCAGAATGCTCCCGCGCTCCGCCGCCCTTCTCTCAAATCCCTGGTCCTCGCCGGCGTCCTTTTTTTCCTGACCCTTTGCACCTGTCTGGTTGCCGGCACGCAGTTCGCGATGGCCTATGCCCAAAACAATGCCGGTTCCATTGACGAATTTTTTGGTGCCTTCAAGCTCTTCTATAAGAATCCCGCGGGCCTAGTTGTGGGTCTCCCTTTCGCTCTCACGTTACTTACAATCCTTCTCGCTCATGAGCTCGGGCATTTCTTCGCTTGCCGCCACCATCATATTCGCTCCAGCTATCCTTTTTTCATTCCTTTCCCATCGCTGATCGGAACCTTTGGCGCATTCATTCTCATCCGCTCGCCGATTCGAACGGCTCGCGCCCTCTTCGACGTCGGCGCTTCAGGCCCATTGGTAGGCTTTGTTTTCGCCGTGCCAGCCCTGGCTTTCGGCGTCCTACACGCTCGAATCGTTCCCGGCCTCGCCGATCCGCACAGCGCCGAGATCATTTTCGGGGCGCCGCTCCTGCTTCGGCTTTTCTCCGGCTTGTTTCATCCCGGCGTTTCGCAAGCAACTCTGCTCCTTCACCCGATCGGGCGCGCCGCCTGGGTCGGACTCTTTGCCACTTCCCTTAATCTGCTTCCCGCGGCGCAATTGGACGGCGGCCACATCCTTCGTTCCATAAGTCCGCGCCTGCATAAATTTTTCTCTATCGCCCTTCCGATCTTCCTGGTCGGTCTCGCCTTCCTAAAGTTTTGGGATGGATGGTACATTTGGGGTGTCTTGTTGCTCGGCCTGAGATTCCTCCGCGCTGGCCCGGTCTACGATCCGGTGCCTCTCGACTCGAACCGCCGGTTCGGTGCGCTGTTGGCGCTCCTGGTATTCTTGGTCTCGTTCATGCCCGCACCGATCTTCATTCCCCCAACTTCCCATTGACCTGTTAGCTCGTCCGGTTATCATGCCTCCCATCCTTTTGCGTTCAAAGCAGTCGCAGGAGTCCCATGCCACCGCTTCTTCGCACGCTCCGCCTGCGCGATCTCCTGCTGCTCTTTATCGGCTCCGTCATCGGGTCGGGCATTTTTCTGACGCCCGGACTGATTCTCGGCCAGCTCGACGGTTCGGTCGGTTTTTCTTTGCTGGTGTGGCTGGTTGGCGGAATTCTTTCCCTCTTGGGCGCACTCACCTACGCGGAGCTCGCCGCGGCCAATCCCGAAGCCGGCGGTCTCTACTGCTTCATTCGCGACGGCTTCGGCCGCATCACCGCTTTTTTGTACGGCTGGTGCCTTTTCCTAGTGATCGCCAGCGGCACCATCGCCGCGCTGGCCCGCGCGTTTAGCCGCTACCTGGCGGAAATCATTCCGCTCTCGCCCACTGCCTCGACGGTCGTGGCCGTCTCGATGATCGTTGTCGTCACCGTGGTCAACGTCTGGGGCACGCGGAAGAGCGCCGACCTCCAGAACTGGACCACCCTCGCGAAGGCGGGCATTATCATTTTGTTGAGCGCCGTGCTGTTTTCCATGGGCCACCACGGTGGCGATTTGCCTTCCGCCATGGGCACCACGCAGCAGGGCTTTAAGTTGTTTTCGAACTTCGGCCTCGCGATGATCGCGGTTCTTTGGGCCTACGAAGGCTGGCAGTTCGGCACCTACAGCGCCGGCGAAGTCCTCGAACCGCAAAAAAATTTCCCGCGCGCGTTTCTCGCGGGATCACTCATCCTGGCGGCTCTGTACATCATGGCCGTCCTCGCCTACCTCGTCGCTCTCGGACCAGCCGCCGCCACCGCCAGCGATGCCATCGCCGCCACGGCCGTCCGCGCCGTGCTCGGTTCCTGGGCCGGCAAACTGGTCGCGTTCACCATTCTCATCTCCACTTTCAGCTCCACCAACAGCGTAGTCCTCACCGCTCCGCGGGTCTTCTACGCCATGGCCAACGACAGATTATTCTTTGGAAAACTCGCCGAAGTCCATCCGCGATTTCAGACTCCCGCAGCCGCCATCCTCGCGCTCGGTGTTTGGTCGATCGTGCTTACTCTTGCAGGAAAATTCTCAGAGCTCATCGGCGGGGTGGTATTTGTGGGTTGGATTTTCTATGGTCTCGGGGCCGCGGCCATCTTCCCCATTCGCCGCGCTTCTCCCGGTCGCAGACTGCGCTACGGCGTCCCCGGTTACCCTTGGACGCCGCTGCTTTTCGTTCTCGCCGCCGCGGCCATCGTAGGCAATCCCGTCTTTCTCGCTTTTCGCGATCCCTCACAGTTCAAGAACCTTGCGATCGCCATTGTTCTGCTACTCCTCGGCCTCCCTGCCTATCTTGTTTTTCGGTATGATTCGGGGAAATCCAGGCCCGCGGATTCGTGAGGGATGCAACTTCAGTTTGAAGGTTGGGGATTGGCAAGAAGCTTTAGAACCACGTCTCGCACTTGCCGCGCGCGTTCGCTCGCTGCTCCACTGGGCTCCAAATTCAAATAACTCTCCAGCGCTTCCAGCTGCTCGCGATAGTTATGTCTCCGTGCAAAAGAATCGGCCAGCACAAGATAGGCTTGCGCGAAGTTGGGGTTTCTCAGCAATGCCTCCCGCGCGCATTTTTCCGCCTCGTCTGGGTTGTCCAACCGCAGCAGTGCCATCCCCAGAATCACGTGGCCATCGGGCGAATTATTGTCCACTTCCAACCCTCTTCGGAGGACCGTCTCGGCCTCGCGGGCCTTACCCTCCAAATAAAGGACGTAGCCGATCCCGAAATCTGCCCACGCGTACCGGCCACCGCTCAAATCGACGGCCTTTTCAAAGGCCTGCATGGCTTCGTCCAAGCGGCCCAGATTCGTCTCCGTCAGTCCTAGGTGATAATACGCCTCATAATATTCCGGGAACGCTTTGGTAGCCTTCCTGAAGTGGCTCAAGCTTCCCGGCCAGTCTTTCTTTCCAATGCTTTCGAGTCCCTTTTTGTACTCACCGCGCGCCTTGTCGGGCATCTTCAGTTCCCGCACGGACACGGTAAAACGGCCTTGGCCGGGTTGTGACGGCACAGACGGCTTCAGCTTCAGCACCAGTTTCACCGGGTGGCCTTCGAGTTGTGCCCTAATTTGAGTCGGCTCGTAACCCGCCTCTTCAACGTTGATCTCGTAGTTGCCCGGCGGAAGACTTCGCACCTCGAAATGCCCCGCAAAGTCCGTCAGTACGCTACGGAAGATTCCGCTGGCATGCGACTTCAAGCTCACCGCCACCTGGGTTGCCGGCTGATTGTCCACCTCGGAAAGCACCGTCCCGGAAATCTCGCCCACCTGCCGCTCAAGGTTGGAAACCTGCGCCCCAGCGATCGGCGTCCAGATCATCAAGGCCAGGATTAGAATCGCTTCAGATAAGAGGATCGGCAGGAAGCCAATCCGCAAACGCCACTTCTCGACCTTCGCCAGCTTCGACAGCATCTCGACCTGCGGCGCACTTTTGAGGGCTTTCCTCGGGGGAGTGGGCGGTGGTTGGAATCAATCCGTGCGGCTGCGAGCAGCCACTCTCGGCAGTCCCTATCAGGCCGCCGTCGTGTTCTCGCCTGCGCCGCCGGTGCACCATAATTCCTGTTTGCCAACCGTCGCGTGCGCGGACCTGCAGTCGGAAGTGCAAGGCCTGTGCCAAAATTCACATTGTCCGCGATGCCGCTTGAGCGCAGGAATTGGCGTGCCCAGGGACGCAGCCGGCGCGTCTCCATCCTCTTTCCTTTCAATGTCGCGATCTCGCCCGTTTTCCTCAACATACTTTTTTTGTATCCATCTAGGCACTAGCGATCGGTCCGCTTTCAACCATCGCAGCCATCGGAAACTGTCTCAACCAGCGACACAACGTGCCCGCTTGACTCACATTGAGATTCGCAGCTTCTCGGTCTCGAGTCCTCTGCGCCGCCGGATACCTGAATTTCGAGAATTTGGGACTTGTCTTACAAATTTGTTCTACAGAAGATGAACGCAAGCAGGTTTTACCAATCGAGCCGTCGCACTCCAGACACCACATCGAAGTGTCTATCCCGGCTCAACAGTGGAAGACCGTGTTGGCGGCACAGGGCCGCAATCCAAAGGTCATTCGTTGGAATCGGCTTTCCGGCTTGTCGCAATTCGACGCCGATAGCTGCATAATGATGCGTAGTCTGTTCGTCAACGTCGAGAACTCTGCTGTCAGCCACGAGACCATCCAACCACCGCCGATACCGAGCCCGATAGCGCGATTGTGCGATCCCGAAGCGATATTCCCCAATTACCACGACTGGAAGCGCTAACTGCTGAGCCCCGGCCAATGCGCGCGTGACGCCCGGATGCTCGTCCGCGGCAGCGGAGAGTGCGTTTGTGTCGAGGATCAATCGCTTGTCTCCGAAGCCCACATTTCGGAATCAACTGCTTCAAACGTCTCTTCGATCACCCTGTTAATTCGCTGCGTTTCTTTGTGCAGGTCTTTGAGTTTGCCTACGTGTTTCATCCACGGCCTCCGACCAGATGTGGGCGAAGACTTCAACTTATCCTCAACGGCCTCGGTAACAAACTGCCGTAGAGGTACTCCCTGGGCCGCTGCCTTCGACTTCGCGCGGCGGAAAATCATATCTGGAATTTCCAGAGTAGTTTTCATAGACTCCATATTCCCATATTTATGGGACATGAGTCAAAACACATTCTATCGCGATGAGATCACGGATCAACGAACCTCGCGCCCGGCAACTCCTCGCCGCCTTACGCACGAAGCGGCGGCCATCCTCCCTGGGGGCAAAACGCGTTGCTTTAGTTGCATGAACCATTGACTGAGCAGAGCAAAGGTTGGAGCCTCTAGCTGCGCCCCCTCAGGACAGGTAAGCATTCCCAACGTTCACGACCGTCACCCGCTGCTACGCCTGACTGTCCTAAGTGGCGCGGAGTAATGAGGAGAGGGTCCGGAAGAACTCCCCGGGTGTCGCGATGCGCAGTCCAGTCCGCTTTGTGACCGCCGGGGTGAAATGCTTTGTGTTGTGCGTTTAACAACCAGTCCGGCTTGCTGGCCATAGCAGAAAGAAGGATTGGGAGGCGTGCCGAATCAGGTGACGGCTTGACCTCACGAGCGCCTCAGCCGGATAAGGGACCATCTCAGGATTGGTCAGTTTGACGAGCCGCCGATAGTGTTCAATTAGCTCGTCAGCCGCCAAAGAGGGCAGACGCTCTGCGTGGGCCAGGACCAGTCTGCAAGCTTAATTGCCATCTGGAATAGCCCTGTCACATCGTATCCATCTGGCGAGGTTGAAGTGTGTCGGTGGGAAGAGAAGGTCGGAGCTAGCCTGCCGCTGGTTTCTGTGCTCCATTGAACTGCGCAGCGCAATAGCTCTGTGAGAAAGTCCTCCCGATTCCAGGATCGTGCTTCTTGTCTCCCGGAATCTGCGATGGGCGGAAATGTCCGGGGTTCCCGCAGCGTTCGCGTCCTATCAGAGGAGAGAACCTCTGGCTGGGGCACCCCCGAAGTCCATCATCATGCAATTCGCGAAGGGGGACATGACGGCGACGAATCCGGAGGCCACAGCAACGCTCCGGGCCGGAGAGCTTGCCGATCGAGCCTGCTACTTCCGCAATGGCCTCGCGTTCGCCGCCAATCCGTATTTTGTCAAGAATCCGTACGGGTTCCTGCTACGGGTTACGCCGGACGGGGATCCCGCCGTAATCGCGGTCTGGCGATTCATCGCCAGTAAAATGGCTTGCAGCTCCGATCGCCCTTACGGTTTCCATTTCAAGAACGTCACCCCATATCCGCCGAGGGTCACAGATACCTTTTGGCCAGGTGTGAGGGATACGGGAACAGGACCACTGCTCACACTCGTCTTCGCGTCGATCGTCAGCGAAGTCGCGCTAGAAAATGTACCCAACGCGGTCGTATCCACAATTACCGTGCGTGGATCACCCGCTCCGTTATTGTCACCCGGCGCGTGTACCGCCCGATCGGCGACCATCACCACAACCGACCCATCGCTGTTTCTCGTGGCCACAATTTCCGTGCTCGACGTCTCGGTCACAGACAATTGCAAGATGTCAGGACCTGGTGACGTCGGCGTGGAAGGAAACATCTGCCCCAACCAATAATCCACCCAGTAGCTCAGATACGTGCTTCCGGCGTTGAAGTCCACTTCGCCGTATTGCGTATCTGCCGCATAGACCCAGTGATACAGCGCTTGATTGGCCGCTTTGCCAAATTGCGAAAACACGTACGGCCGAAATGCCGCAAAGAACGCGCTGGTCCCTCGCGGATCGGAAACGAACTTCACGGTTGGATTGCAATTGCTCGTTCCGTCGGGATTGGCATAGTCCGCGTTCACGTTGCTTTCGGTCACCCACAGCGGCACGCTTTTCAGGTCCGTGCGCGTTCCTAGCTGCTGGTAAACGTAATTAATGTATTGCACCAGCTGCGGCACGCGACTAAACAACGTCGCGTCCACGTCCTGCTGGTTACAGGTGGGATAGAAATGCGTGGAGACGACATTCACCTGCGCATTCACTCCTCCATTCGCCGGTGAGGCCACGAACGGCGGCAGGTCCGTAGTGGGGTCCGCCACCGCAAGTTCCAGCGCGGAAAACTTGATCGTGCTGTCTACGCTGAGCATCGTGGGAACAACCGCGTTGTAGAGCTGTATGTACTGGCTCGCTGTCAAGCCGTTGATGTTGTATTCATTGAAAACACCCCACCACGTTATCGGGTGTTGCGGATAGCTGGGCGAAACGAAGGTAGTTCCGCCCCAAGTGAAGCCACCCTTGTTGTAATACTTGACTAGGTTCGCGCTGTAATCGGCGAAAGCCTGCACGTTTGCAGAATTGAAAATGAAATGCCCCGTCGTGGGATCGTTCAGAAAGCCCGGGGCCACGGCGATCTGGAACTCCGGACTGTTATCCGCTGCACTTAGGACCGGCGGCACGACGGCATCCAAGACGGAGAAATCCCAGTCCGCGGCGGACCCCGTGTTTGCCTTCATGGGTACGCCGTGGCTGACCGCCTGCAGGCGAATATGTTGCGGGCCAAGTTTGTTCAGCTGTGCCGGCTCGGTCGCCGTGTGATTCTGGAAGAATTGATAGCTCCCTTCTGACGGCTGGAACGACGTGGACATGAATTCTTCCAATTTGCCGCCAACACCAAGGGTTGTATCGACAGCGTTCGCGACTGACGCGGCAATCGCAATCACCAGCGCGAATGGCTGGCTCGCGGTCCGGGTCCCGTCTGTCACTACGACATTCGCAGAGTAAGTTCCTGACGGCGTCGTGGATGCGGCGGTCAAAGAAAAAGTCCCGCCCGATCCGCCGGACGCCGGGACAAATTGCGAAGTGACTCCACTCGGCAAATTGCTCGCCGTCACGTTCACTGAGCTTCCTGGATTCGCCCCACCAATGGTGACCCCAAGCTGCGTTGGCGTTCCGTCCTGTGCCGCGACCACCGTGCTCGTGGACAGCGATATCGTGAGCGTCCCCACTCCTCCGCCACTATTCCCACTGGCGCAGCCGGTGGCCAACACTCCGGCGCCAGCCAGCACTGCTGCGAAACTCCCCTTCCCAGAAAAATGATGAATCTTCACGGCACCCGCTCCGCCGCTCTCCTGCGAGGTCTCCATTCTGTCACAAAATCGAGCCAGCCAAACGGTTACACCAGACCGAGTTTTTAGACAATTGTCGCGGGCAGCTTCTGATTGTTCGGACGCGGTCTGCTGCAACCCGCCTAGAGTCGCTGAGGGCCCTGCGAGACAGACCACTCATTCTGACCAAAACCTTCAGCGGTGCTCAGCATCCTCATTGCGCCGAATTTTTGAACGATTGCCAATGAGCGGCAAAGTCAGTTCTTGCTTGAAATGATGAACTTGTCGTGTCGAGACTGAGGCCAAAACAACCTCGGATTCGATTGGATCCGACGGCGTATAAGGCTCTCCGCAAGCAGGTCCTCACGAGAGACCATAGACGCTGTCAGAATTGCGGGGCGTCGAAAAAACCTACAGGTCCACCACATCCGGTCGCGAAGCAACTCGGACCTGACTGCTCGGAGAACTTGATCACGCTGTGTGGCGGATGCCAAGAGTGCGGCCAAGCGGGAGCGATATTATCTCAAACCCCCGGCAGCCAATCGAATAACGTTCGCTCGTTCGTCCGGCTGGACGGCGACACCATCGCGAAAGGCAACAACTCTCCCGGAATTGGCGGGGACGCGCTCACCAGGAACGACAATACCAACGAGATTCAGCGGATCCGCCGCAAAGACAGTAATGATTTCGCCGGACGGCTGCTGATTGCGCATGGCTCGCAAAGACTCAATGGCCACAGGCAAAGCAAACTGCTCACCCAAAAAGCCGCTGACGAATCGGCCACCCCGAACCTCACCGCGATCTTCCAGGCGCCGCAGGGTGATAAGCAGCTCGCGCCATTTGGGAAGTATTGTCTCGCGGGTAAGAAGCTCACGGAAGACGATTCCATAGCGACCGAGCAGCATCCAGCAAGTGGCTTCGAGTGCTCGAACATGGTCGTGGGTTTCGCCTGAATAGACGAGA
>DATKEV010000084.1:0-5795 GCA_035511855.1 Candidatus Udaeobacter sp.
CGTCACCGGAACTACCGGCTCCGGTAAGTCCACCACGCTGGCGGCGATGATCGACCGCATCAACGCCAATCGCGCTGACCATCTGATTACGATCGAGGATCCCATCGAGTTTCTGCACCGCGACAAGAAAAGTTTCATCAATCAGCGCGAAGTCGAGGTGGACACCGCGAACTTTTCCACCGCCTTGCGCGCCGCTCTTCGTCAGGACCCCGACGTGATCCTGGTCGGCGAAATGCGCGACCTTGAAACAATTTCCACCGCGCTGCTGGCCGCGGAAACCGGCCACCTGGTTCTTTCCACCTTGCACACTCTCGACGCCACCGAAACGATTCAGCGTATTATCGCGGTCTTCCCGCCTCCCGAACAGAAACAGATTCGCTTGCAGCTAGCCGCCACGTTGAAAGCCGTCGTTTCGCAGCGCCTGGTGCGCCGCGCCGATGACAAGGGCCGCGTGCCTGCGGTCGAAATCATGATCGCCACGGGCTACATCCGCGATTGCATCATCAACGCCGATAAAACGCGCTTGATTCACGATGCCATCTCAGCCGGTACCAGCCAATACGGCATGCAGACGTTCGATCAATCGCTCTTCGATCTGTACTCAAAGCAGCTCATCACCCTCGATGAAGCTCTCGCGCGCGCCTCCAACGCCGACGAATTCAAGCTGCGCATCCAGGGCATTCGCTCCGCCTCCGACGCCGCTCGCGAGGAAATGGCCTCGCAAATGGCCGACTTCGAGCGCTTTGCGCGGAAATAATTCACTCACAAATTCACCGATACACACTACCGGGAGGCCCCTTGAAAAAGCGTACGTTGCGTCTGTCCCTGCCCTCTCTGGCTATTTTTACCTGCGTTTTCTTTTACGTTGCTCCGTCAAAATCGACCCCTCGGCCGCTCCGCAAAAGTGAACTCCTCGCCCTGGTCGCTGGCGGTGTCCAACCGGAAAACATCATCTATGAAATCAGCTCCAATGGACTGAACTTCACCCCTGACGAAACCTACAAGTCGTTACTGAAAGCTGCTGGGGCCGACGTGAAGGTCTTCGATGCGCTGAATACGGCCAAGGCCGAATCCGCCAATAGCCCGGACAGCTCTGCGGATGCTGATCTGCTTCAGCACCTCAGCAAGGCTGGAAAAATGATCAGCGCTGGCCAGTACAATGATGCGGCTAACGAATTGACTGCCTCGGTCGCGAGTGATTCGGGAAAGTCGGAAACCGGTTTCGTGATGGGCTTGATCTTGATCGACCAGGCGCGTTGGGAAGAGGCCGGGCAGGCGTATGCCGAAATACTGCGCCAGGATCCTGACTTCCCAGAGGTTCACACCCGGCTCAGCCTCACCTACTACAACTTGGGAGATTCCGAAGAAGCACTGCGGCAAGCCGAAGCGGCGCTCGCGCGGAATCCGGACAATCCGGTGGCCCATCTCAACGGCGGCCTGGCCCTGCGCAACTTACGGAACTTCGACGCTGCCAAATCGGAAATCGAGGAAGCGATTCGCAACAAGCCCGACTACGAGCTGGCCTACATGGACCTAGGCATCGTGCTCGACGGTTTGAGTGACTTCGATGGTGCCATCGCGCAATTCAAAAAAGCCCTTACCCTCAAGCCCGACGATGTCGGCGCGCGCTTTTGCCTCGGTCTTGCCTATGGCAACAAAGGGGACTCCGACGAAGCCATGGCGCAATACAAAAAGGTCCTTGCCCTCAAACCCGACCACGTCGACGCGCGCTATAACCTCGGTCTTGCCTACTACCACAAAGGCGACTTCGATGGCGCCATCGAGCAATACAAAAAGGCCCTTACGCTTAAACCCGACCACCTCGACGCACGGTATAGCCTCGGTCTTGCCTATGACAAGAAAGGTGACTTCGTCTCCGCCATTCGCGAATACCGCGAGGTCAAGCGCCGCGATCCCGGCAGGCTCGATACCCGCCAGAATCTTGGTGCCGCTCTGGCGCACGAAGATCCCGCGGCTGCCATCACGGAGTTCCGCGAACTGGCCGCGCTGGCCCCCGACTTCCAGATGTGTCATCAATCCTTGGGCATCGTCCTTTACAAGACGGGTAGATTTCAGGAAGCAGAAGCGGAGTACCTCATTGCGGCGAAGCTCGATCCTACCGATACACTCCCTCACACAGGCCTCGGCCGGACCCGCGAGGCCATCAACGACTACGACGGAGCGCTCCGCGAATATCGCAAAGCCGAAGAGCTCGACAACACCTTTGCACCGGCCCACATGAACGCGGGCAGAGTCCTGTTCCTTAAGAAGGACTTCCCGGCGGCCATTGCTGAACTCAAACAGGCCGAGGATCTCGACCCGGCCAATTGGATCAGTCATGATCTCCACGGCCAGGCATTAGAGGGATCTGGCGACCGGGATGCGGCCATCGCGGAATACAATGGAGCGCTTACCCTTGCGCCAAAAGAAATTCAGGCCAGGCTGGATCTGGCCGCGGCGTTAGAAAAGAAGGACGACTTGGTCGCCTCTCTCACTCAGTACCGGCAAGCCGCGCTGGACGAACCCCCCCTAAAGCTCGGGCCGGTGTCTCAGCGTTTCTTCGACGCGCAAAGCAGATACAAGAGTGCCCAAGAACGATTCACCCAGCACCTTGCTGATCTGCGGTCCTCGAGTAAGTCTTCCGAAGCGGACGACCTCGAAGCAAAACTTCACGCCGCGACTGCCGCAACCACCGTGGATGAGAAAATACAATTGGCTATGCAGGCCGGCGCCACTGCCATGTCCGCCAAGCGCTTCAACGATGCCGAAGCTTCCTTCCAGGAAGCGGTAGCCCTTGCCGAGAAAATTCAGCCCCAGGACGGCCGGCTCCCGGAAGCTCTGGGTCAGCTCGGAAATGTCTACGGCTTCCGCCTGGAATACAAACGTGCGGAAGAGACGTATCGCCACCAACTCGCGGCCGCCGAGAGAATCTACGGCCCACAATCGAACCTGGTCTGCACTGCCCTGGAAAACCTCGGCTTGGTCGCTGCCGCACAGAAGGACTTCGCCACTTCGGAAGCTTACTTTTCCCGCGCCCTCAGCGTCAACGAAAAGACTCTCGGCAAGGACAACGGTTATGTCTTCGAAGACCTAAAGCGTCTCGCGGCGATCTACTTCATGCAGCAGAACTACGAGAAAGCCGAGCCCGTTGTTCTTCGCACGGTGCAAATTTCGGAAACCATCTACCCTGCCGACGATATTCGCATCACCATGTCCGTGACGGGCCTATGCACCGTCTATACCCGTTGGGGCAAACCCGAAAAAGCTGAACCTTGTTATCAACGGCTGATTCCCATGCTTGAGAAGCATTCGGCGGCCAATAACCCCGCTCTGGTTTTCGCCATTACCGCTGAGATTAAAGCACTCCGTGATCTTGGCCGCACCGATGAAGCCGACAAACTTCAAAAGCGACTTGAATCGCTTTCGGCATCGCAAGCAAATCCAGACTAAGCGGCTGGCTACAGGACGCAATTTCTTTTGCTTCGCAACTTTGCTGTCCTTGCGTCCCGACTTCTCTGCCTTTATGCTTCCTGCATGTTTGGGAAGCCGCGGCAACTCGAAACCGAAGCCGAATTGTATGATGCTGCGTTGCGAGTGTTGCTGCGGCGCGCGCATTCGGTCCATGAAATGAAGAAAAAACTCGAACGGCGCAGCGACAACAAATTGCTCGTGCAGCTTGTGATGACGCGCCTGAAAGAAAACGGGCTGATCGATGATGCGCGTTACGCGAAACAATTTGCGCGGCAGCGCACGGAGAACCGCAAGCAGGGAAAATTCCGCGTGGCCCGCGACTTGCGCGCGCGAGGTATTCCCGACCGGCACATTGAATCCGCCCTCGAAGAAGCTGCCCAGAACACGGACGAAGTGGCCGTTGTCCGGCAACGCATCGAGCGCAAGCTGCGCGCTTACCGCGGCGAACTCGACGAACGGAAACTGGCGTCTATGTATCGTAGCCTGCTGCGGTCTGGTTTTTCGGCGGACCTGGTGCGCCGCGAATTGAAAGCGGTGACGCAGGAAGCTGTGCCGGACGCGGACACCGAGTAGGACTGGAATTTGGAAAGGGCACCCCCCCACCCCGCCCATTACATGCATGAATATCAAAACAAATGACTTACAGGGATTGCATTCTGTCAGTGATTGACTATAAAGGACACGTTTTGGTTGCTTTGGAAGAGCAAGGCCTCAAGAGCGGCCCCAAAAAAAGAAAAACGGGAGCAAGGCTCCCGGGATCCTGACGGAGTTCTATAGTATGTTAATTGTACCAAATGGATAGCGGAGAGTCAAGCAAAGCTTTTGTAGCCTGTCAAACCTCTTTAAAAATGTCCCCTTTCATAACCGGATAGAAGCTTCTTCACGGAGGGATGGGAAGTGGTTGGCGCGCCAGCGTTGCAGCGGAGGGTGAACCCGGCGGCGCCGACTCAGCGACGTGTAACCCACGGATTAGAGGGTGCGGCGAGAGACACCAATGCTCCCGCGATTTCCACATATAAAACCCGGCGATGCAAGGAAAGTTGCGCGAGAAATGCGTGCCTAGGAAGCAAGAATCGGATGGGAAAAACCAATGCTTTTGGGGCATCTCCTCCGAGAAGAATTGCCATCCAATGGGTTTAAGAACGGAGAGAGAAAAGAGAGCAAGTGAACTTGCCAAAATCAAAGGTCGAGGGAGAAGAGGTCATGAGAAAGCACCCAGCTGGAGCGCAGAATTTGAATTTCTATATGAGAGTAGCGGCGGCGCTGGTGCTCGCGTTGTGCCTAGGTGCCGGGGCATGGGCGCAGCCGGAGCAACAGGATCAGAAGCAGCAAGAGCAGCAACAGGCCCAGCAGCAGAATCAGAGCCAGGACAAGCCGCCTGCCATACAAGACTCGCAGGCGAAGCCGAGCTACGCCCCTCAGGACGCCGACAAGCCTCCCTATTCGCACGATCGCGCCCCGCAGAACAAACCCACGCCGGACCGGTCAATGCCAAGTCAGCCGAGGCAGAACCAGACGCAGCAAAACGGGCAGGACAGGCAAGCACAGAACCAAGCCGCGCAGAACTCGCCAGAAGGACAATACCAGCAGGTTCCCCCAACCCTGACCATTCCCGCAGGCACCGTCCTGACAGTGCGCATCAATGAGTTTCTTTCCAGCGACAAGAACCAGATTGGCGACCACTTCACGGCCGTGCTGGATCGGCCCATCGTTGTAAATGGATGGGTGGTGGCGCGGCGGGGGCAAACGCTGGAAGGCCAAGTGAAGGATGCGAAGAAGGCGGGCCGGGTCAAGGGCACATCGGAATTGGGGGTCGAGCTGACGGACATGACACTCGTGGATGGCAAGCAGGCGCCCATCCTAACTCAACTGTGGAAGGGTTCGGCCGGGACTTCGCATGGACAGGATGCCGCGACGATCGGCGGGGCGACAGGGCTTGGCGCATTGATTGGAGCGGCGGCGAACTTGGGCACCGGCGCAGCGGTTGGTGCGGGAGCAGGCGCCGTCGTGGGAATTGGCACGGTGTTGCTGACGCGGGGAAAGCCAACCATCCTCGATCCAGAGACGGAGTTGAGCTTCCGGCTGGAAGATCCCGTAAATGTGGACACCGCGCAAAGCCAGCGGGCGTTCTTACCGGTAACGCAGGGAGACTTTGATGGGCGTTCCGACCATCGGCGGCCGAGGCTGGCGGCGGGTTACCCCGCTTATCCGTACTATCCGTGCGGCTACTATGGCTCGTGCTATGCGTATCCGGGATTTGTGGGGATTTATGGCGGATACGGATGGGGGCCACGTTACTACGGTGGTTTTCATGGTTTTGGCGG
>DATKEV010000085.1:0-4069 GCA_035511855.1 Candidatus Udaeobacter sp.
GACTCGCGGAACGAACACCGAAACCCAAAAACCAAAGCAAACCCAAATACCATGTGCCTGCCGAGCACCCTTGGAGGAGACCATGGAAGCGGACATTTCTATCTGGCGGAAAACCGGACATTTCTACTTTGCGTTGACACGGACCACTGCGAAGCGCGTCGAACCGGGATGAAAGCGATTCTTCACCGCCAGAAGACTCAAAATAGAAGCTCTTCCGCATCACGGAGTTGAAGAAGTCAGATTGCCCTGACGTTCTTCAGCACTTTTGGTCGGGACACGCGCCAGCACACGTCTCGGAGCGATACACAAAACTGCTCCAGGATCGTGATTATCGGCTTGAATGGGCCGAGAGGATTGGTATGGGTTTCGACCTTCCGGCGCGTTCAATTGGCCAACTTGGCCAACTCATTCAGTTTCAAAAAACCGGTTAAGTCGTTTGGAATCTGGTGGACGAGAGGGGATTCGAACCCCCGGCCTCCTCGTTGCGAACAGTGGGGAAAATAAGCTAAGGCTAGGCGCCACAATCACTTAGCTATTTTCACGAGGCCCTTAATTGGCAAACCTGGCAAACCGGTTTTCTCTTCGTCTTTTCAGTGCAGTTCGACAGTGAGAAGCCGCTAGCGGCAAGGCTTTAGAGTTTTAGGTTGTGGGTTCGATCCCCACCGTCCTTACCAAACTGAATGCAACTGGTGTGCGCGAGTGCAAAGCGTGGGCCAGCCAATTTTCGCAGAAACAGCAAGCGCGGGCGGTTGACGTGCGACGACGACGGTCATAGCATGACGTGCAAAGGCGCTCCATGCTTGCGCAAACCATCGGACACTATCGAATTCAAGAGAAGATCGGCTCGGGAGGAATGGGCGAGGTGTATCGCGCCACGGATTCGCGACTCGACCGCGACGTGGCAGTGAAAGTCTTGCCCGAAACATTTGCCCGCGATGCGGAGCGAATGGCCCGCTTCGAACGCGAAGCGAAAGTGCTCGCATCGCTCAATCATCCAAACATTGCTTCGATCTACGACTTCGAAGAATCGAACGGCGTTCGTGCCCTGATAATGGAGTTGGTCGAAGGTCCGACGCTCGCGGAGCGCATCAAGCAAGGGCCGGTGCCGCTCGACGAAGCGCTACCTGTGGCCAAGAAGATCGCCGAGGCGCTTGAATATGCGCACGAGCGCGGAATCATTCATCGCGATCTAAAGCCCTCGAATGTGAAGCTGGCACCGGATAGCCAGGTCAAGGTATTGGACTTTGGCTTGGCGAAGGCGCTCGAAGGCGAATTGAGTCAAGAAGAACTACAGAATTCGCCCACACTGACGGCTGCGGCGACGCTCGCGGGTGTGCTGCTCGGCACTGCGGCTTACATGTCCCCCGAACAAGCCCGTGGGAAGCGCGTGGATCGCCGCACGGATATTTGGGCGTTTGGCTGCGTATTGTACGAGACGCTCACAGGCCAATGCGCCTTCATCGGCGAAACTACTTCGGACACCCTCGCCTGGGTGATTCGAGCAGAGCCTGATTGGTCTTGCTTGCCAGGTTCCGTTCCGCCTCGCCTCCGCGAACTCCTGCGCCGCTGCCTGCAGAAAGACACAAAGCAACGGTTGCAAGCCATCGGCGAGGCACGCATTACCATCGATGAAATTCTTTCTGGTTCGCCAGGCGAACACAGCGGCGCTGTGTCTGCAGCCGCTCAACCGTATTGGCGGCGCGCGATGCCTTGGGCAGTTGCGGTGCTGGCATTTGTCGTGGCTGTCGCCGCCATTTTGTTGGGCAGCCGGGAGCGTTCAACACCGAAAGCTGTCGAACATCTTTCGATCTTACCTCCGCCTGGGGATTCGCTCACCACCGGACTTCTCGCGGCCGTTGCGTTCTCGCCAGCCGGCGACAGCGTTGTGTATAGCGTACAGCATGGGACCGCAACGCAGCTCTATCTGCGCTACCTGGATCGGTTCGTGTCTTCTCCCCTGCCGGGAACGGAAGGAGCTACATATCCTTTCTTTTCGCCTGACGGGCAATGGCTGGGCTTCTTTGCTGGAGGAAAGTTAAAGAAAGTCTTGGTGCACGGCGGAGAGCCGGTGACGCTATGTGAGGCGACGTCAAACCGCGGGGCGAGTTGGGGATCCGACGGCACGATTCTCTTTGTGCCCACATTTCAAAGCGGACTGATGCGCGTCTCCGCGGCTGGGGGAGCGCCGCGAGTTTTCACAACGGTGGATGGGGGCAGAGGCGAACGCTCCCACCGTTGGCCGGAGGTTCTTCCAGGCGGTAAAGCCGTTCTCTATTCAATCATCGCGGCGAAGGATATCGGTTTTTGGCTGGAATCAAAAATTGCGGTGGAGCTGGTCGACACGCACGAAAAGAAAATCCTGCCCATCCAGGGCACTTATCCACGCTACTCGCCGAGCGGGCATCTATTGTATATGCGTGAGGAAAGCCTGTTTGCCGTCCCTTTCGATTTGAAGCGGTTAGAGGTTACTGGCCCGCCGGTACCGGTTCTCGAAGCGGTGGCCATTGGGATAAACAGCGGCCTCGCGAGCTTTGCGGTGTCGCGGACCGGGTCGGTCGCCTACATTCCGGGCAATCCGTTGTACACCCCGGGTCTCTTGAATTGGGTGAGTCGCAAAGGCTCCATCGAACCCATAGGAGCACCAGCGCAGACCTATTCCGGCCCCCACTTGTCTCCGGATGGGCAGCGTGTCACCGTAGCGGTTCACTTAGGTGCTCATTCGGATGTCTGGGTGTACGACATCTCGCACGGTGCGTTCAGCCGACTTACCTTTGATGGACGCAGCACCGCGCCGATTTGGACTCCGGATGGAAGGAAAATCACATTCATGAGGATCCAGGACGCAGGTGTGGAGATAGTGTCGAAGGCTGCGGACGGCAGCGGGAGCGAGGAATTCCTCCTTCGTGGGCAAGAATTCAGCCGTGTTCCTGGCTCGTGGTCACCCGACGGTAAGTTTCTCTTATACTCCCCCGCGTATCCTGATACCGGCCGCGACATTTTCGTCCTGCCTATGGAAGGAGACCGCAAGCCGCGGCCGTTTGTTCAAACCAAGTTCGACGAGTATGACCCGGTGTTCTCGCCTGACGGCCATTGGATCGCTTACATGTCGAATGAAACAGGGAGGTTTGAAATTTACGTTCAACCGTTCCCCGGCCCCGGTGGCAAATGGCAGATTTCAACGGACGGAGGCCTCTGGCCCGTCTGGGCAAGCGAAGGCCGTGAGCTGTTCTATCTGACAGTAAGCACAAACAGGATTATGAGCGTGAGCGTCGCGCCGCGGCCGAGTTTCACTGCTTCCGCTCCGCGATTCATTGCTGACCTCCCATCATTGTTGCAGAGCTATTTCTACGCCAACGGCAATTACGACGTGAGTCCCGATGGCCAGCGCTTTCTCTTCGTCAAAATGAACAGGCCAGATGCGCCATCCGGTGAATTACGCGTCATATTAAATTGGGACGAAGAACTCAAGCATCTGGTTTCCGCAGGCAAGCAACCATAACTTCCGAGTCATCCGGTCCGAAATGGCTAGCCCGCATTTCTCACACAAAGAATAGAAAAAGGCTGTCGCTTCTGGCATAACTCTTTTGTCTGAAAGAAATCCTGCCAGAGGAGGCAACAGCCTTATGGCCTGTCCCTCGCCAAAATCATCGCCCTAACAATGTTACAGCAGCGAAGCTAGTCGGCCGGAGTTTTGGCGAATGACAGGGCTGAGCAAAAAACTTCACGCGAAAGCTGCTGCGGAAAAACAGCAATCCATCACACTTGTCAACCAGAGTTTCGACGAGCGAAAAATTGTGGTTATGCGCTCAGACGCTTCGGACAAAACCGCGAAGCAAAGCGAGTCCGACGATCACTTGCGGTTAGCCGACAACACATGCAGAATTGTCGCATCCTCTTCGAGGTGCTGCACAGGCTATAATCACGCGCACGAATGCCTCTGATCTCTGGCACGAAACTCGGTCCATATGAAATTCAATCGCCCTTAGGCGCCGGCGGGATGGGTGAGGTGTATCGTGCACGCGATACGCGGCTCGATCGCACCGTCGCCGTCAAAATTCTCCCCTCTCAT
>DATKEV010000086.1:0-22638 GCA_035511855.1 Candidatus Udaeobacter sp.
TAAGTAGGCGGGACGAAACGCGACAGTTCGGCAAGCGAAGGACTGGCCGGGCCGGACGGCATAGTCTGGGTTGGCGCTGCGGGCGGCGATAAACCTGGCCTCATGCCCCAGCGAATGCCGACGACAGCCAGAATCACAACCGCGGCCGTAACCATCGCTGCCGTCCAGCGCCATGCGGTTGGATTTGGAGCGGGCATCGCTCGGATCTGTGGAGCGGAAGCAGAAAGCTCTGCTTGCAAAGCACGTTGAGCCTGCAATGCCGCAAAGCACTGCTCGCAGGCAAAATAATGCTCTTCGAAGGATTCACGCTCCTGCGGATCGAGCGATCCCGTCAGGTAGCGTTCCACAACCTCCTCATGTTTAATCTGAACACACTCCATCAGCGTACCGTCTCGGTACTTAGTGGTGTTTGGCCCTTCTTTCGTGACAGCTTTTGCAATTCTTCCGTGACTTGGCGGATGGCGCGCATTTTGCGCGTGCGGACGTTTTCCGCGGAAAGGCCGACGCGGGGAGCAATCTCGCGCGGGTTCATGCCCTCGACTAGCGTAAGCAGCAGGATAAGGCGGTCTCGGGGGCCGATGCGCTCGAGCGCGCCGCGCACGGTTCGGCGCTGCTCAGCCAGCTCCGCCTCTGTTCCCGGGTTGACGGCCGAAGGGGTTTCCGGGTCCAGCGCCACAAGGTTTGGCTGCTCGCGGAGGGAGCGAAAATGATTGTTTACCAGGTTGCGCGCCGTTCCGCTGACGAAGCCGGGCAGCTTCTCAGGCTCGCGCAATTTGCCCTCGCGAAGGGCCACAAGGACAGCAAGCAGCGCTTCCTGGGCTATGTCCCGCGCGGCCTCCGGGTCGCGCAGGCGAACAACGGCCATGGCCACGATCCGGGGATGGAAATGCATGCTTAACTCCTCTTCGGCAGAAGAATCTCCCCGCCGGACGCGGTCCGCTAAGTCCTGCCAGCGCTTTGCGTCGTCACTTCCCGCCACCTTCACCGCCGGTAAAAGCCTCTTCTGATGGAAACTTCGAATGGGAATCGCAGCCAACAAATCTAACACAGCCTGGGGCCCGACGCGCACCGCAAATCCCGTGCCCAGAATTCTCTGTCACGTTTTCGGCGCGGCAACCACTGAATACCCAAGCGGCCCGTTCGGGCTGAATCCTGGACTCAAAGGGAGTGGGTCATGATCCTTCGTGGAGTCTTCGGCCTCTTGTCGTTCGCAATGCATTTTCCTACACGCACGCCACAAACCGAATTCACGCGAACGGATATGGCAACTGGGAAACCGCCAATGTCGGCGTACTTGGGCAAGCACGATCTGCGAACGCGTGTTGCGAGGAGGACGAGATGAGCAGCAAAACGCTGGCGATGAAACTGATCGCGGTTCTCGAAAGCGCGACCCTTGTGTCTTTGGTTGGATGCGGAGGCAACACGAATCAGCTTCCGCCGCCTTCGCAGCCTATGGCGATTACCGTTACACCGTCCAGCGCGACGGTTCAGACCGGTGGCGTGCAGCAATTCACTGCGACGGTGAGTCCCAGCGGCGCGAACCAGGCCGTCACTTGGAGCCTCGCCGGAACAGGCTGCACGGGAGCGAGCTGCGGAACGATCGACGCAACCGGAAAATACACTACGCCTGCGAGCGTTCCCAATCCGCCGACTGTGACGGTTAGGGCCACCTCAGTCGCAGACCCGGCCAAGGCAGCGATTGCCGCAATTAACATCATGGCCGCCGTGAATAATTCCATCCCCACGATCAGCGCTCTGTCCCCCAGAGCCACCGCAGCTGGAGGACCGGCCTTCACCTTGGCTGTGGGTGGCGTGAATTTTGGGTCCAGCTCGGTCGTGCGCTGGAATGGCATCGACCGGCCGACGGCATTTGTTAACAGCGGAGGGGTCACCGCCCAGATTCCGGCGGCTGACATTGCCGCGACTGGCACTGCCGCCATTACAGTCTTCAACCCGGGCGGGGGCAGCTCCAACTCCGTCCCTTTCAGCATAGGGGTGGGGCCCGCCTCGGTGGCAGTGGCCGCGGATCCCTCCGGCAAGTTCGGGAAGTTCGTCTATGTGGCGAATGCAAATTCCGAGAACGTCTCGATGTACAGCATCAACGCGACCACCGGGGTCTTAACCTCTATAGGGGAAGTAGGCGCAGGAGAGTATCCCGCTTCGGTCGTCGTGGATCCCTCCGGCAAGTTCGCCTACGTGGTGAATGCAAATTCCAATAACGTCTCGATGTATACCATCGACCCCATCACCGGAGCACTAACCTCCACTGGGACGATAGCCGCCGGAACATCACCCGCTTCGGTGGCCGTGGATCGCTCCGGCAAGTTCGCCTATGTGGCGAATTCAGACTCCTTCAACGTCTCGATGTACACCATCGACGCGACTACCGGGGTCTTAACCTCGATAGGGGAGACAGGCGCAGGAGACTATCCCGAGTCGGTGGTAGTAGATCCCTCCGGCAAGTTCGCCTATGTGGCGAATTTCGGAGATCATCTTGCGGGAATTCCCGGCAGCGTCTCGACGTACAGAATCAACGCCAATGGGAGCTTAACGTCGACAGGGACAATTGCCGAACCATACGAGGGTACCGCCTCCATGGCCGTCCATCCGTCCGGCAAGTTCGCCTACGTGGCGCGCGCCCGCTTCAGTTTCACGATCTCGACGTACACCATCGACGCCACCACGGGAGCACTAACCTCAACAGGGAGGATTGACGGAGCAAATGGCGGTACCACGTCCGTGGCCGTGCATCCGTCCGGAAAGTTTGCCTACATGACGAACGCTGACATATCTCCGGGAGTATTTGCAGGAGGCTTTAGTAACACCATCTCTATGTACACCATTGATTCCACTACGGGAGCACTAACCTTCACCGGCACGATAGCCGCAGAAACGTTACCCAAGTCAGTGACAGTAGATCCCTCCGGCAAGTTCGCCTATGTGGCAAATAATTTCTCTAACAGCATATCGATGTACACCATTGACGCCGCCACCGGGGCCTTAACGCTCATTGGGACGATCGGCATGTGAACGGGCTCTAGTCTCACGAGGGCGCAAGGGGAGGGGTTCCGCGTCCATACCTTTTTTCTATTACTGTAAGACAAATTCCAAAGGAGGGAAGAACCGTGAACTCGACATTGTGCAGGACAACTTCTGTGGTTGTTGTATTGGTCCTAGTAGGTGCGCTGCTTCAGGCTTTCGGGGGGAACGCAGCCGCCCGGTCGTATCGTGAGGGCCGGTTACAAGGGACGTGGCGGGTGCAGCTCAATCCCAGAAACTGCCAAACGGGCGCTCCGATCCCTTCCTTTGCCGTTCTGCTGTCGTTCGCTCAAGGTGGCACGCTCACCGAGGTCATGAACTCCCAAGCGTTGCTACCCGGTCAACGGACGACAGGCCTCGGCGTCTGGAGCCACGCCCATGGCAATACCTACAAAGCCGTTTGGGACGCCTTCATTCTCTTTGACTCTCCTCCTCCTGCCCCGTTCAAGAGAGGCGCGCAGCGGCTCATGTGGGACTTCGAGGTTGGCGGCGACCAGATTACGATCGCGGCCACGAGTCAGTTTTTCGACACCAACGGCAACCTGCTCGCATCGACCTGCGCCAGCGGCACGGGCACGCGCTTTGAGGATGCGCAAGATGAGGCCTAACTGTCTATCTGCAGGTAATAACGTAGGGCGACACGAGCAAGTTAGAGCGCGAAACCGACACACGCGAAGTAGCGCTCCTCCTAGCTCGCGGCCAATCCGGCGTCGAAATTCGAAACTCGCACGTTCCGTGCTCCCCGGCCAAATGACGGAATAAAATATCTCCACGTCCGCAGAGGCGGTTGCCTGGTTCGATCAATAGTTGAAAACAACTCCGAACCAGCTGGCACTCTGCGAGCAATCCCGGGGGGGGCGCATTCCTGTCGCATGCTCGGCAAGAAGTAATTCGCTTTTTATTCGCTCTGCCCGCTGCGTCACTCAGAAAATCATCGGCGGTTCAACCGTCGAAGGGGAAAGGACAGGTCTCAGGCTACTTAAAAATGAACTACAATGCCGATGCTGAAGCGATAATTCTTTTCCCACCTGCCGTTGACCAGCGTGGGAATGAAGTCGGCTTGGAAAACGCGATAGGCCAAATGTTTCTTGAAGTTAACATCAAGAGCGCCGCCGGCGCCCAGGGCAAAATGTGTCCTGCCTATTAGGGTTGGGCTGTTGTTGCCGAAGTTCCAGACGACCGCGGTGTGATTAGTGCCCAATAGGCCATGACCGAAGATCTGGACCTTGCGGTTGCGACAGGCAACTTCGGGTCCGAATAGAAACTGG
Organism: Candidatus Udaeobacter sp.; assembly: GCA_035511855.1. Lineage (GTDB taxonomy): Bacteria > Acidobacteriota > Terriglobia > Acidiferrales > UBA7541 > Acidiferrum. Next base: position 4,308 of record DATKEV010000086.1, read on the forward strand.
TAGCTTTGCAAACTGGTATTGGCATCAAACTGCGATCCGAGTGGAGAAGGGATCTTGGTACGGCCATACAGAATGCCTGCATCGAGGAGAATGATCCCTACGTTCTTGTGCAGGTTCAGTTTTGCATTGAACTCAAGCCCATAAAAGTTGCGGCTTCTGGGGGCAAATAGTGCAGTTTCCGAACCCAACGCCAGCTTGCCATAAGAGGCGCCGATAAATAGATCAACGTAATTCCTTTCCTGCGAATGTACGTCTGCAGGAAGGGATAATTGGAAGAAAAGAGACGCCAGCAATAGAGAGAAAACCAACGGTCTGTTCATCGCATCCTCCTAATCGCCGCAAGTTCTCTGGCCCGTATTCGCACCGGCAAAACACTGACGGGCGAACATGAGCATCGCTGATTTAAGTCAAGTACTGGGAGATGCTCGTGTCGACGCATGTCAACCGTCTCTTTCCGAAAGATGTTCGCTTCGGGTATTGGGCCTAATGCACGTGACGCTGCGAACCGACGAATCCGCGCCAACCGTTATATGAATGGACCCTGATGATCTTTTGGGAGACCGCGTCACGAGTGATTCAACTGCGTGAATACGGTCACAAGAATGATCGTGGCCGCGATGAGGACAACGATCGCAATGATGGCTCCATTAGAAATGCGGCCGGCGGCAAAATCGGCTTGCACTTGCCGGGACCGCTGCGCCAATTTGGCAAGATCTTCGTCGCTCAATTGGCCAACGGCTTTGTCCACTCTCTGGTAATCCAGATGCGCGGATTTCAGCGCCTTTTGGCCCTCTTCAGGGGAAAACAAATTGCGAACGGCTTCTTCCTCCGCGCGGCGCGTCTGGGCCGCCTGTACGGAGTCTCTGTTCAGGTCAGCAAGAGAAACAACATGTGGTTTGTCCTGGGCTCGCGCTGGAAGTGACTGGCACCGGGAGATGCCATCAAAGACAAGCATGCTTGCAAGCACTAGGCTGATCCCTTGAATTGACCGGTTCATCTCTCTTCTCCTTGCTTTTTTTAGGATTTTTTTCCTGATGGACTAGGTCCCACCAACTGCTCATCGAGTTTGGGTTTCGAGTTGGGATTGGCCAGTTCTCGTTCTATTGCAGGGTGACCAGAACTTGGATGACACTCTTGCCTTCGCGCAGCGGCTCCAGTGCCTTACCCACAACCGCACCCAGCATCCGGCTCCGATCCGTGCCTTTCATGGCGTGGCCTGGGGTGGATGAAGTGACAAGCAGATCGCCGACGTCAATGGGTCCGTTTTCCGCACTGACTTTGCAAGGCACAATGCCAACGATTGCCAGCGGAACTTCCTTGGCCAGGTTCGGGTCATCTATCTTGTACTGGCTGGCCAACACACCTGGCTTGGTGGAATAGATTCCCGCCACAAGCGGCGAATAGACATGATCGGAGAGCTTCACCTGGCGGTGCCCCGAGACATCGATCACCAGCAGATCCCCTGGCTTGTAGTAGTTCCTATCTCCTGCAACGTCCATGGATTCAGCGAAATCAGCTCCACCGACGTTGTAGCTGTTGGCGAACACATTGCCGTACGCATCGACGCGGAACGCAGTGAAAGCATTAAATCCTGTTCCGACCAGAATGTCTCCGCCTCCTATGGCATTGAAAAGACCGGCAACGCAATGCGGACAGCTTGCTTCGCCAAGTACCGCAATGCCGTCTGTGGCTTGCGGATTCCCGACCTGCCCGCGCACGCCGATCCCTCGGTCCGCGCTGATGGAAGTCCCCCGAACCCCAACGGCATCGCCGCCGGTCGGAGAATTGTTGAGGCCCCAAATAGCTGCGTCCGTCGGACTGCTTGCGAGCGCCGTGACTTTGGGAGTGGAGTTGCCAGGGTCGGGGTCACGTAGACAAAGCAACGCAGCGATTGAGGCATCGCCCGTGAGCAACGCCGCAGCGGATTGGCTAACGCAAGCGTCCAACTCGGCCACCTTGCTGTTTCCGATGGACTTCTTACCGGTGAACTTGGCCACAAAGTTTGCATCACCATTCCCAGTAACCGGAGTCGGGGGAAACTGCGCCTGCGCCACTGACGCGAAACAACCAAAGAGCACCAGAGTCGTTATCCTTGCTTTGAGCAACATCGTCTTTCTCCTTTCCATTTTGACGAAAAATCTGATCTGAGTTTTTCTCGAAGTTTTTGGCCCAGAGCCCACCGAATGTTGTGGTTTCGAAGTGACATTGAGGCGCACTTTCACGGCACTTCTTTCTTTGCAGCCTATCCAGCCCCTACGTGGCGCGTGGGAAACATCAACCCAGCAGCAGGAGTGCTCTTTCTCGCTTGCTATTGATGGTTGTCTTGCAAGGTTTTCTTCCGGCCGCGAATGGCTTTATCAAAGCGCACGAACGCGTGGGTCAGACTCCGCCCGTGTTCCGGACGTGCTACGAGGATTGCTGGTAGTTCTTATTTCCGCTGGATGGAGAGCAACCGCAGAAGATCCGGCCCGGAAGAGAGCACCTGCCGCGCAAAAGAAACGCCAACGGGGCGTCGGAACGGGACTATCGGAGCTGCAATTCGTTGAAGGTTTGCCTGTGGGGAGGTGACGGCCGCAGCTATAAGCTTGGGTCCATTAGCGGGTTCCACAAAATCGTTGGAGGCATCGTCATTCAAGTTCACCGATTCCGGAACTTCGCCGCAAAACAGCGCGAAGGCCAGCGAAAGCGTCAGGAGAGCACCGAACCGCTTCAGGAATTTCATGAGCCATGAACTCCCTGTTCCAGCAAGGCCTGGACCCCACTGAAATCATTGATAACCGGCGTGGGGGGCGACAATGCGGTTCTTGGCCGCCCATTCAGGTCCCCAAACCAGTTTGATGGAATTTCGCACCTGAGCTTGCTATAAACAAGTGGTCTAAAAGACTAGTAATTCTGCCAATCAGGGCACTTGGAGCAATTCGATGGCAATTATCTGCCGTCCCATGCGTCCCAGGGATGTTGCCGACTGCGTTGTGATTGTTGCAGGGCATACTGCTCTGGTCGACAGATATGGCGACGTCCTGAATTCGTTGCGATCAGTTTGGCTCAGCCTGCTGGGCCGCGAAGCATTTCGCGCCTACGTCTACAAGGACGTGCAGGATTCCAGCTCCCTGATCGTTGGAGTTGGTTGTAGTGCCATCGTTTCGAGCGATTTTCTTCGCAAGGTAAAGACCCCGCCCTTCTTCTGGATTGGCCCGGAACTTACAAGGCGAGTCAGGGACGGCAATTCGCCTTTGCTTTCGGACAAGCAGGTGCGGGAGGCAAACTCTAAAGGCGGCGTGAATCTAGTGATCTGGGAAGGGGCAACCCACGTCGACTACGTGGACCGCACCGACCTGTTGAACTCCTTTCTCGGCACTTTCATTGAACTGCATCGCGGCTTTCTCCTGAACGAGGTCGTTGGGAATGGATTCACAAGAGGTGCGTTGGCTGCGGTTATGCGCGCCGGCTATCTCTTCGTTAGCAAGACAGACGGAAGTTACACCGACACCGTTGATGGATCAATCCACGACGTCATCGGCCAGCCGCACATCGTTGGTCTGACGCGTGAACTGGCACCGGGCAGGGCGGGAACTTGGGCAAGCAGCCTCTTCGTCTACCAGGCGCCGCGTTTTGGCTTCACTGCCAGCGAGCAACGCCTGTTGCTCACGGCGCTTTTGGGAGGCACCGATAATGACCTGGCGGACGAGCGGGGCATCTCGTTGTCGGCCGTCAAGAAAGCTTGGCAGTCTATCTACGAACGCGTCTCCGTTTGCGACCCCGAACTTGCTCCCTCGCCGCATATGTCGGAGGCAGGGGCCTTCGAGCGCGGCAAAATGAAAAAGCAACGCCTGATTGCGTACCTCCACGATCACCCCGAAGAGCTTCGGCCGGCTTCCGAATAGACCGCGGCCAGCATGCCACAACCGCTGGATCCCGCAGCCTCGCAGCAGTGCAAGGGATTTCACTACAAATTAGACCGAAGGCGATCGAGAGGACCAGGAATCTTCCGAGAAATCGCATTGGCAATCAGGTGCCTTTCTTGGCCAACCCGACATTAAAACTGAGCCACGATCTGTGCCTACCATACTCCGCACAAGCGTTTGCGCGCACATCTTTCCAGAGACAGCTGGGGTGCGCCAGTTCTTCCCATTTTGGGTACGGAACAAAAAGTGAGCCACTCAATCGTTGTCGGAGGGGCGCACGGAACTACCTGCGCGGCCGAGAAGGCGACTAGCCCATTCGGTCCATGGTAGGGCTTCGAACTCCGCCAGGTAGGAATACGCCACCGGCACCACCAGCAAGGTCAGCAACAAACAAAGGGTCTGCCCACCGATGATGGTTACCGCGATGGAAGCGCGCTGCTCCGATCCCGCACCGATACCGATCGCTACTGGGATCAGCCCGGCAATGATGGAAAGCGTGGTCATTAGGATAGGCCGCAGGCGCACCCGATTCGCTTCCAGAATCGCGTCTCGCACCGGCATGCCTTCCGCACGTAGTCGATTGGTATAATCCACCTGGAGGATGCCGTTTTTTTTCACGATGCCGAGTAGCAGAAACATTCCTAAGGCGCTCCACAGACTCAAGGCGCGGCCGGTGAGCAGCAAGGAGAAGAGAGCGAAAGGCACACTCAGGGGCAGCGTCAACATGATGATGAAGGGATAGGTGAAGCTCTCAAATTGCGCCGCTAACACCATGTACATGAAGATAGAGGCCAGCAGCATCGCCAACAGAAGATTCCACGTCGTCTCTTCCAGGACTTTCACTTGCCCTGAAAAAAGGTATGAATACCCGGCGGGCAATCCGACTTCCTTGATGGACTGCACGGTGTGCGCTGCCGCCAGGTCAAGCGGATATCCGGTTGCCACGTTGGCGAAGACGCTGACTTGAAATTCACGGTTGTAGCGCTGGAGGGTCGCAGGGCCCGAACCGCGCCCGATGGTGGCGACGTTTTCGAGACGCACCTGTCCCAATTTCGTCGAGGGCACCATCATGCGCGCCAGCACGTCGGGATTGTCACGCTGCTCTTGGAGCAATTGCATGGTGACTGGATACTGTTCCGAGCCTTCTTTGAACCGGGTAATCTCGTCCTCACCGGAATAGAAGAGTCTGACGGCATCGCTGACGTCGGTCATGCGCACGCCGATATCCGCGGCCCGCTGGCGGTCCACCTTCACCTGAAGCTCCGGCGTGTTCAGGTTTAGACTGGGATTGACGTCTACCAGCTCTGGATAATTCATCATTCGTCCGGCGGCCTGTTTGCTGAGTTCTGCCAGTCGATTGAGATCCGGCCCCCGGATTACCGCGGCAATAGGAAAATAGATTTCACCGCCCAGCACAGAAGGCAGGCGCACGTTATAGGTCATGTTCCTGTAACTTGAGAGGATTCCACGAACCGCGGTGGCCATCTGCGTGTGGCTGCGGCTTCGCTGGCCGCGCGGCACCAGCACGATGAAAAAGTGCGCGTGATTCGTCGGTCCGTGCGTAAACGATTGTACGAGCGCCACCTCCGGCAACGCGATTATGCGCTCCGCCATTTCCTGCGCGAGCTTGGTCGTTTTCTCAAGCGAAGTGCCTTCGGGAAGCGTGTATGAGCTGTTCAGCTCGGATTGGTCATCGGCGGGAATCCAGTCGCGCCCCACCAGGTGATAGAGACCAAACGTGGAGAGAAAGGTCGCCACGCAAATCAGGAGGATCACGCGGCGGTGCGCGAGGGACCAGCGGAGCATCCTCAGATACATCAGTTCCAGCGCGTGGAGGAGACCCTGGGAGTGGGCTTTCTTTTCGCCTCCGCTCAGCTTCAGGAAGCGGGAGCTCATCATCGGCGTCAGCGTGAAGGCCACCAACAACGAGACGAGTATGGCCATCGCCATCGTCCATCCGAAAGAATTTACGTATTTCCGCGCATAACCGGTCATGAACGCGATGGGAAGGAATATGATCACTAGCGAGAGAGTCGTAGCCATCACCGCAAGCCCAATTTCCTTCGTGGCCTCGATCGCCGCATGAACCCGGTCTTTTCCCTTCTCTTCCATGAAGCGAAAAATGTTCTCGAGGACGATGATGGCGTCGTCGATGACGATGCCAACGGCCAGCGTCAATGCCAGGAGCGTTATATTGTTGAGGGAGAAGTCCATGCCCCGCATCAGCGTGAACGTGGCAATGATGGAAGCGGGGATGGCCACTGCAGCGATCAGCACCGCACGCCAGTTGCGAATGAACAGCCAGACGACCATGCTCGCCAGAATACTGCCCAGAATCAGGTGCTCGATCAGCGAATGGACTGAAGCTTTGATGAAATCGGAAATATCGTGGACCACCTGGAGCTGCACGCCGGGGGGTAGCTGCGCGCGCAAGTCATCGAGCTTGCTCCGCACGTCGTCCGCGACGCGCACAGTATTTGCACCGGATTGACGGAGAACTTGAATGGATACGACGTCCTGGGCGGGAGTGTCCTTACGAAATAGCGCTGACCACGTGCGCAGTTCCTGGGCGCCATCCTCGACTTGGGCCACATCGCGGACACGCACCGGCGTGCCGCCGCGCGTGCCGATGACAATCTCGCCGAATTGTTCGGCCGACGTGACGCGCCCGAGCGTCCGAAGACCCAGTTCCTGAGGGCCAGTAATCATGCGCCCGCCTGGCGCTTCGATGTTCTCTCGCTGCAATGCAGAGCGCACATCGAGGACGGTAAAGTTATGGGCGGTGAGCTTCTGGGCATCCAAGAGAACTCGAATTTGCCGGCCCTGCCCGCCATTGAGATCGACGCTGCCGACTCCGTCCACGGTTTGGATGGCGCGACGGATTTGCTTATCAGCGATTTCAGTCAGCTCGCGGCGGCTCATGGTGCCGCTCACGAGGAGTGTCATGATGGGATCGGACTGCGGATCTTGCTTGGTGATAACCGGCGGAAGAGTGTCGCGCGGCAGGCGGTCAACAGCTCCAGCAACCTTCTCACGAATGTCCTGAGCCGCACCCTCGATGTCGCGCTCCAGCACGAAGGTGCAGGTGATCTCGGCAAAGCCTTCGAAGGACCAAACATTGATCTCATCAATGCCGCTGACCGAAGAGATGGCATCCTCGAGCGGCAGAACCACTCCGGTGATAACTTCTTCGGGAGTTGCCCCGGGAAGCCGTACTTCCACGTTTACGGTGGCGGGGTCCGCTTTGGGAAAAAGATCAACAGCCAAGCCGCGGTAGGAAAACACTCCCAGCGTGACGAGAAACGCAATCAGCATCACCGTAAAGACGGGATACTTTACGCAAGTTTCGGCGAGCTTCATCGTTTCATCGCTTCAGAACGCCGGAGATTGTCGCGCTCAATCGTCACGGCCATATTATTTCGCTGCCGGCGTGTTTAGTTCGGGTTGTTCGCGCACAACGACGCCGTCGTGCAAATCGCCTGAAATGGCCACGGCCACACGATCGCCCGGCTTCAGCCCCTCGGCGATTTCAAAACGCCGCCCGTGTTCGTCTTCAGTCTGGCCGGCAGGGCTAATCTGCCGCTCCGACACGCGATTGCCGTTCAGCAGAAAGACTTTATAGACCCCGTAGCGATAATTCACGGCTCGTTCTGGAAGAAAGATGGTTTTCTCTTTCTTCTCGCTGGGAATAGACGCCTGCAGGAAAAAGCCGGGTTTGAGCCGCCCGTCCATGTTTGCCAACAGCGCTTCCGCTTCAAAGGTGCGCGAATCCTGCGCCACCGCTGGACTGATGCGCGAGATTTTCCCCTGAAACGTTTCACCTGGAAAGGCCTCCACGTGCAGATCGACCGTGGCTCCGTCTTTGATCCATCCGGCCCACCGCTCCGGCACGGCTAAACGCGCACGCAAGCGGTCAGTCCGAACAATCACCATCACCGGGCTCTGAACGCGAAGATATTCGCCGGGATGCACGTTTCGAGTCTTGATGGCGCCCAGAAAGGGCGCGCGAATGGACGTGTCGGCAAGCTTCTTTTCGGCCAGTTTCTCGCTGGCTTCGCTGGAAACCAGCAGGGCCTTCAGGCGATCCACTTCTTGCAGCGCAACGGTGTATGTCGCTTGCGTGCTCTGGAACCGGCTTGCCGCTTCGTCAAGTTGCTGCAGCGAGATCAAATTGTCCCTGTACATTTGCTGTGCGCGGTTATACTTGTGATCGGCGTCGAAGAGGTCGGCTTCCGCGCGCTGCACTGAAGCAATCTTTTTGGGGTCGGTTGGCGGCGGATCGTTCGGGCCAATCCCCAACTGCGCTCGCACCTGGGTAACCAAGCCGCGCTGGCGGTCCACTTCAAATTGGAGTTCCCGCGAATCGAGGGTGATGAGCACCTGTCCCTGTTTGACATTGTCTCCGACGTCGGCAACCACTTCGGCCACGCGGCCTTCCACTTCCGAGCTCAAAATGCTTTCCTCAAACGCATAGAGCGAGCCCACTGCTTGAATGCGGCGCCGGGCCGTTTCCTCGGCAACGGTGTATAAATGCACGGGGGTGGGGTGAGCCGCGTCTCCCAGGGCGCTGGCCGATTGAGTCTTTGAACACCCTGCGACGAACACCGCGGCCATGGCCACGGCCGAGCCGAGGCAGTCCAACGCTCGCGGAATACCGCGTTTCCGGTCTGTTCTCTGACGCACTATGATTGGCAATTCCCCGTCCTACTGTTTTGACGAATGACTACAGCCAAAGGCTTTGGCCTACGCTCAAACTCAAGAATTGTACCAGCGGGGGGGAGAATCTACATTGCCTACATTCCTTCGATCGCCTCGCCTGGTTTAAGCTGTCTGAAAGCAGCCCTTTCCAGCTTAAACTGGCGAAATCTCGACGCCCGTCGTCCGACCACGCGGCTAAGGCGCGTTAGCGGACATCCTCCTAGTACCCATTTGTCCGGTCACCCCTCGGCGAGCCGCCGTAAGCGGCTGAAGCCTAGATTGGGGGACCTTTCCGGACACGGTCGAAGCATTTCTGAACCGTATCCGCGCCCATGTCACCTTCAATCCACCACGTCGCGCCCGCATCCACATACGGCCGGACGATATCCGCAGAACGTTGGGTTTTCTTTCCGGCAGACGACCCTCCGGTGATGATGTCGAAGGCACCTTGCCCGGTGCGATGCTCGGCAGCATAGGCGCGAAGCTGCCGTATTTCGTCCGCGGATAAGGGATCATAGCTGTTGTATTTCTGGGGAATGACACCGTCCCATGACAGCATCCGCCGCATGGACTTCGGCTTCTGCCAAACGGCGACGACCCATATGGGAATTCTCGGCTTCTGTACCGGCGATGGAATCATCGTCATACCGTCAAGTCGAAAGTGCTTACCGGCAAACGTGTGTGCTGTTCCCTTCCATAGGCCGTCAATGATGGCGAGACCTTCGTCGAGCCGGTCGGCGCGTACTCTCAAATCCATCGCCTCACCAACTTTGTAGAATCCCGCGTCATCTTTCGCCGCGCCTAACCCCACCGAGAGAATCAGCCGGCCTCTGGACAGGTGATCTACCGTGACGCACTCGCGGGCAAGTTTCCACGGACGCCGGCGCGGGACTGGAGTGATCATAGTGCCGACACGAATACGGGACGTGCGCGCCGCAATCGCACCGAGGACAACCCACGGGTCAAAGAGCGGCAACGGGCCCAGGTTGGGAAGGTCAATGGCGATTCCATCCGGAACGAAGAACCCGTCCCATCCCGCTCGCTCTGCCTCACAGGCCAGATCGATGACTGCGTTGAAGTCGTCGGCTGCGTTGATGCTGTAGGCGTAGCGCATAATAGAACGTCATGATGCCGCAATCGCAACACATATGAAATAGACCAGTTTTGACCTGCTTCCTTCATCTACATTCGGTCCTTCCTGACACCCAAGGAGTACAACGATCCCCGGAAATGGGATCGGAGATTTGGTGCAAAATGAATACCGTTCTCGCAGACCCGGCGAAAATGATTGCGAAGGGTGCTCCCCACGTCATACACCATGACAAGGAACTGGAAGTGTATACAAACGCCCTCTTCCAATTGACAGCTCTGGAGTGCCCCTCTTCCGCGGAAGCGGAAGCAATCGAACTTCTGGCCTTACTCGTGGAACGCTACGAGCAAGCGCACTACGCAATTCCCGACGCGGATGCAGTATCCGTCGTGCGGTTTCTCATAGAACAGCAAGGCCTTACGCAACGTGATCTAACGCCGGAATTTGGATCGGAAAGTGCCGTTTCGATGTTTCTCGCTGGACAACGGAAGCTCACGCTCGAGCAGCTTCGCAAATTAAGTTCACGATTCAAACTCCCTGCTGACGTCTTCATTCGAAGACCGTAGCTAAGGCCGCATACGAAGATCCTTCCCCGCTCCTCCGACTCGGCAGTTACGATAAGGGATTCCAGACGTACTGGCACAGAGTACAGGTAATGAGCTGTCCGCAACCCTAGCTTGTCATCTTGCCTGTTTGAGAAATCAGAATCTATCCTGAAGCTGTAAGCAAGACTCTCCGCCGAAACTACTGGGGGACCGTTCAAGTTGCACGTAACACCAGATCCCCAGGAGTCTATTGTCCGGACAGGCCAAGGAGAAAACATGGTCATGAAATCCGCCGCGAAGCCCCTCTTTTGGGCACTTCTAGTTATTATTTCGGTGATTATTACTGCGTGCACCGGATTAGTTTCCAGCAAAGGAGGAGGGGGAGGCGGCGGTTCAACCACGTTTGCGGTTGGCGGGACGGTAACCGGCCTTACCGGCACGGGGCTTGTGCTGCAAGACAATGGCGGAGACAACCTCTCGATAAGCGCGGCGGGACCGTTTACCTTTAAGACCACAATCGCGAACGGTGGCGCGTATAACGCAACGGTTTCCACGCAGCCCAGCAGCCCGACGCAAGTCTGTGCGGTAACCAACGGAAGCGGCACCGTCAGCGCAAACGTAACCAACGTGCAAGTAACTTGTAACACGCCAACCATTTCCGTCGGTGGAACGGTTACCGGCCTCAAGGGGATGGGTCTGGTGCTAGAAGACAACAGCACCGACGACCTGACGATCGCTGCCGACGGTTCCTTCACCTTTAAGACTCTTCTCGTGAGCGGTACCGCTTATGGTGTCACGATTAAGACGGAGCCCTCGAACCCAGCTCAAAACTGCACCGTGAGCAACGCAACAGGCACAGCCACTGCGAACGTCACAAACGTACAAGTCGTCTGTCCCGTGCTGACCTTTACGGTTGGAGGCAAGGTCGTCGGCCTGCTCGGCAACGGCGGTGGCATGGAGCTGCAGGACAACGGCGGCGACAACTTTAGCATTAGCGGTAACGGTCCTTTTACTTTCGCCACCCCTATCACCTTCGGAGGGGCTTACAACGTCAGTATTTTTATTCAACCAGCGTCCCAACCGCAGCTCTGCTTGGTGGCAGGCGGAGGGGGCACGGCGACCGCTATCGTGAACAACATCGTTGTGGATTGTGGGCACAACGACTGGACTTGGATCACAGGATCGACGACCTCGAACGCGGTCGGTGTGAACCCCTACCCGACGATTCCAGCCGCTCCAACTCAAGACACGAACACTCCGGGGGCCCGGAATAATCAGGCGACCTGGACGGATCTGTCTGGAAATCTGTGGATGTTCAGCGGGTTTGGTTTTAGCTTTGATAGCACCATCAAAGTCCAGCCTTTGTACCTCGACGAACTTTGGGAATTCATAGGCACGCAGGACTATAACTGCTTGGCAGCTAACTGCCTCCCGCGTCCGGGGAACGGATGGCTTTTGATCAAAACTACGAGCGCACCCAATGCGCGTACGGGAACGACGAATTGGACCGATTCGTCTGGAAAACTGTGGCTATTTGGCGGCCAAGATGGAGAAGGGGGCAACGCGCCCCTTGGGCTGTTAAACGACCTCTGGTCTTTCGACCCGGGGACCAAAACCTGGACCCCTGTCAGTGGCTCTGGCGGCCTCAATGCGGCGGGAATCTACGGCACGCAGGGAGTGGCCTCCGCGAGCAATATTCCTGGGGCGCGCTGGGGCGCCAACGCGTGGGTCGATGCAACTGGAAATTTCTGGATCTTTGGTGGGCAAGGCTTCGATTCCACTGGCACGAACGGTTTGCTCAACGATCTCTGGGAGTTCAACCCTACGACAAAGCAATGGACGTGGATCGGCCCATCCAATTCCATCCTGGCCAATCAGAACTCCGCATACGGCACTCAAGGCACGCCTGCAGCGGCTAACGCCCCAGGCGGACGCCAATCGGCCGCTTCCTGGACGGACAAGTCCGGGAACTTTTGGTTGTTCGGCGGATTCGGTCTCGATGCCACTGGAACACCAAATGGCACTGTTAATGACTTATGGAAATTCAACACGACAACGAACCAATGGACTTGGGTGGCTGGATCCAACGCCGCCAACCAGCATGGCATCTATGGCACGCAAGGGACAGCGGCCGCGACAAATTCCCCGGGCGCGCGGTGGCGTGCTGCCGCTTGGACGGACCAGAATGGAAATCTGTGGCTCTATGGCGGTTTCGGCCTGGATACGACCGGCACAGGGTTGCTCAACGATCTCTGGGAGTACACGTTGGTGGCGACTCCAGGTTACCCCGGTGTAAACCAATGGACTTGGTTCAAAGGATCCAACAACAACAGCCAGGCGGGCAACTACGGAAGTGCGTCAGTACCTTACATCATCAATGTTCCTGGGTCTCGTTGGGGTGTTGGCTACTGGGTTGACACTTCCAATCAATTATGGCTCTTCGGTGGACAAGGACACGATTCGAGCACGGGAAGCGGCAACGGATTGCTCAATGACTTTTGGAGGTATCTGCCCTACCCATGATTCGTCTGTAGCAGACCGCGGGCTAGGATGCAGGTCTTTGCAGGGATTCAATTTCAGTCGCCAGAATCCCGGTGAAGGGCCCAGCCGCAAACTCTTTCCATGGAAGGAATTTTCTTCTGAATAGTGGCAGTCCAATCGCAACGACACTTCCATCCTATTAACCAGTTCATCGATTATTGTTGCTTTTCCGCCGCACATTCCGGCGAGCAGCGCAAAACAGGGCAGCGCGGAAGATCCTGCTATGTACAAGTCTGGCCCCCGGCACCACTCGTTCGCGCGCTAGCGACAAACTCCTAAGCCGTGTGCCCGCTGCCCAATGGTCACAGAAACTTCACCAGCGCGTCGGTCGTCTCCTTTGGCCGCTCTTCCAGCACCCAATGCCCCGTGTCCTTCAGCACTCCGACCGTCACATCCGTAGCGACCAACTTCATCTGCTGCCCCAGGGCATCTCCCAGCGACTTCTCCCCGCCAATTACCAGAACCGGCATCGTCAGCTTGGACCGAGACAGTTGCGCAAAATCCTGCGCTGTTTGCTGGAACGACACGAAATAGGCCCAACCCGCTCTCATACGGCCTGGGCGCGAGTAGGCTGTGGTATACGCTTTCCGATCGGCCTCCGGAATCGAACGCGTCTTCTCTGCGGCGAGGTCATTCCAGAAGTACTCGAAGTAAATGCGCTCCCGTCCTTGTACCAACGCCTCGGGTGTCGGTCCGTTGAAGCGGAAATGCCAGATACCGGGGTTGTCGTATATGGCTTCCCACCCCGCGACACCCGGCAGGAAGGCATCCATCACCACCAATTTTTCCACCTCCGATGGGAATTGCGCGGCATACGCATAGGCAACCATCAGCCCAATGTCGTGCCCAACCACGCTTGCCCTTTCGACGCCCAGCAAGCGAGCCAGGGCATGAATGCGAATCGCTGCCGTCTTCATGTCCAAACCATCGGCAGGAATGGAGGACTCTCCTATCCCTGGAAGATCCGGCGCAATCACTGTAAATTTCTCGCCCAGCACAGGCAATATCGGCGTCCACATGCGAGACGTCTCCGCATATCCATGCAGCAGGACCAGCGGTGTCCCATGGCCGCCCGTCGTGTAATAAAGCTTAACGCCCTCAACCTCCGCCACGCGCGAGACGAACTCCTTGTCCGTGGCTTCCGCGCGCTCCATCCCTGAAAGCGAAAAAGAAACTAAAAGCAAGCAAAGCAGACAAACAAACCGAGTAAAACCAAAGCTATCTTTCATGTGTGCTCCTGTGGGACTCAGCTGACGTTTTTCCTGGACCCTGGGAATGGCTCTTCCCTTCTCGGCGACTCGCGTTTGAGCCGCCTGCCTGTCACGCCGGAGGCTGCAGGTCCGAATCCGGTCTGACGCGGTAGTGGACCTTGGCTGCACGCGCCCCGGCTTCGCCAGCGCACGTAGCGGTGTCACTGCCCAGAAGTTTGCAAGTGGCGGCGATACATTCGAAAAAGATTGCCGTCGCGGACGACAATTCGGTCAATTCTACGGTTGCTGCCAGCCTCCGCCTAGTGCCCTGTAAAGTTGCACGAGACTCTGGTACTCGGTGCCGCGCGCCTCCGCCAGCGTGAGTTCAGCGGAAAAGAGCGACCGCTGGCCATCCAACACTTCGAGATAAGTAGTGGTACCCCCCTTGTAGCGCATGTTGGACAGGCGGACGGACTCCTGCAAGTCCGCAACGGTATCCTCTTGGCGAACCCGGACCTGATGGAATTTCTGATAGCCGATTAGTGCATCGGAAACGTCGCCGAACGCGTGCTGAATCGCTTGCCGGTAGGCGATCAGGGCCTGTTGATGCTGCGACTCGGCTAGCCGCAGGTTTCCGCGAAGAGCTCCCCCCGTGAAAATGGGCTGGCTCACTTGGGCGCCGTAAGACCAGATCCCGACCTGGGAGCTCATTAGGCTGGAGAATGCGCTGCTCCGTCCGAAGGACCCGCCACCGGACCCGGTCAGGGAGATTTGCGGAAAGAACTGGGCCTTGGCGACTCCGATTTCCGCGTTCGCGGCGACCAGGATTTGCTCGGCTTCGCGAATATCGGGCCGGCGCTCGATGAGCGATGAAGGCAAGCCAGGCGGCACTTCGGGAGGAAGCGACTGCTCGACCAGCGGGCGTCCGCGTGGCACGGCCTGCGGGTAGTTGCCAAGGAGAATGCTGATGGCATTTTCTTCCTGCGCGATCTGCCGCTCCAGGTCAGGGATTTGAGCGTTCGCCGAATCGAGAACTTGCTGAGCCTGCAAAACGTCAAGCTTTGTGGCCACGCCGTGCTCGACACGAAGATTGGTGAGCTTCACCGAGTCTTCCTGCGTCTTGACGGTCTCGTGCGTGATTTGGAGTTGCAAGTCAAGTTGCAGGAGCGCGAAATAGTCGCTCGCCACGTCGCTCACGAGCGTTAATATGACCGTCTGCCGCGCGTCCTCTGTCGCAAGGAGTTGGGCGCGTGACACCTCGGTCGCGCGACGCAACTTACCGAAGAAATCCAACTGGAATGCCGCGTCGGCAGTAAGGGTCAGAAAATTTGATTTGGTTTGGAAGTTATGCTCTTTCCCTCCGCTGAAATCGCCGCTGCCCTGCACCTGCGGAAAGAGATTGGAGCGCGTGATAGCAACCTGAGCGCGCCCTGCGTTGATGCGCTCCGTCGCAAGTTGCAAGTCATAGTTTTGCTTTAGCGCTATGCGGATGAGTTCTTGTAATTGCGGGTCCTGGAAGACTTGCCACCAGGGAAGATCAGCATAGGACGCCGCCTGAGCCTGAACCTGTGGGTTTTCGCTCAGGTCACGGTAGACCGTTGGAGATTGAACGACCGGTCGGCGGTAGTTCGGGCCGACCTTACATCCCGCGACTATACCAGAGACCAACACTGCGACCATGAATGACGCCAGTTTCTTCATACGTGGCTCCGCCGTTCTTGGCTTCACGCCGTTCTCGCGGTGATCCATTTCAGTCCGCCTCCGCTGGAGCGGGCGCTGCCGGCAACGCTCCTGGAGCGTGCTCCTTGCCCGCACCTGACCATTTCTCCACCAGGTAGAAAATCGCAGGTACGAAGAAGATTCCGATCGCGCTGGCGGCCAGCATCCCGCCGATGACCGTCGTGCCCATGATTTGGCGGGCAACTGACCCGGCGCCGGTCGCCGTCCACAGCGGCACGCAGCCGAGAATGAACGCGAAGGACGTCATCAAAATCGGCCGCAGACGAAGCCTGGCCCCTTCGAGCGCTGCATCCGTCAGAGGCTTTCCCTTTTCGTACTCCTCCTTAGCGAACTCGACGATCAAAATCGCGTTCTTAGCGGCTAGGCCGATGAGCATGACCAGCCCGATTTGCGAGTAGACATCACTCTCGATCTGGACCATGTAGGGGGGCAGGAAAACGCCAAGCAGTGCGCGACGCAACCACAGGATTCCAAAGGCTCCGAAGATCGCCACGGGCGTGCTCAGCAGCACACTGAAAGGCAGCGACCAGCTTTCATACAACGCCGCCAGAATAAGGAAGACGAATAGTAGCGAGAGTCCGAAGATCACCGAAGCAGGTACTCCCTCCCGCGCCTTCTGCTCCTGAAACGACATGCCTAAGTAATCGAAACCCATCTCTCGCGGCATGTTCTGCTTGAAGACTTCTTCAAGCGCCGCCGTGGCCTGGTCCGCGCTATAGCCCGGCGCCGCGCTGCCGTTGATTTGCGCGGAGCGGTATTCGTTGAAGCGCATCGTAAACTCCGGCCCAAGCCGCGGCTTCACGCTGATCAGTGTGGAGAGCGGAACATTGTCTCCGTTGTTGTTGCGAACATAGAACCGTCCGACGTTCTCCACCTTGGCGCGGTCTTCCCCTTCCGCCTCGATATAGACCTGCCATTGACGGCCGAAACGGTTGAAATAGTTGATGAAATAGCCGCCCATGAACGCTTGGATCGTTTTGTACACGTCGGTGAGAGGCACACCCTGCTTCAGCACTTTATCCCGATCCACTTGGATAAATTCCTGGGGCACACTGGCCAGAAACGTGGTGCTCAAGCCGGCGATCTCCGGCCGCTTCCGTGCAGCTTCGAGAAAAATGCCCAGATTATTTGCCAGGAACTGAACATCGTTGCCGGAGCGGTCCTCGAGCACGAAAGTGAATCCTCCGGAGGTGCCCACCCCCGGAATCGCGGGGGGCGAAAAGCCGAAAGCAATCGCCGCAGGCAGATGGCTCAATTCCTGGTTCAGATGCGCCTTGATCGCTTGGAATTGCTCGGCTCTGGTCTTGCGCTCGCCCCACGGCTTGAGGGTCACAAAAAAAAACGCGTTGTAACTGGTGCGTACAAAGCTGAGCAAACTAAAACCGACGACGCTGGTCGAGTATCGAACCCCCGGTGTATTTGCCAGTATTTTTTCAACGTCAGCCGCGACTGCCGTCGTGCGTTCCAACGAAGCTCCGTTCGGGAGCTGAAGATTGATGTAGGCATAGCCCTGGTCTTCGTCCGGAAGGAAGCTCGAGGGGACTCGGTTGGCAAAAAAGCCACCCGCCAAGCCAAAGGCCACGAGCAACACGACCACGACGACGGTCTTGCGTACTAACACCGCGCTCCAACGGACGTAGCCTTCGGTTGCACGCTCGAACGAGCGGTTAAACCAATCGAAAAATCGCCTGAGCAACCCGCGGCTCTGTGTCCGTGGCCGGAGCAACAGCGCGGCAAGTGCGGGGCTGAGCGTAAGCGCGTTGAACGCAGACAGGAGCACCGAAATCGCGATCGTGACGGCGAATTGCTGGTAGAGCCGGCCAGTGATGCCGGGAATAAAGGCGGTCGGCACAAAGACGGCGGAGAGAACCAGAGCGATGCCAACAACGGGGCCGGAGAGCTCTTCCATTGCTTTCAAGGACGCGTCCTTCGGCGTCATGCCCTCTTCGATGTGGCGTTCCACGCCCTCGACCACCACGATGGCGTCATCCACCACGAGGCCGATCGCCAGCACCAGACCAAAGAGAGAAAGCGTATTGATGGAGAACCCGATCAACGGGAAGATGACAAAGGTGCCCACCAGCGAGACCGGCACCGCAAGCAGCGGAATCAGCGTGGCGCGCCAGCCCTGCAAGAAGACATATACAACGAGGACCACAAGCGCGAGGGCGATCAAGAGCGTTACGACGATTTCCTTGATGCCTTGCGTGACCGCGCGCGTCGTATCCAGCGAGATGGCGAAGTCCATGTCTTCCGGGAAGCGCTGCTTCATCTGGGCCATCAGCTTCTTGACGCTTGCGGCTGCGTCCACCGCGTTCGAGCCCGGCAGTTGGTAGGTAGCAATAATGGCGGTTGGCTTCCCGTTGAGGCGGCCTACGATGCTATAGTCCTGGGAGCCCAGCTCCATCCGGGCGACGTCCCGGACGCGGACGACCCCGCCGTCCGGGGTTTCGCGCACCACGATCTGTCCGAACTCTTCCGGCGACACGAGGCGGCCTTGGGCGAGAACGGAGTAGGTGAATTCCTGACCTTTGGGGGCCGGCTCGCCGCCCACCTGCCCCGCCGGGTTCACGGTGTTCTGCGCCTGAATGGCGCTGACGATTTCAGGAACAGTGATGCCCA
>DATKEV010000087.1:0-24729 GCA_035511855.1 Candidatus Udaeobacter sp.
GCGTCTTTTCCGGTTCGTGCTCGGAGATTCGCGCCAGAGATTCCGCGCCCTCCAGGAATATGCGCACTGGCCACACCAGCCACATGGCCGCCCGGATCAACGGCAGCAGCTTCAGCAACCACCTTCCTGTGGTTCGATAGAGCAGCATGTCCGGAATGAAGTGCATGAGCATGACAACTTCGAGCGTCAGGAACACGCAGAACTCTACAAACGACTCCCAAGTGCCAGGGACGAAATAAACCACGCCCCGCGTGGTCTCCAGTACGAGAAACGCCAGCCAAAAGTGACCCAGGATGCGAAATGTCCGCCCCCCGCTGCTCCGGTTGATCTTCAGCTTGGGCTCGATCTCCGCTTCAAAAATATCCAAGTGTTCGTGGACGCGCCCCGTCGTCATGCGCCCCAGTTCGCGATAGATCAGTGTGAGGTAGGAAAGAACGGGCAGTCCGAGGGCCAGGAGAAAGATGCCTAGCACATAAAGCGAGTAGAGCATGCTTACGTCAACCCGAGGCGCCCGCGCAGATTTTGTTCGAGGCGGTTCATTCGGCCGCGGTCGGTTTCGTGGTCATAACCGAGCAAGTGCAAAACGCCGTGGAGGATTAGAATGCGCATCTCGTTTGCCAGCGTCCTGCGATATTTCCTTGCGTTGCGGCGCGCCATCGCGGGAGAGATAGCGATCTCGCCCAAAACCCTGCTTCGCATCCGCGACGGGAGTCCGCGCTTGACCGATATCGGGCGTTGCCGCCGCACTGATGGAAAAGACAAAACGTCCGTGGGTCCGCTCTTTTTGCGGAACGCCTCATTCATCCTCGCCATCTCAGCGTCGCTTATCAAACAGACTGTAATTTCGGCGTCCCCAAGACTCAGTTCGTCTCTCACTCGCCTCACAAATTCTGTCAGTGACAGCGGGTCCAATCGCACCGCTCGCTGGCGATTGAGGATCATTTCTGCGGAATTTCTTTGGCGCGCTCCTTTGCCGTGGGTCTCTCCGGCTCTTTCCCGCGCCCCGCGAGCCTGCTGTTTTCAAAGGCCAGGCGGTTCTGCGCCTGTCCTACCTCGAACTCTTCATACGCGCGGATGATCTGCTGTACCAGGTTATGCCTGACCACATCCTTTTCGTTAAACTGTACCACCCCGATCCCTTCGATCTTTCCACAAATCTCCAGCGCTTCAATCAGGCCGGACTTTCTTCCCGCCGGCAAGTCGATCTGCGTGACGTCCCCCGTAATTACCGCCTTGGAATTGAATCCCAATCGGGTGAGAAACATCTTCATCTGCTCGCTGGTCGTGTTTTGCGCCTCGTCCAGAATCACGAACGAATCGTTCAGCGTGCGGCCGCGCATGAACGCCAGCGGCGCCACTTCGATGATGCCTTTTTCGAGAAATCTCTCGAGCTTGTCCGCATCGAGCATGTCGTAAAGCGCGTCGTACAGCGGCCGCATATAGGGATCGATCTTCTGCTGCAGCGTGCCCGGCAAATAGCCGAGACGTTCACCGGCTTCCACCGCCGGCCGCGCCAATATGATCCGGTTGACCTGCTTGGTCAGAAGCGCGCTGACGGCCATCGCAACAGCGATATACGTCTTCCCTGTTCCGCCGGGTCCGATGCCGAACATCATGTCGTGCTTTTCAATCTCTTCCATGTAGCGGCGTTGGCTGCCATTCTTCGGCGTGACCTGCTTCTTCCCAAAAGATCGCGTCCGCGCGTGCTCAAACATCCCGCGCGGCGATTCGTGCGGCTCTTCGGTCGCAACGCGCATCAACGACTTTATTTCTGCGGCTGATAGCGTGCGCCCGTGCCGGGTGAGGTGGTTGTACTCTTCCACGATCTTCACGGCCTGATCCACGCTGTCTTGCTCGCCTTCGATGGTTAGCCGCGTATCGTGCAAATGTGTGCGCACGCGCAGCGACTCTTCGAGCAAGCGGACATTTTCGTCCAGCGTGCCAAAGAAGGGTTCAATTTGTCCGCAGATGTGAACGGTACGTCTCATCCAATTGGAAGGTTTTCCTGCTACCGGAACCGGGTGGCCGATGTGATTCCTCCTCTAAGCGCATGACCGCTCTGCGGTCATCCCAGGAAGAAACTATTACACCCTAACGCAGCCACTCCGCAGGGTCAAGTTACACGCTGATTACATTTCGATATTCCACTGGAGCTCCGCGCCATACCGTGCCTGTATACTTCTCTTGAGGCCATTGGTTGGACAAAGCTTCTGAATCCATGCGATCCATCAATGAGACCGCCGTGTTTGCTGCGATGACTCACAAGAAATCTCTTGCTTGGCTCTCTGTGTTGGCTCTCTCCGCTGCTGGCCTCACAGTTTCACTAATCAGCAGGAACTATCCCGCGCTCAGCGTCAACGCGTCCGCCCCGGTTTCCTATCCACGCGAAATTGCCCGCATTAATTTCGCCGCTGCTGGCGACGTGATCCCCCATCAAGCCGTCACCCAAGCCGCCGCGGCCCAAAGTCAACTTTCGCCCGCGCCTCAAGCAAGTGCCACTCCTGATAGCAGGGATGCCTCAACCTCTTCAGCCGCTGCCCCGGACAACCACGGCGGTTGGGACGTTCTCCTCGCGGGAGTTGCCGATGTTTTTCGCCAAGCCGACTTCGGCTTCGTCAATCTCGAAACTCCTATTGCCCCCATCCACTCGCGCGGCTCAAGACCCTTTCAATTCGACGCCCCCATCGTTCTACTCCAATCCCTGAAATTCAATGGCATCAAGATCGTCTCCTTCGCGAACAATCACGTCTTCGACCAGGGTCACGTCGGATTTTTCGAATCCCTGGATCACTTACGCGAACAAGGCCTTCTCTTCACCGGAGCCGGCGCCAATGTCGATCAGGCCTGGAAGCCCGTCATCCTGGAAAAGAACGGCATCAAGGTTGGTTGGCTCGGCATGACACGCTGGTTGAACGGTGGTCGCAATCCTGAAAAAAACAGCGATCCTCACGTCGCATTTTTTCCGTATCCGGATCAATCCGACGGTGCCCCGGGCCGCGATGAAGCCGGCGTGCTCGATGCCGTCAAAGCCGCGCGCGCTGAATGCGATCTGCTTCTCGTCTCCATTCACTGGGGCATCGAATACGCCACCGCGCCCAATCCCCAGGATGTCGAGATCGCGCACAACATGCTCGAAGCGGGCGCCGGCGCCGTCATCGGCCATCATCCCCATGTACTTCAACCCATCGAAACCTATTTAACCCGCGACAAGCGCAACACCGTCATCTTCTTTTCTCTCGGAAATTTTCTTTCCAATCAGTCCCGTAATTACGTCTCGGGCCTCACACCCGACAAGGCCGGCGAACAGCGCGACTCCCTTATCATCAAATTCTCCGTTATCAAGAAAGATTATGGCCCTGCTGGAACCCGCATCGAGCTCGCGGACATGGGCATCTTGCCGGTCTGGACCGAAAACAATCACCTGCTGGTCAAAGGCGGCCACGCAAAAACTCTTTTCATCGGTCCCGTTTTCATGGACCGCGAAATCCCCAAACTTCAGGCACGCTACGACGAATTGGATCATCTTGGCCCGCAGCTATCTACCGAACAAAAACAGGAACTTGTCCAAGTTTCCAGCCGCCTCCAAATGCTCAAACACCGCCGCGAATTGCTCCTCGCCCGCACCGGCGACGATTTTCTGATCGCTCCTCCTACTCCCTAGCGCTCATCACCATCCAGCGTCAGTTTTCGTAACCATCGGCCGTTTCATTTTTCCGCGCCCCTCGGTTCCTCCCGCGCAGGCTTGAAACGCCTATCCAACTTGAACGCAACCTTAAAATTAACAACCAAAAACTAAGAATTGAAAACTGCCAACTGCCTGCTGAGAACAGCTCCCCTCCGGCCGGTGTCCTATCCATTACCTGTACTCTGGTACGGACGCACTATGGACGCTCGGCGGGCGTACTGCCAAGATGCCAATCGAAGCGAGTATTAAGATTTTCAAATGTCATTCGGGGTGGAAAAAGGGGCGGTGAAATGACAGGCAAATTCATCTTTCTCGGCGCCATGGCCAGCTTGCTCGTTGGCGGCACATCTCAGGCGGGTGAGGTCGCAAAACAGCCCGCCACTCTCAGCAGCCCAGTTCTCACCAGCGCCATCGCTTGCAACGGGAACCTTAGCGTTCCAATGACCGCGGATCAGGAACAGGCCTTGCCTTTGCACGTCATCGCCAGCCTCCGATGCGGCCAGGAAGTCACGGTCCTCTCCGACGTCGAGGGCTACACCGTGAATGTTCTCACCGAGGACGCCAAGAACGGTTACGTCGCGCGCATGTATCTCTCGCGCCCGACCTTGAAAAACATAAGCGCGCCTATGGGAGATTCCTCTCTCAAAGACGGCGTTGCCCGCTGGCAATCCGGCGCAAAAGGCAGCCTTGAGTTCATGAGTGGCGATCAACTCGTCGAATCGCTGACCGCTAACGGCATCACCGTGCAGGTTTCGCTGCAAGACACCGGCTGGAAAATGCGCGCCAACGTCGCCGTCGTCAACGCCACCCAGGAACCTGTCTACGTTCTCCCTCGCCTCCTCACCCTGGATGAAGTCGCGCCCATGGTGCAGCCGCTTCGCCTTCAGGATCCCGAGCGCGTCGCCAAAGCCGCCAACCATCAGATTCTGTGGACTTCCGCCAGCGCCGGCCCTTCCGGTGGCCTCCGGCCGCAGCAAAATCCTTCTCCAGCAGCCAGCGCGAATGCCTACGTTGTCTCTTACCAACTTCCCTCGTCCACCGTGACGCCTAACTACTTAGCCCAGCACCAGGCCGCCGAACAACTCGCAGCCAGGAACCAAGCCGCTCTCGTCGACATGGTTCGCGAAATTAACGCACTCTCTCTGCGCGAGTCCACGCTCAAACCCAGCGAGAAAACCGCGGGCTCCGCCTGGTTCGAGCGTGATTCCCGCTCGCGCCAGCTCGTACTCCACGTTCCCGTTGGCGACGTGCTCTTCGAATTCCCGTTTTCCATCAGTCACGAAAAGTAGTCAAAACAGGCGATCGATGACATTGGTCCAGGCGGCCGGCTACAATGTTTTGTCTATGAAATGCCCCGGCTGCAGAGCCGAAATGACTGCGATGACGCTGGACGGCCACTTGGGCGCACAGGTCGCCATCGACGTGTGCCCGAGTTGCCAGGCGTTCTGGTTCGATCGGTTCGAAAGCCTGCAGCTCTCTGCCGGCTCCACACTGAAGCTCATGAAGTTTATCGGGGAACACTCGTCACCGGGGAAGCCATCGCTGCCGGACCCGCTCCGCTGTCCGCGGTGCGCAACGACGCTGCGGCTGGCGCACAACATGCAGCGCAACATGCCGTTCACTTATTGGCGATGCGGCAACGATGACGGTCACTTCATCGGCTTTTTCGAGTTCTTGAAAGAAAAGAATTTCATCCATCTACTGTCGTCTGAGCAAATCAAGGAGTTGCGGCAGAACGTTCAGTTTGTGAATTGTTCCAATTGTGGGGCGTCCATCAACCTGGAATCCAACTCTGTCTGTCCCTACTGCCACTCGCCCATCTCCATGCTCGATATGAAGCAGCCGCAGCGGATGCTGGAGCAGCTCAAAAAAGCTGCCGAGCCTCGGCCGATGGATCCGGCATTCCCTCTGAAACTCGCTTCCGCAAAGTTGGGATTGGAAACCTCCTTGGCCGATTTTGATCGCAGTCCTGAATGGTGGAGCGATGCTAGCTCGTCCGGTCTGGTGCAGGCCGGTCTGAACGCCGTCGCCCGATGGCTCAGCGAGAAGTTGGTTGATTGAAATTTCTCCAGCAAATTAGGACGCTGCGGGCCTTGCAGCTCGTTTGACAAAGCCCTTAGCCTCGTTTAACGTTAGAAGTTTGAGCGAGACGCAAAAGGAGCAATAGATGGCCCAGGGACAGGCTACCAAAGTCAAGAAGCGGAAAAAGTCAGTTTTGAAGCGGGCGGCGCAAGCTCGTCAACGCGCCGACGTCAACCGCGCCAACCGCACTCGCGTCCGCACGCTGATGCGCCGTCTGCGTACGGCCATCACTGCCGGCGACGCCACCGCCGCGGGCAATCTCCTGCATCCGACGATGTCTGCCATCGATCAGGCCATCACCAAGGGCGTTCTTCACGAAAACACCGGCAACCGCTACAAATCGCGCCTTACCCTCGCTTTCAACGGCGTCAAAGCCAAATCCGCCAACTAGTTCCGCTTTCCCTCACCAAGTTTTTCTGCTACGTTTGTGCGGGCTCACATAGGGTTTCAGCAGGTTTTGTAGGGGCCGGTCTGGGCCCTCCCGTTTTTCAATTCTCGCAGAATTCTCCAGGACCTCTCTGCTCTCCATGTCCTTAGTATTAAATCTCTTTCCTCGGCTTTTCTATCCCCGTGCCGCCTTCGCTTCCCCGCCCGTCAATTCCGCCAGCAAAAATTCCATCACCACCCGCGCATCTTCCCCTCCCCGCTTCAACCGGTCATCCGCATTCTGCAAGCTGCGCAACCCGTCCAGCAATCGCGCCTTCGAAATCTTCTTCGCGCTCTGCAGCGCCAATTCCGCCTGCTCCGGCCTCATTCCCAGCACCCGCGCCGCCTGCCACCCATTTGTCGCTCCTTTCACTTCGCTGGCTTCAATCAACTTCCGGTACATCCAGGTCATCGCACCAAGCATCGGCAGCGGCTCTTCGCCATCCCGCAGCAACCGGTCGAGAAATTCCAGCGCTTTCTTCGGTTGCCGCGAAGCCAGCAGATCCGCCAATTCCCAAACCGTCGTCGTCTTCTCCGAAACCACCAGCGCGCTCACGTCCTGTTGCCGGATCAGTTTCCTTTCCGCCGCATACGTTCCCAGCTTGTCGATCTCTGTCTTCAAACGCATCAAATCCGCCGCCACAAACTCCGCCAGATCCTCCGCCGCGCCCTTCTCGAATTCCACTCCCTGCTCCTTTGCAATCACCCGCGCCAGCGCCAGCGCCGCCGCTTGCCTCTCCTCCGGCTTCTCTCCCAGCTCTACTTCCACCACCAGCGTCTTTTCCGCCAGTAATTTCCCCAGCTTCATCCGTTGATCCAGCCCGCTTGCTTCCAACACCAGCACCGTAAACGGCGCCGGATTGTCCAGGTACGCATCGAGGTGTTCCATCGCCAGATCGCGTTTTTTCTCTCCCAGCTTTTCAAGGGCTTCGGTTTCTTCGAGGAAAACCACCTGCTGTGGCGAAAGCATAGGCACCGTCTGCGCCTGTTCCAATGCCGCTTGCGTCTCCCCGCGGTCCGCCGAATAACGCGAAACCGCCCACGTCCGCGTCGCCTCCGGCACGAAGCTCTCGATCAATTGCGCCCGGCACAAATCTCTCAGAAAAACCTCTTCACCCAGCAGCAATATCGCCGGGACCGGTTTCCCCTTCTCCAGCCGCTTCAGCAATTCTTCCGGCGAAACCCGCGCCATCAGTAATTCTCCGTCACCGCCGCCACCAACCGCGCCGCAAAATCCTGCGCCAAACGATCCAGCGCCGGATCTTGCTCCTCAAAAAATCCTTCAACACTTTTGGGGTCCTTAGTGAGGGACGACGTGGAAAGGATCTCGTATTCATTCCTGAAGACGAAATTGTCGGAGTGATAGAGAATTTTCCCCGTCTCCCGCTCTTCAAATGTAACCTCGCACTTCACCGTAACCAGCATCGCCGTCGCCCGTCCCGACGCCGTATCAAACAGCAGAGGCACCGCTTCCAGGCTCAGCACCTTCCCGTGCAGCACGGCATCGCCGTCCGCCGGGTTGGGCACCACTCGATACGATGTCTTCACCAAGAACTCATGCACCGTCGCTGTTGTCAGTCGCTGCTCGATCCGGTAACTCGTTGTCTTATTTTCCAGCGCGGGCACTGCTATCACATGAATGCTCTTCGGCAGCGAACTGCTCCGCCCCGCCACGTGGTATCCGCAGCCCGCGACCCACGCCGCCGCTACCGCCCACGCAATGTTCATCCGCCGCCTCATGGCACCAATTTCTCCGCCAGCTTCACGGCATTCCACGCCGGCAATCGAATATTATCCGCCGCCCCCCAAAACCACCATGTTCCTGGCTGGGCCGGATCGGATTCCGGAAGTCCCACATGAATTGCAGAATCCCCGGCCACGCTCAAATTTCCCAGCGGCATCGAGGCGTCCTCTTGGATCAGGATGCCGGTCTTCTTCAGATTCTCCGTCAGAGCTTCCCGTTTTTGTTGTGAATTCAATTCGGTAATCGCCGAAAAAGTGTAGCCGTAGAAGACCGGCGCGTGCAGCACCTGGATCGACGGCTCGACCAGGCCCTTTCCATCTGCCGCGCCAACCTCCCGGCGGATTCGCTCGCGCACCGTGCCCAGATTCTCTTTACTGGATGCCCCGAAGCGGTCGAGCAAACTGTACGCAACTTGCGTATCGAATACCTGCTGCCCCACGCTCTGGAAGGAGAGCAGTTGTGCACACTGCGTCTCCAGCTCCTCGATCCCTGCCCGGCCTGCTTCTGACACTGGCCGGTGAAAAACGATCCCCAGTCGAACAAGGCCAACCCTGCCAAGCGCATCCAGAAGGTGGCCGGCAATCGCGCCGGGCGCCGAAGGAATTACGTACAAAGTTTCGTTACTCTCAGGCGCATCCCGAAACGAAAACCACACCCTCGATTTCGCCGCAGCCAGCGCCCCGCTCGACAAATCGATGACTGTCGCGCCAGACTCGCGCGCAGCAGAAAGATTGATCTTTGTGAAATCAGCAGACCCGCTGAAAAAAACAAACCGCGCCTTCTCGAAGCTGCCCTCTTCCACCGGCTGGATCACCACCGGCTCCCCGCCCGCTTCCGTCAATGTCCCTGCGGCGATCTCCTCGTCCACCAGCCGAAGGTCCCAACTCGCGAACTTGCTCTCCTCCAATAGTGATTTCAGCTCCGCTCCCAGCAGCGAAGACGCACCCGCGATCACAATCCGCTGGGATTCCCGTTCAAACGCAGGCATGAATCACGCGGTCCGCGATACCATCCGGTGGCGGATAAACCTTGTCAATTGCAGCGCCACTCCCACAGCCACATACGTGCTGGCCATCATCACCAGCGCATACTCCGAATACCGCCAGATGACTCCCACGATGACCACCAACATGACGATCGACAGTGACGGCTGCTTCCGCGTCCAGGGAATGTCCTTGAAGCTGTAGTAGCGAATCGTGCTGGTCATCAACGCACCCAGCCCCGCAGCCAACAGGAACCACGCCACCGACCAGCGCCAATCGTGCAGCGGACCCTTGAATCCATGCACCAGTGCCGCAATCACACCCGCCGCCGCCGGCGTCGGCAATCCCACGAAGAATTTCGAGCCGCCCGGCGCCATCCCCTGCACGTTAAATCGCGCCAGCCGCCAAGCGCAGCAAACCAAAAATCCCAGGCAGCACACCCATCCCATATCCGACAGAAGCTGGCCCTGCTGTGTTCCGGCTATTGTCAGGCTGCGAACTCCCCACGCAAAAGCCACCACCGCTGGCGCAATCCCAAAACTCACCACATCCGCCAGCGAGTCGAACTGCACTCCGAAATCCGTATTCGCGCCCAACAGCCGCGCCAGCCGCCCGTCCAGCGAATCGAACAGAATCGCGAAGCCAATCGCTTTCGCCGCCCGGTCAAAATCCGCCGGCGTTCCGATCAGCGCCGCTACCACCGCAAAGTAGCCGCAAAGCAGGTTCGCCGACGTGAACAGCGCAGGCACAAGAAATACCCCGCGCCGGAGCCGTGCGTTCTTGAAGCGCCGTTCTCGAAACGGTATTTGGTGTGGTTCTGGCTCAGGCATCGTTACGATCGCTTCCCCGCTTCTGTCAAACTCCCGTCGGCTTCCGTCACGGCGTCTCCTTCAGACTCAATCCCGGCGCTCCTTCCCGTCCATCGCGCCAAGACGCTCGATCCGCCCTTCACGTTCTCTCCGAGCTTCACCAAAATCTCCGCCTCTTTCGGCACCCACACATCTACGCGTGACCCGAACCGCACCAATCCAATCCGCTCCCCGCGCGCCACTGCATCGCCAACCTTCTTCCATGAGACTACCCGCCGCGCAATCCATCCCGCAATCTGCTTGAACACCATTTCCCCGGCTGCGGTCGAAAGCGTAAACACATTCTGCTCGTTCTCCAGCGACGCCCGCTCGCGCATCGCCGCCACGAACTTCCCCGGCCGGTACTCCATCTTCGTAATCGTTCCCGCCGCCGGCGCACGATTTACGTGCACGTTCCAGATCGCCAGAAAAATGCTGATGCGCTTCCCCGCTCGCCCCGCATTTTCTTCATCCTTCACAATCACTACGCGCCCGTCAGCAGGCGACACCACCGTTCCAGCCTCACTCGGAATCACTCTCTCTGGATCGCGAAAGAAAGAAAAGACAAACGCCGCCAGAAACACGAATACCCACGCTGCGATGGTCCACTTCAGCAGGAATCCCGCGCCGCCCAGAACCAGCAGCGGCAACCCAAAGTAATATCCTTCTTTGACCATTCTGGGGCGAACTACACCTCGCCGCGCGCAGCGCCTTCGCCGCGCTCGCGCATGGTCATTCTACGACAGATTCGTCGGCTACAACGTTCTTATTGGGCGTAGCCGGCCCGCGCGCGTAGGATACGCGCGGCAATCCGCTCCATTTCATCTTTGCAGTGGAGCTTCATCTTTTTCAGCTTGATTTCTTCCAGGAGGTCTTCTGAATTCAGGAAGGGAGACCGGGAGATTCTCTGAAGTTCTGCTTCGTACTGCCGGTGCTGCTCTGCCAGACGCTGATACTCGGCGTCTGTCTCGAAGGGTATGTCCCGAGGTGCCCGCTGCACACTGGCCATAGGTTCCTCCTGACGTTTCCGTGAATGGGATGTGAACACTACATGAGCGCACGATAGCACTTTGGCGCCCCACGTCAAGAGGCATCCGGTACTATTTCCATCCTAGTCTCTGAGTTTCATTTCCCTTAGCATGACTGCAAGTCTAGCTCGTAACCTGGAGGGACTCCGATGATCCCTGAGCCTGCCCAATTGCGGGATTTCGCCCAGCGCTACACGGCAGCCTGGTGCAGTCAGAACGCCCCAAGTGTGGCCGCCTTCTTCGCACCGCACGGCACGCTCAGCGTCAACGGCGCTCCGGCCGTCGGGCGCCGCGCCATCACAGAGGTAGCGCAAGGCTTCATGACCGCGTTTCCAGATATGCAGTTGCTTATGGACGGCATTCGCCTGTGGGACGAGCGCGCTGTATACCACTGGACATTCGTCGGCACCAACACAGGCCCAGGCGGCACGGGCCACCGGGCTCGCTTCAGCGGCTTTGAAGAGTGGAAGTTCGGAAATGATGGACTCATTGCCGAGTCCCACGGCCATTTCGACGCCGCTGCGTACCAGCGCCAGCTCGAACACGGCATGGAGTAATTTTTTTTCTTTTTGTAGCGGCGCTCTTTAGGGCGCCATGGTTCTTTCTTCTATTCGCTTAAGGCGAATGGCCTTCGATCAGAGCGAAGGCGTTGTCAAGAGACACCTCTTCTCGGCCATGCTTTGCAGGACCGCTAGGATCTCAGAGTGGTGGAGGATCGAGGCCCTGAAACTCTCACGGTGAATCACTCCGCGCTAATGAAATCAGGGAGTCTTGGCGAGTAGGCCCAACGGATTCAGCGGGACTTATGGTAGGGGCGGTGGGGATCGAACTAAAAGCGGCATCGAAGACCTGTTGATTCGCGTAAACGCGAAAAACGCCGAATACACCGGAATCTCCGAACTGAGGTACACGCGGGGTACACGGGGACGGGGCGAATGAGGCACGAAGCTATTGGATTTCCACGCGAACGTCCGTGAACTTTCGGAAGTCCTGATCGAACGAGGCGACGGGCATGTTTTCGGTGGCCGCAGTCGCGGCGATAAGGCAATCCACGAAATGGACCTTTGTTTTTCGATAGCGATCCAAAGCGTCCAAGTGAATCGCGGCACCATCAATTTCAACACACGGGCTGGAAATGAGTCTACCCAGCGCCGACGCGATATCCCCACGTGGATGCTCGTAGAAAGACTCCAGGACAAACACACACTCGGCCAGAACGGCTGGCAAGACCACAATCACCACGTCGCCGCGGTCGCAGGCATCGAACAGCCTTCCAGCGGCCTTGGCATGCTTTTCATGGTCCTGCACTAGATAGCGAACGATCAGATTGGTGTCGACATGCCTTCGTTTGGTCACCGAGTGGCCTCACGACTACGGGCTGCCTTCGCCGCGGCCTCGCGGATTCGCGCGAAGGACATCCCCTTTCCCTTCTTGCTGGCTAGTACACCCTTGAGTGATCGCGTGCCCAGATGCACGCGTATGGTGGCGTGGTCCCCTTCCACTACGTACTCTAGCCTGTCGCCCGGCTTGATTTGCAACGCCTTGCGAATTTTCCCCGGAATCGTCGTTTGTCCCTTGCTCGTTATCGTGGAATGCGTCATCTGTGATCCTTACCCTTCCGAGGATTCCTTACGTCTTGATTGTCGCTTACTTCTCGTCGGCGAGCAAGGTCAAGCACTCGTTTGGTTGTACACCTGAGGAAGGCTGACCCTCCCGATTTCGGGCAGCGTCGGTTTACTCGAAACCTTTTACGCCCGAGGCTATTTGACTGACCTTCGTGTCTGCTTTCGGCAATTGATAAGCCACAATGTTTGCATTGATCAACGGCGGGTTGGCGCGGCCTTCGAGCCTTGGGACTTACCCCACTCTAACCTGTGCTCTGGTAGGGCTACCGAATAATCGACACGAAAACAGAACAGTAATAACGTTTCGCAAGACTCAATGCCGGTGCAAGAGCCACGGGCCGAGTATTCCTCGGTCCGTCCGACGTATGGCAGCGTGATGCGACCCCTACATATTGAGTAACAGCTTTCCAGCAGCGATGTCCCTACACGAGGACAATGGAGGGCTTGCGAGTGCACTCAGTTCAGGCCAATTGCTGACTCGGCATTGATTTGTTGAGCCAGCAATGGCAACAGCGGTGCCGAGGGATTGGCCGAAGGAAATGATCGCTTTGCGATCGATACCTTTTGAGTTCACAAGGTATTCGTAGGCGGCTTCGGCATCACGGTAGAATCCGGATTCGCTCGGCTTTCCGTCGCTGCGGCCATAAACGCGGCACTCGAGGGCAAATACATTTACATCTGTGCCGTGCCGAAATTCATAGGTCGGTGCGCGGTTGGCAATGTTGGAGGCGTTACCATGAAAAGCGAGAAAAGTAAATCTTGCCTTGTCAACAGGGATCCACCACGCGTGGAGCTTGACACCGTCAGAGGCTGTCAGCCAAACGTCTTCAACATTCAGCCCGCGAGGATGCCAGTCGCCGTCGAGGCGGCCGGGATAGTTTGGGAAGAAAATCAGGCGCGATTCGAACACCCGGATAAGCCCCAGGACCAAGAGGTAGGCGACAGGAATTGTGAACAGGAGGGTCAAGAGACGTCGCCGGAAGGGTTTCTTGGGGGCATCCGAGACTTCCCTTGGGGTGACGCGAGAATAGTTAGCGACGGTTGGAAAGTCAATGCCGTAGCCACCTGGGCGGTTTCCGCGTTTACTGGGATCTAGCAAATATTTCGGCGGAATTCCAGGGCTGTCACAAACGCATATGTTGCCTCTTTGTTGAAATGTGTTAACTTCTATCGTCAAATGCAGTTCAGAGTGCAATCAGAAAAGGTGAGCGGCGTCGCGGTGATCCATTGCGAGGGGCGCCTCGTGGTCAGCGACGGGGTTCGCGCTCTGCAGGAAGAAGTCGAAAAACACAGCCTCGAAACGAAAAAATACGTCCTGGATCTAGGCGCAGTGAGCTACCTGGACAGCGGAGCCTTGGGCACACTGGTTCGACTGGTGGGCACGCTCCGCGCCCACCGTGGCGATCTCAAGCTCTGCCAGGTTTCGCCCTTCGTGCAAAACGTCTTGCGCGCCACGAACCTCCACGGCGTGTTCTGCATCTGCGCCACGGAAAAAGACGCCCTCGCAGATTTCGCGCAGCGGCCCGCGCCTGTCGAACAGCACGCGTGCTCCTCCAACACCAAGATCTTGTGCATAGACCCGTCCAGCGATCTTCTCGCTTACATGACGGCCGTGCTCAAGCGCGCGGGCTTCGAAGTAAGGACTGCGCGCTATCTGGCCGATGCCTCCACGCTGCTCTGTACCATGCAGCCGCGCGTGCTCGTGTGTGGCCCTGGAGTACAGTCGAGTGGTCCTGCCTTCGAGAAGTTTCAGCATCTCGATCCACAAGTGCAATTCCTGCTTCTTCCTGCGGATTTTCATACCGTCGATGCGTCCGATGCCGGCCTCGACCTGGTCAATCGCGTTAATGAACTGCTGCAGGCCCAAGCCTGACCTGCCGTACCGTTCTACGGCCACTTCGATTCGTAAAGAACAGAGGCCGCGACAACGAGTACGGCCGTGGCAAGTGCGGCGATCACTGCGATGTAGGCCTTGGCTAGGCTTGGCATCTCTTGATTCCTCATCTCGTTACTTGCGCCTAGACTGGCCTATTACCGATCCCCCATACCTCCCTTGTAGCGGCCCCCGCTCACCGAGTTGCCCCATATGACGGAGTCACCCCAAACGACGGAGTTACCCCAAATGACGGACTCGCCCCAAACGACGGAATTGCCCCAGACGACGGAATTGCCCCAGACGACGGAATTGCCCCAAACGACGGAGTCGCCCCAGACCACGGAGTTACCCCAAACTACCGAGGAATCGCTCACGATAGAGACCGTGTGCGTCAACGAGTCATACGTGACTTGGGGGGACTTTGCGGCGCCCACGCTCGAGGGAGCGAGATCGGTAATGGCCAGCGCAGCAGAAGCGTCCACCGCGCCAGCGCCCACGGCAAAGATGTCCTGCTCGATGCTGTAGACGATACCCGTAGCGAGGTCCGTGGCGGTCGTCGAGGAAGAAAACCCCTTCCAAGCGGTCTTCATCAATCGAGCCTTCACCTGATCGGGCGTGAGTGAAGGTGTCTTCTGGAGCAGAAGAGCCGCGATGCCGCTGACCACCGGCGTCGCCATGCTAGTGCCGCTGAGGCGCATGTATCGAGCGCTGCCGTATGTTGCTCCACAGCTGGTTCGCGAAGAGTTGCACGGATAGACGGCGAGTGCGGGGTACGAAGCCGCTAGCCCGTTGCCCTGAGAGGCCATGCGCGAGACCACCTGATTGCCTGGCGCGACGAGGTCGGGCTTGACGATATGATCGAACGGCGTTGGACCCTTTGAACTGTAGCTTGTAATGGTCTGCGTGGTTTGCGAACCTGTGCCGTGGGTGTTCGTCGCGCCTACGGTAATCACATAAGGATCGTTACCCGGCGCGCCGATGGTTGCGTAACCGTTTGTGCCGGCGCCATTGTATTGACCCATGTTGCCGGCTGCGGCTACGACGACGATGCCTGCTTTCCACGCGGATTCCACAGCCTGGCAGAGCGGATCAAGCGTATAGCTTTCATAGACCCCGCGAGCCAGGGACAGGTTGATGACTCGAATGTTGTAGGTATTCTTGAGACTGATCGCCTGCTGGATGGCGGAGATCACGGAACTATCTGTGCCGGCACCATTGGAATCCAGCGCGCGGAGATTGATGATTTTAGCTTCTGGCGCGATGCCACGGTAAACGCCAGGATAGTATGTCGTCGAGGATGCGTAGGCGTTCCCCGCGAGGATTCCGGCAACATGCGTTCCATGGCCAAACGCGTCGCTGCTGGAGGAATCGCCGGAAACAAAGCTCTGACTGTAAGCGATGCGCGACGATTGATTGCCGTCGGTATTTAGGTCATAAGTGCTGCTGACACCGCTATCAATGACCGCGATTCCGATGCCCGTGCCATTCC
This sequence comes from Candidatus Udaeobacter sp., assembly GCA_035511855.1. Lineage (GTDB taxonomy): Bacteria > Acidobacteriota > Terriglobia > Acidiferrales > UBA7541 > Acidiferrum. Next base: position 15,787 of record DATKEV010000087.1, read on the forward strand.
AGCCGGTGGCGTAGGCAAGATCTCCGTTCACAGCCGTGACGACGTGATCGAGAGCGCCTTCTACAGGGCGATCCGGAGAGATGTACGCCACGCCGGAATGGGAGGCTAGGCTGCTTAGGCTGCCACCTTTGACGTTGACCAACTGGGCGTGGATCAGTGGCAGGTCGCTTTTTGCGGTGGCGCCGTCGGCCGTCAGGTCCGTCGCGCCATTCTTGAACTGGACGATAACGTCTATTGGAGCTTCGGGGTCGACTCCCTTTAGGTCCGGGGCGAGCTTTGCGGCTACTACAGACTGGTCGTCGTCGGGGCTCGAACTGGCAGAAACGGCTTCGATGTCATGGCTCGGAGCACTCGAGTGGCTAAGATCAGCCTGATTCGAGCGGATAGGGTTCTCCGCGGTGACAGCCTTTGAAACGGGGGATTGCGGCACTCCAGTTTGTGCCGGCAATGGCTTGCTGTGGAGAGGCAGGGACCTGCCGGGCAAATGACCCAAAGAAGGGCTGCCTCCGGCGGACATCGTCGGCTGGGCAGCCGCCGGCAATTCTCTGTCCGCAATACTGGCTGTCGGACTGGCAAGGTTGCCTGAATTTGACCAAGAGTTGTATCCCACGAGCCCCGCCACGAGGATCGTGGTAGAGAAGGCGATGACCGCGCCCCACGTGGTCGTTTTGAGGACGCTGCTGTTGGAGGTGCCTTTTGTTTCACGAACGCCGGGCATGGCTGAGCTCCCAAACTGACATAAGGCCAAGATGTCGACAGCGCACGATTTCCTGAGTGCTGTCAGTGCTGTGAGTATTAAATCTCTTTAAGAGCGAGTCGATAGTACAGGTGGCCCTTGGATGTAGTACCAAAGTACAGCGGGTTTTGCGCTAAAACCGGACGTTGCCCAGCCGCTCCTTTCACTTACAGTTGTCCGAGATGCAACCCCCAAGTTATGGCCGCTGAAAGGCAGTATCCCTTTCAATACAAAGCTCTACCGGTACTATTCCTAATGCCCCTCTTAGCTCTCAGAATTTGCCTATTGAAGACATGTCCCGCGCCCTATAAGGCGTTGGAGCGGTGAAAACTGCCACTGGGCCGCTTTTTAACTAGGAAGCGGCGTGTTTGATGGTCTGTCCATTCGTCAGACTCGGACGATCCTTGTATTAGGTAAGAGTACCGAAAGAGCCAAACGGCAGGGAGCAGGAACGGGCGTGGTAGCCATTGCGGCGAAGAACTACTGGAGCAATTCCTGGCGCGACATTCAGTCGCTCGGGATTCCCGCCCTCACATTTATCTGCACTCAGCTTATTGGGGGGCTGCCATTATTGCTTTACGCCCTCCTGCACTGGCACTCGGACGATATTTTCCGATATCTCTGTTTTCTAATTGTCGCTTTGTGCGCCTCCGTCCTCAAAGTGCACTTGCCCGGGATCAAGGCCACGATGTCGGCGAATTTCCTGTTTATTCTCGTCGGGATTCTTGACCTTTCCCATTCCGAGACGCTACTGATGGGCTGCCTCGGGGGACTTGTCCAGAGCCTTTGGCATGCCAATCCGCGTCCGCGTCCGATTCAATGGCTCTTTAATCTGGCAAACCTCGCCCTTTCCATTAGCGCCGCGGAACTGGTCTTTCATAGCAAAGTCGCCGTGGGTGTCGGATTTCGCTGGCCCCTCTTGGTGGCTGCGGCAGCGACGACCTACTTTGCCTTCAACACCATTTCGGTCTCCGGCATCATCGCCATGACAGAAGGGCGCAACCCCCTCCATGTATGGAAGGAATGCTATCTGTGGGCCTTTCCCTACTATTTGCTGGGAGCGCTGATTGCTTGTGGCGTGAGCGCCATCAACCGGCTGGTCGGCTGGCAATACGCGCTTCTCGTCTTCCCCGTCGTTTATTGGATCTATCGCTCCTACCAGACTTACTTGAGCCGACTCGAGGCGCAAAAGCAACACGCCGAGGAAATTGCTGCGCTTCACTTGCGCACCATCGAGGCACTCTCGCTTGCGATCGAGGCGAAGGATCACACCACCCACGATCATTTGCGCCGAGTCCAAATTTACGCGGTCGAGATTGCCAAGGACCTTGGGCTGGACGAAGCCGAGATGAATGCCATACGCGCGGCCTCCATGCTCCATGATATTGGCAAACTCGCCGTCCCCGAACACATTCTCTCCAAGCCCGGGCGTCTCACACCGGAAGAGTTCGAGAAAATGAAGATTCATCCTATCGTCGGCGCGGAGATACTGGATCGCGTCCAATTCCCGTATCCCGTCGTGCCCATCGTGCGCTCCCACCACGAAAAATGGGACGGCACGGGCTATCCGGATGGCCTGAAACGCGAGGCGATCCCGATCGGGGCGAGAATCCTTTCGGCCGTTGATTGCTTCGACGCCCTCGCTTCAGAGCGGCCCTACCGGCCGGCGATGACCCCGCAAGAGGCCATGATCGCACTCATGGAGGAGAAAGACCGCAGTTTCGACCCTCGCGTTGTCGAGATCATAGAACGCCGCTATGTCGAATTAGAGGAAATGGTTAACACCTTGGAAGCCGCGAGAAAGCGCTTAGACTTTGCTCCTAAAGTGTCCCGTCCGGTTGCCCCCTCCTCAGGTTACGCGGAAGTGGCGAATGACGCCGAAATTCGTGCGACCTCCTTCGTGACTTCCATTATTTCGGCGCGCCAGGAAGCTCAGCTCCTCTTTGAGCTTGCCCAAACGCTCGGGAATTCCCTGAGCCTGAGGGAAACTCTTTCCGTGGTTGCGATCCGCTTGAAGCAAATGATTCCCCACGACTCAATTGTCTTCTTCGTTTGTCAGGATGGGTTGTTGATTCCTGAATATGTTCACGGGGCGGACTTCGACCTCTTTTCATCCTTGCGAATGCCAGTGGGGCAAGGCCTTTCGGGCTGGGTGGCGCAAAACGAGAAGCCGATAAGCAACGGAAACCCCGCTGCAGAAACTCTCTACCTCGGAGTATCCTCTCGGGTGTCAACTTTGCAGTCCGCACTCTGTGTCCCGCTTCGCGGCCGCGACTGCGTTGCGGGAGCGCTGACCCTCTACTCCCGAGAAAAGAATGGCTTCACGAAAGAACACCTCCGCATGCTTCTGGCGGCTAGTTCCAAACTCGGTGTCTCTGTTGAGAATGCCCTCCAATACGAGAAAGCGCAAAGCACGGCGAGCACCGATTTTCTCACTGGCCTACCCAACGCCAGATCGATTTGTTTGCATCTTGAAACAGAGCTTTCCCGCGTCCGGCGCACGAAGACACCACTGGCCGTGCTTCTGTGCGACCTCGATGGCTTCAAGAAGGTGAATGACACCTTTGGCCACCTAACCGGAAATAAGCTGCTTCAAGAAGTCGCTGCCAGATTCAAGTCTTCCTGCCGCGAGTACGACCAGGTCGGGCGTCTTGGTGGAGACGAGTTTGTCTTTGTTCTCCCGGAGATGACAAAAGACAACATCGCCGAAATGGAAAAACGCCTGTCGCGGGCCGTGCAAGAGGCGAGCCACTCCGCATGCCCTGAAATGGTCGTCTCCGTCAGCGTGGGGAGTTCCTTTTATCCCGCGGACGGCACCTCTGGAGAAGAGCTTCTCTCCGAGGCGGACCGCGGCATGTACGGCGTCAAAGAAAAGCACTATTCGATGACTGAATCTGTGTCCTAGTGCCGTTCGGCGAATGTGGACTGAAAATGATCAAACAAGAAAAAGCCTCGAAACTCTTCCGCAACGTGTTGCGCAGGCTTCTGTTTCTTCTTTGCCTGGGGATCGGAGGTGCCCTTCTCAGCGCGACCTTCGTTCGGTGTGCGCCTGGCTTCGGTGTCCAAGAACGTGAACTCGACCCGCGATGGAGCGCACAGAGCGTCGAAGCTTTGCGGCAGGAGCAAATGCTCCACGAAGGACTGGCTTCGTTTTACTTGCATTACCTTGTGGCACTCGCGCATGGCGATCTCGGCGAATCCGATTCCCTGAAGCGGCCGATTCGGGAGTTGCTTCGCCAACGACTGCCCGTAACCGGCAATTCGGTAGTTCGAGGTCTGGGCGTCGCATGGCTGGCAGCCGCGCTGCTCGCATCCCTCGGGCTGGGATCACGCGGTTGGCTCTGCGAGGCCTTGGGTACCGCTTTTAGCAGTTTGCTTCTATCTCTGCCCTCCGCCGTGGTCGCTATGCTTGCCATCCACGTGCGAGCGCCGGTCTTCTGCCCGATTAGCGTTGTGGTCTTCCCTCGGCTCCATCGTTACATCCGAAGTCTGCTTGTGCGTTCCTACGATCAGCCTCACGTGCTTGCGGCGCGGGCCAGAGGCTTGGGGGCCAGACCGATTTTTTGGCGGCACGTCCTGCCGAGTGCTGCCCCGTCGCTCCTAGCTCTTTTCGGGGTGTCTTTCGCTATCGCCTTCGGCGCGGCAATTCCCATCGAGGCTCTGTGCGATTCACCAGGCATGGGACAACTAGCCTGGCAGGCCGCGCTCAGCCGTGACGTGCCCCTCATCGTCAATGTGACCCTCATTGTCTGTCTTGTGATGCTCGCGGCGAACTCGTTCGCCGATCTGGCCGGGCGCGCTTTCGCAGAGAACAACGAATGAACCCCCTCCAAAAGGTGGCCGCCATCATTCTGTGCATGATCCTTGTACTGATCGTGCTTGCCACCATCCTCGTACCCACCCCTTATGCCCGGCAGTTTCGAGATGTCCCCAACGCTGGCCCTTCGATCGCGCATCCGCTCGGCACTGACGCGCTGGGCCGCGATTTCTTATCCCGCTTACTCTACGGCACGCGCGTTTCCTTGCTGCTGGCCCCAGCTGCGGCTCTTCTTTCCACCGTGATTGCCGCATCGCTCGGGAGCGCTGCGGGTTTTCTTGGCGGCTGGTTCGAATCGATTGTTCTTGCTGCGACGGACCTCTCTCTCGCTTTGCCTTGGCTCTTCCTTCTTCTAACTGTTCGGGCCATGTTGCCCCTCGATGTTCCGCCAATGGCGTCGGTCATCATCGCTTTCTTGATAATGGGCCTGCTGGGCTGGCAGGCTTCGGTTCGCGTTATCTGCGCTACGGCGCGTGGCGTCAGAGATTCCGATTTTTTGCTCCTGGCTCGCTCCTCGGGATGCAAACCCGCACGGCTCCTGCTGCGCCATGTGGCGCCAAACCTCCGTCCGCTTTTCTACGCGCAATTCTGGATTTCTATCCCGTTGTTCATTTTGACCGAGGCCAACTTAAGCATTTTAGGACTCGGAGTGATGGAGCCGATGCCGTCATGGGGAAATTTGCTGCGCGGCTTCGAAGATTTTCCCGCGCTCGCGGCAGCTCCGTGGCGGCTCGTGCCACTCATTCTTCTCGTAACTGTGGTCATGTGCTTTCAACTGGTTCTTCCATCGCAGGAGGTCACCCAATGATGCGCCGCGCTTGCATTGTTTTCGCTTTTGCCCTGGTCTTGTGCTGGCCGTTTCTCGTTAGCGCCGAATCTGCTAGCCAGTCTGGTGGCGAGCTCCATTTCTGCCTCCGGGGCGAACCGAAAACTTTCAATCCACTCCTCGTGGAGGAGGATGCTTCTGAAACCGTTCGCTACCTCACGGGCGGTGTTTTGATCCGCTTGAATCGCCAGACTCAGGCTCTCGAGCCAGGCCTGGCCGTTTCCTGGAAAGTAAGCGAAGAGGGTCGGAAAATCTCATTCCGTCTCCGAAGTGGTCTGCATTTCTCCGACGGGACGCCGTTTACCTCCGAAGACGTCGCCTACACAATGAAGGCGCTAATGGATCCGCAGCTTCACTCCCCTACTGGCGACTCCTTCCGCTCTGACGAAGGCCAAGTCATCGTCCAAACGCCTTCAACGGATGCGGTCGTTGTGATCTTTCCTGCTCCTGTGGCGGGACTCGAACGCCTCTTCGATCAAGTTGCCATTCTCTCCGCGCATTCACCCAAGAAGGAGATGGCCGTCCTCGGCCCTTTCTATGTTGCGGACTACGCTCCTGGCTCCCACATCCTTCTGCGGCGAAACACGAACTATTGGAAAAAAGACAAGGAAGGAAAGCCTCTGCCCTATCTCGATTCCATTCGCCTTGACATTCAGCGCAATCGCGACGTTGAGTTGCTGCGCTTCCGTCGCGGCGAAATTCATTTGATTAACGTTCTGGACGCCGAATACTTTGATCGTCTACAGAAGGAAACGCCAGCGGCAACTCACGATGCTGGCCCGGGCCTTGATTCCGAATTCTTATGGTTCAACCAGGTTCCCACTGCGCCGGTTGCGGAAACCAAAAGGGCCTGGTTCCGCTCCACTGAATTTCGCAAGGCTGTCTCCATGGCCATCAATCGTGCGGATTTGTCGCGCATCGTTTTTGGCGGACACGCGCAACCCGCTTTTGGCCCTGTTTCGCCGGCGAACCATTTCTGGTTCAATTCTTCGCTATCCGTCCCTCAGTATGATTCAGCCGCTGCGCTTCGGCTGCTTACTCAGGCGGGCTTCCGCCACGAAGGCGGAACGCTGAGCGACTCTTCCGGAAATCGCGTCGAGTTCACGGTCATCACCAATTCCGGAAATAAATCCCGCGAGCAAATGGTCACCATGATTCAGCAGGATCTTTCGCAAATTGGAATCAAAGTGAACCTTGTCACTCTTGATTTCCCGTCGTTAATCGAACGTATCACTCGCACGTACGACTATGAGGCTTGCCTCCTCGGCCTGGTGAACACCGACCTCGACCCCAATAGCCAGATGAACGTGTGGCTGAGCTCAGCGGAAAATCATCAGTGGAATCCCAAGCAATCGAAACCTGCGACGGTGTGGGAAGCCGAGCTAGACCGCTTGATGCTCTCGCAGGCCTCCACCATCTCGGACAAAAAGCGCAAAGCCGATTGGGACCGAGTCCAGCAAATCGTCGCCGAGCAGCAACCTTTCATCTATCTCGTAAACAAACATGCTATGTCGGCTATTTCACCTGCTGTCGTGGGTTCCTCTCCCTCCGTTTTGGACCCTCATGCTTTCTGGAACGTCGAAATTCTCTGCCTCGGCTCTGATCCTTCTATGGGAGCGAAGAAGTGACCCACGCTCCTCTACTGCTATCGCTCCATCTCTCCGTTGACTACCGCAGCAAGACCGGAGTCCTTCGCGACGCTTCGCTGGAAATCCAACCAGGTGAAATTCTCGGCCTCGTCGGGCAAAGCGGCTCTGGCAAAAGTACTCTCTCGCTCGCCATCCTTCGGCTGCTTCATTTAAAAGGCGGCACCGCGCGCGGCGATCTACTCTTCAAAGGGGAAGATCTCTCCGCAAAATCCGAATCGCAGATGCGCTCGCTCCGTGGGCGCGAAATCAGCATCGTTCTGCAAAGTCCGCTGACTTCTCTCAACCCGGCTCTTCGCATCGGTCCGCAGCTCACAGAAGCCTGGCGCGCTCACGCTACCGGCACGCGCGAAGAATGTGCCGCAGCCATTAGTAACGCGCTCACCAGTGTCAGTCTTACCAGCGACACCGAATTCCTCCGCCGCCGCTCCTCGCAACTCAGCGTCGGTCAGGCCCAGCGGGTCATCATCGCGATGGCCATTCTTCACCGTCCTTCCTTGCTTATCGCTGATGAAGCCACCAGCGCTCTGGACACCATCACCCAGTCCGAAATCCTTAGCCTCTTCGCTCGCCTCAACCGCGAACTGGGCATGGGCATCCTGTATATTTCCCACGATCTACTGTCGGTCGCGACGCTCTGCCATCGCATCGCCATTCTCAACTCGGGCGAAATCGTCGAATGCGGCCCCCCCTCCCAAATCTTCGGCGCCCCCCAGCATAGCTACACGCAAAGGCTCGTCGCCGCCCTTCCCCGAGTACCCTTCTTCGATTGCGATAGCGATAAGCTCGCGAACATCACCGGGAGCGATGATAAGGAGGGACTCACCAAGCGATCAGAAGAAGAACATTCCATCACAGACCAAATTCCCAGTATCGTCCGTTAAAACCTCAGTCACAAACGGCGAAAACTGAAACGCGTGACGCCAAGGAATTCCGCATAGATTCTATTTACGAGTTGCAGCAGCTGATCCTAGAAGCTTTGGTGGGAGGCACTCGGTATGGCCCGAACCCTTGAATTGAGACAGTTGGGATGGGCACACTTTGCTTCTCGGATTCAACTTCGCTCCTGTCTCAAAATGCGGGGCAGGTCGAAGCTGCAAGTGTGCTCAAAGAATCTGTCTCATTATAGGGGTTCACCCCAAAGAGTTGCGAACAACTTCTGAACAAAAGTAGCCAGATACCGCACGAAACCATCGAACCACCATGAATATCTACACGCAAGCCGTTCCGAATGCGCTACATTCAGCGCATGCCCCAGAACCGAGGCTATATCGTGACGTTGGCCCGCGGACGGGCCTGGAAGTAGCGCAGAACAGCGACGAGAAGTGCGAGCGCGCACAAAACTATCACCGTGAACCAGAAATAGGATGAGTAGTCCTGCCTTGGAGCGAGCCATCCCGACCCGATGGGGGCATAGGCGTGGGCAAGAAAATCGCGAAGATTAGTGAGGCCGGTTTCGTTCCCGTCACGGATGAAATGCTGCAAGGTTTCAGCATAGGGCTGATAGCTGAGACGCAGAACAACGCTTGAAACAAAAAAAGCAGCGGACGAACTGACGCCAAGCGCGATAGCAAGCCGACCCGGCCGGAGCGCACTCAGACGGAGTGACCTGCCGCGCAGAAAAACCGCGAAGAGGGCGGCAAGCAGAAGTGCACCGGACAGAAGCATCACCGCACCGGACCTCCGGGCCAAATCGGCATCCCAGCGCGCCACCTGATTGCCGTTGAATCTGCGGTATTTGGAAGAAGATTCCTGTGCCTTGATTTGACGCTCCTGACCTGCGAGGAAAGCATAAAAAGCAGCTTCCGCGGGACGACTGGATTTAGCGGCTAGGGCGGCGAGCCGTGTGTAGGCTTGTTGCGTGTTTTTACAAAACCAGGCGCTGACATCCGGGCCCAGCAACTTTCCAAAGTGCGCA
>DATKEV010000088.1:0-36377 GCA_035511855.1 Candidatus Udaeobacter sp.
GGATTAACACTGAAGCCCATTTGCGACATTACTGGAGTCCACAAGAGCACAGCGCATCGCTTTCTGAAGCACCTCGAACGCGACGGATATCTGATTCGGACTGAAACCGGAGCGTATTTAATCGGACCAAAGTTCTCTCATCTGAGCGCCCGCGCAAACCACCGGGCCACACTTCAAGCCGTGGCTCGCCCGATCCTCTGGGAAATCTGGAAATCAACACGTGAAACTGTGAATCTGGGAGCCTTGGATCAAGGAACTGTGCTCTATATCGAAGTTATCGAAAGCCCCCACGAGTTTCGGCTTTCTTCCAGGGTAGGTACTCGCCGCTCTCTGCACGCGACAGCTTTGGGCAAAGCGCTTGCCGCCTTTCTTGTGGGAGAGCGAAAGGAGAGGGTACTAGCCACGATACAATTTCAACCGCTGACCCCGAAAACCATCATGAATCTTGTGCAATTCCGCCAGGAGCTGGAGATTATTCGGAAACAGGGATACGCCGTGGATGACGAGGAGACGACCCTGGGCGCGCGTTGTGTTAGCGCGCCGATCCTAGGCGCGAACCGAGAGGTCATGGCGGCCGTCAGCGTTTCGGGGCCAGTGACGAGAATCAGTCCAGCTCAGGTACCCGCCCTGGCTGCGGCAGTGATGAATGCCGCTCGCGCGATTTCAGCGGCCATGGGGTTTGCGCAACCCGATTTAGAGACGACGGAAGCAAGTTCCGACGAGAAAGCTGTTTCGTCAGTCAACTAAGCCCCTCTTGCGGCTGCGGATTTCCTCGAAACCTCGCGAAGCAAGGTGCGGTTCTCGAGCGCTTTAGCGTTTTAGAGTTGGAAGTCTGGCCAAATCTACCTAGGGGTGTGTCAGTTTTTGGATCGCTTTCTGGGACTCCACTAGGAGGGCGCGGATCGCTGTGTTTTCCGGAAACATCTGGCTCGCGCGTGTGAGGACGTTGCTAGCTTCCGTGGATTTGTTCTGAGATAGATAGGAGGCGCCCAACAAGCGGTAAAGCTCGCCGTCATGCGGGATGATCTTGATGCCTCGCTGCAGCACGTCTACGGCTTCTGGCAGGCGACCGGCACGTGTGAGCAAGCTGCCACACAGCTCAAAATCCGCTGGAGAGGTGGAACCTTGGCTGATGGCCCGATTCAGGTACTCTATGGCCTCCACCGCTCCCTGGCTGCTTTTCTTTTCCAGGGCGCCGTAAGCAAGAGCTTCAAGCACGGATATATCCTCCGGTCGAGACGTTCGGAGTTTTTCCGCCAAGGTCAGATACCGTTCTCGGTATTCGGGATGAGTGCTCAGCAATTGACCGTATGCCTGAAGGAGTATGAGAGGAAGTGACGTATCTTTCTTGCCGGGGATCGCATCGAGATGGACTAGATCGGGTAGTTTAAGCGTTGTCCTGTTGAACGCCTCGTCCGGATACGGTTCGCCGGACTCCCTGATGATTCGATGGTTGGTAAGCACGGAGTGTGAAACCTCTTTGACGTCGCGCTTCGGCATGTGACACCCCGCACAGTCGTCCGGTGGGTTTTTGCGTTGACGAATCGCGAAAGGGACCGCACAACTCTTTTCCGTGTGGCAGGTAAGACATTTCAAGTGGAAATATGCCGCCACTTGCTGTCTAGCGGGTTGGACGTGGGGGTCATGACACGTGATGCAGCTGAGGCGGCTCCCGCTTCCCCTGTAACACTTACTAAGAGTCATTGAAAAATAGTGCTCGAGAAGATCGCTCTGAGGAGCAGAGTTGCGTTTTGGAGGGACCATCAGAATTGCTAACGTGTCATCGAGTGCTGACCCCGGTCGAAAGTCCTGGAAATTCTTCCCCGGTCTTAGCACCCGAGCATCTCCAGTTTGATGACAGGACGCGCAGATATTGTCTGCCAGCCAGGAAGGAAGTTTGGCAGGGTTCACGATGGAGCGGCCTTCGCCGCGCATGCCTGGTCCAATTTCTTGGATCTCCCACACATGCGATGCGCCCGGACCGTGGCAGTTTTCGCATCCAATCGCTAAATCCGTGAACGGGGGGTCCAGAAAACGGCCATTGCCATCCGGAATCGGCTGGGGGCGGCCACTGTGGCAGACAATGCAACCTGGGAGAATCGGACGACTGAAACCATAATCGTAGAATTCATAGCCCGGAGATAGTGCCCAACGCTGAGTTTTTGAATAAAACGAGAGCGGGGCCTCAAAGAGAGCGTCACCGCGCCGGACGATTGCGCCGAACCCATTAGCTCCTGAGCCTATGATCCATTCCACTCTTTGGGTGTCACGAAAAATTTCCTTCTCATCAGGTCCAGTTTCGTAATCATCCTGGTAAAGGTTGCCGCTCTTGACGGAAACTTCGAAATGGCGGTTCAGCTTTGCATCAAAAATATGCGCGGAATTCGGGATCTTCTCCAGCAGCTTGGGCGACACTAGGGACATCGAACGACCCATGTCGGTTTGGGAGAAATTGTCGTAAATAGCTCGGTGACATTCGGCGCAAAGCTTGGAGCCCACGTAACCATTGCTCGAACCTGCGCTTTGAGGCGATGCCGTCTGCGCACTGCGGGCCCGCGCATGGCCAACACGTTCGCCGGGAAGGAATGTCAGAACGGCTCCGACGATTGCAATGGCAGATAGCCCCACGCGAACAGGCCTATATCTTAGCAACCTCGACATTCCGACCGGAAGAATGCGATGGGCATGAAACTGAGCTTGATCTTGTGGGCTCATCTTAAATACCGCGCGATGTCAGATGGAACCGCCGGCTTACGTCCCGCCAACTGCCGGGTTTCTTATTTGTACTAGGGTGGTACCGCGGGTCCGTTTGGGATCGATTCCACTACCTTCGTGCACAACGTAGTACTGATTTGCCGGAAGATCCTTGAGGGTTTCGACCAGTCCGCTAGGCCAACGGATGACCATCTTTTCTGCCTTTGCGGCCTTTCCAAGACCGAAGTGAACTCGCAAGTCGCTTTGCGAAATAAAACCGTCGCCACTCCGAACTTCCTTTTCGTGCTTATCGCCATCTTGTTCGAACGTCACCTGCGCCCCCAAAGCGGCACGGTTCGATTTCACACCAATCAATTGAAGGCTGATGAAGTTGCCCACCGGTGCCGTGTTGTAATAAAGCGAAGGAGTTTCGTTCATGTTGTTCACGAGTGCCTCTTCGCGCCCGTTGTTGAACAAGTCGCCCAGAGCCATGCCACGAGCGGAATGCAATTCGCTGAGCGTATCTCCGGCCTGCGCGGTGATGTTGGCGAACTTTCCGTGGTGCAGATTGTAGTAGGCCACTTTCGGTTGGCGGTAGCTCGTTCCCAGCTCCTTGCCATCCACCTCTGGATAGACATGCCCATTGGATATCAAAACGCCGGGCCAGCCGCTGTTGTCGAAATCGTAGAATTGGACTCCCCATCCCAACCAACTCGTAATCCTTCCGAGGCCTGCGCTGCGTGTAACGTCGTCGAATACATTCTTGCTGCGGTTGAGAAAGAGTGTCGGTGTATCGTCGCTGAAGTTGGTCTTGACGAGATCCTGGTAGCCATCGTGCGTGTAATCATCCGCAGAGACGCCCATACTGGCCTGCATGGAGCCCTCTTCGTTGAACGCAACACCGGCCATTTTGCCGAGTTCTGTAAACGTGCCGTCATGATTGTTGTGGTAGAGAAGATTTGGCGTCGTGTCACAAGCGACAAAAATGTCCGGCCATCCGTCGTTATCAAAATCAGCGGACAGTGAAGTGAAGCCATAGCAGCCGGAAGCCCTGGTGATTCCGGAATTTTGCGAGACATCGCTGAATGTGCCATCGCCGTTGTTATGGTAAAGCGCGTTGACGCTGGTCTTGAGGCCGCGCGGTCCACACATAACGTTTAATCCCTTCCACTTGCACCACTGTCCATGGCCAGGCCTGGGGACCGAGTCATAACTGAAATCCACGTAGCGAGCCACGAAAAGATCGGCTCTGCCGTCACGATCATAGTCGAGAAAACTACATCCAGTGCTCCACTCAGCCTTGGCAGTCTTCAGCCCGGCTTTTTCGGTTACATCCGTGAAAGTTCCATCTCCGTTATTGTGGTAGAGGATGTTCTGCCCCCAATACGTCACCAACAAATCTAAATACCCATCGTTATCATAATCTGCGACGCAAGCACCCTGACCCCAGCCGGGATGCGCGAGTCCAGCAATTGCAGTTACATCCGTAAAGCTCCCATTCTGATTGTTGTGATAAAGGTGCCCACTGGGCTCCTGACCTTCGGGGAATCCTTCCACTCGGGAGCCATTTGGCAGAAAAATATCAGGCCATCCGTCGTCGTCGTAGTCGAAGATGACCGCACCGTTGCCAGTAGTTTCGATAATGAACTCTTTATGTTTGTCGCCACCGTAAGAATTAAGCGCGGTCAGCCCGGCCTGACGCGCGATATCCTCAAAGTGGACTGCGTTCGGCTGGATGGCTCTTCGGTTGTCCTTTGATGCGTTCGGCGCCTGCGCGAAAACAATGATCGCGAGAGCACATCCAGCCGCCGAGATACCAGGAAAAAGGAACTTCTCTGAACGCCTCATGCATCCCTCGTCTGGCCCGGGAATCGAGATTCGGAATCGAGATCAGGTGCTTGCCTTCTCATCACAGAAAAGTCTACTAGCTTCATTTGATATCATGCGGTTTTCTGAGATGGCGGTGGGCATTCTTGCGACGATTCGAACGAACCGCGTTATCTATTCCTTCCAGGCGACGACTCTCTGTTGCGACTCTCCCAACCCTTCGATGCCTAGGTCCACGACATCGCCAGGTTTCAAATACTGCGGCGGATGCGCTCCAAGGCCGACGCCGGCGGGTGTTCCCGTACTTATTACATCCCCTGCGAGCAGGGTCATAAACTCACTTACGTAGCTAACGACGGTTGGAACGTCGAAGATCATCTTTGTAGTATTGCTGTTTTGCCGGAACTCGTTGTTCACTTTCAACCACATCCCTAGGCATCCGGGGTCGGGTACCTCATCACGAGTTGCAAGAAACGGGCCGATTGGAGCAAATGTATCTGCACTCTTGCCTTTCACCCACTGGCCGCCGCGCTCGAGCTGGAAGCTACGCTCCGAGTAATCATTGTGTAATGCATAACCGGCGACAAACTCGAGCGCCTGTTCCTTTGTTATGTAGGCGGCTTTCTTCCCTATGACCACTGCCAGTTCCACTTCCCAATCCAACTTCTTAGCATTCTTGGGAATGACTACGGGATCGTTCGGACCGACAAGCGAAGAAGTGGCTTTCATAAAAACCACCGGTTCCCGAGGCACTTCCGCGCCGCTCTCCGTAGCATGGTCGCGGTAATTGACTCCGATGCAGATGATTTTGCTTGGCCGGCAGATCGGAGGTCCCAAGCGCATCGAGGATGAGGCACGCGGAGCATTCGATTCATTTCGATCAAGCCACTGCCGTAATCGGTCGAGGCCTCCTTCATTAAAAAAGCGTTCATCGTAGTCTGACACAATGTCAGAGACGTCCACGCGTGTGCCATCACGCAGAAGGACGCCGGGCTTCTCTTTTCCTGCTTCACCCAACCGGATCAGTTTCATGGCGAGAATGTGCCGGTTTTGGACCGCGCCAGGCGATCGGCATTCGCTTTTTGGCCAAACTCAAGAACAGGAGAGACTTTGAACACGGTGTTTAGCTAATCTCAGTCGACTGGCGGGAGTCAAGGGGATTCGACATATGAAATAAGAAATTTTAGGATGTGAAACCGAAAATAGGTGCGCGTCTGACACGGGGAGGACTCCGACTCCTTCAGCTCCTCACCACTAGCCAGAATCCGTTCGAGATATTTCCGCAGTGCCGAGATGACGCGAGATCGCTCGGGCCGCAGCCAGAACGGCTCTCGTGTAAACTGGAATTTTCTCTCGCCCAATTCTGGTAATTGGACCAGCTACGCTAATGGCCGCTGCCACCTTTCCTCCCTCTAGAAGAACGGGAGCGCCGACACAGCGCGCTCCCAGGGTTGCCTCTTCATCGTCCAATGCATAGCCCCGCTGCTTGGTCCTTTCTAATTCTTTTCGGAATTTTGACAGGCTAGTAATCGTGTGTGGTGTGAAGCGCTCGAATCGGAGTGAAGATAGCACATGGTCTTTTTCCGTCGTGGATAAAAAAGCCGCGAGCGCTTTGCCCATCGAGGTACAGTAGAGCGGACGCCAGGTGCCCGCGTGTGAGGCCATACGAAATGGGTGAGGACTCTGCACTACGTCCAGATAGAAGACGTCTTGTCCGTCCAGGATTCCCAGGTTTACGGTTTCAGTCGTAACCTTCCAGAGATCCTGCAAGATGGGACGGCTAATTTTGCGAAGCGTTGTCTGATAGGAAATTCCCGAGCCTAGCTGCACCAGTTTCGGACCCACCATGTATGCGCCGAAATCGTCCCGGTACAGATATCGCTCGGCTTCAAGATGCGCGAGAAAACGATAAGCCGTGCTCTTATTGATCGCTGTCTGTTCGGCGATGTCCTTCAACTGCAGTCCTGTGGGAGAAGCATTGAGTGCTTCCAAAATCCTCAAGACCTTGGAAACAACACCTACCGGGGCAGATTTCGATGTTCGACTTCGAAACACCATATGACTCTCCAGATGGAGGGAATTTTCTGTCCGTCGATTCATGGATTCACGCTCTTAGCAGAGGGCATTCCGATGGCCCGGTAATGCAAATTCTCACTTGCCCCATCGAAGCTAGGCTCGGCACCAGTATTTTGACATATGAAAGTGGCATTTTTTACCTTGAATTTCTATCTGGCCCTTGCTATATGGCCTTAGACACGAATTCATCATAACGATCCTCTGGTCATGTTTTGCTGTGGAGCGGCCTCAACCGAGCGGGTATTTCGGTCTCAAGGGTCAGGTGAAGCGCCGGGCGATGAGAGAAAGGACGGGATCGGACCATGACGTCGGGTCGGGTGTTGCAACTGAATCCGAGAGACAACGTTCTAGTTGCGCTCGGTGACCTCCGAAGTGGCGAACAGATCGGTTTTTCAGGCCGGACTTTCACCTTAAGGACCGATGTTCCCGCCAAACATAAGTTCGCGACAGAGGATATTCCACCAGGCGGTGATGTCGTCATGTACGGCGTGCTGATTGGCAAAGCAATGGAGCCAATCAGCTCGGGAGAAAAACTAACGGTCCGAAACACGCGCCACGAAGCCGCAACCTTCCACGAAAAGACGGAAGACTATCGTTGGGCGTCTCCCGACGTCTCTCGCTGGCGTCAGAAGACTTTTCTTGGATACTTTAGGGATGATGGTCAGGTCGGCACGCGGAACTATTGGCTTGTCGTCCCGCTCGTTTTCTGTGAAAACCGGAACATCTCGGTACTGAAGCAAGCGTTCGAGGAAGAATTGGGCTTTGCTCCGCCACAAATCTATCGGCAGCAGGTGGCCGAGCTTGTTCGCTCGTATCAAGCGAGAGGATCCGCTGAAATCAAGGGCGCCGGCGCGACGAGGGGTGGGGTTCAGGGTCAGCGCATGAGGGTTTTTGAAAACCTCGACGGAATCAAATTTCTGATACATGAAGGCGGTTGCGGCGGCACACGAGAGGACTCAAACAATCTGTGTGCGCTGATTGCGGGCTACATTCACCACCCGAATGTTGCCGGCGCCACGATTCTAAGCCTCGGTTGTCAACATTCACAGGTCGCGATACTTCGGGAGGAATTGAAAAAGCGTCATGCAAGTTTCTCCAAGCCTCTTCAGGTGCTGGAACAGCAACAAAGCGGATCGGAATTCACGATGTTGTCCGAGGCGATCCAAAGAACTTTTCTGGGGCTGATAGAAGCCAACAAGTGCGCGCGCAGACCTGCGCCACTCGCGCAGCTATGCGTGGGGCTGAAGTGCGGAGGTTCCGACGGATTTTCGGGCATTTCGGCAAATCCAGCGATCGGCCACGTTTCCGATCTAGTCGTCAGTCTCGGCGGCAGGACGATCCTTTCTGAATTCCCCGAACTCTGTGGTGTGGAACAGGAGCTTATCAATCGCAGTACCCGAAAAGAAGTAGCCGACCGCTTCATCCAGCTGATGCGGGACTATGCCGCCAGAGCGAAGGCAGTGCGTTCGGGTTTCGACATGAACCCATCACCAGGCAACATCCAGGACGGGCTCATAACCGATGCGATGAAGTCCGCCGGCGCCGCAAAAAAGGGAGGAACGTCTCCAGTTACTGCTGTCCTGGACTACCCTGAATACTCGACCGAGCCGGGGCTGAATCTCCAATGTACGCCGGGCAACGACGTGGAGTGCGTCACTGCCCAGGTGGGTGCGGGGGCCAACATCGTTCTGTTTACGACCGGCTTGGGGACGCCGACAGGAAATCCAATCGCGCCTGTAGTGAAAATCTCCACGAATTCGCGGTTGGCGCAGAATATGCTGGACATCATCGACATTGACACGGGCAGCGTTGTTTCCGGACGCAAGACAATCCAGCAAATGGGCGAGGAGATTTTGGACCGCGTAATTCAATTTGCCAGCGGGGAAACCAGGACGAAAGCGGAGTTGCTAGCCCAGAACGATTTTATTCCATGGAAGAGAGGTGTCTCACTCTGAGCACGCAAGCTTGCATCACTGAGTCATTTCGTTTGGATGGCAAAGTTGCCGTCGTCACTGGGGGCGCCAGTGGAATCGGGCGTGCCATTGTCCAGAGGTTTGCAAGGAGCGGAGCCTGCGTTCGAATCCTGGACGTTGACCAAAAACAAGCAGAAGCGGTTGCTCTTGAGGTCGTCAGTGCCGGCGGCAATGCGAGTGCCTTCCAGTGTGATGTGGCGAGTTTGGAGAACGTCAAAGCTGCTTTCGAACAGCTATTCCGAAAGGAACGCATACAAATCCTTGTCAACAACGCCGGAATCTCGCACGTGGGCAATCTCGAAGCAACAACGGAACGCGACTTCGACAAAGTTTTCCAGGTCAACGTGAAAGGCTTCTATAACTGCATGCTGGCATCAATCGGACAAATGAAACGCGACGGCGGTGGTGTGATTCTGAACATGGCATCGATCGCGGGCTCCTCAGGGCTCATGGACCGTTTCGCTTACTCGATGAGCAAAGGCGCCGTTATCGCCATGACGTATTCTGTAGCCAAGGATTACCTGCAATATAACATCCGCTGCAATTGTATCTCGCCAGCGAGAGTGCACACGCCGTTCGTCGACGGCTATCTCCGTCGGAATTACCCGGGCAAGGAACAGGAAATGTTCGCAAAGCTCGCCACCGCACAGCCAATCGGCAGGATGGCGCAACCTCACGAAGTCGCCGCCCTTGCTCTTTTCCTGTGTTGCGATGAAGCAGCCTTCATCACTGGAGTGGACTACCCGATAGACGGTGGTTTTTTCAATCTCCACGACTAACAGCATGGATCTCCAGCTGAAAGATAAGGTTGTAATCGTCACCGGCGGAGCTAAGGGCATTGGCGCCGCCATTACGCGAATGGTTGCGGGGGAAGGTGCCATTCCAGTGATCGTGGATCGCGATCCAGACGCAGGAGAAAAATCACAGTCCGACTTGCGACAACGCGGAAATGTCAGCGATTTGATTGTCGTGGATCTTGCGACCCCTGAGGCTTGTTCTAAAGCCGTCGAGCAAACCATGAAGAAATTTGGCCGAATCAACGCCCTGGTAAACAACGCCGGCGTGAATGATGGTGTCGGCCTTGAGAAAGGCAGCCCCGACCAATTTGTTGCTTCCCTGCAGCGGAATTTGCTGCACTACTACAACATGGTCTACTATTCTTTGCCGTCTTTGAAGCGCACTCAAGGGACAATCGTCAACATTGGCTCAAAGACGGCAGTCACCGGACAAGGAGGAACCTCTGGGTATGTGGCGTCGAAGGGAGCCATCCTGGCCCTGACTCGTGAGTGGGCCGTAGAACTTCTGCCTTATGGGATCCGCGTAAATGCTGTCGTTCCCGCCGAAGTTATGACGCCGCTCTACCAGCAATGGCTCAGTAAGTTCTCCAATCCCGAAGAGAAGTTGAAAACGATTGTCGCCAGGATTCCATTGGGAAAGAGAATGACCACTTCCGAAGAAATCGCTGCCATGGTCGTCTTTCTAATCTCCTCTAAAACGAGCCATATTACGGGTCAACATTTGTACGTCGACGGCGGTTATGTCCATCTCGATCGCGCCTTAACATAATGGAGAAGAATGACAAACCCTTCTGCGGTCCTTACCGAGCGACGATACATCGTGGCGTTTGTGCTCGTCACCAGCCTCTTCTTTTTGTGGGCACTGGGGGTAAACCTGAACGACATTCTGATCCCACATCTCAAAAAGGCATTTCACCTTACCGACTTTCAGTCGTCTCTGATCCAGTCCGCATTCTTTGGTGGCTACTTCTTGGCTGCTTTGCCCGCAGGATGGCTGATGGAACGCATCGGTTACAGGAAGGGTATCCTGATCGGATTACTGACCTGCGCGTTCGGTGCGTTTCTGTTCATCCCGGCGGCTTCGATTGGGCTTTACGGGTTTTTCCTTTTCGCATTGTTTGTGATGGCCTGTGGTCAGGGCATCCTGGAAGTCGCCGCTAATCCTTACGTCACCATTCTAGGCCCGCCGGAATCATCCGAGCGCCGGCTGAACCTAGCGCAATCCTTCAATGCCGTGGGGGCCGTTGTCACTCCAATCATCGGTCGCGCGTTCATTCTTTCCGGCATCGAATACTCTGCTGTTCAGCTTTCGGCGATGACTCCGGAACAGTCGGCAGCTTATTCAGCGCTGGAAGCCAGCCGCGTCAGAGGACCGTATCTTGCGATCACCGCGCTTTTCTTGTTTGTGGCGGCCCTGCTTTACTTAGCGCACTTGCCGGAAGTCCGCGAGGCTAGCGGAGAGGGGCTATCGGGGCTAGAAGCCGCTCCGATGAGTCGCTGGGAGATTTGGCGGTATAAACACTTAGTTAAAGGTGTTACTGCCCAATTCTTTTATGTCGGCGCGCAAATAGGTGTTACCAGCTTTGTGATCCGTTTTACTCAGCACACATTGCCCGGCACGCCCGAAAAAGTAGCTGCCAATTTCCTGAAGTGGCATTTGATCGGCTTCATGGTGGGGCGCTTTACTGGTTCCGCGATGATGAAACGAATCGCTCCTCCGAGGCTCTTGGGAATCTTCGCAGTGTGCGCTCTTCTAAGTACTGCGACGGCCATCGTTGGAACCGGCGAAGCTTCGGTATGGGCCGTCGTGGTGCTCGGCTTTTTTGATTCCATCATGTTCCCCACCATCTTCGCACTCAGTGTGAAGAATCTCGGCGTTTACACGAAACTCGGCTCGGCGTTGTTGGTCATGTCGATCATCGGAGGCGCGATTGTCCCAGCCATCATGGGCTATATGTCGGACGTGAGTTCAATACAGAAAGCATTTGTTGTTCCGTTGATTTGTTACGCGTACGTGCTTTATTTCGCCCTTCGAGGTTACAAGCCAGTGGTAGCTACTACACCGGATTAGGAAGCATAGCGATACCCAGAATGTAGCGGGCTCCTTGTGCCAGCAGTGGTCGAATGTATTGCGGAAGTGTCAGCCCGCTAGCCCTGCGCGCTGGAGCACATCATAGACGGCTCCGGAGTAGCAGCCTCTCAACCTTAGGACGAGCGAGATTGTTGGAGTCTCG
Source organism: Candidatus Udaeobacter sp. (assembly GCA_035511855.1). Classification (GTDB taxonomy): domain Bacteria; phylum Acidobacteriota; class Terriglobia; order Acidiferrales; family UBA7541; genus Acidiferrum. Next base: position 11,602 of record DATKEV010000088.1, read on the forward strand.
CGGTTTCGGCTTACTTTTGCTGCAGTTGGTGCTTAAATCTCTCAGGGTCGCGGTACTTGACGGTCTGTAAGTGCTCGCAATAAAGCACAAGTTCCGCCGGCATCTTGAAAACTTCGTACGAGACCCTCACCATTCCCATTTCGGCGTATCGGGGCCATTTTTCAAGCTGCGTGCGAATGGTGTAAATCGTGTCGCCCACGAAAACCGGTTTGATGAAGCGCAATTTGTCATATCCGTAGCTAAAAGTGTGAATGTTGTTGTGCGCCATCAGCCCCAGTCCTAGGCTGAATACCATAGAACCCGCCACCAGGCGCTTCCCGAAGATTCCTTCTTCTTTGGCAAAGACATCATCGGCGACGTAGGGATGCATGTCGAGGACCATCGCATTAAACAACATGCTTTCGCCTTCGGAAATCGTACGGCGAATCGAACGTGCACGCTTGCCCACCTCAAAGTCCTCGTATAACCAATCTTCGGCGTTCCAGATTGGGATTTCTTTGTGCTTAACGGGATCAGGATTCGGATTCTTCACCAGGTTCCTCTTTTGTCGTTATGAGATTCGGCGTGCTTCAACTCGCTGCGTGGCATAGCGCTCGTTAAGCCATCGGATCAGGGCTACATCCTGGACTTCTCCGCGCAAGCAACGATTGATCTCGATCCCTGCGGCTTCAAAGAAACGCACAAATCCGTCGAAGCGAGGCCGCAGGTAGGCTGTCTGCAAGGTTCGCAGAGTGCCGGAAAAGAAGCCGTTAGCTACGGCGTTAACTGAAGAGTCGGTCCATGCGGCAAGGCTGGCGGGCTGGCCCCCTTCGCGGAAGTAGGTACCTCGCTGATGTTCGGGGCTGACGAGCCATTTCGCATAAGCGATGGCTTCGGATTGATGTGTACTTAACTTGCTGATTGCAACCCCCGTTCCCCCCAGCATCGTCCCGGCACATCCGCGCTGGCCGGCGGCCGGAGCATTAGTGAACTTCAATCGCACCGGGTCTCCAACTCGCGAGTAGTTGGAGTATCCGAAAGCGTACGGACAGTAGACCGCGTCGGAACCGCTGGTCATGAAGTCGTAAGTTTGGATCGGATTCCACTCCACAGACCTGGGATGGGCAACTGCGATGAGCGCATGAAGGCGATCCAGTACCTCCGTGGCGACAGAGTCGTCCACGAAAAGTTCTCGTTCCTCCGCGATAGGGTATCCGAGATTCGCGCTCAACGTGAAGAAAAGGCTGACCGCATCCGTCGGACACGCAGGAACCACGATGCATTTCCCCGCTTTGCGCACTTTCTCTCCCAGTTCCAAAACACCTTCGAAGGTGTTAGGAACAGCGGGAGACAGCGCTACGAACAGATCAGGCCGATACGATGCGACTTGCGTCGCGGCATCGATGGGGAAAGCCCAAAGGCCGGCGTCATACCAGTAGGATTCCCAGGAAGGACCCAGGGAGTCTGCAGCAAAACGGAGTTTCTCGGCTTCGCTGATAGAGGGAGCGAGGTTAACTAACGCCTCGTGAGCTGCGGCAAATCCCACGAACGGGTGATCCACGATGAGGAGATCGTAACGATCCAGATATTGCTCGATAGGAGCTTCGCCAAACTCCCGCAAACTTCGCCGGTCCCAATGGATTTTGATTTCAGGATGTCGTTTTTCGTATTCAGGAGCTCCTCCCAACAAGGGGGCGTAGCCACGGGGATGATCCCAGGTGAGCCCTTTAAGAGTAATTTCCACATTAACCCCCTGCTTCAGAAGAGCCTTTTCAGGTCGGTTCAAGCGGACGGCCGCTTCTCTGCCAGCAAAATGTGCTCGCAGTACAAGACCACTTCATCGCGTTGGTTCAGCACTTCACAAGCCTCCACAATGCGCCCCAGCCCTTTCCGCTTGGGGTCTTCCTGCTTTTCCTTGACGGTGACACGAGTCCGCAGGGTGTCTCCGATGAAGACCGGCTTGGGAAAGCGCAATTTGTCATATCCATAGGTGAAGGCCACGGGATTGATTTGACTCGCCGTGAGCCCGATGCCGATGGCGAAGGTCATGGTGCCGTGGGCGATACGCTGACCGAAGGGAGTCTGACGGGCAAATTCCGCGTCCACGTGATGTGGGAAGTAGTCTCCCGTGTGGCCTGCATGAATGACAACATCCGTCTCGGTGATTGTGCGTCCAGAGGTGACTCGCTGCGCGCCGACTACATAATCTTCGAAATACTCAGTTTGCGTCATCACTGCACCACGCCGGAGGAAGTCCGGGCCTCTGGCCACCGATAGCTAAGGAAAGCGCACGGGAACCCAGGCTCAACGCCTCCTTGACCTGCAGCGGGCCCACGCTGTCTCCGATGCGCGCAAGAAAAGGAACTGTCATTGCGGCGATCGCTTCTCCGTGCGGATTCAATACTGGGTAACTTATGTTCAAAACTCCGTGAATCTGATAGCTCGCCAGTTCCTCGTAGCCGCGTCGGCGAATCTGGTTCAGATGGCGGTAGAGACCCGCAGGGATTAGCTTTCTGGAGCGGAGACGCCACGCTCCCAGCGCGCGGGCACGAACTTCATCGCTTTGAAAAGCCAGGATCACGTGCCCGGAAGCTGTATTCAAGAGGTCAACATCTGCTCCTAGTCGGACCGCGAAACCCATGTTGCCCGGCGCCTCGAACTGCGCTACAACGACCACCTCAGAATTATTGAGCATTGCCAGATGGCAGGACTGGCCGGTATCGCTTGCGACCCGCTGCACCAGCGGGCGTGCCTGCGTAATCAACCGTTGCAGTGGATGATGGTAGTGGACAATTTCAAAAAGCTTCAGTGTCAGTTGGTAGCGCTCGTCCGGGCCCGTCCGGGAGATGTAGCCCCGTTCTTCGAGACACACCAACATGCGGAACACCTCATTGATGGTGCGGCCGAGACGGCTGGCGATCTCACTGTGTGTAAGGGCCTCTGAGACCGAAGCAAGGAGTTCCAGGATGTCTAGGCCTTTTTCGAGGGCTGGAGTAGCGTAGCGGATCTTCCGCGAAGTCACCTGCCGCCGAGTTGGGAGCACGCTCCGGGCGATCATAATGTGAAACCGTTCCTTAGCCTATTACATTAATTTTCTAATGAAAATACTATTTTATGGGTAGAATTAAAGATCTTACTGCGACTGAGTCGAAAAGCGTCCAACTCCCAGGAGTTCGGGATTGCCGGGATTCGCCACAGCCAGGAGCTTTCCGTGACCACTCCCACAGCTCGTAACGATGAGAGCTCAGAAAGACCTCTCCACGGTATTCTGGTATTGGACTTCAGCCAGTTTCTCTCCGGCTCGCTGGCCACACTTCGGCTGGCGGACATGGGCGCTCGCGTGATCAAGATCGAGCGGCCCGGTGTCGGAGATCTGGGCCGCTCGATTTACTTGAGCGATACTGATTTACATGGAGAGAACACGCTGTTCCACGCCATCAATCGCAACAAAGAGAGCTACGCGGCAGATCTGAAGAATCCATGCGACCTGGATAAACTGCGTCAGTTAATTGCGCGGGCCGATGTGATGGTGCAGAACTTCCGCCCCGGAGTCGTGGAACGGCTGGGATTTGGCTACGACAAGGTGTCGCAGATCAACAGCCGTTTGGTGTACGGAACCGTATCGGGATATGGAAATGCTGAAGCATGGCGCGATCGACCGGGGCAGGACCTGCTGGCGCAGGCGCGCTCCGGGATCATGTGGTTGAGCGGCAACGACGGAGATCCCCCTACGCCGATGGCTCTGGCCATCGCCGACATGCTGGCGGGACACAACCTCTGCGAGGGAATCCTGGCCTGTCTCGTGCGACGCGTCGTGACTGGCCGGGGTGGATTGGTGGAAACCAGCCTGATTGAGGCGTTACTGGATTTTCAATTCGAAGTGCTCACCACGTACTGGAATGACGGGCGACGCCCGCCGCGGAGGAGTGCATTCCGCAACGCACACGCCTACCTGGCGGCGCCTTACGGAGTCTACGACACGGCAAATGGTTACCTTGCGCTGGCCATGACGCATCTTCCGACACTGGGTAAGCTGCTCGAGTTGCCTGCACTCCAGGGAATTTCGAACCCGGCCGACGGCTTTCGCCGTCGTGACGAGATCAAGCAAATCATCGCCAAGCGTTTCAAAGAGCACACCACTGAGCATTGGCTCGAGCTTCTGAATGCTGCCGACGTATGGTGCGCAGAAGTTCTGGATTGGCCTAAGCTTTGCGGAAGTGACGCTTTTGAGCAACTTGCCATGGTACAAACGCTCAGGGACGGGCGAGGAATCGACATTCTCACCACACGCCTTCCGATTCGCCTGGATGGAGGTCTGCTGACGAGCGAGCGACTCGCTCCCAGGGTGGGACAACACACCGAGACAATTCAGAAGGAGTTTGGGCTCTAGCTCAACGGGTAACGCGGACAGCGTTGACGTACAACAGCTTTCTCCGATTGAGCTCACCTGCCCCTTGCGTGATTGCCTGCCACCGCAACCTCGGGGAGCTGTCAAATCAATCGCAATGAAAAACCTCTTCCGCATTGGCCCACCACTCGCCTGAGGCACGTGTTTCCAGGGGCTTCTGCATCGGCATCATAATGGCCCACCATTCCTGGGTCTTGGGATCGGCCGCCATTTTCGCCATGTCTGCCGCGTAGTCCGTACCGTGATATTCGAAATATGCAAAGAGGAGGTCATCTTTTAGATAGATGGAATAGTTTCGAAGGTTGCAACGCCGAATCATGGCGAGCACTTCCGGCCACACTGCCGCGTGGTATTTCTTGTAGACTTCAAGAGACTCCAGCCTTACTCTGATCACACAACCATAGCGCTTCATGTCATCGTCCTTTCACGAGCAGTTCGTTGGTTCGAGTGTTCAACCCGGACTGACAACGAGAGTGACTGTTGCACTCTCCAAAGCCGCTCTACTATATTCGACGCCTTTGAAAACTGGCTATAGTCGTGAGAACCGAGGCGACTCGCCCTCGCAGTAGCTGACATGACAAATCATCGGATTACTGCACTCGAAACGCGCGACGTGCGCTTCCCTCTGGCGCATGGTGCGGGCAGCGACGCAGTACACTCGGGAGCCGAGTACGCATTTGCCACTACCCTGCTCCGCACCGACGAAAAGGTCTTCGGCACCGGTATCGTCCTTACGCTCGGCCTGGGGAACCAACTGGTTTGTGAAGCGATTGAATGCCTTGGCAAGGAGCTGATTGGCCAGGAAATTGAAGAGCTGATGGCGAATTTCGGGGCGGTCGCGCAGAAACTTGCTCAACATCCTCAGCTTCGCTGGCTGGGTCCTCATAAAGGCGTGGTTCATCTGGCGCTCGCCTCGCTCACCAATGCATGTTTCGATTTGTGGGCCAAGAGCCGCGGCGCGCCCCTGTGGCGACTGCTTCTGGATCTCGATGCAAGAAAGATCGTCGACCTGCTCGACTTGAGCTATCTCGAAGACATACTAACGCGGGACGAGGCAGAAGCGACTGTCCGTAACCACGTGAGTTCTCGGGCGGAGCGGGAAGGCATCTTACGCAGTGGGTATCCCGGATACGACACATCCGTCGGCTGGTTCCAGTACGAAGACAGTCAACTGAAGGATCTGGCGCGGCAGTCCAAGGAGAAAGGATTTCATGCTTTCAAGCTAAAGGTCGGATCCCGCGATGGCCAGCGCGACGTGCGGCGCGCCTTCATGCTGCGCGAATTCGTCGGCGCAGATGCGCTGATCATGCTCGACGCTAACCAGCAGTGGACACTCCCACGTGCGCTGGAGATGTGCCACAAGCTTCGGGACGTGTCCCCTTACTTCGTAGAAGAACCCACGCACCCGGACGATATCCGAGCGCACGGCACGCTCGCCGAAGGGATCAAACCAATCCCTATTGCGTTGGGCGAGCATGTTCCGAACCGAATCATGTTTAAGAACTTCATGCAGGCGAAAGCGGTGCAGGTCGTACAAGCCGACTGTACGCGGGTTGCGGGAATTTCCGAGTTCCTCACGGTAAGCCTGCTCGCGCGAAAGTTCGGCCTGCGGGTCGTTCCTCACGTGGGCGACATGGGACAGATTCACCAGCATCTGGTTCTGTTCAATCATATCGCCATGGGACACGAAGCGGTATTCCTCGAGTGCATCCCGCACCTCCAGCCGTACTTCGTGAATCCCGCTCACATAGAGGACGGCGTGTACGTGACCCCACAGGCGCCAGGTTCCTCTTCTGACCTGAAAGGTGTGGGGCTGGGAGCGTAGCTCGCATCATGCGCTGATCTCTTCCGGGCGGACAGCACGCTTCTCCTTCATGGAACGGTACTCGGCAAACACAACCTGCAAGGTGCGTAGGTTGTCGCGTCCGCTGGTCTCCGGCTCCGAGCCGTTCTCTATGGAACGCATGAGTGACGCCATCGGGCCCACAAACGCATCCGGAATCCACATGCTGTCGAGGCGAGCGGAGAACCAAAAACCCGGATTGCGCTTTGACATGAACTCCAAGGTGTCCGGGCGGCCGGTGGGGTAGTTATACATCAGGCCGATCGTTCCTTTGATCACCCCCTCCGTACCTTCGAATCGAAAGACGGCATAGTGGTCATCCTGCCAAGTTGTGTGGCAAACATCGATCAGCACTTGTAGGCCGGACTTGTACTCCCAGGTGGTTAGCGTTTTGGTCTCGGCTTGCGTGGTTTCGCCGGGAGCTCGACCCCCGCTGGTGAAAACATAGGCTGGGTCGCCCAGCAGATAACGAAGCGAATCAATGTAGTGGATGCTGTGAAACATGATCTCCACGTGTTTGCCCTGATAAATCCACGGCCAAAGACTCCAATCGGTCTTGCAGTGAACTTGGATGGCGCCATAGCTGGGTGTCCCGAGCCAGCCGTCATCTATCAGGAGGCGGGCGCAACGGATCCCAGCGTCCCAGCGCATCTGCTGGTTCACAGCAATCTTCACCTTCGCACGTTCCGCGAGTTCGACGCTACGAACCGCTTTTGAATACTCATCGGCAAATGGCTTCTGGCACAGCAGATGTTTGCCGTAGGCCGTGGCCTGTTCGACGATGACCACCTGCTCGGCGGGATAGACGGCTATGTCGACGATCTCGACCTCCGGCTGAACCAATAGCTCTTCGAGGCTGGCATAGACTTTTCCGATTCCGTGGTCTTTGGCTGTGCGCTCCGCCTGCTCACGATTCCGGTCAGTAATACCGACGACTCTAAACCCCGCCTTCTTGTAAGCAGGCAGATGCGCATAGTTGACGATCCCTCCGGCGCCGACAATGCCGATTCCGTGGTCCATGCGCTGCGGCAATTTGGGTTTGTAATCCAGGTGCGGAAAGTTGTCAGTCATCTCGATGCCCCTTTATTGTGATCGCCAATTTGGAATGACCTGCTTAGTGGATTAGTCGAGACCCTTTCTGGTCTTCCCCCGCCAGTACTGCGTTGGGCTGGAAGGCAGCGGCGTCGACAACAGCAAGTCAGTTTGGTACGGATCGAGGTACGCGGTCGGAACACCAGAAAGCACCTCTGGCTATTAAGGCGAACTATGTTGCGTTGCCGGCGGAGATGACCGCGATTGCCACCAGCAAAACCCCGATTCCAGCCCAGTTGTAGACCAAGGCCCGGCGACTCGCCCCCTTCCATTCGCCGGACAGGGCACCCCAGAACAGACCTACGATGATGTCGAGGGTCATGAAGATGGGCCAGCCCACGATGTTGCCCAACGAGCCCAGGGAGGCTGCTCCCATTCCATACAAGACGGTCCCACCGAACCACAACAACCCTGTCGAAATGCCGAGCGGCCAAGCGGCAGATGGGTTGCCTTCACGAAATACACCCCACGTGTGGTTCTTGTTCAGCAGATACACACAATAAAGGAAATTCGAAACAAAACCGCCGGTCACCGTGAGCGCCCAAATCGGATTGGCGGCCATCGCGTTGCTTGCCCCGGCCCGGAGGGCATTCAGCCTGAGTTCATCGCCGAAGACAAAACTAAAGTTCATCATCGAGGAAAAAATGCCGGAGAAGATACAAATCACAAGCCCGCCAGTAAAGCCTGAACGGACGCCACCGCTTGTTCCTAGATCGTGCTCGCGAGTGCGCCCGGCTAGCGCCAGAAAAACGAGTCCCAGAACCATGATGATGGTTCCGACGTTCAAGGCAACCCCACGTTTCAGAAGAAGTTCCTCCGGATGGAGAATCGCCATCGGGATCAAGGAACCAAATGAAGCTGTAATGCCCAAGATGAGAGCGAAACCCAGGGCCAATCCCACCCGGGAAATACCAAGACCAAAGAGTGTTGCACCGGCGCCCCAGAGCAGCCCAAATGAAACTACTTTGATGAGAGTGGATGTTGAGCTCCCCGAGTAGACTCCGAGCAGATTCGGCACGGTAGCAAAGGCAATAATCCAGGGGAAAATGATCAGGCCTGACAAGGCGAATAGCAGCCAGCTGTTTTCCCAGTGCCATGCAGACATCCGCTTCATGGGCGCAGCAAAGCTTCCTTGGAGAATACCGGCAAGAACGACCACTGCCAGTCCCCCTACGACACTTCCGCTCATAAGTTCTCCTTAAGTTGATCCACTGAACGCCCCCAGACCGTGCGCAGAAGAGCGAGCGAAGAAAATGAACTACCACCGCTCTATAGGTCAAGTAAAATCAGTGCCGAGACGGAGAGAAGGTCCTGTAAAGGCTGCATTTGACGCGCGACGAGGCCATCTGTCCGTTGCCTAGAAACCGTCTTTGGGCTAAAGTGCGCTGAAATGTTCAGGCAGTTTCTGGTAATCGCGGTGCTCTTTTGCCCTTCTGCACCCCTCGCGGGTCAGGAGATTGATGCGAATATCAGGACACAAAACCGCACTCCTTCTACCGTAGCCGATCAGATCCCTGATGCAGCGGAACGCGCATCCTTTCTGGCGCTGTTCAAGCAAGGCCCTCCCGCGCAGCGACTCCAACAAGCCAAGTCATTCCTGGCGCAATTTCCACAATCCGCGTTTCTCTTCCAAGCTTACGACGTAGCGGCGCGCGCCAGCTTCGGACTGGAGAACTACGACGCGGGGCTGAACTATGCCAGAGAATCGCTGACCCTCCTGCCAGAGAATCCGTTGCTTCTGGTGTCCGTGGCCGATGTGGAAGCACAGAAACATTTGAGCGACGCGGCAATTTCTGACGCTCGGGATGCAATCGAATATCTCGACCGGTTTTCTGCTCCCGGAACGGTGGCGCCGGAGGGTTGGCCAGAGCTTAAGAACAAATTGAAAGCGACGGGTAAGTTCGCTCAAGGCCGAGCTCTACTAGAACAAGCACTGGTACTTTCGAAAGGAGAGAAACGCGATGCAGTGCTGAGGGATTGCATGGCCTCGCTGATGGAAGCGCAAACGTTAAATCCTTCCGACTCTGAAATTACTTATCTGTTCGGGTTAGCTCAGCTCGCCTCTGGAGAGCTGCAACCTGCGGCGGGAAGTTTCGCAAGGATTTACCGAGCGAACGACAGTTTGGCATCCAAGGCGCTTGAAAACTTACAAAGCATTTACAGAATGCTACGCACGGATTCCCGCGACACTTTCGAAAGTTTTGTGAAGCAAGCGGAGCGTCAAGACAGTGCCTCGTCAAACAATCGAGTTGCCGCGGTTGGGAGCCCATCGGTTCACCCACCGTCCGATTACGCAGGGTCGGATTCGTGCCGCGGGTGTCATTCGAGCGTTTACCGCCAATGGTCCCAAACCGGGATGTCAAGAATGCTTCGTCCCTATGCACCAGAGAATGTCATCGGCGACTTTCAAAACGAGAACGAGTTCTACGTGGGAGACGAAGCCAAATACCGCGAAGGAAAAGTAGCATTTGCAAACGCCCAAGAGCGGGCATGGTTCGCCCGCATGGTGATGCGTGATGGCCGGCACTATTTCGACATCCAGCAGTCGGACGGCAAATTGCACACCTATTCCGTGGACTACACGATCGGGTCAAAATTCCAACAGGCTTACGCCACCAAGCTGCCCAACGGCGAGATTCATGTCTTTCCAATCCAGTACAGCGCCCTGCAAAAACGGTGGGTCAATTACTGGAGGATCATCGATGGCCCCGGGAGTGAACGCGCCGATCTGCGCTCCTGGGAGAAACTCAGCGCCGCCACAAGCTATCAAGCCGTTTGCGCCGTTTGCCACACCAGCCAGCTGAGAAATGTAAGAGGTGGCGGCTTCGACGTGAAAAACGTGGAGTTCAGAGAGCCGGGCATTGACTGTGAGATGTGTCACGGCCCTTCGCTGCAGCATGTCGTAGACATGACCGCGAACGAGCCGTATCCGAAGCGGGCGATCGAACCGCCGGTGAACTTTAACGACCTGGGCAACGGCGACTTCATCCGCATCTGCTCGCAATGTCACATGCAGTCCGCGATCCGTGCCTCTGGCCCCCGGGGCGAATTGAACTATTCACGTTCTGGTGAATTCTTTCTAAGCAATCCCAGCATTCCTTTCGGCGAGTTTTCACGAATCGGGTTTTACAAGGACGGCCGCTTCCGTCAGACCACATTCATCGTGGAAGCCTTGCAGAGGTCTCAGTGCTTCAAGAAGGGACAGGTGAGCTGCGGAACCTGTCACGATCCGCATGGTCACGATGCGGATTCTAACGTGAGTTCCGTAAAGTTTCGCGATCGGCTGGACTTGATGTGCACGAACTGCCATTCGCAATTTCAGAACACCGCCTCTCTCGCCGCCCATACGCATCATCCTGTCGGCTCGGAAGGCAGCCGGTGCGTTTCTTGTCACATGCCCCGCATTATGGATGCTGTTCTTTTTCGCGCGCGCACTCACCAGATTGACGATATCCCCAATGCCGACATGACGCGGCGATTTGGGCAGGTGGAAAGTCCGAATGCTTGTTTGTTGTGCCACTCTGGAAAAAATGTGGAATGGGTCAAGCAGGAGCTAACGGCATGGAAGCCAGCGCCTCGGTAATGAAGCCTTCGAATGGCAGCGTAGGAAGGCCGTTGCGAGCGATCGCAAGCGGTTTGGCGTCGATCGCGGGAGCTCTGCTGCTCCTGACATGCTTTAGCTTCCAGAGCAAATCGCCGGGGACAACTGCGTTGGCAGACCACAGGCCCCTCACAAATGCCGGGGCGCAGTTCGTGCAACCTTCGACGACGATTCCTTCCCCGAGGACGACGGAGCAGGTTTACAAGAACATTCAGGTGCTCAAAGGAGTGCCTGCCGATCAACTGATTCCGGCAATGCAATTCATCGCAGCATCATTGGGTGTGCAATGCGATTTCTGCCATTTGGAAAATGCGTTCGACAAGGATGACAAAGAGACCAAGCAGACGGCACGCAAAATGATGCGCATGATGTTCGCTATTAATAAGGAAAACTTTGACGGACATAAAGAAGTGACCTGTTATGTCTGTCATCGGGGTGCCCACAAACCGGTTGCCACACCAGTCATCAGTGAAGAGCCAGTCCAACCCGCCCTGGAGGAGAAGAACTATGAGGAGGGGAACGCAGCCAGCCTGCCGAGTGCGGACAAGATCATTGAAAAATACTTGCAGGCGATGGGTGGAGCGGACGCCTTGGCGAGAATTTCGACTTGCCTTCAAAAAGGCACGTTGACCGTCGGCACAGCACAGTTTCCGGTGGAAGTTCTCACCAAGAGGCCGGCCAACCGACTCACTACGGTGCGCTTTCCCAACGGCGAAAGTGTCACAGGCTTTAACGCACAAGTCGGGTGGCTGAGCACTCCGGGTCACGGCTTTCACGAGATGAGTTCGGCGGAAGTCGATGCGTCCCAGATGGATGTTTACCCACACTTCGCGATAGACCTGAGGCAGACTTTCAGGGAGTTGCGCCTGCAACAACGGAAAGATGTTGATGGCCGCCCAACCTATATTGTCTCGGCAATAAGAGAAAAAAGCCCTCCTGTGCAACTTTATTTCGATCAGGAATCTGGGTTGTTGATCCGCCTGCTGCGTTATGTGGATACGCCCCTGGGCCTCAATCCCACCCAAATAGACTACGCCGATTATCGTCAGGAAGGCGGGGTGAGGACTCCGTTCCGTTGGACCGTTGCTCGCCCTGGCGGACGCTTCACAATTCAAATCGACCAGATGCAACAAAATGTTCCCATCGACGACGGGAAATTCGCTAAGCCTGCCGCAGCGGTGAAGCCAGACCACTAAGCAGTGCGCGGTGAGCAACGCTCCGCGCCTCTGAATGACCAGAGCCGACGATGAAGATTCCCTTGAATACCCTCACCGTTTCACTTTTTGATGTATGTCTTATCACCAGAGCTAATCTTCCCGCACTCGAGCCTGAAGCACCGGCCATCCCGCCACGCCATAAAAAGTCTTGGATTAGGACGAGGGTTGATTTATCTTTTCTGCCGGACTCTAGACGCTTCGCGAGCTTTGGCCCGTTTGCGCTGTTTGCTGCGGCAACGCACATTCTGTTCCCGGCGTCGCCAAGACGATTCGTTGGACGTTTGTAAGCTTCGGAGAGGGCTCCTGCTATGAAGCCTCCTTTTTTCGTCCCCGCCCTTGTGGCCATGTCTTTGTGCACTTGCTTTTGCTTCGCTCCGTCCGCTCTGGGTGCCGATCCGCCCGGCGCATCTCAAGACGTGTCCGTGCAGTTTCCGGACTCGTTGACTCTCTCGATTCCCGGTCCGCTGCGCTCTTTTTTGCGTATGGCGGGCATCAGCCAGAAGATTTCGCCGGAAGAAGTCGCCCCTTTGCTGGCTCGCAAAGTCTTCCAAATGGGCTACGGGAGTCCGCAACCCAAGCGCCGTCCTACTGAATTTCTGCTCTTGCTGATCCGCTACGTACAACAAGCCAGAGAATTGTCGGCTCTCGCGGGGCCTGAAGGCGTCCTTCGCGTTTCCAATTGTGAGGAAGCCAGGCCTCTGCTGAGGGTCTTGGGTTACCGCGCTCGCCCCGATTGTGGACAACGCAACATTTTCCTGCAGACGGAGGACCCGCAAAGAGCGTTTCTAACCGTCGACTCCGGTTTCCCGCTCCCCCGGCTTGAGCAGAGCCTCCGTGACGCAGAAACTTTCACCTATCCCTTCGCTAGCACACGCCTGCCCGCATTGCTGGCGGACGGCGATTGGTCGAGAAAAGGAAACGCCAAGGATTGGGATCTGCTCGACGCGCTCCTGCACGATCCTGCGTTGGCCCACTTTTACTGGGCCCTCGCGCGCATGGATTCGGAAACTCAAGTTGCTTTGCGGCAAACGCAAGCCTTAAAGAAGATAATTTCGTCCGCAGCGGTCCTGGATTTTTACGGCACTCACATCCGCATTCGATCTGGGCGCGTGCTCGTGCCTGGAGGACCGGCCGCGGAGGCGGGCTGGAAAGATCTCGTAGGCGCGGCTCCGGACGTTCCTGCCGAGTTCGTCCCTCGCCTGCTCGCTAAGGACAATGGCTGGCTGGCCGCTTACTTTGACTCCTTGTCCCGCGTCAATCAGCTTCAGCAAACATATTTCACCGAAGCCCGCCCGTTGCGCCGCTACTACGAAGCGCTTCGCGGAAAAGACACCACCCCGGACGCCGCCACCGGCGTGTTTTGCCCGGACTTCGGCCTGCTGCTCCTGGTGACTCGTGTCCGCTGGGAGCCCAACGGCGATCCCCACGTTCCTGGAAATCTCGATGCCTGGACGAAGATTCTCCGCCAGAAGTACGATTCCCAGATGATCCGCGACTGGGGAAAGCGTTCCGCACACCTGAACACCGCCAGCCAACTGCTGGAAACCATGTTCGGGATTTCTCGCGTGCAAACAGACGCCGGGCCGTTGCAAGCGTACCTGCTTCTGAGCGAGATGGACGCACGGCGGCCTCAGGAGCACCGTCTTAGGCCGGAAACAGTCACTTTGCTGGCCCGCAAGTTCGCCGACTTCAGCGATCAGTATTTGATCTTTTCCGAGTTTCCAGATTTGGACGACGCCTCCATCACCAGCTTTCTCTCCACCGCTGCAAGTCTCGACAAAATCTCTAACAGCAGTCTGCGAGGCAACGCCCTGGGGACCTTTCAGGCCAGCGTAGGGTTTTGGCAAGTTTTGGCACGTCAGGGTCAAATCCCCAGCGCCGAGCTGAACGATTCCTGGCGGCGTCTGATCAAGCCTTTCGGCACCATTGCTTCGTCCACACAGTTGTTCGATGCCGCCCGCAGCTCGCTGAGACAACTGCTGCTGGTTGCGACCGGCAAGTCGAACGTCTCTCAGGACGAAATCATCGGGTTGCTCGCCGGCCCTCCTCAAGTGACTCCCGAAGGCCAGCGCATGCACCAGCTCTTGGCCGGAAAGATTCGTTCGGTCCTGGATGAGCAGCGCTTGGTTTCTCTCGACACGTTATTGGCCCTCGGTGACGCTCTGCATGACGTCGCTCACGTGAAGGATGTGGCCAATACTTTGCTTCCTCTGGCTGGGGAGCTCCGACAATTCGAGATGCCGCAGCCGATTTTCCATTCCGGTGAAAGATATCAGTGGGCCTCGGGGATTTACGATAACCGTCACACGGAATTTCAGATGCGCACGGATTTGGCCCAGGTCATTAAGTCGCCCGCTTCTCCCGTGCAACTCGCGGCGGCGCGGGGCCAGCTGGCTCCCTTTCTTCGCGACACTTTGGTAGGTCTCAACTATGCGTACTACGAACCTCCGGGCGCTCAGATGCTTCACCACAACCCTCTTTTCGTTCGTTCACATGACTTTGCCGGAGACACGGCCACTGGAACGCGCGTCTGGCGAGCTCCGCAGTTGTTCGGGACCGGTTCCCCGGCGGGTGGCGGCGCGCATCTGGTCGGATCGCTGGCGGACTTGCCATACGTTCTTGCCAGGGCGGAACAGGATTTCATCGCCCCGGAAAACGTGCAGGCCCTCATCTGGCGGGAAGTCGTCCCCGGCCTCTTGGCCAATGCGATCGTGCCGCGATGGTGGGACGTCAGCCACAACGAACTTCACGCCGTCACTCTTTACCAGCGAGTAGGCGAGGAGCTTTTGGCCGCCTCGGTACGCGACGAAGAGCTGCGGAACAACATCATGAGCATTCTCAACGATCGCATGTCTCCGCAAACCTCGGAACACCTTGAGCAGGCTCTTCGCGTGGGAAATTTGGCGGACGTACTTCCTCAGCTGTTGCCCGCGGATACCTTTTGTCTGGCGGCCGAGTACCGGCGAAGATTTCCTCATCAGAGCAACTCTTTCGGTTCAGCCGGCCAAGAGCTCGAAAGTCTTTCTCAGCACTACCCCGCCGACGTCAGTTGGGAGCGCCTTTCCCGAGACTTCGGAGTGCCTCACCCGATCTTGGAGCAGAGTTACGGCCGCGACCTCCTGAATCTGGCCCCCTTTCCGGCGTTCGCGGGCTACTCCAGCCGTCTGCTGGCCGAGTCTTGGGATTCCAACAACTTGTACTGGGCTCGCCTCGCCGACGAACAGGGTTACTCGCCGGTGATGCTGAATCGTCTGGTTCCCGCGCTGACCCTCCGCATGGTCGAGAAGATCTTCGCCACCAACATCGAGGATTGGCCGGCGCTCCTGCGCGCAACGCGGGAAACCGGCGACGAGTTTCGCAAGGGCAAGATGGCGCCATTGTCAAATGCTGCCCCGGCCTCGCAGCCGTAGATCGCTCGGCTCAAGCGGATGGATTTCATAAGCTGGACGACTGCGACCGGCACTGACAGAGGGTCAAAATGGGATACAGAATCATGCAAAAACAACATTTGATATTCGCTCTCTCGCTTTTCTTCGGTCTCCTCTCGGGTTTCGGGACTCCGACGATTGCGCAGCAGAGCGAAAGCGGAACTCGCTTGCGGGTGGTCGTCGATCTCGTCCAGTTGAATGTCGCCGTGACCGACATCAGAGGCAACTACGTCACGGATCTTCGCCCCTCGGACTTCACCATCACCGAGGATGGCATCCCGGAGAAAATTGCCACTTTTGAAGAAGGAAACGGACCCACTCGCACCTTGGTCGACATGCCGGAAGAGGCCCACGCGGACGCGGTAGACGCGCCGGCGCAAGCGCGCGATCCAGCTGGCGATCCGCCCCAAAACCTTAATGGAGCCCTCGCCGGGGCCGATGTTTTCATTTTGTTCGACACCAGCAACTATATGTACCGCGGGTTTGTCTTTGCGCAGGATGCCATTTCCGATTTCATTCGTTCTCTCGAGACCGTGGACAAGGTCGCTTTCTATTCCTACAGTCGCAACCTTTCCCGCGCCGCGCCTTTGACCGCCGACCGTGCCAGGGTTGTGGGGGGTGTACGCACCACCGTTGCCGGAGACGACGCCGCGCTTTATAACTGCCTATTATTGACGGTCAAAGATGCCGCCCAGTATCCGGGCAGAAAGGTCGTCGTGGTCTTTTCCAACGGCCCTGACAACGCAAGCATGGTGCCTCCGGAAGACGTAGCCGAGTTGGCCCAATCGGTCGCCATCCCCGTCTACATGATCAGCACCGCGGAAGCAAGGCTTGAGCCTGTCTCCACCGCCGTCTTTGAGCGCATGAGCGCGGCCACCGGCGGCAAAGCCTACTTTGCGAGCAGCTGGCGGGACGAAAAAAAGGCGTTTGCTTCGATCCGTAATGACTTGGCGCATCTCTATTCGCTCAGTTACTACCCTGCGCCGAATCCCAACCGTGGCTGGCGCGCCATCACCGTGAAGCTTATTGACGACCGCCTGAAGAAGTACCACATCCGCACGCGCAACGGCTATCGTCCCCAGCCATCCCGCTTATCCGTGGCCGGCGCCCCAACCGCCCAGTCCGAGTCGGCCCCGAACTGATCGGAGTCTTGCTCCAGACGAGAGGACTCTATCGCCATCTCTTAGGAGAGTTCCTCTTTCCTAGCGACCTAGACAAAAACGGACACTTGAGGTCTCTGCGAACCGCGTGGAGGAAAGCTCTGAAGAGAGCGGGAGTCCCGTATGTCAGGCTCTATGATCTGCGATCCACTACGTGACTCGGCTTAGCGCCGGCGGCGTAGCGGACGAGTGGGCCATCCAAATGCTTCGCCAACGTGATTCCCAAGTGTTTAAGAAGCATTCGCAAATGAAGTTGCAAATGAAAAGCCCTGAACAAAATCTCCCTGCTGAGACCCACGCTTCACTAGAGGTCCGCGATGCGCAGCTGAGCACCCCTCCAGGCAGCCTCGTATTGCTTTCGGACCCAATCTGCATCTACGAGTTTATTCTGAGCCTTCAAGCTTTCCATTAGGCCAAATAAACAACGGCCATTGCGTCTATTCCGCCTTAGGTCTTCCCGAAAGACCGCTTCGGCTTCCACTGCTTGACCGTTACGGAGCAAAGCAGCGCCCAGGGACTCGCGAATCGGGTAATACCACGGGGGCGGTTCGTCATAATTCAAGGCGTCTTGCGCCGCGACGGCCTTTCTCCAAAGGTCGACAGCACTGCGCCCATCCGTCGCCAACCTAGCTTGGAGCACGATGGCTGCGACGTTGAGTACGCTGACTGCGGTGTTATACCCGTTCACGTATAGTGCGCTCGCCGGCAGTTGCCTTCGAGCAGCCTCGAAGAGCTCTCGTTCGCCGTTCGCATCGACGACCCTGGCCTTGCCAGCGAATGCGAGACTGCGGGCGAAATGGCAGAGTGCATTCACAGTGAGCCAAGTTGAATCTGGTGCCGGAGCTTGCAAGATCTCGTCCCACCGCTGAAAACGAACCTGGATCAAGAGCGGCAAGGCCACCCAACACTCCGCCATCCGCATTTCCTTCACATGAAGAGCGGCAAACGCCGCAACACGGTCCGCTGCCACCTTTGCTTCTTCATAGCGGCCCTGAGCAGCGCGGCCCACAGCAAGAAAATGGAGGTTGTGAGTGTAGAGCATGAGCGGATAAGGACCCGCTGTTCCAGAGCGTTCCATGTATCTTTCATCGGCCGCTGCGGCATGCTCATTGGTTACCGCTACATCCTCGTAGTCTCCCATTTGAAAAAAGATATGCGTGGGCATGTGAAGCAAATGTCCGGCGCCGGGCACTAAGGTCATAAGCCGCTTGGCGCTGGGGATCCCGCGCTCCAGATGTTGCGATCCTTCCACTGCGTGAATGTAGTAGTGATTGGCGCCGGGGTGCTGAGGGTCGCGGCTCAAAACTCCTTCCAGTACGCTTACCGCCTCGTCTGTTCCTTCCTGGGGAGTTCCATCGGCCTTCCAAAGTTGCCATGGGCGCCGCAGCATAAGACTCTCGGCGTAGAGCACCTGCGCATCCAGATCATCCGGGTACTGTCTAACAAGCCTGGCCATCGCGTCCTTGTAGTCGCTGAGTAATTTCTTGCGATTTGGGTTTGGATTGTCCGAATACCGATTGGCAAGAGCCTCGATGTAGTGCCGCTCGTTTTCCGGTGCGCGCGAACGCATGGCCATGGCTTTCTGCACGGCTTCGTAGGCGGCTCTCTCCCTTTCGCCGTCGACATCCAGGAAAATGTCAGATCCCGGAGTCAGCAACACATAGGCATACCTGGGGCCTAAAGCCCAAGCAACGCCCCAATACGCCATCGCAGCTTCCGGGTCGAGCTCGATAGCGCGTTGGAATGAACCCACTGCTTCGTCGTGATTGAAACCGAAATTCAGGATGAGTCCTTGATCGAAGAACTTCTGCGCCTCGGCATTTTTCGTCGCAATAGGATGGTGATGGCTCCCCAAGCCCGGGAGAAGGGCCGCAGGGCCAACGTGAGAAGGCTCTTGTAATTCCTGAGCAGCTAACCAAGGGCTATTGGAGAACAATACGATTAATAGGGACAGTATCGACCTCATCGACCCTCCGGCTCGTGTTCTTCTGCCGGAACGCTGCATGAGCTCGCGGCTTTCCCTTCAACCGCCCGTTGTGTTTCAAGTAGCAAAAGACGAACTCTCAAGATTCTGCATTTCAGCTTCGGGCCTACCGGAGCAAGAGACCTCCGGTCAGAGCTATACCCCAAACTAGGACGGCCAAGCTCGCACCGACCTTCCAGCTGCTGTAGCGGCCAATCACGATGAGTGATGGAAGATTGATGGCCGGTCCGGCAAACAGGAGAGCGGCCGCTCCTCCGGCAGGTCCGCCGACGGCGAGCATCGATAATGCCAGGGGTATTTCAAACAAACTGGGAAGCGTCAGTATCGTGGCAACCAGCGCAATCATAGCCACGGCGAGAACATGTGCGCCCGTCGCAGCACCCAGCTGTGGCGGAAGGCGCCGCATGATCCACATCGAGGCCCAGATTCCCAGCAAAATCAGCGGTACAGTTCTCACCGAAACATGCACGATAGAATTTGCGTACGAGGTGAGCAATCCTCGCCAGGTGCTGTTCTGCGGTGCGTCTTTTTCGGGGGTTGCCGGTAAAGCGGAGTCGCGCGTGATCTTGGCGACCACAGCGGGGCCCAGCAAAGCCATGATCAGAGCCATGGCAACTGTGGCTCCGGCAATCCGCAGCGGAAACAGAAGGAACGAGAGCGTCAGAGCGGCAGGATTCAAGGAGGGCGAAGCGAGTGTCAGCGCCGGGGCGGGGGCCAGCCTTCGGGTACGCTGATATACAGCCGGGAAGATCGGGGCAACGCAGCAAGAGCAGAGCATAAGCGGCGCGCCGGCTAAGGCTCCAGCCAATTGATCCCGCACGCTGCTGCCGCTAAAGAGTCTGCGCAGGGGCGTGCGGGCCAAGCTGGTGCGCAGTGCCGCGCTGATCAGCACACCGAAAACGAGCGCTGGCCAGACGACCTTTGCATAGCCCACAGCGTCGCGGAATGCCGTCATACTGGCGGCGCGAACGCCGATTGGTAGCGCGGGAACGCTCGGCCGGCCCGCTGTCAACGTTTGGCGGATCTTGTTAAGACCAGCAGCGCCCTTATAGTTGATCAACAACATCAGGAGCAGGCACAAAACGAGCATCTGGAAAATAATCTGCGCTCGCGAGGGAGATTTGTGTTCGCCCCTGCAACGCTCCGCTATTGCCGGTTGTGCGGCCACGTGTTCTCCACCCTACGTCCCCTCCTTGAGAACGCACTTTCTTATTTCACCTTCCGCGCATCGTCGAGGGGTACATATCCCGTGGCTGTCTCGACGTATAGACAATCCGTTTGCGATGTTGCACGCCGCAAAGGTACAAGGCGCCTGTCGCGACAGGCGCCCTAGGTTCCCGAGAAAGATGCACTGATCTAGACAAGGACCGATGAAGCAACCTAATGACTGACCCTTACGGGGACTCGTCCTTTGAGAAGCGCAAACTTCACCGGCTTGTCTGTATTGCCGGTTGTTGCCGATTGGCTCGTGTTCGCTGGCTGAAGCGGTAGCGATAACGGTTGTCCTCCCGCCTGTGCGTCGTCGTTGTCGTCTTGTTCCTCTTGATGGACGAAGAAGCCGTTGCCTTCCGTGCCCATCTCTCCAAAATTGCCTGAGGAACCGAAGGTACCCGAAGCTGAAAACGTTCCGTCGTCGTAAGCAACGGAGAACGATCCAGAATTGGTGGCGTCCCACATCTTACCGGCCCAATTCAGCGGGCTCAGCGGGTCGTCAGTTGCAGGACGGATCTGACGTGCGGTGCCCGGTGTCTTGGTGTAAGTGATGTCAAAGGAAGTCCTCGCTCGTGTCAGTTGATATGGCGAAATATTGGTTTCGTCCAGAGCAAAGTTGTTGGGAACAGGGGGAGGGAACTTAACCGCATCGACTACCGGCACATTTTCCAGGTGAATGGTCAGAGTGTTGCCGTCAGGGCTGATTTGCACGGCGCTGTCCGGAACTTTGACGATCCAGAAAAGGCCATTGGGCGCCGTCCACGGACTGAAGTCATGAACCTGTTCAATGAGTGACCCCGAACTGGGGTCATATGTCCAGAGGTCGAGTCATATCTCGACAAAAGTGCCGTACGCACGCGCTGATTGGGTCGCCCCTGCGGTGTTGGGGTCCGCGATTTGCCCTCCGATGTAGTTCCCTCGGTATACGCGGATGTCAGTGACAACGGCGAACTTCTGGTCGGTCGTGAAGCCGCCGGTATACCCCATGGCGGTGACACCGTGGAAATTGGTGATGCCGTGGGGGTCTGCATTGATTGGGTCAAAGGGCGGATTTTGGTTGGGAGGACCCGGAACGAACTGGTTGAAAAGGCCATAAGACGGCACTACCGTGCCGTCAGGAAGCACGGTAGGTGGAAATATGTCTCCGCCAGCAAGCGGAATTGGTTGAACTTTGAGAGTAGATATTGGTTCGATTTGCGCCTTCACCGAGACACTGAAGGCTAGAAGAAGAAAGGGCAGATACACGAGCCTCGATCTCATGGCTTTTCCTCCTGAGTTTGAATCGCGCGCGCAGGCAACTGTCGCGTAGACGTCCCAGCAGGTCAATCCCTCACGCACCCCGTATATGCCAAATAAATCTCCCGGTGTAAATACTTGAATCCAAAGGCCGCCGGGTCCGGTCTCCCGAGCTGCCACGCTTCTATGCCTCTAGCGATGTGGTACACTCTGGCCAATTCAATGCGGGGTGTTCATCGTGAATTCCCCAAGGGCATCTCAGGTAATGGCGCGCTTCGGGTCGTTTGAGATGGATTTGCGCGCTGCTGAGCTGCGCAAACACGGCGTGAGGATTCGGCTGCAGACCCAGCCGTTCCAAATCTTGGGAATGTTGCTCGAGCGCCCAGGCGAAGTGGTGACGCGCGAAGAGTTGCGCCAGGCACTGTGGCCCGGCGACACTTTCGTGGACTTCGATCACGGGCTGAACAACGCCATCAACCGCCTTCGTGAGGCTCTGGGCGAGTCGGCTGAGAGCCCACGATTCCTCGAAACCTTGCCGCGTCGAGGCTACCGCTTCATCGGCGCGGTGGAGAGTATCCCCTCCGCCTCCCCTCAGGATTCAGGAGCCCACGTCGAGAATTTTTCAACCACGTCATCTACAGTCGGCGACAAGGTAGCCGCGCTGCCTGTGAAAAGCTCCAAAGCCAGCTTAAGCCTCAGGGCAAGGTTGTGGATTGCCGCCGGCGCGGGCGCCGCGGCATTGCTCGCGCTGCTCATCAGCCTGAATATCGGAGGCTTGCGACAACGACTTCTAGGAGCAGCCGCCACAAGGCGCATTCAATCCATCGCCGTGCTGCCGCTTGAGAATCTCAGCGGCGATCCTTCCCAGGAGTATTTTGCTGATGGGATGACCGATGAGTTGATCACGCAATTGGCGCAGATAAATGGGCTGCGGGTCATCTCGCGCACTACTGCAATGCAATACAAGGGCACACGGAAGTCCGTTCCTGAGATCGGCCGCGAATTGCACGTCGATGGGATTGTTGAGGGCACGGTGTTCCGGTCGGGAGAGCAGGTGCGCATCTCGGCACAGTTAGTGGACTCCTCCACAGATCAACACGTCTGGGCGCAGAGTTATGAACGCGATTTGCGGGACATTCTGGCGCTGCAAAAGGAAGTCGCTGGGGGTGTAGCGCGCCAGATCCGCGCTAACCTGCTGCCCGGGGAACAGCCTCGCGCCGTCAATCCGCAGGCCTATGAAGCCTACTTGCGCGGCCGACACGACTTGAATGCCGCGACATCGAAGGCGGACCTGGAGGATAGCATCGCGAATTTCAGGTCAGCGCTTGGCAAAGACCCGCAATTCGCGCTGGCTTACAGCGGCCTGGCGCTTTCCTATTTGGCCCAAGCGGACTACTACCTGGCACCGCATGAAGTCATGCCCCAGGCGGAGGAAGCGGCTCGCAAGGCGCTCGAGCTGGATGACGGGCTATCCGAAGCGCATGACGCATTAGGCTATGTGGAATTGATCTACCGGTGGGATTGGCCGGCGGCGCAACAGCACTTGCAACGTGCCATCGAACTCAATCCTGGCAACGCGCTCGCTCAAGACCACTACGCAAACTACCTCTCAGCCCTCGGGCGCCATGCCGAGGCTTTTGTTACCAGTGAGCGGGCGCGGGAGCTTGATCCGCTTTCGCTGCTGATTCAAGCTAACAACGGAATGTATTTTTTCCTGGGGCGCGAGTACGACCGCGCCATCGAGGTTGAGCGCAAGGCACTGGAGCTCGATGCGAAATGCTACACCTGCCGCACATACCTGGCGATAGCCTTAGCGCAAAGCCGGCGATTACCAGAGGCGCTGAAGGAGGCGCGGCTCGTGCGGCTTCCGGAAGCTAACCCACTGGATGTATCAACCGCTACGACTGCAATTGCCGCTGCGAGTCAGCGGGCGGAAGCGGAAGCGTCGCTACGGAGACTACTGCAACTCAGAAAACAGCGCTGGGTCTGTCCCTATGAACTGGGCACAATTTACCTGGCTCTGGACGATAGGCAGCAAGCGCTGCACGAGTTGGAAAATGCCTACCAGGGGCATTCGATCTGCATGACTTGGGCCAAGGATGATCCCAGGCTCGATCCCCTCCGCTCCGAGCCGCGCTTTCAGGCCATTCTGCAACGCATGAGTTTTCCGCAGTAGCTCGCTGAGCTGTGCTGGTCGTAGTTTCTAGGACCTGATGGATTTTGGAGGTGCGCCGATGAAGTGTGGGATTCTGATCGTTATCCTCGGGATTCTGTGCTGGGTACCAGTAGCGACGGCTCAAGAAAAACCGGGAGGTGCCGAGAAGTTGGGAAACGTGCACTTCCCGGTGTCCTGTCTTCCCGCAACTCAGCCACAATTCGATCGCGCCGTCGCCATGTTGCATAGTTTCTGGTATCCCCAGGGCCTTAATACTTTCGCAGAGATTGCAAAGACCGACCCCAGTTGCGCTATGGTTTATTGGGGAATTGCGATAAGCCGACGCGCCAATCCGATGGTGGGCGCCCCCGGTGCGGGTCCGGATGCTCTCAAGGATGCGGTAGAGGCTGCTAGTAACGCCAGGCTTGCGGGTGCCAAGACACAGCGGGAGCGAGACTACATCGCGGCCATCGAGATGTATTACAACGATTGGGAAAAGCGCGACTACCGGACACGAGTTCTCGCCTATGAAAAGGCCATGGAGGATGTGTACCTCCATTATCCCGAAGATCGAGAGGCCGCCGTATTCTATGCGCTCGCGATTGACGAGGCTGTGAACGTCCTTCCCCCCGATCCGAATTTCATGAGGCAACAGAAGGCCGGAGCCATTCTCGAGAAAGTGCTTGCGGCAAATCCAGAGCATCCTGGCGCGCTTCATTATCTGATCCACGCTTACGACTTCCCACAGCTTGCGGACCGCGGCCTTGCGGCGGCGCGCCAGTACGGCGATGTCGCTCCCGCGGCTCCCCACGCACTGCACATGCCTTCACACATTTACTCCATGCTTGGAATGTGGCAGGAGTCCATTAAGGCCAACCAAGCAGCGTTATCCGTGTCGAAAGGCTATGCTCATGCGCTGGATTTCATGGTCTATGCCTATCTCCAAATGGCGCAAGAGATCGAGGCGAAACGCGGAGTCGACCGGAACATGGAGCTACTAAAGAGTCAGGGTGCTGCGGGCGCGGCTGCTGCCAATCCGACTGGGGCCGTATTGGCAGGCTACACGGCGCTCGCGGCGATTCCCGCACGTTATGCGATCGAAAGGGGAGCGTGGACCGAGGCTGCCGGACTCCAACCAGTACACTCTACTCCGGTGGCCGATTCCATCACCTATTTCGCTCGCGCGATGGGCTCGGCCCGAAGCGGCAATCTCGATGCGGCGCGAAAGAATATTGAGCAACTGAAGCAAATCGAGGAGGGTTTGCTGCAAGTCAAAGATGACTATTGGGCGCAGCAGGTGGAGATTCAACGGAACGCGGCAATTGCCTGGACAGCATACGCAGAAGGCAAGAAGGACGTAGCTACGAAGCTGATGCGCACTGCGGCAGACCTTGAGGACGGAAGTGAAAAGCATGTCGCCATGGAAAACCGCCTATGGCCCATGCGCGAACTACTTGGGGA
>DATKEV010000089.1:0-19094 GCA_035511855.1 Candidatus Udaeobacter sp.
TTCAACGCGCTTCCGGTATCGCTGCCCTTTGCAGGTGCGCCCAATGCACTCAAGTCGTTCGAGCAAGCCCAGAGCGTGTTCGATGCCTCATCTGCGAAAACTCCCAAAATCGAGCGCGAACCTAAAGCGCCTGGTTGGACAAAAATCGCGTTTTCGTGCGCGTGTGGTTTGATACGGACGATCCCACCATCTCCGAGACGGCCGACATAGAGCGTGCCGTCCGACTTTGACGTGATGCTTTCTGGAAAGGCTTTTGCCCCTCGAATGGGAATTGAATCGAGCTGGGGCGTCGTCGCCCGAACTGAAAAACCGAGGCCGAATATTAAGACAACAAGCTTAAGTGAACACCGTAACTTCATTTCGTCGCCTCGTAGTCTTTCTAGCCCGCCAGCTTCAGCGTTTTGTCGTTTGCTACGCCCGTTCTCGCCAGCTCAGCGCCATCCTGGTCGGGATCCGCTCGACCCCACTTTGACTCTTTCCCATTTCGGAGGTAAATACACTTAGGCATTATTTAGCGGTTATTTTTGTTATTTCTTTGCAAAAGAATGAGTTAGACGGAGGTAGCGAGGTGACCGAGGAAGGGAGTTTGGCCGCGATCCCATGAATAACTCGACCAATCTGGCCGAGCGAGCGCGATTTGGAACGTTTGAGCTCAACGTCCGAACCTGACAGGGTATACTCTGCTGATTCACGGGTGCTGGCTCCGCTTGGAGCCCGCGCATATAAATTGGCGGAGCCCATGCCGATTCTTCCCGGCAGACGCCTAGGGCCCTATGAAATCCTCTCCAGCATTGGTGCGGGTGGGATGGGTGAGGTGTACCGTGCCCGGGACACGCGGCTTGAGCGCATTGTTGCGATCAAGGTTTTGCCGACTCATCTCGCGGATCGTTCCGAGTTGCGCGAGCGGTTTGAACGCGAAGCTCGCACCATTGCCAGCCTGAATCATCCACACATCTGCACTCTCTTCGACATCGGCCAACAAGACGGGATCGCGTATTTAGTGATGGAGTATCTCGAAGGCGAGACGCTCTTACAGCGGCTGCTCAAAGGTTCGCTGCCGCTGGAGCAGGTGTTGCAATACGCCATCGAGATTTCCGACGCGCTCGACAAGGCTCATCGCAAAGGCGTGACGCACCGCGATCTGAAGCCCGGTAACATCATGCTCACCAAGACGGGGACAAAGCTGCTGGATTTCGGTTTAGCGAAATTGAAACACGACGCCGCACCAGCAAACACTCAGCTTGCGCAAATGCCCACGATGGACGAGCCACTGACGGCGCAGGGGATGATCTTAGGCACGCTGCAATATATGGCTCCGGAGCAATTGGAAGGCAAGGACGTGGATGCGCGCACGGACATCTTTGCTTTCGGGGCAGTCGTCTTTGAAATGGCCACTGGAAAGCGGGCCTTCGAAGGCAAGAGCCAGGCGAGTTTGATTGCGGCGATCTTGGAGCGCGACCCTCCCCCCGTATCATCGCTTCAGCCAATGACTCCGCGTGCGCTGGATCTGGTCGTACAGAGGTGTCTCGCAAAGGATCCCGACGACCGATGGCAAACGACCCGCGACCTAGAGTTTGATTTCAGAAGCATAAGCGAGACCAACTCACGTGGGGTGGAAAGGCTACCTTTCACCCTTCAAAGTAAAAGTCGACTTTGGTTCGTAGTCGTGGTAACAGCAATCGCCTTTATGACGGCGGGAATGGTATATGTTTTTCAACATTTCTCAACGGCAATCCAAGAAAAGGGTGTCTTTAGGCTCTCACTATTGCCGCCCGAAGACGCAACGTTTGAAACCACCGATGCACCGACCATCTCTCCCGATGGGCGCCGCGTGGCTTTCGTTGCGACCAAGAACGGCGATGACTTGCTTTGGGTGCGAGACCTGGCTTCCATGTTCGCCCGTTCGTTGCCAGGGACGAACGGCGCCTACGAACCCTTCTGGTCCCCAGACAGTCATTTCCTGGCTTTTTTTGCTAATGGAAAATTAAGGAAGATTAACGCTGATGGTGGGGTAGCGCTTCTATTGTGCGATGCCACACGTGGCCGAGGCGGGTCCTGGAACCAGAATGACAATATTGTGTTCGCACCCAATGATAGGGGCGGACTCTTTTTGGTCCCCGCTGCAGGCGGAACCGCGACTCAAATAACGGAACTCGATCAAGCCTCATCGGAAGCTTCCCATCGTCTTCCCTGGTTTCTGCCTGACGGTCGTCGCTTTCTATATACTGCTTGGAGTACGCCGGAAAAAACCGCGATCTATGTGGGAGACATTGATTCGAGAACGCGCCGCCGGGTCCTCACTGCGTTTTCCAATGCGATTTATGCCGCTCCGGGATACCTCCTTTTCATGCGCGAACGAACACTCATGGCGCAGCCATTTGATTTTGGTAAAACTGAAATATCGGGCGACCCGCTCCCACTGGCCGAGCAGGTGGATTATTCCAAAATGGTAGGTACGCAGGGCCAGTTTTCAGCCTCTCAGAATGGCATTCTGGTTTATGCGTCGAACGCCGGAGGGACGCGGCAACTTACTTGGTTCGATCGATCCGGAAAATCCGTCGGAACGGTTGGCAGCCCGGGTGTGATGCACGATCCGGTGATAGCGCCCGACGGCAAAGCTGTGGTAGTTGATCGTCTCGATTTACAAACGGGGTCCTACAAATTGTGGCTGCACGACCTGACCCGTGGGACAGCCTCCCAATTGACGTCCGATTCGCAGGCAAGCGATCTGCACCCAGTTTGGTCGCCTCTGGGCGACCGGATCGCCTTCAGTTCAAATCGAGATGGGAGTTACAAACTGTATCAAAAGGACGTGGGGAGCGCGGCCGAGGAGACCGCGCTTGATACAGCAGGATATAACAAGCAGACGGCTGATTGGTCTCGCGATAGCCGTTTCATAATTGAGTACGTTAACGATCCGAGGACGGGGACCGACACTTGGGTGTTGCCACTCTTCGGGGATCGTAAGCCCTTTCCTTATCTGCACGGGGTATCTGGCAAGCTCTCTCCCAACGGCAAATGGCTGGCTTACAGTTCCGATGAAACGAAACGGAATGAAGTATATGTGCAAGCATTCCCCCAACTGGGCCGCAAATCGCAGGTTTCGGTAAATGGCGGTTACGTACCCATCTGGAGCCGAGACGGGAAGGAACTGTTCTTTGTTGGAGGCGATCAAAAGATGATGGCCGCCAACGTCAAGGAAACCGGCGCGAACTTCGATGCCGATGTTCCGAAACCTCTCTTTGATGCGCGTTTGGCAGACGCGTCGTTCGACGTCAGTAAGGATGGTCGGTTCCTTATCCCTACGGACGTGAAGGAGGCTGGGACCTCACCGATAACTGTGGTGATCAACTGGGCGGTGGGGTTGAAGAAATGAACCATGGCAGCGGGCATACTTGTCGGCTCCTGCGAAGTCGCCGCACAGATAGGCGCGGGCTGAATGGGAGAGGTATACGAAGCCAAAGTCCTCAAGCTGCACTGCAATTTCGTTTTGAAGTCGTTTGAAGAGTTGAAGCAGGAACTTTCCACCCGGAAGAAGTGAATTCAGCGCCATTGGCAATAGCATCCCTATCCTAGGCCAAGGACGCGTATCTCGTCAGTGCTTGATTTCCTGACGAGATGCCGACTTCCTGAAGCTCGAACAATCGAAACGGAAGAAGTCAACGGCCGGAGGCAACTTCCGGCAACGGCACGGACTAGAACGCGGTTCGAGGAGATCATCGGTTATGTCCTCGAACCGGACTTAGCCGCATAGTTCGACCATGAAGATCCGAATAGCCGATGACGCGTCCAGCATCTCGTCTTTCGCTTCTCGTGAGACAGTTTTGGGAACCGTGGTCTGCGCGCCTACCTTACGCAAAGTTCAGAATCTGAGCTCAGATCTTTGTCCGGTTCCGCGACAGCTTTTTCCCGCAAGCGGACAATTCTGACTCGGTACCTTCCTGTCGGAAGGCTGATAAGCTCAGGCAACATAGGGACTTAACAAATAAGAAGTTTGGAAGGATATCTGCGTTTAGTTCAGCATACTTCAGGGGCGTATCCATGCAAACTCTTCTGCAGGATTTGCGTCAAGGGCTGCGACTGCTTGCGAAGTCACCCGGCTTCACAGTCGTTGCCATGCTCACTCTGGCCCTCGGGATCGGTGCGAACACGGCGATCTTCAGCGTCGTGAATGCCATCCTGCTGCGTCCGTTGGTGTACAAGGATTCGCCATCGCTGGTAAACATTTGGGGAAAATTCGAGAAGGACGGCATTCCGCAGAACTGGATCTCGGAGCCGGAATTCTGGGATTTGCTGGCTCACAACGAGTCGTTCTCGCAGATTGCCGCATACTCGCTGGGAGGGAGAGCGAATCTAACTCGTGCAGATGGGCCACCGGTTCAGGTTTCGGAAGCGAACGCTACGGCGGGCGTGTTTCCGATGCTCGGCATTGCGCCAGTCCTGGGCCGCAGCTTTAGCCCAGAGGAGGATCAGCCGGGTCATTCTCACTATGTTCTGTTGAGTTATGAACTTTGGCAAAGCCAGTTTGGAGGGGACGCGAGCATCGTTGCGAAATCGATTCAGCTCGACGGCGAGACATATAGCGTAGTGGGTGTCTTGCCCAAAGAATTTTCGCTTGGCGGAAGGCAGAACCTGTGGGTTCCGCTTGGATTGGATCGGGAAAAACCGGGGAACCGGGGCTCACATTATCTTCACACGATTGCACGTTTGAAGCTGGGCGTGGATTTCGCGCAAGGATCGGCGGCGCTCGAGCGGTTAGCGGGCGATCTACGGCGGGCGTACCCCGGCAGCTACGGCCCGGAACAGAAAAATTTCGATATGTACATGATGCCGGTGAAGGAGCAGCTTGTCGGCAAGCTTCGTCCGGCGCTGTTCGTGCTACTGGGTGCCGTCGCGTTTGTACTGCTGATTGCATGCGCTAACGTTGCGAATCTTTTGCTCGCACGTGCGTCGGCGCGCGAAAAGGAGCTTGCCATTCGAGCAGCGTTGGGCGCAGGGCGCGGACGGCTTCTGAGGCAATTGCTGACCGAAAGTTTGGTGCTGGGACTCGCCGGTGGTTTGCTAGGGCTTTTGCTGGGTTATTGGGGCGTCGATGCGCTACGCGCACTGGCTCCGGCCAATACACCGCGCCTGGACGAGATCCGAATTGACTTGGCAGTGCTTGCGTTTACGTTTGGCGTTTCGTTGGTCACCGGTTTGTTCTTTGGCCTCGCGCCCGCCTGGCACATCGCGCGAACTGATCTCCGCGAAACGCTCAACGAGGCTGGCCGAGGCACCTCCGCAACAGGAGGAAGCCTCCACTTGCGCAGTTGGCTTGTGATTTCAGAGATTGCACTGGCCGTGTTGCTGCTCGTCGGGGCGGGCCTCCTAATGCGCAGCTTTAGCCGTCTACTTGAGGTGTCTCCGGGCTTCCAAACGCAACGCCTGCTTACGATGGAGCTGTCACTGCCGGAGAAAACCTATCCGGACGGCGCGCCAGTGCAAAAGTTTTTTACGGAACTGATGGCGAGGGTAAAAGCGGTTCCCGGAATCCAAGCCGCGGGCGCCGTATCGCAAATGCCGTTGACCGATTCGTATACTTCAGGCTCGGTATTTTTCGAAGACACGTCGATTCCCGATATCCCGAGGCTGCAACAACTGGGCAATCTTCCGTACACGGAGATCGACCAACGCGCGGCCACAAGCGAATACTTTCAAGCGATGGAGATTCCGCTCGTCCACGGGCGGCTGGTGAGCGACGCGGATGATGCGAGCGCTCCGCTCGTAGCGCTGGTAGATACGAATTTCGCACACCGCTTTTGGCCACATCGAGAAGCGATCGGCCAGCGCGTGGCCATCGATACCATACCCAACGTCAAGCCAGCGGCGCCGCGCTGGAGGACGATCGTGGGAGTGATCGGGCACGTGAAACACTATGGGCTCGATGTCGAAGGACGGGAACAAATTTATTTCCCGCACAAACAGCCGCTCTTCGGAGCTTTTGCCCCCCGTGATATGACCCTCGCCGTGCGCACTTCGCTCGACCCGGCGAGCGTCACCAGCGCGATCCGCGAGCAGGTCTTCAACATCGACAAGGACCTCCCGCTCTACAACGTCGCAACCATGGATCAGCTGGTCTCGAATTCCCTGGCCCAGCCGCGGCTCAATCTTTCGCTCCTCGCTGCGTTCGCCGTGCTAGCGCTCGGGCTGGCAGCAGTCGGCGTGTACGGTGTGATGGCCTATGCCGTAACCCAGCGCACGCAGGAATTCGGCATCCGCATGGCGCTCGGTGCGTCTCCGGGGGACGTCTTGAAGCAGGTATTCCTCGAAGGAGGCCGCCTGGCTGCGCTGGGCTTGGCGCTCGGTCTTGTCGCCGCGCTCGCGCTCACTCGCATGATGGCCAGTTTGCTTTACGGCGTGAGGCCGAGCGATCCGGTGAGCCTTGGCGTGGCAGCCGCTCTGCTCGCAGTCGTCGCGCTTGCCGCGTGCTACATTCCCGCACGCCGTGCTACGCGCGTCGATCCCCTCGTGGCTTTGCGCTACGAATAAATCACGGTTCTGCGAACTAAAACGGACCATGAAGATAAGCCCGAGACACGGTATGGTGAGGCGGCATCAGGTGGAAGGCCGAGCTAGGGTCGTCGCCTAGTGATTGGGCGCGTTAGTCGGGCACTGGGGAAGGAATTGCCACCCTTGGCCCTTTCACCAGCCGGCGCTAGGCTGCGAATATGGCGTCTTTTATTCTCGAACAAGTGTCGCGCGTTAGAAAACATCCAAGATTCCCTGCCAAGAGACTCCGCCGTGGATGGCGCTCGGTCTTCGCCCTTACCTTCGTTCTTCCCCTCACCGCCTGTACTCAGCGAGCCTCCACCGATACTGAGAAAACTACCGAGACAAGTACAGTCTCTGAGAAAGCTGTGCAATTTGTCAGCGGAAACATAACGCTCGCAGGAACGCTTGTGCTTCCAGCTGGTTCCCATTCACACCCAGCCGTCGTGCTCTTCCATGGCTCCGGTCCGCAAGAGAGGGATTTGTTCACGGCCCGCTGGTTTGCAGAACAGGGCATCGCAGCGCTGGCTTACGACAAACGGGGGGTGGGCGAATCCGCCGGAAATTTCCGGACGGTCCCGTTCATGGAGCTTTGCGACGACGGCCTGGCTGCTATCGACTACTTGAAGTCGCGGAAGGAAATCGATGCGAAGCGCATCGGTGTGTGGGGCCTCAGCCAGGGCGGCTGGCTGGGACCCCTCGCAGCATCGCGCTCTCCGGAAGTGGCCTTCGTGATTGCCGTTTCCGGTCCTGGAGTCTCTCCCGGCGAACAGATGATCGTTTACTACGCGAATGAGCTGCGCTCCGAGGGCGTGACTGAAAGTGATGTTCAGGAAGCAAGCGTTTTGCGGAGGGACATTTGGAACTACCTCTCCACCGGCGCGGGATATGAGAAGGCGAAGGCCGAGTTGGAGCGAGGGCGAACCAAACGCTGGTACAAACAGGCGAAAGCACAACAAGACGATTTGTTTGGGCCGCTTCAGATCCCCGCCGAACTCAGCAAGCGAGAGCATCCAGGTTTCATTTGGTTCCAGCACGAAATGAACTATGACCCCGTTCCCACTTTGCGAATGGTGCGGGTGCCAGCGCTTTTTTTGTTCGGAGATAAAGACCAGCTGATACCGGTCGCGGAGAGTGTTGCTGCAATTCGGCGAGTTCTGGCAGAAGGAAGCCATCACAACTTCACGATTCGGGAGTTTCCAAGCGATGACCACGGCATGCGGCTTATGTCCGGCCAGGGCTATGGCCAGATCGATCCCGAATATCTGCAGACAATGAGAGCGTGGCTAGCGAGTCATGTTCGGAACACACCCTGACTATCTAGAAGTAAATGAAAATTTTCTAAGCCTGGGACAAGCGACGCTGCTCTCAGTTGCGCCGCAATGTCCACATTTGCAGGTTATAGTACACCAAGAATTCGTCGTGGCTATACTTCCTCCAACGGACTTCTGGCCCGGAATAACTTGCGGTTAGCTCGTAATCCGTCCAGGATCGATGCCAAGCGCGGAGATTACTTGCTACAAGCCGACTTTGTGGGGCTATTCGGCGCGGAAGATTGTTTGCCTTCCAGGCGATGCATCCGAGCGCCACGACTCATCGCTTTCGAGGCCAACGGAGCGGACGGGATCGCGTGAATATGATCCTTGGGTCGTGACAACAAGCCGTTCGGCCTACGGTGGCGGTCGCCACAACCGCGGGCTGATCGCACTGTTCGTGGTGATCATCCACAGTTGCTCGGCCGCACGTGGGAGGCGGATCCTGTGCTCGCGCCGGTTCTGTGGCAGAATGCGGTCGTGCTCCAAAAACTGACCGAGCGCAAGGAATGGAAGTTCTTCGGCGTTCTACCGAAGGCGGACCCCGGCCTCGCCGTCGCTTGGTGGACGGTCCTCCTGCTGAGAGGGATACTGCCGGCGGCTTTCGCGATCGCGATGGGCGTGCTAGTTGGCTCCGTGCAGCGCGGCAATCCTCTCGCCGGTCCGCTGGCGTTTACCGGAGCGATCTTCGTGCTCCTTCAAGTTCTCAGTCCGATTCATCAGTCGCTCAGCGCCAACCTCGGCGACCGCACTGCCGCATGGCTCTACGACCGACTCACCGAGGCTTGCGTGCGCCCGCCGGGCATGGGGCACCTCGAGGATGCGAAGCTCACGAATGACCTCACAGTGGCGCGCGACTTCGACCTCGGAATGACCGGCCCGCCGCTATCGATCTCCATGGATTTCATCGCGAGCGGAATGGTTGAGATGATCGGCGGCGTGGCGTGCGCAGTGATCCTCGCGAGATACGCGTGGTGGGCGCCGATCGTGCTTGCGGGCGCGTGGATGGGAACGCACTGGCTGCTGCGCGAGAGCGCGATCTGGCATGACCGCAACACGGAGGAGGTGCGCGCCGCGCAGCGGGATGCAGACTATTCCTACCGACTGGCGGTGGACCCGCCCGCGAGCAAGGAGCTACGGCTGTTCGGCCTCGCCGCGTGGACGATCGACCGCTTCATCGCCAGGCGTACGCGCCTGCACGAGCTGCAATACGCCGCCACACGATTGCGCGAGCGACCTGTTATCTGGAGCATGCTCCTGGTCACGTCTGCGAACGTGCTGGTGTTTTGGTTACTGGCGAATGCCGTCGACGCTGGCCGCATCAGCCTCGGGGAAGCCGTCGTCTACGTGCAGAGCGCGGTGGGAGTGTCGATGATTGCGTTTGGCGGGTTCAGTTGGGCACTCGACGGAGCGGCTGCTCCCGTCGCCGCAGTGCTGCGACTGGAGCCAGCGATGCGTTCGGCCGGCGAGCTGTGGTCTGGCAATCGCAGCGCGGACGCAAAGCCTGCGCGCGAGATTCGGCTCCGCGACGTCACCTTCGCGTACCCTGGGGGCGCGCCCGTGCTGGAGCATTTCGATCTCACCATTCCCGCCGGCTCCTCACTGGCCATCGTGGGACAGAACGGCGCTGGCAAGACGACGATCGCAAAGCTATTGTGCCGGTTGTACGATCCGCAATCCGGTGCGATCGAGATCGACGGCATCGACCTTCGCGAGTTCGACCTCGCGTCGTGGCGCTCGCGCATCGCGGCGGTGTTCCAGGACTTCATTCGGCTGGAACTGCCGCTGCGCGACAACGTGGCGCCGGCAGGCGCACCTGACGATGTTATACGCGTGGCGCTGGAGTCCGCAGGTGCGACGAAACTGGCCGCACTAGACACGATTCTTGCGCGCGGGTACGACGGCGGCACCGACCTGTCGGGCGGACAATGGCAGCGCGTCGCGCTTGCTCGAGCGCTGTCCGCCGTGAAGATGGGCGCCGGAGTAGTGCTGCTGGACGAGCCAACGGCACAGCTCGACGTGCGCGGCGAAGCGGAGATTTTCGATCGCCTGCTCATCGCGACGAGGCATTGCACGACCATCCTGATCTCGCATCGCTTCTCTACGGTCCGCCATGCCGATCGCATCTGCGTACTGGAGCACGGCCGGGTTATCGAGCTCGGCACACATGAGGAGCTCATGACTCTCACCGGTCGCTACCGGACGATGTTCGATCTGCAGGCGCAGCGCTTCAGCGTCCCGGGCGAGGAGGAGGGCACGACATATGACGTCCTCTCCTAATCGAGATCGCACGATCGAACCGCTGCCTCCGGCGCTATCGTCCATGTGGAGGCTGTGCAAACTGGGGTATCGCCACGAACCGCGCTTGATGGCCGTGGCGTTCGTGCTGTCGCAGCTGGCGGTGTTGCCCGATGCGCTCCTTGCCTTGTGGCTGATGCTGCTCGGCAAAGGCGTCCTGGAACACAGACCCGGCATGGGGTGGAAGGCGCGGCGCTTGGGCTGGGTGTGTCGACCGCCGCGACGTGGTTTCTCCGGACCGTCAGCACTCGGGTGCAGCGCCGCTTCCGCGACAAGGTGACCATCGCCCTCGAGTCGCATGTCGCACAACTGCAAGCGTCGGTAGCGACCATCGCGCATCAGGAACGCCCGGAGTACCTCGATCGGCTGTCCATGCTGCGCAATCAGGTGTTCGTGCTCGATCACATGTATATGTCGGTGTTTTCCACGCTCGGGTGGATTCTGCGGCTAGGCGTCACGATGGCGCTGCTGGCATCGATTCACCCCGCGCTCATGCTGCTGGCGGTGTTCGCGGTCCCGACGGTGTTGACGTCGACGTGGCGGCCCGCGATCGAAAGATGCGCGCAGGAGAGCGGAGCACAAAGTAATCGGCTGGCGCGGCATCTGTTCACCATCGCCACGACAGCGCCGCCCGGGAAGGAAGTACGGGTCACCGGCATCGGAGAGCGCCTGATTAACGACCGCCGATGGGTGTGGGAGTGCTGGTACAGACCGGTGGCCGCGGCGCGATGGGGCTCGGCAATGTGGCATGCGCTGGCGTGGGCGATATTTGGTTTGGCGTATGTCGGGGCGATCGTGTTCGTGTCGTCCGGGCTTGGCGCGCCGGCCAGCGCGGTGTTGCTGGTGCTCGCCGCAGGTGCGCGGCTGTCGGCGTACATCGGTGCCACCGTGGGCGAGATTGGATTTCTGCGTGGATTTTGGATGGACGGCTCGCGACGGCTCGCATGGCTCGAGGACTACGCCGCCTCCGTCGCAGCGTCGGGCGATTTGCCGGTGCCCGCCGTAGTGCGCCGCGGGATCCGGCTTGAAAACGTGTCGTTTGCGTATCCTGGCACGTCACGCGTTGTGCTGGACAACGTGTCGGTGAATCTGCCAGCGGGAGCGGTCGTGGCAATCGTTGGCGAGAACGGCGCCGGCAAGACAACGCTGGTCAAGCTGCTCGCGAAGATGTACGAGCCGTCCTCTGGTTCGATTCTCATAGACGACACGCCGCTGGCACGCGTGCGGGCTGGCGAGTGGCGGGAGTATCTCGCGGGGGCGTTCCAGGATTTTTTCCGCTTCGAATTTCGCGCGGGGCACACGGTCGGTTTGGGGGACGTCCCCCGAATGGACGACGAGCCCGCGGTGGTCGCGGCGATCGACCGCGCAGGTGCCGGGGATGTCGTCGCCCGGCTGAGTATGGGTCTGGATACTCAGCTTGGGCCGACGTGGCCGGGCGGAGTCGAGCTCTCATTCGGCCAATGGCAGAAGCTTGCACTGGCCCGTGGCTTTATGCGCGATCAGCCGCTGCTGCTGGTCCTCGACGAACCGACCGCCGCCTTGGACGCGGAGACGGAACACGCACTATTCGAGCGCTACGCCGCGGCGGCGCGCGGCACAGGCGAGAGGGACGGCGGCCGCATCACGATCCTGGTCTCCCACCGTTTCTCGACGGTCCGCATGGCCGATCTCATCGTCGTGCTCGATGGGGCGCGACTCGTGGAGGTTGGCACACACAATGAGCTGATGGCCAAGAACGGTCCCTACTCGGAGCTGTACAGCATCCAGGCTACCGCCTACCGCTGACCACCTGGTAGTGGTCGTGAGTCGTCTGAAGCCCATCGAATTGGAACGCGCGCGGGTTCTCTCTTGGACGATCGCATCCAGCGATATCCGTCCTAAAATATCCTGACAAACGCCCTTGTGTTGCTCAATGTCCGAACGGTCGGCTGGGAAGCTGGCTAAAGAGCCAGCGCTGCCGCTCGTGCGCATCATCATCGGACA
This sequence comes from Candidatus Udaeobacter sp., assembly GCA_035511855.1. Taxonomy (GTDB): domain Bacteria; phylum Acidobacteriota; class Terriglobia; order Acidiferrales; family UBA7541; genus Acidiferrum. Next base: position 12,123 of record DATKEV010000089.1, read on the forward strand.
GCAAACATGTAGTGCCCGTGTACCAGCGAGTGCGGATTCCTCTGCGCAGCTTTACTCGCACGCGCGGGTTCTACTCCTTGTGGATTTGGACGTTGCCTTCGGTGATGAATCCTCCGTTGCTGTAAGAGAAATTCGGACCGGTGACGCTGATGGAAAAACGTGTCCTTGCCCGCACCAGCCTCGCCATTGTCTCAGCGATCCTAAAAGTATGCGTGCCATTGGTGCAAACAAGGGTCGAGCCCCATCGCTCGAAACGAATCGGCCAACCGGAAGTTGGGAAGCTGCGGTGGCTGACTTCCGGGTAGCCCATGATCTAGGCACAATCCCGAGAGGCGCCGCTGTGGCTACCAGCGAGGTCACTTTCGGCGCTGATTTCGCGCCCGCGCGCCGCGCCACGATCAGAGCCGGTAACCGACGAGCGTGTCCGGTGCGCTCCGTAGGAAGAGCATGCCGGCGACGTCGTCGACTGCGTACACCGGCTCGCGTTCCTTGCCCAGATCTACGCGCGCGTGGGGCTGCCCGCTGTCCTTGTCGATCTGAAGCAATACATTGCCGGTCCCATCGGGAGCGCGAGTCAACATGAAAACCGATCCCGAGACGGTGAGCGAGGCCTTGAAGCGTTTCGTTGCGAGTGCCGCCGACTGACGCGAGTAGCCTGTGAGCTGTGCGCCGGCCTGCGAGTACGCCGTCGACAGTTGCCCGGTGACGTATCGCGCGTTGAGGTCCGTGGTTTTCTGCGATGCTTGGGCGAAGGCGTCGCCATACGCCGAGGCGGCAGCGCCGTACAAGCCAGCGCGCACGGCGTTCACCGCATAGAGCGCACGCGCCAGCCCGGGAAGCTGCGGCGCAGGATAATAAACCTGCTGCTTCACCTGCCCCTCCCGCGTCACGAGCACGAGGTTCTGCGGCGAGATCAGAACAATTCCCGCCTGCCGGACTTCCATATCAGTCGGATCCTCGCCCCCTTGCAGCTTGATTTCCCCGCTGAGCGCGTGAAAGGTGCCAGCTTCGCGATCGACGGCGTATAGGCGGTGGTCGCGGTTTGCGAAGACGTAAAGCGTCCGCCCCTCCACAGCATGGTGCAGGTAGTACCGCGCTGCATTGTAGTCGTCCGCACTCAACGGCTTGCCGCTTTCAATGGCGTCCTTGAACTTTTGCTCACCGGTCGCGAGATCGATGATGTTAACCTCGGCGTTTATAGTCGCGTCGGGACGTGATACGTAGAGAAGGCCGGACGGCGCGAGTTCTGCGTAGGCGAGCTGGCCCTTGATCTTCACATCCTTCTTCAGGCGCAGCGTCGCCGTGGCCACATCCAGCACGTTCACGAAAGTGCGCGACTCCGCGTCCACAGCCAGCACCGCGGCGTCACTGGCAACTATTGCGTCTAGCACTTTGCCGTGCATACGGAGTGGCTTCGCGGCGACCGTCGACCCATCTTCGTAGCGAGCCACGTTGAGGCCGGTTTGAACAACTCCGTTGATGACGCGGCGGCTACGGGTTGGCTCACCTTCCGGCGGTGCTTCGGGGAGCATGATGATCCCAGCCGGATGTTGAACGATATCGCGGATGTTCCCCTCGACGCTCGCGGGCTTAGCCCAGAGTGCCTGACCGTCAGCTATGTTGTAGGCCATAAGGTGGTCGTCGAAGCTCGCGTAAATGCGATCAGCTTTGTTGAGTGAGGGGTAGAGCCGAACGTGTCGCGGGGGCTGGGCCCAGCGGTTGGTAGTCGAGGCTGCCGACCACCGCACTGCGCCGGTCCGCGCATCCAGAGCGCGCAAACCCATCAGCGTGTGGATGACGATCATGTCAGGTCCGGCCTGCAGAACCTCCAGCGCGGTGCCCTCGGACGCCGTGCGCTGTAAACTCTGCAGCAGCACACCGAAGCCCCTCTTTTGAGGCTCGGCCTGCTCGAACAGCGCTTCGTTCTCCCAACGCTGGTCGCCCGTCACGAGATCGTAGAGCGCAACGACGGAGGGCCCGGCCGCGCGGTTTCCATGGACGAGAAGGGTGCCGCTCTGCGGCAGAACACGGCGGGTAACGACTCGCGTCAAGTTCAGGCGCCGGGAATCGAAGACGACCGCGCCAGTCACCGGGTCAAAAATCACCAGCAAGCCCGGGCGCGTCGCTTCCATAAGCAGAGAGCCCTCGACCATGTGGACGCTGTCGGCCGGCAACCCGCCGAGCTCAGGCTTCTCCCACATGACCTGGCCACCCTCGATATCGACAGCCGCTAGCGCCGCGCCCGTCGAGATCAGGAGAGCGCCCATCGGCGTGACCTGCTGCCAGCGAATCTCTCCCTTCACCTTGAGCGTCCAAGCTGCGGTCGCGCCGGAAGGCGCAGGAGCAGCGGTTTGAGCATGGGGCTGTCGCGGTGCTGAAGACATTCCGCTCGATAGGAGCACGGAAACGGGCCCTAGCAGCACGCCGACTAATATGGTTCTTTTCATGGCGGACTTAATCTCCTGGCTGAGTTTGGGATCAGGACGGTGTTATTTTGATCCTGGCAGAGAATCAGTCCTTAGGAAAACAGACTTGAGGTACAGCAGTGTCTGCCTAATTACTCCCATCCAAACCCGGAGCTTTCAGGGCCAGACTCCCGGACGGCTATAGCGTGGCGCCGCATTGGCATCCCATGGACGAGAATGTCACCGTCATCAGCGGAGTCTTTCGACTGGGACTTGGCGTTCGCCGACAGAGACTATCGTTATTTGCCAGACGCCTTTGCCGGAACGCTCTTCTGAGCACCTTTCTTCAACTCGGCTTGCGTCAGGTTAACGTGTCCCACCGATTGCGCGATCATCACTCTGCCATTCGGAACTTTGTCATCATGCGACCACAAGTGGAAGATGATTCCGTCTGTGGTGGCCACGAGGTCCGCCACTTCCTTGGCCTTGTCAGGCGCCAGATCATGCACCTGCACCCTCCCGGTGGCGATCTCCTGTTCGTGATCGTGCCAATTCTTGTTCCAAGCCGCCAGCGAGACAGTGCCTGTCCGAGTGATGGACTTGGCGATGATGTATTCGACTTGCTCCAGGCGGGCGCCCGGATCGCTCGAGCTATAACACAGGCACTCAATCACGGGCTCGGGCGACAGAACTTTGCAGTAGTGATGGTATGGTCCCATTACCTTGCCGGCCACAACGTGCGGGGCCGTGACGTGAATGGTGTGGCCGTCGGCCGGCGAAGTCGTGTTTCCGACCTGGCCCACGGCGGGAATGGCGACGGTGATAATCAGGCCGCAGACAGCGAGGAATCCGAGTCTTCGAAGCATTGTTGTCTCCTTTCATCTGCTGAACTTGTGACCCCCTTGCAAGCAAACTTTTGAAACGCGCGCTGATACCCCAATGCGCGACCGGAATGTAAATTGTGGTTGATTCTAGGACGCAGATTGCTATGATGGAAATGATTTTATTGGATCAAAACGATGCAGAAGCTGCATAGTAATCTGCCAAACATCGATTTTCGCCACCTCCGAACATTCCTAGCATTGGCGCAGGTGGCGAACTTCTCGGAGACAGGGCGGCAACTGGGCCTTTCGCAGTCCGCCGTCTCGCGTCACATTCGGGGCCTGGAGGAGATGCTTGGGGTGCGTTTGTTCGAACGTCTTGGACGGCGTGCCGTGCTGACGTCAGCCGGGCGAGCGCTACGAACACGGCTGCAGACGCTGATGCGCGAGGCGGAATTGCTCCCGCGTGTGATCAAAGACCTGGCGCAGGGGGTGCGAGGCGATCTTCGAATCGGAGCCTCGGTCACGGCCGCAAACGCCATTGTTCCTCGCGTCCTGGGCGCGTACCGTCGCCAATATCCGGACGTCGAGTTGGCTCTGCAGCCAGGCAATAGCGCACGTCTTCTGGAAACTCTCGGATCTGGCGAGATCGACCTCGCCTTTGTGGGCTCTGAGGCGCCGCCTCCGGGAGTGAGCGTTCTCGCTGAGATTCCTGATGAGCTGGTGTTGATTGCGTCGCAGGCGCATCCTTTCGCGGGGCGACGAATAAGACAGGAGGATCTGAGAGGCTGCGATTTCATTCATCGTGATGCTGGGTCCGACACGCGTGCGATGGTCGCGCAGTGGTTCCAGGCGGAGGGTGTGCAACCCCGAACCCTCATGGAGGTGGGCTGACCCGAGATCACCAAGCGCCTGGTGGGCGCCGGGATTTGGATTTCTGCGATGTCGCACCGACTACCGAGGGACGAATTGTCGCGAGGAACCCTGAAACTTGTGAAGATTGCGGGATGGCCGCTGCGGCGAAAGATCAGGATCGTTCAGTTGAGGGAAGCCTTTACCTTGAAGGCCGTTCAACATTTCCTTCAGTTGGCGCAGAATAGAATCCCTGAGATCCGCGTTTTCGGAGCCGCCGATGCCGCTCTCCCGCGATAACTTCCGGATGGTCGATTATTACCGGCCAATCTTTTGAATCACTTTTCTAAATCGGTTAGTTTTTATGGATGGAGAGAAGTGGCGATTTCGATTGCTGATTGTCTTCCCGAGTCACGGCGCAGCAGATGCGACACTTGCTCCCGGCCTTTAACGCTGGCCAGAAATCTCGTTCTCGGAAAGTGGGTGGCGGAACAGATATCCTTCATCGCCAATTCGATAAGTGCTGACCTGCCAGCCTGCGGCTACTCGCCAGTTGCGAACTCCTCCCAACCACGGCGCTGCCTCTCCATGGCTCTCGACACTGTAGACAGAGACGTTCACATCTTCTGAACGCGACTTCGGGTTTACCCACCACGCAGTGAGAATGCGCCTTTCACTTGGCAACGCGAGTGTGGGAAATCGATGTAGGCAATTGGCTTCCACCCTGGTTCCTTGGTTTTGAGTGCCTCCATTATCCGCGAGGATAAGGAAGCCTGGTTTGCCCGTTCACCCCAAGTGAGGAGCAAACAGCAAGCCAGAAAGCGAAACAAAGACTTTGATGTGCTTCATTTCTCTTTCAATGCATGTCGGGATATCGAAACTGATTGTATATCGCAGCCCAACTCCTTCCATCTGGCACGAGTTTGCCTCTAAAGAAGCAATTGCAGTTGTGAGGAGGTGCTTGTGCAAACGGTTCGTCGAATCGACAGCCTGGGACTATGCCTAGTTCTTTTCTTGGGAGCGGTGAATCCACCTCTTATCGCGTCCGGCTCTGGTGAGCAATCAGAAGCGGCACCCAGCCTGATTTTTGCTGTACGTTGGGGGAATAAATGATCATATCGCTGGTCGTTTAAGGTGCTAACCAGTCGCTACTCCTGGAAGCAGTTCACGGCTTCAGGTGGGTCAGCAGCACGATGTCCGCTTCGCCCTTGCCCACTGCCGCGTAGATAGATTTTCCGTCCGACGACCACGAGACTCGCCGCGCAATAAACGTGGCCTGGTGACCGAAATCGGTCACCCGTCTCAGACTGCCGTTTTCAGTTGCCACCGTCCACAGGTTTGTGGTCGGTCCGTCCATCAGCAGGACAACGAGAAACTTTCCATCCGGAGAGAGTACCGGTTGCATGAGCAGAGACGACGCCAGGCGCGAGCCCGCGAGTCGGGTCAATACTTTGTTTGGACCGTTTTCAGGCTTGGCTACATGGATTTCCATGTCCGAAAATCCGTTCACACCCGCCAGGGTTGTGACGAAGTAGAACGTTCCATCTGCCGCGATGGCCGGTCCGCGGCCATCCGGCTGGACTGGCCTGAAGTCGGTCCCATCCGGACGAACTTTATCAATGCGGAAACCTTTCTCTGTCGGGGGTGACACGTAAAGCCACTTTCCGTCGGGCGACCAACACGCCCATCCTCCGCCAACCGAGACTTTATGCGCATTACTGCCATCGCTGTTGACTACCCACTGGTCTACATTCCATGCCGAGCTGCCACGATTGACGTACGCAATGTGCTGCCCGTCTGGCGACCACACAGGGACTCCTAAAGCGATGAGCGGATCCTGCTCGAACGTGAGCTGCCGGGATTTCCCTGTTTCTGGCTGCAAGATCCAGAGATTTCCGTGGCCTCCACTATCACTGAGATAGACAATCTCGCGATCATCCGGCGAAACCGAAGGTGTTTGTACGGCTCCGGTCTGATGCGTGATCTGGACACCGCGCCGCACATTGTCCTGGGGCGTTCCGTCCACGGGATATTTCCAGACGTCGAACTGCACCCGATCGCGGCTGGCGACCACGTTGCCCTCGCGGTCCACATCCGGCGAGATGTAAGATGTTTCGCCAAACGTGAGCTGCCGCGGAGTGTTATCTCGTAGGCGGGCCAGCCACAGGTTCATGATTCGCATGTACAGGACGGTATCGCCGCGCGAAGAGGCGAAAATCACGCCGGAACTGTCCGGTAACCAGGAAAAACCTGCCTCCGGATTTCCGTCCTGAGTGATGCGATGTGGCTCGCCGCCGCTGACCGGCACGTAAAAGACGTCGTAGTCAAACGTTCGGCCACTCTGGTACCCCAGCATACGGTCGTCAGCAGACCAGCGCAAATTGGAATAAATATAATCTCCAGGAAGTTGGGTGATCAGGCGAGCGTTCGACCCATCCCCATCTGCGACTGTCAACTCAATTTGTCCTTGATTCGCTCGCAAATACGCAATCTGTTTGCCGTGATGGCTTAGATCAGCAGGAATGAGGCTGCTGACGATCGGGCGCGCCGTACCGCCCAGCGCGGGGATCTCCCAGACTTGACCCTGTCCATTGGCTTTTGGAGATGGCGAAAAATAAATCAGGGAACTGGAATCGGCTGACCAGCGTGGCGACAGATGGTCGGCATCATCATGCGTGACCTGCAGCGGCACTCCCGCGGAGAGCAGCCGTACCCAAACTTGCCGCTGGCCTCCAAGGTCCGCCGTGAACGCCACCGATTTGCCGTCGGGCGAAAGCGCGGGAAATTCCTCCATGCCCACGAAGTCGGTTAGCCTTCTGACTCCAACGGGCAAGCGATTCTCCGTGCGCCCTATAATTCCAGCCGCGACAAATCCTGCCGCTGCTGCCAGCACA
>DATKEV010000090.1:0-25694 GCA_035511855.1 Candidatus Udaeobacter sp.
GCGTGATGGTGAAATCCTTTTTCGCGTCTTCCATCACGTAACTCAGCACGTCGGCGGCTTTTTCCTTCGTCACTTTGTCGCCGTTGCGCGCCACGGTGAACGGCGGCTTGTTGTACTGGTCAATTTGCTTGGCCAGCGCGCGCATGCGCTTGTATTCCGCGGAGGAGGCCAGCGCCCAGTTGATCTTCTGGTTGTGCGGAGCGCCGAACTGGATTTCGTGCAAGCTGTGCTCTTCATCGAAGACGATTTTTCCGTCGAGCTTCAGCTTGGCCTTGTCCACTTCCTTCAACAGTCTCTCGAGGGCCTTCTTGTCCTCGAAATCGGTTTTCTTCTCGAGCCCGCTCTCCGCCAGAACTTCCACCAGGCCGGAGTCGCGCAAGCGCCGCGCGAGTTTTGCGGCCAGGGCGTCGTATTCCTGCACGTTCAGAAGGAACGACGTGAGTCCCGCTCCCTGCAGCGAAACGCCTTCCATGGCTTTCACCACGTGGTCTTCTGTGGCGCGCTTCATCAGCTCGCGCGCGAAGTCGCGTTCGTCTCGGATGTACCGCTCGCTCTTGCCGCGCTTCACGCGATAGAGCGGCGGCTGCGCGATGTACACGTGACCGCGCTCGATGAGCTCCTTCATGTGGCGGAAGAAGAACGTCAGCAGCAGCGTGCGGATGTGCGACCCGTCGACGTCCGCATCGGTCATAAGGATGATTTTGTGGTAGCGCAATTTCCCGGCGTCGAAATCGTCCTTGCCGATTCCGGTGCCCAGCGCGGTGATAATGGCGCGAATTTCTTCGTGGCCCAGCATCTTGTCGTAGCGCGCTTTCTCCACGTTCAGGATTTTTCCCTTGAGCGGCAGGATCGCTTGGTATTTGCGGTCGCGGCCCTGCTTGGCCGAGCCGCCCGCCGATTCGCCCTCGACGATGAACACCTCGCAGCGTGCTGGGTCGCGTTCCTGGCAATCCGCCAGCTTGCCCGGCAACCCGCTGGAATCCATCGCCGACTTTCGTCGTGTCAGCTCTCGCGCTTTCCGCGCCGCTTCGCGTGCACGCGCCGCATCAATGCATTTGGAAATAATGCGCCGCGCCACGGTCGAATGCTTGTCAAACCATTCGCCAAGCTTTTCGTTCACCAGTTGCTCGACGTCTCCCTTGATGTCGCTGTTCAGCTTCCCTTTTGTTTGCCCCTCGAATTGCGGCTGCGGCAGGCGCACGCTGACCACGGCGACCAGTCCTTCACGCACGTCATCACCGGTGATCGTCACCTCGTCCTTCTGCTCTTTCAGCATTCCCGCGGAAGAAGCGAAGTTGTTGATCGTGCGCGTCAGCGCCGAGCGGAACCCGGAGAGGTGCGTGCCGCCATCCACGGTGTTGATGGTGTTGGCGAACGCAAATACGTTTTCGCCGTAGGTGTCGTTGTACTGCAGCGCGATCTCGATCTCCACGTTCCCGCGCTTTCCCTCGATGTAAATCGGCGAATCGTGCAGTGTGGATTTTCCGCGGTTGAGGTGCTTGACGAACTCGGTGATGCCCCCGGTGAAACGGAATTCCGCCGTCTTCTCCGTGCGTTCGTCCGTCAGCGTGATGTTCAGGCCCTTGTTCAGGAAGGCCAGCTCGCGCAGGCGCTGCGCAAGCGTATCGAAGCTGAAGCTGGTTTTATCGAAAATCGCCGGGTCTGGATGAAACGTAACTTTCGTGCCCGTCTTTCGCGTCTTTCCTGTCTGCTTCAGTTTCGAGGTCGGTTTGCCCTTTTCGTACGTCTGTTCCCACACCTCGCCGTCGCGGGAGATCTCCAGCTCGAGCCAGTCCGAGAGCGCGTTAACAACTGAAACGCCGACGCCGTGCAAGCCGCCGGAAACTTTGTAGGTATCGCTGTCGAATTTTCCGCCGGCATGGAGCACGGTGAGCACGACCTCGGCCGCAGGCCGCTTTTCGGTTGCATGCATGTCCACGGGGATCCCGCGCCCGTTGTCCACCACAGTGACGGAATCATCGGCGTGGACCGTGACGTTGATCTCGTCCGCAAAGCCGGCCATCGCTTCGTCCACCGAGTTGTCCACCACTTCCCACACCAGGTGGTGCAAGCCCAGGTCGCCGGTCGAGCCGATGTACATCGCCGGGCGCAGCCGCACCGCTTCGATGCCGCCGAGAACTTTGATGGACTTGGCGTCGTACTGATGGCCCGGACCTTTTCCCGTTACCGTTTCTTTCTCACCCATGTCATCTCCCGGCAAAACGCGGCGGCGCAAGACGTGCCGCCAGAGCTGCAGCGGCCTTGTGCGCTTGAGAAATTCCCGTCAAATTTTTTTGAAGCGAGGAAAGGCGTGCTCGCGGACTTCTTGGTACGTCGCCTTACCCTTTGACCCCGATGCTGCATCGGGGCTCGTAGGGTTCCTGCTCCATCCCGTCTCGCGCAGCGAGACGCGGCGAAGACTCATTCACCCCGAGGACCGAAATCCGCGGGGTTAAACTCCAAGCAAGCGGCTCCCTGGCTCCTGGCGCAGAGCCAAATGACTGGGCCGGGTTACTTGGCCGACGTGGCCCGGTTGACCGCTACGCGGCCACCCATGAACTGACCGGATCGGGCCGACTTAGAGGAAACCTTACAGCGAATCCACAACATAGAAATTCTACGTGATAAAGTGGTTTTTCTCAAGAAAATTCCCCACGTCCACAGCCTATAAGTCACTTATCCTCAATAGTTTGTGGCCTGTTCAGAGAATCGTGTGAGGGATTTGAGATGACGGGTTGGAATTTCAAACGTGCAACACGTTATGTGTGACTTCCAGCGGCGTGCGGCCCGCAAGGATCAGATGCGCATGGGCATGATGACGTAGCGGTAGCGGTAGCTTTCGTCGGCCAGCGGGCGCATCTGGCCGGCGGACTGTTCGTCTTTCAGCTCGATGCTGATAGGGCCGTCGGCCGCGGCGGCAAGAAAATCCAGCATGTAGCTGGAGTTGAATCCGATGGCGATGGGATCGCCTTTGTATTCTTTCTCGATGTTTTCCTTGGCTTCACCGTACTCCGGGCTGGACGCGGAGATTTCGATGCCTTCCGTCGAGACGGCAAGCTTCACAGCGTGCGAGCGCTGATCGGCGAGCTGCGAGACGCGGCGGACCGCGTCGCTCAATTCGGTGCGCTCGATGACCACGCTCTTGTTGTTGTCCCGCGGGAGCACAGCTTCATAGTTTGGAAACTGGCCGGTGAGGATGCGCGAAATCAGCAGGCGGTGGCCCACCTGAAAAAAGAGATGGCTCTCGTCTTTTGCGAATTCAATGCGCGCGTCGGACCCGGCGGCACTGGAAAGCTTTTCGACCTCGTCCATGGCTTTCTTGGGGATGAGAACTTTTACCTCGCCATTGAGGCCGGTGAGTTTGTGATCGGTCTCGGCGAGGGCCAGGCGGTGGCCATCGGTCGCGACCATAGCCAGCGTGTCGGGCTTCAGGATCAGCAAGCCGCCGTTCAGCGTGTACCGCGATTCTTCCATCGAAATGGCGAATTTCGTCTTGGCGATGAGGCTTTCCAGGATGGGCGCGGGGATTTTTACCAGCGTGTGCGGCATCGCCGGCAGTGCGGGAAAGTTTTCCTTGGCCATACCCACCAGCTTGTACTTCTTTTTGTCGCTGACGATTTCGACCCAATGATTGTCGAGAAGCTTAACTTTGATCTCGCCCTCGGGAAGCAGGCGCACGAGCTCGAGCAGCTTTTTCGCAGGGATCGTTCCCGCACCCTCTTTCTTGATCTTGGCTTCGCAGGAGGTGCGAATGCTCAGCTCCAGGTCCGTCGCCGTGATGGTCAATTGGCTGCCCTTGGCCTCCACCAGCAGGTTCGACAGAATGGGGATGGTGGTCTTGCGCTCGACGACACCTTGCGTGGTGCTGAGCTCGTTCAACAGCGCGGACTTAGTGACGCTGAATTCCATTGCTTGATGTTCCTCGCGTGCCGGTCCAGGTGCGCTCATTGTGGCGTATAACCTCGATTAGGCCTGGGACGAGGCCCTCTGCAGCTCATTTCTACACTGCCGTACTGTACTCGTTTTTTGCCAAAGTAGAAAGTCCGCTTCACGTACCTACACTGTGGAAATAGCTGGGAAACCCCATTTGGCAATTCTGCCGCTCGGCAAGAATCTAAACCCAAGCCAAAATTCCACAGCCACGCTCATCACCACAAGAGTTTCTCAAATTTAGGAAAGTATAAAGCTTGTTGTTGTGATGAGCGCCGTGAATCTGTGGAAACCGTAAGAACTGGAATGGTGTGTACGACATACGGCGGTAAGTCATTGGTGGCGATTTGTGAAAACCTCGGAAAAAAGGGTGCCGCACGGCCGACTAGCAGTGCTGATTGAAACTTCATCCACAATGGCTAACAGATTGTCCTCATCTTTCGCAGAGCTTTTCCATCCTAACATGCCAACAACTGTGCGGGACGAAACTCGCTGCCAATTGATGATCAGGATGGGCGACGAGTTTCGAATGAGCGTTGGAAACCAGATCGGCAGCAGCAGCCGCAGTTCAAAGCACAGTAGGGGCGAAAAAGTACGAACTACTGCAATGCATCCATCAAGCGTGTGATGGTGCGATTCAAATCCTTGTCCGAGCGGCGCAACTCTTCGATCTTATTGATCGAGTGCAGCACCGTGGTGTGGTGCTTGCCGCCGAATTGGCGGCCGATTTCCGGCAGCGACGCGGTGGTAAGCTGCTTCACGATGTACATGGCCACCTGGCGCGGGAAAGCGATGGCGCGCGTGTTGCTGCGGACTTTCAGATCCTGCTCGCGCAGATTGAAGTGCTCGCTCACGCGCTTCTGGATGAGGTCGATGGTGACGCGCTTTTCCTGCGAAGCAATGATGTTGCGCAAAACCTGTTGCGCGGTTGCCAGCGAGATCGTAGCGCCGGTCAGCGAAGCGTAGGCCATTAAGCGGGTCAGCGCGCCTTCGAGTTCACGCACGTTGGACTTGATCGCGCGCGCGATGTATTCGGCTACGTCATCCGCTAAGCTGAAGCGTTCGTTTTCCGCTTTCTTCTGTAGAATGGCGATTTTTGTCTCGAGGTCCGGCGGCTGAATGTCGGCGATCAATCCCCATTCGAAACGCGAGCGCAGCCGCTCCTCGATGGAATTGATATCCTTGGGCAGGCAGTCCGAGGAAATGACGATTTGCTTCTGCTGCTCGTAGAGCGCGTTGAAAGTGTGGAAGAACTCTTCCTGGGTGCGCTCTTTTCCCGCGATGAACTGGATATCGTCGACCAGCAGCACGTCCACGGTGTGGAAGCGGTCACGGAAGGTGATCATGCGGTCAAAGCGCAGCGAATTGATCACTTCGATGGTAAATTTTTCCGCGCTCACGTAGCTGAGCCGCATCGCCGGGTTACGCCGCTTTATCGTGTGACCGATGGCATGCATCAAGTGCGTTTTGCCCATGCCCACGCCGCCATAGAGGAACAGCGGGTTATAGGATTTCGAAGGCTGCTCAGCCACCGCGCGCGCCGCGGCGTGCGCGAATTCGTTGGACTTGCCGACGACAAACGAATCGAACGTGTAGCGGGTATTCAGTTGGTGGTCGCTGCTCTCAAAGTCCAATTTCGCTTGCTTCCCGGTGGCAGCCACCGGAGACGCCTGGACCGGTTCTTCCTCGCTGCCCACGTACTGCACTTTCATATTCGGCGTACCCAGCTCATGGAAGACGGCCTTGACGATGTCTCCGTAGGTGCGCGTCAGCACTTGGCGGAAGACGGCGCTGGGGATCTGCACGTAGACAGTGTCGGCTTCGACGCGGTTCAGGCGCGTGGGCTGGAACCAGGTGGTGAAGGTGTTAATGCTGACCCGGGACTTTACCCGCTCCAGAAACTTGTCCCAGCAGTTCACCGCTTCGCGCTCACGTCCAAGTTGAGTTGCCGTCGTCATGAGAAGAGAAAAGAAAACCCTACGCTATTTCCACAGATGTGAAAAAGCTGTGGAAAGCAGACCCTGGACTGTTTTTCTTCAGGCTTCGGGAATCTTGCCCGCACCGGAACGTTTTGCCCCTGTCGCCCCGCGCGCGGTCCGTCTGGAATTGCCGGCCCACGTACCGCCGCTATGAGACAGCGCGGGATTGTCGCCCATTGGCGCGCACGGGGCAAGCGAAAAATGTGCGAAGGGGTATAGCAGTGTTCACATGCCATGCACAGTTTTTCCACAAGCGCAGAAGCTGTCGAATGTGCCGCCACATTGATGATTTTTGCGGGAATCTTAAGTAAATTTTCATGCGCGGGATAAATGTTGCACAGATTGAGTGCAACTTAGCCTGAGGAAAAGTGGAACTATTTTGGGAATTTTTTATCAGGACGATCGAACTCGTAGATGCCCAGAGGATCATTTCCGATGATCAGCCGTTCCGCCTCGACGAGGATGGTGTTGGCTTCGAGGCGTGCTCCGTCGGGCGTGTAGGTCTTGTACGTCGCTCGCCGGTTGCCGTCCTTGTCGAAATGCAGCAGCGAGTTGCCCAGCGCGATCCACACCTCGTCGCTTGCGCGGTCCACACCCACGCCGGTGATAACCCGCCTGATGGAGGGCTGGTCGCCTCGGCGCTCCTGGCGCTCGATCTCCTTGCGCGCGGCCCGCGCCGAAGGCATGACCTCGATCGCGGTGTATTGAATGTCCTGACCCGCGTAGCCGAGCCGGTCGTATTGCCTCACGGTGGGCTCCGGCAGATAGGCGAAGGCGTAGTAGAGGTGCGCTTGAGTATCGGTTACGAGCTGGCCGATGTTCAAGTAGCGGTTCAGTTCCGCGCGCTCGGTGAGTGGCTCGGGATCACCAAACTCCCTTACGTCCCTGCCATTCTTGTCAAAGACCATGACCAGATGCGGTTCCCGAAGCGTGGCCACCGCGACTTCATTCTCCGGCAGAGCGGCAATCGACACCGGCGCCGGCACGGAGATGGATCGCAACAATGCTCCCTCGGCGGAAAAGACTTGAATCTGGTTGGTGCCGCGGTCCGCCACATAGAGCTTGCCGTCGGCCCCAACATCGCAGTCTTCACCAAAAGTGATCAGCGCGTGGCCTGGCTTTGCTCCAGGAGCTGTGGCCGAGAGCTCGTTGATCGAAAGAACCTGCTTGCCTTGCGCGTCGAACACCAACAAGCCGGGAGATGGAGATGCCAGTATGTATAAACGGCCATCCGCGCCACGCTTTACGGTGCGCAGGCCGGGGCCCACCGGCTGGAAAACGCGGCGCTTCGCCAGGAGTTCGCCTTCCTCTTGAGCGAAGACGCTCGAAGCCGCGCACGCCAGCAGACACATCAACGCCGGACCTTTCACTGTCGGAACCACCCACTTTCGCCCGAATCCTCAGATTACAACGGACGTGCGCAGGTTGCCCTGCGTTGCGCGGGACGGCCGTACAAACTAATCAATAGAGAAGCGCAGGCGCTCGATGGAGCGCGCGCGGAGGCGGCCGGCGGCGTTCGGCAGAGCTTCCTCGTCGGTTTCGATGAGAACACAGTTCATCTGCACGTCGCCGGAGGCGACCTCGAAGCGTGCGGGCAGGCCGTCGAGAAACTTGCGGATGATGCCCTGGCGATCCATCCCGATCACGCCGCGGTGCGGCCCGGTCATCCCCACATCAGTGATGAACGCAGTGCCTTCCGGCAGGACATGCTCGTCAGCAGTAGCCACGTGCGTGTGCGTGCCAACGATTGCGGTGACCCGGCCATCGAGGTACCAGCCCATGGCGAGTTTTTCGCTGGTGGTTTCCGCGTGCATATCCACGAAGACGAACGCGACGTCGGCGGGAATTTTCGCTAGTTCGCTGTCTGCTTTCTTGAAGGGATCGTCGATGGGTGTCAGGAACACGCGGCCCTGCAAATTCAGCACGGCATACTTCACGCCGTTCTTGGCCGTTCCGATGTAAAGCCCGCTGCCGGGATTGCCTTCGGGAAAATTTGCCGGACGCAACAGCCGCGGCTCGTGCGACATGTATTCCAGAATTTCCTTGCGGTCCCAGCTGTGATTGCCGCCGGTAAGCACGTCGATTCCCATTTTCAGGAGTTCTTCGGCGAGGCGCGGGGTGATGCCGAATCCCGACGCGGAATTTTCGCCGTTGGCGATGACCAGGTCGATCTGCCGCTGCGCGACGATGTCCGCCAGCCGATCTTGTACGATCTGGCGTCCCGGCGAGCCGACAATGTCTCCGATGAAAAGTACGCGCATGCGGTCAGTGATCAGTTCTTAGTTTTCAGTTGAAGAGTCAACATGCTTGTGTCCGGAGTCTTACTGACCACTGAATGCTGAGCACGGAAAACTGTAATGGAGCGGACCGCTTGGCCGTGGGGAGCTAGGCCGTGAACCTCTGAAATAGTAGGGCGCCACGAGCCAGCCGTTAGGCTTTCCTGCCCCGCTCGCGCGTCTCGATCGCGTTTTCTCGACGAGACCCGCCAGCGGGACAGGCCGTGCACACAGGCTGTCTATCCGCAGCACCTCAGAGATTCGTCATTGGTTCAAACAGCTTTCGCTCCCGCACCTGCTTCGAAGAACCGCTCCAACCCCATTGTAGCCCTGGCGCCGAAGCGGCGTCCAACGGCGGGGCCCGACGGTTCCAAAAACAGTTTGTGCGGCACGAGACAATCGCAAGAGGTAGAATGACGGGCGGCAATCAGGGGGAGCATCATGCGTGCGCGGCGATTTTCGGCCACCGTTCTCGGTCCTTTTCTGGGTCTCGTTCTAATTCATCTCCTAGTCCGAGTGGCAAGTGCTTCGCCGGCCTCGCCTGCCGATCAGCTCGGCAAAGTGAATTTCCCCACAACCTGCCCGGCCGACGTCCAGCCGTCGATCGAGAAGGGTGTCGCGCTTCTACACTCCTTCCAGTACACGGAATCCGAGAAGACCTTTGCCGACGCGGCGACACGCGAGCCGAAGTGCGCGATGGCGCATTGGGGCAAGGCCATGGCGCTCTATCATCAGCTCTGGGATTTTCCGAACGGCAAGACCCTGAAAGAAGGACACAAGGACATCGAGAAGGCGCAGAAGCTCCATTCGGCGAACGCGCGGGAGCAAGCTTTCATCAACGCGGCCGCTGCCTTCTTTCAGGAAAAATCCAAAATGAGCCACGCGGATCGCATCAAGGCCTACTCCGCGGCGCTTGAGCAGATTCACGCGCAATCGCCCGATGATGTGGAATTCAGCGCTTTCTACGCGCTCTCGCTCATTTCGCTCGCCGAGGAGGATGTTGACGGCACGGCGAACCGCAAGAAAGCGATCGCCATTCTCGACCCACTGCTCGAGCAGCATTCAGATCATCCTGGTGTGGCGCACTACATGATTCACGCTACCGACCGCCCGGAGTTTGCCGCGCAAGGCCTCGAAGCCGCGCGCCGCTATGCCGCGATTGCCCCGGACTCCGCCCATGCGCTGCACATGCCGTCGCACATCTTCGTGCGGCTTGGGCTGTGGCAGGATTCCATCGCTTCGAACATCGCCGCGAACACCTCAGCCGCCCACGCCGCGGAGCTGCATCTCGCAGAATTCCATTACCAGACCCATGCCCTGGACTTCCTGAGCTATTGCTATCTCCAGAGCGGCCAGGAAGCCAAAGCGCGCGAAGTCATCGAGCACGCCAATCACGTTGTCGCCGCGAGTGACGAAGACAAAGCCGATCACCGGGCTTATCTCGCCGCGCGGACCGCGCTCGAATTGCACCGCTGGAAAGAAGCTGCCGACTTGCCGGTTCCCGCTATTCGCAAGAATTGGCAGGACACGGCGTTTTGGGCGCGCGCCATTGGCGCCGCGCGGAGCGGCGATGTGGCCTCGGCCGAGTCTGACGTAAAGGAGTTGACGCGACTGGTCGCCGAGCGTGACAAGCGATCGAAGAAGCTCGGCTATACGGTCTCTACGGAGAAAGCCAGCGATCTTCGCGAAGCGGAGGCCTGGCTGGCCTTTGCCAAGGGTAAGTCCGAGGATGCTCTTCAGGAGCTGCGCGCGGCTGCGGACCGCCAGGACAAGGATGGCGGCGAATCCGTCGGCATCCCCGCTCGAGAAATGCTGGCGGACATGCTGCTCGAGCTCAAGCGCCCGGCCGATGCCCTCGCCGCATACAGAACCGCCTTGAAGAATTCACTGAATCGCTTCGACGCGCTCTACGGAGCGGCACACGCCGCGCAAGCCGTGGGTGACACCCGCGCCGCCCAAGCCTTTTACGCCAAACTCGCCGAAATCTGCTTGCCCGGCGCCGACCGCCCGGAGCTGGCCGAAACCAAATCGGTTCTGGCGCGCCAGTCCAACTAGCCGCGGGTTTCTTCTCGGGCCATACCGCTCATGCAGATCAGTTCTCTCTTGCTGCTAGGTCAATTTTTTGCCATCACCCTCTCGTCCCGTGAGATGTACCCTCCCCCGGGTTGTCTACGGCTAGAAGTGGAAGCCCAGCTCCGCCGTGTACGACCGCGGTGTAACGTAGTGCGTTCCGCTGAACGTCGACAGGAAGTTGTAGAGCGCGGTCTTGTTCGTCAGATTGATGACCGTGAAGCGCAGGCTCCACTTGTAGCGGTCGCCATGGAAGAGGTCGTCATCGCCCACGCTGGTGTCAAACAGGTGACGCGGAGCGACCCGCGGCGGATTGTGATCGTCGTTTTCCGTTCCCGCCGCCGGTATCTTCAGCAGTGTCGAACCGTATTGCGAGGCAGGACATAGCCCCGTGGAGCTGATCGGAGTGGTCGGCGTGGCGTGCACGCTTCCACAGAAGAGTCCAGCCTGGAACTGCTGGTCGGGACTCAGCCCGGACACGTCCACCGGGTTGATGCCATCGCCGAAAGGTACGGCGCCAGCGACCAGGCCGCTGTCATAGCGCCAAGTGAACGCAACCCATGGGGCGCGTTTCCGCGGTTGATATTGCACGTGTGTGGTCTGTTGAAAGTTTTGGTCGTGATCGATGCGGAATACGGGTCCATCGCTGGTGCCTAGCCCACCGACCTGGGGCTGAAAGTAACGGGCCGAGGCATGGCCCATAACGGCCAGGACCGTGAAGCCGTGGAAATTCGGCACGCTGACGCGCGCATTGAATCCGCTGATCTTCGAGTTGTGCCATCCAATCGGGAAGAAGATCGGCGTATTTAGCAGGTCGCTGAAGTCGTAGGCGTTGTGCGTGTACTTCCAGAGGTAGTCCCCATCGACGACGAGGTATCTCCCGAACGCCTGCTGGAGTCCCGCATGGAATTCGTTGCGCTGCCCGGCGCGAATCTCCCCCGACGAGCCGCCGAAGATCGCGTCCAGGAAAGGATTGCCGGTCAGGCTGGCGACCACCAGGTTTTCGTTGAAGGGCGTCTCGAGGATGCGAGCGTAGGAAACGCGCATAACTGTATTGCTCGCCTTGAGGTTGTAGGAAATCCCGGCACGCGGTTCGATTTGCGACTCTTTGGTGAGCCCTCGGTATAAATCGCCGCGCACACCCACACTGAAGGACCAATTGCCCTTGGTAATGGTGTCCTGTAAGTAGAGCGCTATCTCTCGGATGTCGCCACGACCGTGGAAAGCGAACAGCGCACTTTGTGGAGCCGCGCAGCCGTCGCCTGCTGCAGGCGCGGGTCTAGTAAGATCGATGCACGCGAGTACGGTGCTGAAGGGCGTGGTGGCATTCGGATTGGTCGGTGTGTTTGGCTGATTGGCCCCAGTGCACTGCGTCGGATCAGTCAAGGTCGTATCGCCCACTCCAACCCAGTCCCCAGCCGTGTTTTGCGTGATGCACGGCGAATTGATCGTCGGGTCCGTAAGACCCAGGCTGAAGTCCTCCGTCAATAGCGTGTGTTCGAAGGTAGCTCCCATTTTCACGTTATGGATGCCCTTCACATAGGACAGATCGCTGCGCAGGCCTATGTTTGTCAGCTTGCGTTGTTGAGTCGCGGTCTCAGAAACGTCTGCGAGTGGATTTGCGCTGGGGTAATAGTTGAACAGGTCGTGCCGCGCGAAAAAGCCTACGTTTAGCAGTGTGTTGGTGCTGAATAAGTGGGTCCAGGTCGGCGCAACGTTGTAGGTCTTGATCTGGGCGCGCTGATCCTGGCCGGATTCGACAGCGTCGAAAGAATTCGGATTCTGGAACCAGGACCGGGTATACGCGGCGTTCAGGTGCACAGAGTCCGTATTCGTAAACTGGAAATCCACGCGGTCGAATACGTTCTGTTCGTTGCCCTTGGAATGGAGCACCTGGAATTCCGGCGGATCGAGAAAACGGCCGGTGTTCAAACCGTTCGCCGCGATGAAATTGCCCCACTTCTGGCCTCCAAAGGCCACGTCGAAACCCGCATTCACCGAGCCAAAGCTGCCGTAAGAGGCTTTCACGCTGCCAACCGGTTTTGTCTGGCCGAGGCCAGAACGCGTCGTCACCTTGATGACCAGGCTGGTTTTGTCGCCAAATTCGGCGGGCGGTGCCCCGGAGATGACCTCCAGCGATTGAATGGAATCAACGGGGATTTGGTTGGAGAAGACTTTGCTGGTCTGATCCGTTATCGCCTGGCCATCCACCGAAAAGGAGCTCTCCGCATGATCGCCGATGGCGTGAACCAGGCCGTTCGAGTCCGCCACCGCTCCGGGTGCCGCCAGCGTCACCAGCGAGCTGACCGCGGATGAGGAACTCTCCAGCGGGAGCCGGTCGAACAAGCCACGGTCGATGTCCGTGTGAAAGGTGGATTCGTTTTCGACCAAGTCCTTCGCTTCGACCGTCACGCTGGTCTCCGCCGTTCCCATCTTCAATCCAATCTGCACTGCCACGGGCACGCCGGAGCGCACGTCCACGTCTTCGGAGTAGCTCGCGAAGCCGCCTGCCGTCACCACCATGTGATACGAGTTGAAGGGCACGTTCGTAAACTTGAAACTGCCTTCACTTCCCGTGGTCGTCTCCCTGTGAAAACCGCTCACCGCATACGAGATTTCAATCGTCGCGCCAGCAACCACTCCGCCAGAAGGGTCTTTCACTACGCCTTCAATCGAGCCGGAATTCCCCGACTGGGCGTTGGCCGGACCGGCCGCAAGAAACAACACCAACCCCAAGACAAAGACCACGCTGCTGCTCAAACTTTTCAACATTTTTTCTCCATCCCTTTCGAGGATTATTCGTGTTTTGTGTGGATAGAGGCCGCCTGAAAGATGGCGGTGACGCCGGCTTTTGAAACGGCCAGCGCACGGAAATTCACTTCAAGAAGGGGTGAATGATTATGCGGTGGGAGGAGCGCGCCCGGCGCGGTGCAGCGCAAAAGAATCAATTGTTGCTACACGCTCGGGGGGCGAAGAAAACCGCGTGACAAGCTCGATGCTGTTGCCCAGCTCAAGCCGGGCAGCCGCCAGCGCGGGCATGTGCAGCGCCTGGCAGATATGGCAAGCCGTGTCCGGCCCATCGGAGTGCTGGTGAAGGAAACTGCCCGCCGCAAAAAACACCATGGCGGCACAAGCCAGCAGCGCCAGCGAGCGGCGCGCCATCGTTAGTCCGAAGATAGTTCCCCCAGAATGCATCGAGCTACACCTTAGCTTAGCACCTTAGACGGACAGTCAACCAGTTTGGTTGCTATAGGTTATTCCTGTGCTGCACACGGTCGAAAGCGTCTTCCCGTCTGAAGCCCGCCTTCATCTCGCTGTCCGGCATTTCGACCCCCGCTGGCGCGCTCAACCAACGCGTCAGATTCTCAAGCTATTTCAAGTAGGCCTTCACAATATCGATCAGTTCCTCGGCGGCCGTGGCCTGAGGCGAATCCTTCAGGCGATTCGGGTCCAGCACATGGAACCAGATATGGCCCTCGACCAACTCCGCCATCAGACCGTTCAGCGCTCCTCGGCAAGCCGCTACCAACTGAAGCACATCGGTGCACTCCTGCTCTTCCCGCAGCGCGCGTTCAACGGCTTCCACTTGTCCGCGAATTCGACGAACCCGGACCAGGAGTTTTTCTTTGTCCCTCACCGTGTGTGCCATGGAGCCTCGCTTCTATACTATAACCCGGTATAGTATATAGATGTAAATAAAAACAGGGTTTACTTGCTTGACCGCGCAACTTTTCTTGCCTAAGCTCCGTCTCACGAACTAGATGCACCCAACTGCGCGGCGAACGTGCCTTCATATCTTGCTCTTCAGCGCTGTTTTTCTGGCGGCGTCGTTTCACTATTGTTGTGAGCTGACGGGCACACCGTCGGCCTCGCATATTTGTCCGCTCTGCTCGACGGCAGGATCCGCGGTCGCCACGCAGTCGCCCAGTATGGCCATTGTGCCGGTAACGAGCCGGCTCGAACTCGCTCCATTGGCCGTTTCGGTATCCTCAGCATTTCCGCGCGCTATCTCTCCACGCGGGCCTCCCGCTTTTTAACTCTCCACGTTTCTCCCCTACTAGCTTCCACGGTCCTGTATTACGGACTCAAGTTCAAAGAACCGAAGGAGTAATGTCATGAAACGATTCGCTGCTCTGTCCGCTTTGCTGCTTTTCTCCTCGATTGCCCGTACACAGGAAGCGCCTTCAGTCCCGGTTAAGCGCGACGCTTCCACCGCAAACACGGAAGACGCCCGCATGACGGCGCTCGAAGAACAGGTCCGCACGCTCGCTCGGGAAGTAACACTCCTGCGCAGCGAGTTAAAGGAACTTCGTGAAACGAAATCACCGGAACACACTTCCGGCCCGCAAGTTCTGCTAGCCTCGGCGCACCCCGAGCCCGGTTTGCTCTCTTCCCCTCCTGCACCGGCAGCGGCGCAGGCCGTGCAAACACAGACTTTCGGTGGTGCCTCGGGCAACGCCAAGCTCCTCAATCCGGACATCAGCCTGATTGGCGATTTCATTGGCATCACGGGCCACAATCAAGTCTCGCCAGGACGTTCGCTGGAGATGCACGAATCCGAAGTAGGAATGCAGGCCATCATCGATCCTTACGCACGCGCTGATGCCTTTCTCTCCTTCGGCGAGACGGGCGTAAACGTCGAAGAGGCTTACGTCACCTTTACTTCGCTCCCCGCAGGCCTGCTTCTCAAGGTCGGTAAGAAGCGTGCTGACTTCGGGAAAGTCAACACCATTCACAATCACGCCCTGCCGTTCATTGACCGGCCGCTCGTAACCAACAATTTAGTCGGCGGCGAGGACGGCATCGACGACGCTGGCTTGTTCCTCTCGCGTTTTCTTCCCGCGCCTGAGAACTGGTTCCTCGAAGGGAGCGCGGAGGTATTGCGTGGCGATTCCGCGGATGTGTTCCAGGCCAGCCGCCGCGAGGACGTCAGCGTGGTCGGCCACCTGCGGGCTTATCGCGACCTGACCGAATCCACCAACCTGGATCTCGGCCTCTCCTACGCGCGCGGCCACAACAATCTCGGCTCGAACTTCCTGACCAATCTCTATAGCGGAGACGCCACCATCCGCTGGAAGCCGCTGCGCCGCGCCATTTACAATTCCTTCCTGTTCCGTACCGAGTTAGTTTGGAGCGCGCGCGACCAGTTTTCTCCCGTCGTACCAACTCGTTTCCAAACGCAACACGCTTTTGGCATGTATTCCTCGGCGGAATACCGAGTAAATCGCCGCTGGACCGTCGGCGGACGCTTCGACCGGAGCGGCCACTCCACCGATGCCCGTCTGACGGATTCCGGCTTTTCCGGTATCCTGACGTATTGGCCGAGCGAGTTTAGCCAGATTCGTGGGCAGTACCGCTTCGGTCATCTGGCGACCACTCCAACGGATTTCTCGAACGCCAATGAATTTCTTTTCCAGTTTCTTTTTGTGATGGGCGCGCACGGTGCCCACCCGTTCTGACCCGTTCAGAGGAGAACTTCGATGTCACGCTCATTGACCAAGACTCGTTTCACCGCGATCGCCTCCTCCTTGGCGCTGGTGTTCGGCCTGCTCTCTGCTGCCACCGGAAGCGCGGACAGCAAGATTCGCATCATGACGGCGACTACTGACCTGGCGTCCCTCGCGCAGGAAATTGGCGGAGACAAAGTTGACGTCGAATCCGTAGCTCGCGGCTATCAAGACCCGCACTTTGTCGATCCAAAGCCCAGCTTTCTTCTGAAGCTCTCCAAGGCCGAGCTGCTCATCGTCGTGGGCCTCGAACTCGAGATCGGCTGGCTGCCGCCGCTCATCACGCAGTCCAGCAATCCGAGGATTCAGGTCGGCGCGCCGGGTTATTTCGACGCATCACGGTTCGCACGAATCCTGGAACTCCCTACCGGCCAGGTAACCCGCGCCGAAGGCGACGTTCATCCGCTGGGAAACCCTCACTACTGGCTGGACCCGGATAACGGCCTGCGCATCGCCAAAGGCATCCAGACCAAGCTCAGCGAGATGCGCGCGAATGACGCCGCTTATTTTGCCGAGCGCTACGATGGCTTCGAGCAGCGCCTCAAACAGTCCGATCAGCAGTGGCAGGCGCAGATGAAGCCCTACGCCGGCCGCAAGGTCGTTACCTATCACCGTTCCTGGCCCAATTTCGCCGAGCATTTTGGCCTCAACGTCGTCGGCTACGTCGAGCCGCGCCCCGGCATTCCCCCGAGCCCCCAGCACACCGTGGAATTAATCGGGCAAATGAAGCGCGAAGCCGTGAAGGTCATCATGGTCGAGCCGTACTTTGACTTGAAGACGCCCAATTCCATTGCGCGCGAAACCGGCGCGGTGGTCGTCGTCCTGATGCCCTCGGTCGGCGGCGAAAAAGAGATCACCGACTATTTCAAACTGTTCGACTACGACATCGCCAAGCTCAAGAAGGCTTTTGACGAGATTCATTAGGAGAGCATTCGATGGAGATTCTTCCGTTTCTGGTTTTGCCTTTCTTGGCCAGCTTGATCCTCACCGGCATCCACTCCTATCTTGGCGTGCATGTGGTCGAGCGGGGCGTGATTTTCGTGGACCTTGCCCTCGCGCAGATCGCCGCGCTGGGCGCCATCGTCGCCATAATCGCCGGGATGGACCCGCACGGCCGCGGCGCTTATTGGATCAGCCTCGGCTTTACTTTTCTCGGCGCCGCCATTTTCGCACTTGCGCGCACCCGCCGCGGCCATATTCCCCAGGAAGCCTTCATCGGCATCGCTTATGCCGTGGCCTCCGCTTTGGCGATTCTTCTGATGAGCAAGGCCACCGGCGAGACCGAGCATCTCAAGGACATGCTTGTCGGGAACATTCTCGCCGTCTCCCGGCCTGAGGTGATCAAGACGGCTCTGCTCTACAGCGGTATCGGTCTCTTCCACTTCATTTTCCGCAAGAAATTCCTGCTCATCTCCATGAACCACAACAAGGCCGAGCAAACTGGCCTGAACGTGCGCTTCTGGGACTTCCTCTTCTACGCTTCTTTTGGCTTTGTGGTGACGTCGTCCGTCGCCATCGCCGGCGTCCTGCTTGTTTTCTGCTATCTCATTGTTCCCAGCGTCGGCGCCATGCTCTTTGCAGACCGCATTGGTCCGCGCCTCGCCATCGGCTGGACCATGGGCACCCTGGTTTCCGCGTTGGGCGTCTATCTTAGCGTCCAGCTGGACACGCCTACCGGCGCCACCATTGTGGTCACCTTTGGAGGCGTCCTCATCGTCATGTTTTTATTGCATCTCGTACTGCACCACGGCCGCTTCGCGCGCGAATTGAAAGGCGGCGTTTCCGCTCAGCGCGAAGTCGAAGCCGCCGCCGCTTCCTCCCCGCGGGAGGCGTAGTTTCTCAATCTAAGGCAGGATCTTGACTTCCTTCGGCGGCTGCGCCGTCGGCGGCAATATTCCATTCAACCGCAAATAAATCGCCTCCGTCGCGTAGTGGTCGGTCCAACTGCCGCCCAGCGCCACCAGCGCGCCCCCCCGCGAGATCGGCCGGTTACCGAACAGCACGAACTGCTCCCCCAGTTTCGAATCGTCCACGTTTGCCAACGCCGAGGTGCAAAACGCAAAGGAATCCTTCAGCATCGCCAGCAGCTTGTCCTTCGGATCTGTGTCCGCAGACTTCACGTCCGGCGCTGTCTGCCCGGAAATCTTCGCGCAGAAGGCATTGTTCGATTGCGTGATGTGCATCACCAGGTGCCCGAACGAATTCATCTCTGGCATCGGCTTAAATCCGTATTTCTCCGCCGGCATGGCCTCCGCCGCTGCCACCATGTTCTTCTCGTATCGCGCCACTCCCGCTTTCACAAACCCGCTCACGGGATTCGCCACCGGGGTCATGTCCGGCGGCGGCGCCGCTCCGCCCGCCGGCGGGGCACTCGCCGTCGGTACCGCCTGTTGCGCCGCCGCAACTCCCGCCGCCATCAGTATCGCCACCGCCACAAATAAACTCGTACGTAGTTTCATCGTTCTCTCCTTCAGCACAAATTCCGCTCAGAAGCATACCCTTGCTAGGCCCCCTCAACAAGCGGCGCTCCAGCTGCCAAGCCCTCCGTCGGCCTTCTCGCGCTCCATGTTTCTTGGAAACATTTTCTTTTCCACTCCGTCTTTACCTATAGCTATCTATAGGAGCTTCATGCTCAGGCCTAAAAACGACCTCCTCCAGGGCACTCTAGCCTTGCTCGTTCTCAAGACCCTGGCTCGTGGCCCGCACCACGGCTACGGCATCACTCTTCACATCCAGATGGTCTCCAAGGACATCCTGCGCGTCGAGGAAGGTTCTCTCTACCCTGCCCTCCACCGCATGGAACAAGACGGCTGGGTCAGCGCCGAATGGGGCGTCTCAGAGAACAATCGCCGCGCTCGCTACTATCGGCTGACCTTCAGAGGCCGGAAACAACTTGCCGAAGAAGAAAAGAATTGGGAGCGGCTCACCGAAGCCGTCGCCCAGGTACTCCAGTTCGTCTGAGGGATGAGAAAGGCAGGTACGCCATGTCCTGGATCGCGCGGCTGCGAGGCATGCTGAACCGACAGCGTTTGGATCGCGAACTCGACGAAGAGCTGCGCTCGCACGTCGAGATGCGTACTGCGGACAATCTCGCCGCGGGCATGTCGCCCGAGGACGCGCGCTTCGCGGCGCAAAAACGTTTTGGCAACTTCACTCTCCTAAAGGAAGACACTCGCGCCGTGGACATCATCGGTTGGCTCGACGAATGCGCGCGTGATTTTCGCTATGCGCTCCGCATGCTAAAACGCAGCCCCGGCTTTACCGCGGTCGCCGTGCTCACCCTGGCTCTCGGCATCGGCGCCAACAGCGCGATTTTCAGCGTCGTAGATGCCATTCTTCTCCGTCCCCTGCCTTATCCGGAGCCGGAGCGGCTCGTCCGCATCTGGGAGTCCTCCGCCAAGTACGACAGTCCCCGCAACGTAGTCAATCCTCTCAATTTTCTCGACTGGCGCGACCACTCTCAATCTTTCGAATCCATGGCCGCCATTTCCGGAGCCATGACCAACCTCAGCTTCCACGGGCAGCCCGTTGCGCTTCAGGGCATGCAAGTCTCTCCGGAGTTCTTCTCCATCCTACGCGTTCCGCCGTTACTCGGAAGAACCTTCTCCGCCGCCGACGGCGTTGCTGGTCAAGATCATGTCGTCATCCTCAGCTACGAACTCTGGCAGCGGCAATATGGAGCGAATCCCAAAATCATTGACGCGAAGATAGACGTCGACGCCGTTCCTTTCACTGTGATTGGCGTAATGCCTGGCGGTTTTTCTTTTCCGAAGATCAAGTCTGAAGTCTGGACTCCCTTGCCTCTCGCGCGGACCGCAGAATGGAAAGAAGGACGTTACCTAACTGTCGTTGCGCGGCTCAAACAAGGCGTCTCGCTCAGCCAAGCCCAGCAGGATATGCAGCGCGTCGCCAACTTCACGGCCCAGGCTCGCCCCGACAACAACAAATACTGGAGCGCCAATGTCTTTCCCATGCTCGAAGACGTCACCCAGGGCGTCCGGCGTCCGCTCTGGGTCTTGCTCGCCTCCGTCAGCTTTCTTCTTCTCATTGCCTGTGCCAACGTCGCAAATCTTCTTCTTATGCGAGGAACCGCCCGCCTTCGCGAACTAGCCGTTCGTTCCGCTTTGGGTGCCGCGCGCTCCCGCATCGTTCGGCAGCTTTTCGTCGAAAGTCTGCTTCTCTCGCTCGCGGGCATGGCCGCGGGATTGCTCCTCGCTCAGCTGGGACTCCGCAGCCTCCTCGCTCTCATCCCTCAAAACGCGCCCTTGCCTCGCAGCGAACCGATCGCGATGGACTTCAGAGTTCTGCTCTTTACCTTCCTTGCTAGTCTTCTCACTGCCGTGGCTTTCGGACTCGTCCCGGCGCTCCGTCTTTCTCGCGTGGATCTCCAGAGCGCGCTGAAGCATGGCACTCTCCGGAGCGGTGTCGGCGGCCATCAGGCTCTCCGCCGCTCCTTTGTTGTCGCGGAAGTTTCCCTGGCCCTTCTTCTTTCTGTCGGCGCGGGCCTTATGCTTCGTAGCTTTGCCCGGCTCATCTCCGTGGATCCGGGCTTCAGCCCCGAGCACCTGCTCACCATGCACATCTGGACTTCGCCGGCGCGCTATTTCGACAATCTCAAGCGCTCCCAATACTTCGACCGCATGCTCACAGAAATCCGCGCCACTCCCGGCGTTCGCGCCGCCGGCTCGACTCATTTCCTTCCGCTCAAGAGAATGTTCTCTGGCTCCTGTTTCTCGCCCGCTGATCAACCCGCCTCCTCGCCTTCGGACTGGCCCTCCGCGCAATTCCTCATCATCAGCTCTGGCTACCTCCAAACCATGAGTACTGCTTTACTGAGCGGCCGTGACTTCGATGACCGCGACCGTTTCAGCTCCCAGCCTGTGGCCATGGTGAACCACGCATTCGTGGAGCGTTTCTACTCCGGGCAAAGTGTTCTCGGTAAGCAGCTCCGGGTCTGCTGGACCATGGAGAAGCCAGTTGAAATCGTTGGCGTCGTCGCCGATGCCCGCCAAGCGCAATTGCAGGACACTCCCGAGCCCACCATCTTCCTCTCCAATTCGCAGGCACCCATGTATTTCGCCACGCTTGTCGTCCGCGCCGCGGGGGATCCGGGCCCGATCGCGCGTTCCGCCGAAGCAGCCATCCACCGCGTTGATCCCGAACAGGCCGTCTCCGACATTCAGACAATGGAAACGGTATTCTCCGATTCCGTTTCCAGTCCTCGTTTTCAGGCAGTTTTATTGATGATGTTCGCGGGACTCGCGGTGGCGCTGGCGACGATTGGGGTCTACGGCGTCGTTTCCTATTCCATCAGCCAGCGCGCCAACGAAATTGGGATTCGCATTGCTCTGGGCGCTCGTTCGGCGAACGTCGTTCGTCTGGTTCTTCGTGAAGCCCTCACTCTTGCTGTCATCGCTCTGCTCCTCGGCCTCGCGGGAGCGCTGGCTCTGAGCCGCGTTCTCGAGAGCCTTCTCTTCGAGGTTACCCCCACCGATCCGATCACACTTGCATCGGCCTGCTTCATCGTTCTTGCAGTCTCCGCGCTTGCGGCGGTTTTGCCCGCACGCCGCGCCATGCGTATTGACCCCATCGTCGCGCTGCGCTACGAGTAGCGCCTGAGAATCTTCTCGGAAGCGACAGCTTCGCATGTAGCGCGGGCATGCTTGCCGGTTCCCGCGTAGTGGCCGGTCTTTCGAACCGGTGCTTCTCGGCTTCCCGCGTGGCACAGGCATTCTTGGCTGTGCGCCCCATACAGCGCCACGCGCAATCAAATGGCTACAGTGTGCTTCGATTCTAGGAAAGATTTTTCAGCGTCTTCTCAATAAGCCCAGCCGTTCCCGCGTAAGGATCGCCCGGGCTGTCCCACTCCATCGAAAAATATCCCTTGTAACCGTGCTTTTTCGCGATTCCAAACGTCCGCGGCAAATCCACGTGCGCGATTTTGTCCTTCCCGTCGCCCACTTCCGTCTCCTTCGCGTGCGAGATGTTGTAGGCATGTCCGAACATCGCTTCGATTCCCCGGTAGGCGTAGTCCTCTTCGTAAGCCGCCAGCGTGTTCGCAAAATCCGGCAGCGCGTGCAGCCAATCGCTGTTCACTTTTTCGATTAGCTGCACCAGGAAAAACGGATCTTCGCTGGCCGGGTTGTCGTTCTCGAGGTTGACCACCACGTTTCTCGACGCGCCGTGCTCCGCCACGCGCCGGAGGCAGTCCGCCGTGCGTTCCAGGTCCGGCTTCGTATCCTTCGCCGGCGGAATGTTCGTGCGCACGCTCGGCGAACCGCTAGCCGCCGCCGCGTCAATCCATTGCTTGCTGAACGCCACGGCTCGTTCTCGTTCCGCAGCATCTGTTGAATAAGGGCTGTGCTCACCGTCCACCGCAATGTTCACGATCGCCACGTCCGCCTGGGCCACCGCCGCGCGCAACTCTTCGAGGTAGCCCTTCTCCAGCGAGCGAAAATGCTCGCTCCACGGCTCGATCTTCTTGATATTGAATTTCGCGCTGACGTGCGCCGCGAATTCTTTCAAATCCATCTTCCCGCTTGCGGGAAGCCCCGCTCCTTCTTGTCCGCGCCGCTCCCCGCGGACTCCGCTCCCGTTGCCCTGTTCGGCGCCGCCCTCCTCCCCGCGCCTTGCGATGAACTCCCGGAATGGATACGAGGCAATCGCAATCCGCTCCCGCGCCGCCCTCGGAAACTGCATCCCCGGCCCTCGATCCGCAGGGGACTTTGCCTCCAGGGCCATGTCCGCCGCAAACGCCGTCCGCAGTCCAGGCCATACCAATACGCCAGCCGCCGAGCCCCCAGCCTGCGCCAGAAACCGCCTTCGGGTCTTCCATCTCAAAGTTGCGCCAGTCTACCAGACTCTCCCGCCACCGGCCATCCATGCCAGCCGACACGCTCCGGCAGCCGGAAAAGAGATTCGCCGGAAGCTCCATGCCAGCCAGCCGTGTTCGCGCAGTACCTCGACGTAAGCGCCAACGCCGTCCGGAGTTGGGAGCAAGGGACACGCCAGCCTCAACAGGCGGCCTTGAAACTCTTGGTCATCGCCAAGAAAAACCCCAAGGCTTTGCTGACCGCCGAGTGCCTGCTGGCAGCCAGGGGATTGCTCTACCACGGTCGTCTCCTTCACCAGTCACGCTTTCCACCTCCCCGCGTATAATGTGCCCTCGACTCCAGGAGAGCACACCATGCGCTATCGCCGCTTCGGACGCACCGGATGGAACGTCAGTGAAATGGGTTACGGAATGTGGGGCCTGGCCGGCTGGACCGGCTCGGAAGACGCGGAATCACTCGATTCGCTCCAGCGCTCCGTCGATCTCGGATGCAATTTTTTTGACACCGCGTGGGCTTACGGCAGCGGCCACAGCGAAGAGCTTTTGGGAAAAATTCTGCGCTCCAACAAAGGCAACGCGGCCTGCGGCGGACCGGACAAAAAACTTTACGCCGCCACGAAGATTCCGCCCAAGAATCTTCGCTGGCCCGCTCGCCCAGAATATTCTCTCGATGATTCCTATCCACCAGATCATATCTTCGCCTACGTCGACAAGAGTCTCGCCAACCTCGGCGTTGATACGTTCGACCTCCTTCAATTTCACACTTGGGAAGACACCTGGCTCGACGATGAGCGCATCGTCCGCGCCATCGAAAAGCTGCGCGCTAGCGGCAAAGTCCGCGCCGTCGGCATCAGCCAGAACCGCTGGGAGCCCGCCAACGGCATTCGCGCCGTTCGCTCCGGCCTCGTCGATGCCGTCCAGGTCATCTACAACATTTTCGACCAGAATCCCGAAGACGAACTTTTTCCCGCCTGCCGCGAAAAGGACGTCGCTGTGATCGCGCGCGTTCCTTTCGACGAAGGCTCGCTCACCGGCACGCTCACTCTCGAAAGCACCTGGCCCAAAGGGGATTGGCGCAGCACCTATTTCGTTCCCGAGAATCTGAAAGCCAGCGTCACCCGCGCCGACGCGCTCAAGCCGCTCGTGCCCGCTGGAATGAACATGCCGGAAATGGCCCTGCGCTTCATCCTTAATAATCCCGACGTCAGCACGATCATCCCCGGCATGCGCAAACGGAAAAACGTCGAATCCAATCTCGCCGCCAGCGACAAGGGCCCCCTCCCCACCGCCCTCCACTCAGAACTCCGTGCCCACCGCTGGGACCGCACCCCAACGAGATGGAGCCAATAGAATGCAGCTCGCCAGCGCCCATCGTGTCATTTCGAGCGCAGCGAGAAATCTCTCTTCAAGTTTTTTGGGATCGCATCCGGAACGCAGGATTCACGGGCTCACGCCGTTTGCTTCAACGCGCGCTCCACGAGCGTCAGGCAGCGCTCCGCCTGTTCGCGGAGCAAATCTTCGTGATCGTTGCGCTCGTGCTGCATGCTGTGAAGTTCGTCGGCGATGGCCAGCGCCGCGAGCACGGCCACTTTTTGCGTGTCCACTGTCGTGGTCACATCGGCGATGGCGTGCATTTTTTCATCGACATATTTCGCGAGCTTCTGCACGTACCTCTCGTTCAGCTCTCCTTGG
The DNA here is from genome assembly GCA_035511855.1 of Candidatus Udaeobacter sp. Taxonomy (GTDB): domain Bacteria; phylum Acidobacteriota; class Terriglobia; order Acidiferrales; family UBA7541; genus Acidiferrum. The sequence continues at coordinate 24,287 of DATKEV010000090.1, forward strand.
ATGGAGTACGTCTGCCCAAAGATTTGCACTTTTACCGGCGTGCTCATTGCTTCGCCTCTCCCGTTTCAACGGTCAACATAGCACAATTCCTCTTGCTAGGGGCGCAGCATGCTGCGCCCCTAGCGCCACACTTGCTACGACGCGCGGCTTTGAGGAAACGGATCAGTTGGAGCGGAGTTGCGCGCCGAGATTTTTTTCGAGAGCGGCAACAATTCTGCCGCTGTAGTCGCTGATGTGCGCGTCGGTCAGCGTGGCTTCGCGGCTCTGGAATGTGACGCGCACAAGCAAGGAATATTTGCCGGCGGAAACATTTTTCCCGCGGAAGAGATCTGTGGCCTCGATGGAAGCAATTTCACCGATGCCCAGCGATTGAATCGTTTTCATCACGTCGGAAAACTTCGTGCCATCCTCAAGCAACAATGAAAAATCACGTTCGACCCCAGGAAATCGCGGCAGCGGCCGGTAGCGCCGCGTTTCTTTGGCCGTAGCGATCGTCACGCACACCGGATCGAGCCGCAGTTCGGCGAGAAAAACGTCCTGGCGAAGTTTCAAGCGTTCGGCGACGCGGCGTGCGAGCTGGCCGGCGAAACCGACTTGGATTTTGAGATTTGTGAAAACCGAGATCGTACCAACGCGCGCCGGATTGAGCCAGCTAGGTCCGCCTTGGTCCCACTGGAAGCCGGTGGCGCTTGTTGACGGACTCGTGAGTTGCCCGAGTGCGTCGAGATCGCCTTTGAGGTCGGCAAAAGAAAAACCGCGCGCCTCGTCGTAAAGACCTTTTTCGCGCGCTTGGCCCGTTGCGCCAAGCGACAGGACGCGGGTCTCGACCGGTTTATCCCCATCGAGGCGATAGTGACTGCCGATCTCGAACAAGCGGACGTTGCGCTGGCCGTGATTGAGGTTCCATTCGAACGCCGCGGCCATGGTGACGACGCCGGTGGAGCGTAGCACGCTCGCTTCTTCGGAAAGCGGATTCGAAAGGCGCGCTGGGGCAATGCCTTCGGGCCGGAATAACGCATCGCGCTCTTCGGCGACATGTGGAATTGTCAGAATCTCGCGGTAGCCCAACCCCATCAGCCGTTCACGCAAGCGCGTTTCGGCTTCGTAGTGAGGAAGCCGCGCTGCGCCTTGCCGGGCCGCGGGCAAACGCGGAGAAAATTTGTCGAGACCGTAGATGCGCGCGATTTCTTCGATGAGGTCGATTTCGCGCTCAACTTCCGCGCGCCAGGAGGGCTGCGTGCATTCCCACGCGGCGAGGAGAGAGCCTGCCGCGCCGCGGTTCTGGTCGATTCGAACGGGAGTGAAACTGAGCGCGCCGAGACTCGCTTCAATTTCCTTGTCGGGCACGTCCGCGCCCATCACGCGGAGAATTTCCGCCCGAGTGACACGGAGTTTTTTCGGCGCGCGC
>DATKEV010000091.1:0-43175 GCA_035511855.1 Candidatus Udaeobacter sp.
GAAAACGCTCCGACGAGCTCGATGAGCTCGTCCAACGGAAGAAGGCTTTGAGGTATAGCTCGGGCACCGAGCGAAGGAAGATTCCTCGACGACGCAGGCCGACTCTTCAGCGACGCTCAGGGCCGACGCGTCTGCGGGGGCGAAGGCGGAAGAAAATGCGCGGCCTGGCCAACCTGCTATGGGCAGGCAAGCTCGGAATGACGACGGGCGGGGTGCGTCGCGAGGGCAAAGGTTAAGCGCCGTTAAGCCGCCGCACTCCAAAGGGGACAATATGGGCGGTTGCGGGGGGCGGGGTATTGCGGGAAAATTGACAGTCCCACAGATATGATTGCACGCGAGCTGCCCAAGGCAGGCTTTCTGCAGGCACCGCGTCCTTGTGAGGTCCGCTCATGACCACGGAACACAGAACAATTGGTGAACTGACGCCGCCCATGCGGCTGATGATGACACCGGGGCCGTCCTCGGTTGACCCGCGGGTGTACCGCGCGCTGGCTGCGCCGATTGTTGGCCACCTCGATCCGTGGTTCAAGACCTGCATGGACGAGACGCAAATCCTGATGCGCCAGGTGTTTCAGACGGAAAACCGCATTACCATGCCGCTTTCGGCTTCCGGCTCGGGTGGCATTGAAGCGTCGGTGGTGAACACGCTGGAAGAGGGCGACGAAGCGATTGTTTGCGTGAACGGCTACTTTTCCGGCCGCATGTACGAGACGGCGCTACGCACGCCGGCAAAAATCACTAAGGTTGAGGCGGAGCTGGGACGAGCGGTCGATCCGGAAGCGGTGCAGAAAGCGGCCGCGGGCAGAAAGATCAAGATTGTCGGGCTGGCCCATGGTGAGACTTCAACCGGCGTGGTTACCGCGCTCGATCCGTTCCGGAAAGTGGCCGACGAACTGGGCGCACTGCTGGTGGTGGATACGGTGGCCTCACTGGCGGCCGAACCGCTGCACGTGGACCGGCAGCGGCTGGACATTGTGTTCAGTGGTTCGCAGAAGGCGCTGAGCGCCCCGCCAGGCATGTCCCCGATTACCATCAGCCCGCGCGCGGAAGAAGTGTTTCGCAACCGCAAAACCAAAGTGCAGAGCTGGTATTTCGACCTGACCACGGCGATGAATTACTGGGGTAAGGACCGGCTCTATCATCACACGCCGCCCATCTCGTTGATTTACGCGCTGCGCGAGGCGATGCGGCTGACCATCGAAGAAGGGCTGGAGAAACGCTGGGAACGCCACCGGCAGAACCAGCAGGCATTGATTGCCGGCGTGGAAGCGATGGGGATGAAGCTGCTCGTGGAGAATCCCAACGAGCGGCTGGTAACGGTGACGCCGGTGATGGTTCCTGCGGGCGTGGACGACGTGAAGTTCCGCGACCAGTTGCTGGACGAGTTCAACATTGAGATCGCCGGCGGCATCGGCCCGTTGAAGGGCAGAATCTGGCGGCTGGGCCTGATGGGTTACTGCGCCCAGCGTGCTAATGTATTGTTGCTGCTGGCGGCCATGGAAAACGTGCTGACCGCGCAAGGCGCGCGCGTTCCCGCAGGCGCCGGCGTTGCGGCAGCGGTTCGCAGTTACACCGATGAGGAAACCGCTGTAGCCGCCGCGAAGCATTAGCAGCACAGACTTCAGTCCGTGCTCCTGGGCGGCCTTCAAGGAGCCTCCGAGGCTCTTTAGCAAGCGGTAAGAGATCGCATCAACGGGGTTTTAGCCCCTGAAGACACAAGGAGCCAGCGTGAGTGCATTTCCAGTCCTAGCCAACAACGGCGCAATGAGCCAGTTCGTGGGAGCCTTCGAGGTGGTGTCGAAGCTGACCGGGAGGGTGTACCACCTCCGCTTTTCGCACATGTGGAACGGCATCGCCACGCGCCACGCCGACACGATCGACACTAAGTTTTTTGTTGATGGCGCCGCCCATGTCATCGGGCTAGCCCACACTGCCTTCGTGAAATTTCGCGATAAGAGCGGCCGCGACCTCACCGATCGCGAGGCCAGCTTTGTCGCCGCCGAATATTTGCGCGAACGCCTCGAAGAAGAAGACTTGCGCCCGCTCTACGACGTCCCCGAAGCCGAAGTTCTCCGCCTGATCGCCCAGGTTGGCATCAAGTAGCCATCCGAGGGGAAAATCTCTCCGAACGGGCTGCGAGTGGAGTCCTGAATTCCAAGCTGTCAATCGCCAGGCTCGGCGTGGAACGCGTCCAGCACCGGATGCTTCATCCCATCCCGCCGGATGAAGTGGATCACCAGCAACATCAGCAAAGCGCCGCAAACCAACACGGCCACCGCGATTTGCAGACCCAGTTGCAAATCGCGAAGATCAGAGATTTTTCCGACCACGTGTGGGCCAAGACCGCCGAGCAATTGCGTGGCAAACATGTAGACGCCCACGGAAGTGGCGTGCGCGCGGCGCGGCATCATGTCATGAAGCACGGCAGTGACAGGCCCGTGATACCAAGACATGAAAAAAAAGGCAATCGAAAGACCGACGAGCACGATGGATTTCTCTTCGGACTGGATGGCCAGCAAGAGGAATGGAGCCGCGAGCAAGAATGCGGCCACGATGGCCATTATTCGCCCGTAGGAAAAATTTCGATGTAGGCGATCCGCAACGAACCCGCCCGTCAGCACGCCAAGGAGCGCCGATAATAGCCCGATGATTGCCAGCGAGACAGAAGCTTCGCGCAGGCTGAAATCCTTATAATTGACGGCGAAGTCCGTGCTCCAGGTAAGCAGCGAGACACTGGAAAAAGTGATGCAAATGCCGGCAAAGATCATGCAGACAAAAGCGGGGACACGCAGAAGCCGCGCGATAGGCACCACGTCCGAACGCGGCCCGCGTGGTGGTTCCTCGATCCCGAAAAGCGCCAGGCCCGGAATCACTCCCGCGAAGGCCACGATAAAAAACGCGGCTTGCCAGCCGTAGCGCGGCCCGATGATTCCTCCGAGCGCGTGCCCGGAAGCTCCTCCGAGTAACATGCCGGAAGCAAATATAGCCTGCGCCAACGCACGCCGCTCATCGGGAAAGGCCCCGGAAATCATCGACTGGGCGGCAGGTGCATAAGCCGCTTCCCCAAGCCCAACTAGAGCCCGCGCAATCAAGAAAAAAACAAAACTGGAGACCAGCCCGCCTGCAAACGTCGCCGCACTCCAGAAAAAAATCCCCACGCCTATGATGGCTTTGCGGCTGATCCGGTCCGCGAAAAATCCAAACGGCATGCTTGCGAGGGCGAGTACCACTAACAGCCACGTTTGCAGCGACCCCAGTTGCGCATCCGTGGCATGCAGGTGTTCGCGCAGCAGCGGAATCAGGGGCACAAACACTTGCCGCGCCGCGAAGTTGACAAAATTGATCAAAGCAAGTACAGCAAGAAGACGAATCTGTGAGGATGACAGCTTGATGGAGTTCGTCGACATGCTGATTTCGCCTGGTGACCCGCGCGCGACCTGGTGGAGCTTGGCTAAAAACCTATCAATCTTTCTCCGGCCTATCAACAGTATAGTACGTCCATGAATTCTGCTCTCCCCACGAGCGCCTCAACGAGTGACCGTTTGACCACGGTTCTGTCCTACGGCGTCCTGCTGCTCCTCATCTATCTCGTTTTCCGCATTTACGAACCCTTTCTCCCGGCGCTTGGCTGGGCCGCCATTCTCACCATCTTTTTTTATCCCATGCACCATTGGCTGCTGCAGCGTTTCAGCACGAATCGCGCCGCCGTCCTTAGCACACTTGCAGTGACGTTTCTTTTGATTTTTCCCGCTATCGTCGTCACTACGCTCTTCGTCCGGGAAGCCGTTTCCATTTCCCGCGGTGTGCAGCACTCCCTCGCCGGGGAACAAGCGCCCCTCGTTGCGAAAACCTGGGCCTGGATTGCGAAACACGTCCCGGGTCTCGACCCCAACGCCGACCTCCTCGACATGGTCGAGACCGCTGTCCAAAAGCAAGCCGGTTTTCTCGCCGAGAGAGTCGGCACCATCCTGCGCAACATCGCCGCATTCGTCTTCGACCTTTTCGTCATGCTCTTCGCCCTGTTTTATTTCTTCCGCGACGCCGATCAAATTATCCGCGGCGTCCGCAGCATTTTGCCCTTCGATGCCGAGCATCGCGACACCATGCTCGTCCAGGCTCGCGACCTCATATCCGCGAGCGTCACCACCAGCCTCATCGTCGCCGCGATTCAAGGTGTTCTCGGCGGCCTCGGCTTCGCCCTCGTGCGCTTGCCCACACCGCTCTTCTGGGGCGTGGCGATGGCCTTTTTCTCCCTGGTGCCCGTTGTCGGCTCCGGCCTGATTTTCGTCCCCGCATCGCTCTGGCTGGGTTTCACCGGACATTGGGGCCGCGCCATTTTGCTCCTGGTGATATGCGCGGGAGTCTCCACGATAGTTGACAACGTGGTGCGCCCGCTCCTGCTCGGCGGCCGCACGGAATTAAGCGCGCTCGTCATTTTCATCAGTGTCGTTGGCGGCGTCAGCCTCTTCGGCATGCTGGGCTTGGTTCTGGGACCGATCCTCGTGGCCACCGCCGCGAGTGTTTTTGCCGTCTATATGGACCGTCCGGAAAGTCCACCGATAACGGCTGGGTAACACTTGTCTCGTCCCGCCGTGAGAGCGACTCTTGGGTGTGCTAGAGTAACGCGCTCGAAGGATTTCATGACCACCAAGCCTGCCCAAAAGCATCCGGAGTTGCCCCAGGCCAAGTTGCGCTGGCGCTGCGAGCTTTCGCGCATCCCATTCGAAACCACCGCACAAGCGGAACTGCGCGAAGGCTTCATCGGTCAAGAACGCGCCCTTCGCGCGCTGAAAATGGGCGTCGAGCTTTCCGCGCCGGGCTACAACGTTTTCGTCTGTGGCCTCGCCGGCACCAGCCGCGGCGGCACCATCGCCCGCATGATCGGCGAACTCCATCCCTCCACGAAGGAGTCGCTCGACCGCTGCTACGTCAATAATTTCAAGTTGCCCGATCGCCCGCGCCTGCTGGCGCTCCCGCGCGGCCAGGCCAATTCTTTCAAGAAGGACATGCAGGCAGGCATCGATTTTCTGCGCCGCCGCATACCGCAGGTTTTCGAAGGCGAGCCTTTCCAGCGCCAAAAAGGGCGCATCGTCGAGCGCTTCACCGTCCGCGAAAAAGAATTGATGGACGATTTCACCCGCCGCATCGCCCGCGAACAGTTTGCGCTCGGCCACATGCAAGTCGGTGCAGTGGCCCTGCCGGAAATTTTTCCAGTCCTCGAAGGCCAAATGGTGCCCATCGAAGACATCTCCAAGATGGTCCACGAAGGCAAACTGGAAGTCCCCGTCGCCGAAGATATCGAGCGCAAGTACGAACAATTCCGCCAGGAATTTACCGTGGTCTACCGCAAGACGCTCACCCTCTCCCGCGAGCTGGCCAGCGAACTCAGCTACCTCGAACAGGAGGCCGCCTCGGTTCTCGTCGACGGCGTGATCGAAGAACTCAAGGAAAAATATCCCGGTGGCAGTGTCTCCGAATACCTCGAAGAAGTGCGCCATCATCTTCTGGACAACCTCGATCCCTTCAAGGAGCGCGAAGGCGAAGGGGAACACGAGGAAGAACCGCCCGACGGTTTGCCGAAACCCACCGGCGCTCCCGAGCGTGATCCCTTTCGCGTCTACTGCGTCAACGTCATCCTCGCGCACAACGACGAGGAAATGTCTCCGGTGATTTTCGAAACTACCCCGACCTACGCGAACCTTTTCGGCACCATCCAGCGCGCCTACGATGCGCGCGGCGGCTGGACCAGCGATTTCATGGATCTTCGCGGCGGCTCGCTCCTTCGCGCGGACGGCGGCTTCCTCATCATGTATTCTCTCGAAGCGCTTTCCGAAGCGGGCGTCTGGCGCGCCCTCAAGCGCACCCTCAATCACAACCGCCTTGAAATTCAGCCCCTCGAAATGTTCTATCCCTTCGGCGGCAGCGCGCTTAAGCCCGAAGCCATCGCCATCAACGTGAAGGTGATCCTCATCGGCGACCGCGATTTGTACGAAATGCTTTACGAATACGAGGAAGATTTCCGCAAGATCTTCAAGGTGCGCGTCGAGTTCGACGAGGAAATGGCCATGAGCGACGGCGTCATCGCCGAATACGCCGGCCGCCTCCGTGCGCTCTCGGAAAAAGAAAACCTGTATCCCTTCGACCGTGGCGCGTTTGCCGCCATGCTGGAGTACGGCGTGCGCCAGGCTGGCCGCCGCAACAAAGTCACCGCTCGCTTCATCGATATCGCTGACCTCGCGCGCGAGGCTCATTACAACGCCGCCGCGGCAGGGGAATCCGTCGTGCGCGCGGCCCACGTCCGCGGCGCGCTCTCCTCAAAAATGGAGCGCCACAACCTCATCGAAACGCGCATCCGCGAAATGATCGAGGAGGGCACTCTGCTCGTCGATCTGTCCGGATCACGCGTCGGCCAAGTCAACGGCCTCAGCGTGCTCGAGATTGGAGGCTATTCTTTCGGCAAGCCCGTGCGCATCACCGCCACCGCGGCTCTCGGGAAGTCCGGCCTTATCAACATCGAGCGCGAAGCCAACTTGAGCGGCCGCTTCCACGACAAGGGCGTTCACATCATCGCCGGATATCTGCGCAGCCGCTTCGCGCAGGACAAGCCGCTCTCGCTCGCCGCCAGCATTTGCTTTGAGCAGTCCTATTCTGGCGTGGACGGCGACAGCGCCAGCTCCACTGAAATTTACGCCCTGGTTTCGGCGCTTTCCGGCTTGCCTCTGCGCCAGGACATTGCGGTCACCGGGTCCATCAATCAGCAAGGCGACATTCAAGCCATCGGCGGCATCAACGAAAAGATCGAAGGGTTCTTCGACGTCTGCCGCATCAAGGGCCTTACCGGCACGCAAGGCGTTATGATGCCGGAGTCCAACGTCGAAGACCTCATGCTCCGCGAAGACATTCTCGAGGCCGTCGCCGCGGGAAAATTCCACATCTGGCCCGTCGCCAAAGTCGAACAAGGCATCGAAATTCTCACCGGCACAACCGCCGGCCAGTGCAACGGCGACGGCTCCTTCGAAAAAGGCACGGTCTTCGCTCTCATGGATGATCGCCTCCGCCACATGGCCAAAACCCTGAAAGAATTCGAGTAGCCTCCAACGAAAATCGAACGCCCGAGCGGCCCCCAGGCCGCTGTTCTTTTTTCAGGGTTTGTCAGCCCTGATGATGGCCTCGGTTTCCGATAGTGGCGGAATACATCCAAGCCACGACGGTCTTTCTCAGGACTTGATACCCGTTCCCACCTTTGCTCCGCAAAGCGCATCTAAGAGTTGGAGGCTATGCACAGTCTTACTCGCCGGGAACTGCTGAAGTTCGGCGCGGCAACAGCCGTTGCAGAACTGGCATCTTTGGGTCTGCACGGATGCGGCGGTGCTTCTGTGACTTCTCCACCGGTTCCGTCTGCTTGTTCCAAATTAACTGACATCCAACATGTGGTGATCCTGATTCAGGAAAACCGGTCTTTCGATCATTACTTTGGAAGCTACCGCGGCGTCCGTGGATTTTCCGATCAAAGCATGGCATTCCAGCAGCCCGATCCTGCGAACACCACGAACTCCCCCGTGGGAGCGCTCTTGCCCTTCCACCTGGATACCTCAACAACGAACGCGGCCTGCACGCACGACATCAGCCACGACTGGGTGCCGCAACATCAGAGCTGGGGCAACGGCGCAATGGACGGCTTTGTGACCTCGCGTCTTCCGATTAATTCCAATGACGCCGTATTAAGCATGGGCTACTACACGCGCGCGGACATTCCTTATTACTATGCCCTGGCCGATGGTTTCACGATTTGCGACAAGTATTTTTGCTCGGTGATGGGACCGACCGACCCGAACCGGCTTTATACGATGGCGGCCTCCCTCGACCCAGATGGAAAAAACGGGGGCCCAATTTTGCAGACGATCATCACAAATCGCACAGCCTTTTACGGCCGCCTGACATTTACGACGATGCCCGAGCAGCTTCAGGCCCGGGGGATTTCCTGGAAGGTATATTCATCGCCTGACGGAACTGTTCTCGGCGGAATTCTCTCGGATAATGTACTCTCCTACTTCAAAAATTTTCAGGACCCTGCCTCGGTACTGCATCAGAATGCATTCGGGCCTCAGTTTCCCGTGGACTTCCTGGCTGATGTGGCATCCGGGAATTTGCCACAAGTCTCATGGCTGGTGGGGTCGGTCATAACCTCGGACCACCCGCCTTCACCATCCATCTTTGGCGAGAACATTCTTTCGCTCATCGTCAGCGCTTTGGCAGCGAACTCCGCAATGTGGGCAAAGACGCTTTTGATTGTCACCTACGATGAAAATGGCGGATTTTTTGACCATGTTGCCCCGGTGACGGCGCCTCTCGGCACGCCAGGAGAGTACGTGACCGCGCCCGCGGTGCCGGACCCAACGGTAATCGGCAGTCCAGCGATAACAGGCCCGATTGGATTGGGTTTTCGCGTCCCTACGCTGATCGTCTCGCCGTTCAGTCGGGGCGGGTTCGTTTCATCGGACCTCTTCGATCACACTTCCGTGTTGCGATTCCTGGAGACTCGGTTCGGTGCGGAAGTGCCGAATTTGAGCGCCTGGCGCCGCGCAACGGTTGGGGATCTAACTAGCGCGCTTAATTTCAAAAGACCTGACCCCTCTATTCCGAATCTGCCGCCCACATTTCCTGCCATTCCGCAGGCGATCCTGCAATGTGCCGCGAACCTGGCGGGAACGACACCCTACAGCGTGCCAAGCCCCCAGACCGCTCCGACTCAGGAATCCGGGACCGCGCCTCGACCCAGCGGTGTGTGCTAGTCAGGAGCAAGCCAGCGCCACTTCTCCTGTAAGCTGCCTAAACGTCCACTGGATCTTTCGCCGCCATGAAAAGACCTGTGGCTTCGCCACGGATGAAATCCTTAAGGCTCTGTCAGGAAGGGGCGTCAGTGTTGGGCGAATCTTACAGGCCTAAGGGGCTTTGTGAACTCTTCGGAATAATAACTACCTTCATTTCAGCGACTTGCTTCTTCCGCCTTTCGGCCATCGAGCTGCTCCGATACCAGAGGACAACTGGTCATTAAGATTCGACCTACCCAACGGCAAGGCAGGTGAAGACGTGGAGAAAGTCTGCGCCGTTTCTGGTCGCGATTTCAGCGGGTGCCTGCGCGTCGGGAGGAGGAAACTGAAAAGAATGACGCCCACGGTCTCAAGACTCCTGGTTACATCCACTGTAACGCTAGCTCTCGTTTGCGCATCGAACGCTGCGTTCGGTAAACATCACGGAGGAGGCTCTCGCGGTGGCAGTGGCTCCCACAGCGGCGGGTCTCACGGTGGCGGCCCTCCCCATCGTGGCGGTGGCCGCGGATTCCACGGCGGTGGCGGCGGACCCTACGGCGGCAAGAGTCTTGGTCGCGAGCTGTCAGCCGCACCACGGCAAATGGGTGGGGGCTCGCATAAGAGATCCGGTGGATGGGCTTTTCCTCCGAACACCAACGCCGCCTTCGACGCAAGACACTGGGTGGGCTCGTATGGCCCACGGAGCATGAACTTCAACTCGAATCGACCCCCAAGCGCTGGACCGGCTTCGAGAAGTTGGTCTGGCCAGACTCAATCCTCCTGGGCGAGTGCGCCGAGGTGGACATCCCCGTTCAACTCGAATCGGCCCCCAAGCGCTGGACCGGCTTCGAGAAGTTGGTCTGGCCAGAGTCAATCCTCCAGGGCGAGTGCGCCGAGGTGGACATCCCCCTTCAACTCGAATCGGCCCCCGAGCGCTGGATCGGCTTCGAGAAGTTGGTCTGGCCAGAGTCAATCCTCCAGGGCGAGTACTCCGAGATCGCCGTTCTCCTTCTACCCGAATCACGGGCTGTCGAATTTCGGGAACTCTCGATTCGATAATTCCGCATTCGGCCATTCCTCGTTTTCCAATTCACGAACCGGGTCGCGTGTCCCTCGGTTTGGGGGTTCGCGATTCGGCGGTGCACAGCAATTTGATTGGGGTGCGACTTCCTTCCATCGAGAAACCTCGTTCGGTGGAGACGACTTTTCGTTTTTCCCGAACTTATTTGGCTTGGCGTTGGATTTAAGCGGTTTCGGCTTGCGAGGTTTGGGAATGCTGGGTTCCGGTTTGGGCGGATTCGGTGTGCGCAGCTTGGATTTGCTGGGTCCTGGATGGGGCGGTTTCAGCCTGGACGCGGGCCGCGAATCGCGACAGTGGGAGCCAGGCTCGACCTTCTATCCTACTGGAAATTTGACCTGCCCCCAGTAAACCGTAGCGGGTGCTCCATTCCATCATCGAGAGTGTGGAATTCGTTCTGGCACAACCCTTCGACGAACTTTCCGCTTGCATCCGTGAGGATGACCCCGACGTCGACGCCATCCACACTGCCGCGAATGGGCTGCCTTGGTTCTTGCGCCTGCGCACTCGGAATTGCGGAATGAACTGACAATAAAAGTAAGCCTGTGAGACCAAAGTGGAAAAACGCCATGCCATTCTTTATTCGAGCCACTGATCCCAATGAATCCCCTTGCTGTCCTTCCAGGAGACGCTCGTCGAGTAATGCAGATACCGCGCAAAGACTTGCGGATTCACCTGCGCCAGCCAGTCAATCGCCGTGGTCGTCGACGCCGGCGGCTCTGGTTTTTGCGCCAGGCCCGCGCTCTTTGCGCCCGGGCTCTTTTTCGCTTCTTCCAGCCAGCGGCTCTTCAACGCCGGCCAATCAAGTTTTTGGAAATCGAAATAGCTCAGCCCGGTCACGTTTTCCGGATATTGTGACCGGCCAGCTTGAAACTGCGGGACGCTTGCCAGCCCTGCGGTACGGCCGGGTTTCGCGCGATTTGCCAGAACCTCGCGCAGCGTTTCCGTTCGGCTGGCGCCCAGGATCATGTCCTGCGTGACCGCCAGGTTGAAGAAGTGCCATTGCGCCACGCCAGCATTGCCCTGTTTACCGCCCAGCGAAATCTTCATGAAGGTGACGTCGCCTTCGTTCCGTTCGCTCGTCAGTTGATCGCTCATCAGCGTTCGAATGAGTTTCAAAGTCTCCGGTTTTTTTCGAATTCCCAGAAAGAACACTTGCTTCGCGGGGTCCATCGAAGGACTGGTTTCCATCGAGGCAAATTCTCCGCTCAGTGACCCCAGAGCGTCCGTCAGCGGCATCCCTAGCCGCGCTTGCGCCATCGTATCGATAAGATCCGCGTTCCCTTGCTGGCCCTGTGGGAAGGCCGCGCGCGCAACGCGCTTCACCACGTCATAAATCCCGGTGAAATTAACCTGCGCCGAATTGTAGGAGATCGCCTCGGCGGGCACGAAGGCCAGGGAAACGGGCGACGCTTGCCCGCTAGACCAGATATCGAACAGCGTTCCCGGCGCGGCATCGCCAAGAATCGCCGCTTGCACGTGTGTCTTCGGCCCTTCGAACGTCAAGTGTCCGCTCACGGAATGAATGGCGTCCAAATGGATCGCATCGAGGAGCGGGCCAACTTTCATGTCCCCCGCTTTCGAGCTGCCCGCCAGATCTTTCAAGTCCGGAACGCGCAAGAAAAATTCCAGAACGCCACCGCTGGTGACCGGCTGCGCTTCCTGGTACGCCGCCGATTGCGCCAACGACGCCACGGGCGAAGACTTGCTGCCGAGCCGCCCGAGAATTTCTTCCATCACCGCCCGCTCGCCCGCGCTCACGGCAAATTTTCCGGTGTCGGCCCAATACGTGACTCCATTCTTTCCTTCTGACTTGAGAACCGGAACGCCCGCGAGCGTGATGGGCGAAGTCTTCGGCATCTCTTTTTGTTGCGAGCGCAGTTTCAGGATGGCCTTCGCGATCAGCGCTTCTTTTCCCGTCCGGTCATACACAAAAAACATTCCGTTCCAGACCGGCGGTTTCGCCTCGGCCGGCGCTGCCGCGTTCGAACCTCCATGCTTAGCCGGTTCGCTCAAATATCCCAGCGTGAACGAATTTTCCAGTAGCGACGCAAATTCCTGGATTTCTTCCGGGCTCAATTTCTGTTCCGCCGATTTCTCGTTCGCATCGCGGAACATGGTCGCCGCCAGCGCCGAACGCACCGGCGCACAGCCCGAATCATCCCACAGCGCCAGTAGCGAATTCGCTCTTCGCGCGTCGGCGGATGGCGCGCCGCGCCAAATCAAATAAAAAGTAGTGCGCGCCGGCATCTGCGCCGGCTCCAACGGAGCCTGCGCGAGCGCCGCGCCCGATTCGAATGCCAGCGACGCGACAGCGATGAGAAGGAAGTTTCGAAGCAATTTGGCTTTCACGGAGATGCTCCCTGAAGAATTACTCTGAGATTATCCCTAAAAATGGCTTCGAATTGATGCTAACGCGGCCTGCGAAAAGACAGAAGCCCTGTCCTGCGCGGTGTTTCCAGAACGGAATCCAGGGGCACTTGAAGGGTACGTTTTGAAGGCGTCCGTGGGCTAAGAGCCGGAAAAGCCGCGTAGGATTCTACGGCTTTGCGGAAGCCGGCGTGGTGGCGGCTGCCGGGCTGGCAGTAGGAGCGGGCGCGGCGGAGCCGCCGGAATCCTTCGGCGTGGCCAGGTAACCCGTCGCCTGGCTCTTGCTCACGTCGAACACCACAATCTCGTACGGAGCCATGCGCGAGCTGCCCTTCACATAAAACTGCACCGGCTCGCCCGCGGTCTTGTCTTTTTTCTCGATGGCGCGATCGTCCACGAAAACGGTCAGGGTGTACTTGGATTTTTTGGGGTCGATTTTATTCAGCGTGATCTGCACGGGGCCTACGCGCTGCGGCGACTTGGTTCTTTGCAGCGTGAACTCGTAATAGTTGCGGTCGCCGCGGCGCCTCAGCTCATCGAGGTCGTCGTGATTCCGCGCGATCAGCCCGCTCATCACGTTCATGTCGCCCAGGCTGCGCTCGAGCTTGCCCTTGGTGGCTTCCAGATCGCTCTTGGTGGATTCGATGTCCTTCTTGGCGCCGCCGACTTCGGTGGCCACCGCGCCGATTTTTTCCTCGCTTTCTTTCTGCACCTCGCCGATCTGTGCGGTCAGTTTCTGATCAGAAGTTTGCTGCTCCTTGCGGATGGATTCGGCGCGGCTCTTGGCCTGCGCCAGCTCCGACTGCGTCAAGCCCACGCGCTGCGTGGTGATTTCCATCTTGCTCTTCAAATCGGCGATGCGCGAATTGGCCTGGTCGAGCTGGGCCGTAAGAATTTTGCCCTGATCCTGCTGCTTGGCCAGTTCCTGGGTCAGGCGCGCCTGCGTGGTGTAGCCGGCAATACCCAGCACGATGAGCCCGGCGACCAGAATCACAAACAGCACGGTGATCCATCGCGGCGTACCCGTGGATTCGTAGCGATAAGACTCCTCCGGGCTTGGTACGTTTGGAGAAATGCTCATTCCCCCTCCTCAGTGACGGGTACCATCCTGGGCGATGGCGCCCAAACGAGAATTATCCCCTGCATTCGCTTCTCTGTCCACCGGGCGGCATTGGCGGCATCGGTTGCATCGGTTGACGCAAAAGCTCTCGAAGTACATCCCCGGTCGGTGAGATACGAGGTCGCGACAGGAGCATATCGGCATGCAGCGCACCGCAAAAAGCGTTATCGTTCAAGACCCTGAGGTGCGCGGCAGCAGCTAGCCCACGGATCTCACTTCGTTCGTTTAGCGCGGGAGGGAAGAGCGGGCCAGCGGGCGAAGATGGAAGTGGAGAGGCCGCCGCGGGGAGTGAATTCGCCGCGGACGACACACCATTCGGGGCGAACGGCGGCGACGATGTCGTGGAGGATTTTGTTGACGGCGTTTTCGTAGAAGATGCCGAGGCTCCGGTAGGCGAGGAGATACATTTTCAGGGCCTTGAGCTCGATGCAATCTTTCTTGGGCATGTATTGAATGGTGATAGTGCCGAAATCGGGAAGGCCGGTTTTAGGGCAGACGGAAGAGTATTCGGGGAATTTGGTGGTGATAACGTAGCGGGGAAATTGATTGGGCCAGGTTTCGAGCGCGGGTAATTTGTCGTTGATGCCGGCGCGAGCGTGTTCTGCGGTGTAGTCGGCCATGGTCGCTCCTCGACTCATTGTACCGTGTCGACGAAGAGACTTCCTCTTGCTGGGGCAGGGCAATTTGCCTATGCTGGCGTGGGAGAACGGCCATGGGAACCAACCCCCTGACGTGCCCACTTTGTCATGCACCGAACACGCGGCGTTCGCGACGCCGCACCGCAGGTGACTACCTTTTGGGAGCGGCTGGAGTTTTGCCGTGGCGTTGCGAAACGTGCGAGGCGCGATTTCACGCGCGGCACGTGCCGCTACGCCATATTATTTATGCGCGCTGCGCCATCTGCGGAAACCTGGAGTTGCAGCGAATTTCCGCGGAGCATGTCCCGGGCATCACGTCATTTGTCGCGCGAGTGCTGCGAATTCCGGCGCTACGCTGCGCGCCGTGCCGGCATAAGTTTTTTTCTCTGCGGCCGCTGCGAAGAGAGAGCGGAAGGGTCGAAGCCGCCCAAAGCGACTGAGCGGAATACCAAATAAGTACCCATCGAGTTTCATTCCCTTGAGTACCTAAGCCCGGGCTTGTGGCAGCGACGCCGCTGGAGATGACCTACGCCACCCGCCTAACCGCCCACGGTCATTCGAGACATGCGCCCCACAAGTCCGCTACTTCCTATGGCTTCAAAGACGAATCAAGGGACTAACCCTGGCCCATGGGACAGTACAAATCCGACCCAAAGGTCAGTAGCAAGGTAAGTTTGTGCCAAGTAATCTACTTTAATGTAGAAGCTCCTCAAAACAAGAGGAGGTGTTCAAATGAAGCGCACTCTGTGGTTTTTACTCTTGACTGCCTCGGCGGTGACGTTCGCTGCAGCAAATTCCCTATTCGGGCAGGCAGTTCCACAAACGAAACACCCCCAAGGGTACTACACGGTCATACCACTGAGGGGTGTCTCCATCAATGCAGCCCGAATCTCAGCTGCGGCTGCCACCACGATCCCCTTGTGGGACTACAGCATCACGTCGCCGGTCGATATGGTTCAATATTCAGGCGTGATGGTGGGCCGGAGTCCGTTTTTCCACGGGGCCAGGACCACTGACATTCCAACGATTATTGTTCCCATTAGGATCGTCATGCCCGATGGGGGCGTGTTCGATCCCGCCGCAGCTGACGCCACTTGCTCTCCTGCAGGTGCTCCCCTGGCGCTGGTACAAGCATCGCCGGTATTTCAATCGGCCACCTTCACCATGGGCGGCACCATGGTGGGCACAACCCAGTATCTCGATGCCTTCCAGCGGGGCAATTTTTGGACCAACGTTTCAGTCACGGGTGATCGTTACCATACTATGCTCAGTCCGGTGACTACTCTCGCCCCGGTAACTGTCAACGTACCGGCACCCAACGGCACGACCAATGCCTCCGGCGGCTGTGGGCGCATTGGGGTTATGGACATCAACTGGTGGCAACCTCATGTGGAAAGCACGATCATCCCCTCGCTGGCGGCACAAGGGGTCAACCCCACCACCTTGCCGCTCTTTCTCTTCTACAACGTGGTGATGACTCAGGGCACCCCCACTCTTACCGGAAGTACCTGCTGCATCCTCGGTTACCACACCGCGTTCGGCAGCACGACAGTCCAAACCTATTCCGTGTTCGATTTTGACACCACTACGCTTTTCGGCCCGACCAGTTCGGCCATCTCCGCGATGAGTCATGAGGTCGGCGAATGGATGGACGATCCGCTCGGAGCCAACATAACCCCGGCCTGGGGACACATCGGACAGGTGACTGCCTGTCAGAGTGACCTTGAAGATGGTGACCCGTTGACCGGACAATCTTTCCCATCGGTGGTGATGCCCAACAACGTCACATACATGCCGCAAGAGTTGGCGTTTTTCTCGTGGTTTTATCGCCAATCACCTTCGATTGCCGTCAACGGATGGTATTCCGACAACGGGACGTTTACTACGTCTGCAGGGCCCGTCTGCAGGTAGGCCCTTGGTGAAAGGGGATTGAGAACCGCGAAGATCCCTGTGTGGCTGCGAATTTCAGAATCATCTAAAGAGAACGAGGAACGCAGCATGACTTCCTTCGATACGAGCGCGAGGTTTTCACAGTTGGGCCGAGGCTTCTATGTTTAGCCGTTCCGGCATGTCCACGCTTTGCGGTTTGATTGTTTTGGCGCTGTTCTCGACGACCGCCGCCTGGGCGGATTCCCTTGTTCTTGTTACTAGCCAAGCGGCACAGGGGGCCAATGATTCAGTGCACTGGTCGCAGCTCGGCGCCGACGGGACGACCCTCGGATCCAGCGCAGCTGCCGCGTCAGGAGCGGGGAGCGGCGTCACGCTCACCCTGGCTGGACCGAATAGCTTGGTTTCGGTTGTGTGCTCGGCGTCCCCGTGCAGCTGGGCTGGAGCTGGTTTCGCAGCAGGCGACAGCCTTATTTGGACCTCGGACACTGGCAACGGTGGAAACGGACCTCTCACGCTGAGCTTCAGCAGGGGTGTGTCGGGAGTGGGCGGCCTGATTCAGGCAGACGGACCGGGGCAATTCACCGCCCAAATTCAGGCCTTCAACGGAGCCGCCTCGCTTGGTTCCTTTACCGTGGCCAGCAATGCTAATGGCGATGCCACGTATATCGGAGTCCTCGACCAGACAGGCAGCAACATTACCTCGGTGGTCTTTAGTCTCATCGCATGCCCAGGGATCTGCACGGACTTCGCGATTGACACGGTGAATTTGAATACGGCCCCAGCGACTTTAGTGTCATTGGTCTCCTCGCTGAGCACATCGGCCTTCGGCCAGGCTGTGACGTTCACGGCTACAGTGAAGCCGGCTTCCGGCTCCGGTACTCCCACCGGCACGGTAACTTTCAACGATGGCGCCACCGCGCTGGGCACGGGCACGCTGAGCGGCGGAACGGCAACGTTCACCACTTCGGGGCTGGGAGCAGGAGTGCATTCGATCACCGCAGTCTACGGCGGTGATGCGAACTTCGCCGGCGGCACTTCGCCGGTCGTCATGCAAACAGTGAACAAGGCCGCTAGCTCCACTTCCGTCACCTCGTCGAATGTTACATCGAGTCGTGGAGCGGCTGTCACCTTCACCGCCTTGGTCACGTCCTCCGCCACAGGCATACCCAAAGGGACGGTCACGTTTCAGGACGGCACCTCCGCGCTGGGCACGGCCACGCTGAGCGGCGGAACGGCAACGTTCACCACTTCGGGCCTGGGGACAGGAGCGCATTCGATCACCGCAATTTATGGCGGCGATGGAAACTTCACGGGCAGCACTTCGCCGGTTCTGACGGAGACGATTGGCAAGGCGGTCAGCTCCACTTCAGTTGCCTCGTCGAACAGTCCTTCCATTATTGGAACCCTTGTGACTCTGACCGCTTCGGTCATGTCACCGGTTACCGGCACACTCACCGGGACGGTCACGTTTCAGGACGGCACCTCCGCGCTGGGCACGGGCACGCTGAGTGGCGGAACAGCGACCTTCAGCACCTCGGGGCTGACGGCCGGAACGCATTCGATCACCGCAATCTACGGCGGCGATGTGAACTTCGCCGGCAGCACTTCGCCAGCCCTCATGCAGACGGTGAATAAGGTGGCTAGCTCTATTTCCGTCGCCTCATCGAATAATCCATCCGTCTCGGGAACCGCCGTGACTCTCACCGCTACGTCGCCGTCGGCAGCAGCGGGCACGCCTACGGGGGTGGTGACTTTTCAGGACGGTGCCTCTACGCTCGGAACGGGCACGTTGAGTGGCGGAACAGCGACATTCACTACTTCGGCGCTAGCGGGAGGAGTGCATTCGATCACGGCGGTTTACGGCGGCGATGCGAACTTCGCCAGCAGCACTTCGCCGGTCCTCACTCAAACGGTGGCGGACTTCTCGCTTTCAGCATCCCCGACCGCGGCAACCGTCACGGCCGGATCGACGTCGACGTACGTGATCACCATCAATCCCGCCGGCGGGTTCAATCAGGCGATTTCGTTCAAATGCAGCGGAGCTCCGATGCTGGCTGTCTGCACGGCACCTGCGTCAGTGAGCTCTACAAGTGGTTCCTATGCGCCGTTCAACGTGACGGTGTCGACAACCGCTCCGTCGCTGGCGCCGCCAGGAGTGGTGGTGCCCTTTCCAGGGAGCGGCTTGCAGGTCGTGCTGCAGTGGCTTCTGGCGCTTGTGGCTTGTGGAATCCTCGGTCGCATTTCCATGTCCGGCCGAAGTCGTGGGTGGCGGGTCTCTAGTACTGTCGCCATGTTTGTACTGCTAGTTTGTGCTGGCTGCGCCACAACTCAAGGCGGACGTAATCCCATCCCAAATCCAGCCACTACCCCGGGAACCTATACTCTCACGTTGACCGGGACCTCCGGCTCGTTGAGCCACAGCACCATGCTGACACTGACTGTGAAATAGCCAGCGAGCAGCAGCGTGAGGGGAGAGGACAACTGCCACTCGGGCGTCTTGGAAATCAAAGGCACCTTTGCGTCTCTACCGAACCGTTTCAAGAGGGTCGCTGTTCTCCCGTTCCGATGGTCGGGCCACTACTTTGTGGTGAAACATGATTCAGAATAGGAAGATTCCCTACATTCAGAGCGGACGGCGATATCTTCTTGATCGAATGGACCTTTGACCGATACATGGAAAGCAACAAAGTAGGAATGGCAGCGTGAAAGTTGGTGCCTAACGACGGTGGTAGCCCGGACGGGAATCGAACCCGTAGTCTCCGCCTTGAGAGGGCGGCGTGTTAAACCGATTACACTACCGGGCCACGATAGCTATTCTAGCGCTTGGCGGAGTTTTCGGCAATTGAAGTAACAAGTGCGGGTTTGTCTTTTTATCAGCGCGTCCTTCAACGTCATCGGTTGTCTTCTCGCGTCTGACAAAGCCAAGACGGGAGCACGCCCTCCCGGTATGTGCGGTGATTCGGATGGAAGACTTCCCGGTCGACCCCGCGCAGCATCAGGGAACCGGGTTTTCCCGTTGCTTGCCCAAACCCCGCAACCAGCGTGGGCGTCGGAGCCAGCGCGGCACGCGCAATTTTATAGAAGCGAAGCATTAGCCGGAATCAAAATTCGACTGCGGCAGCAGCTTTTTAAGGGTTGGGGGGGGTTACAAACTCGCGTCAAATATCAACTTTCCGTAAATCATGCGCAATAATAAATATCTAGCGTTTCATCCAACGATGGAATTTCTTGATCCAGTTAGGCTCTTGTTCGTGCAGCGCGGGGAGCGCGGCGTGGTCCGGTCACGGTTGTGTTTCCACCCCGTCCTCTTATTGCTTTTCTTCTTCATTCCCGGAATTCTCCGAGCGCAGATTGATGATCGGCAGGCCATGGTGGAAGCCCTGCGGTGGGTGCGCGAGGCCCCTCGCGATGCCGCCCAGTACAACTATGAGATGACCGCGCGCGTGCGCCTGATTTTGTTCTGGGCTGGCAAGGAAAACGTTGGCGGCGGCTATGTACGCAGAGGCTCCTCCTCGGCTGAGCAGGGCGCCGAGCTGGTCCAGGTTCTTTTCGGTTCTGATCCCGCCAAGGCGCCGCGCGCTATCAATCGATGGGGTGCGGGCACCGAGGTCTTCCGCTCTCGTGGCGGCGGCGTGAGCACCGCCCCGGAATACAGCGCCTTCTTCGGATTCATGAAATCTTCCAAAGGCAAGTCCGTTTCCGAAATGCAGGGCGAACTTTCCAAAGAAAAGTCGCAGGGCGAGTATCTCTTCAGTGCCATTCTCAGCCGCGTGGATTCCGGCCGGGCCATTTCTCTGGTTGTTCCCATGCAATCGAAAGTCGACTACAACCTGCATCAGTTGAGCGAAGCGCAGTCCTATGTTTTGGACGAATTCTTTTCAAACGGCCGGCAGGTGAAAAAAATCCCTTCCACGGAGCAGTGTCGGCGGAACGCGGGCTTCCTGGGCACCGTGGCCGAATTAATTGACGCGGCGCTCCAGGGACCCAGGACGCCGCTCTCCCTCTGCTACGTCTACGACGCCCAGGTACACACGTTGACGCTGCGCAGCACCGCGCCCTTGAATCAATTGACGGCGCGTACTCATGCACCCGGGTCGGGCAACGATGCCGCCGTGGTGGAGCAAAACTATTCGGACTTGCTTGAGGCCGAATTCCTTTCGGAAACCAAGCCATCCGGCAAGCACTCGAACTTTACGCTCGTCCTCGCCAAATCCGGAAAGTTGCGCGGCATCCCCGTCCAAATCCGCTATCAGCCCAACTGGTGGTTTCAAGTTGTGCTGAATCTTTGCCCCGAAGCCACACGCCCCGAGCAAATGCAGCAGGATTCAGCCAACAACCCCTGAGCGCCTTCCAGCAGAGATTGGATTCTTAGAGGCGCAATTCGAATTTGCGCGGAATACCGACAAATCTGGACGGTCTCTTCTCCAAGTTCTTGAATCAATTGCATCAGGTCTTTCGATTGACGCTCGCGAGAGTCACGCGATACCCTAATGCCGGGTTGGCGGCCCCTTGCCTCCCTTCAGTTCATTCCGGGCCGGTTTTTACCCCAAATTGAGGAGCTTCATGTCGAACGAACTGCGTAATTTTCTAGCCCTTTCCTATGATGAGCTGGAACAGTTGAACCTGAAAGCCAAGGAGCAGCGCCTGAACCGTGTCGCCGCGCACAAAATCCAGGAGGAGCGCATCAAGTATTTGACTGACGAAAAGCGCATCAAGGCCGTCACTGTCCTCTTCAGCGACCTTGAAGGCCGCCTGCACATGCTGGATTACGACAAAAAGTTTCTCATCAAGAGCTGGGATAATCTGACGTTCGACGGCTCTTCGATCCGCGGCTTCACCGCGCAGCGCGAGAGTGACTTGCGTCTGGCTATGGACTGGGGCGCGTTCTATTGGGCTCCCGCCGATATCTTCGGTTCGGGCAAAGTCCTGGTCTTCGGCCACGTCATAGACAAAGATGGCACGCCGTATTCCGCCGATATTCGCGGTGCTCTGAAGGGCTACGCCGACAATCTTCATGAAAAGAAAGGCTACACCCTCAACGCCGCCAACGAGATTGAGGGCTTTCTCTTCAAGGGGCCAGACGCCGAGCGCCGCTACTACGAAACCGGTAAATTTGAATACGTCAATACCGGCGGCTACTACCATTCGCTTCCGGGCGATCCCCTGCGGACTTTCATCGACACGACGGCCGAAGTCCAGCGTTCCATGGGTTTCCAGAACGAAAAAGACCATCCGGAAGTTGCGCCTTCGCAATTCGAAATCAACTACGGCTACGGCGAAGTTGTCGCTGCAGCCGACCAGATTCAACTGTACAAATTGATTTGCCGGCAGGTGGCCACGCATTTGGGTTTCACCGCCTGCTTCCTCCCCAAGCCGGTCGTCGGCGTCAATGGAAGCGGCATGCACACCAACGTTTCCGTCAGCAAAGATGGCAAGAATCTGTTCTGGGACCCAAAAGGCGAAGAAAAACTCAGCAAACTCGGTTGGGAATTCGTCGACCGCATTCTCACCCATGGCAATGACATCTGCCTGTTGTTCAACTCCAGCGTCAATGCCTACCGGCGTCTTGATCCGCACTTTGAGGCCCCCAACCAGCTCAACGCTTCACCAGTCAACCGCGGCGCGATGGTGCGCATCCCCATCGGCAACGAGCGCAGTATGCGTACCGAGGTCCGGGCCGTGGCGCCCGATGCAAATCCCTACATGGTGATGTACTCCATCTTCAAGACCGGCCTCGATGGCGAGACCGCCAAAATCAAGAATCTCCGCTCGGCCCAGCGCTACCTACCCGATAACATCTACACCGCGATCGAAAACTTCGAGAAAGCCGGCTGGACCACCACGCTGCTCGGGGCGGACGTGAAGGGACGCTATGCGGAACTGAAGCGCGCCTCCGCGGACCGTTGTCCCCGCTTGCTTGGCACGGTGGTGAAGGCGCAAGAAGTCCAGTTCCACCACGAGGTCTACAATCAGTTCCTCTGGAACCTCTTCTAGAAGCATTCGCGCGCACAAAATTCCTCGGAAACCTCTCAGCAACTCGTGCGAGTGTTTTGGTGTGCGGCAGTTTTCTTGCCGCTTTTTCTTTAGGGCAGCGCTGCTGCCTAACGAGGCTAATCCGGCTAGTAATCGTCCACTGTGAGGTCCGATCCAGGCAAAATCGGCCCCTTTAGAATCCATGATTTGCGAAACACCCTTCGCGCAACTCCTTTGTTTCGCCGTTCATACGTTTAATGGGGGGTGCCTGGAAGAAGCTCACTAAGAAGCCTATTTCCCGTAATTCCGCGTCGAAGTAATTCCTTTGGTCTCGGTTGTGCTGATGGTCGCCCCGGCGGCCACGTTCGACAGCCGGTCCACTTGGCCGCTCGGCCAACGCACTTCGATCGTCTCGGCCTTATCATACTGTCCCAGGCCAAACGTCAAAACCAGTTCGCTGGCCGAGAGATAGCTAGATCCGCTGCGAAGCATCTGCGTCTGCGTTTCGCCGCCCGCGATGAGCCGGACGGTCGCGCCGATGCCATCGCGATTGGATTTCGTGCCGATCAGCTTGATGCGCAAGCTGCGATTCGCTGCCGCAGCGCCTTGCGCTTCATTCCGGAACAAGTGGACTGGTCCGCCGTTGGTCGAGAGCAACAAATCCAAGCGGCCGTCATTATTTATGTCCGCGTAAGCGGCGCCGCGTCCCACACGCGGAGCGGCAAACGCCGCGCCCAGCGATTTCGTCACTTCCTCGAACTTTCCTTTGCCCAGGTTGCGGAAAAGATGCGGCGGCATTGCGTATTTCACATTCGATTGCACGCGCTGGATATCTTCGTCGATGTGGCCGTTGGCCACCAGCACATCCGGCCAGCCGTCCAGGTCATAATCAAAAAAGAAACAGCCGAAACCCAAAGTGAGCAGCGAGTTGCGGCCGATCTCCGAGCGCGGCGCTTCGTCCACGAACAGGCCCTTTCCTTCGTTGTGATAGAGCGAGAGCATCTGGTTGGAAAAATTCGTGATCAGGATGCTCGGATAGCCCGAATGATCGTAGTCCGCGGCATCCACGCCCATGCCCGCACGCGCCACGCCGTCTTCACTGAAAGCGATGCCGGCGACGACGGCTTTCTCGGTGAACGTGCCGTTGCCGTTGTTGTGATAAAGTTTGTTCGGCTGCGTGTCGTTGGAAAACAGAAGATCGGGCCAGCCGTCGTTGTCGTAATCGAGCGCCGCGACGCCGAGAGTTTTCGAGGTGGGCTCGCCCAGGCCCGCTTTTTGCGTGACGTCTTCAAACGTGCCGTTCCCTTTGTTGTGCCACAGACGCACCGCCGTGCCCTTGTAAGATTCCGGTGTGCAGTACGATTTGCTTTTGCCGTCGAGCGTGCAGTAAAGATCCGTCTCCGGCGTCCATCGCACGTAATTCCCGACGACCAGATCCAAGTGGCCGTCCTTGTCGTAGTCTACCCAGGCCGCGCTGGTGCTGAATTCCTTCGTGCCCATGAGCCCCGCTTTTTGCGTGACATCGGTGAACGTACCGTTTCCGTTGTTGTGAAACAGATGGCTCTGTCCATAGGCGGTAACAAATAAATCGTCGTATCCGTCGTTGTCGTAATCGCCCACGGCCACGCCCATGCCGAACATTTCAACATCGAGTCCGGCCTTGTGAGTCACGTCCGTGAACGTGCCATCATGATTGCTATGGTAGAGCTTTGGCGTCGAATGCTTCTGTACGTGGCCGGGCCAGTCCATCCCGTTCGCCAGGAAAATGGCTGGCCAGCCATCGTTCTCATAATCGATGAAAGCAACACCCGGTCCCATCGTTTCCGGCAAAAATTTCTTCCCGAACGCGCCGTTGTTATGGACGAAATGAATTCCCGCCTGCTGCGTGACATCGCGGAAGGTGATCGAAGAAGCATCCGCTGCCCCAGGTGCTGCAACGATCACCATCTGTTTCACAAAAATAATGGCAAAGACGAATACGACAAGAGCCAGAACAGAGCGTCTCACTCGGGCCTCGCGATGGGGTCGCGGCCAACTCCAAGCGCGTCGGCCACTTTGTTGATGTAATTGAACCACGCGGCGATCAGGGTGATTTGTAAAATGCCTTTGTCGTCGAAGCCCACCGCGCGCAATTTCACATGATCCTCGGGCGAGCAGCGCGTGGCATCTTTCGTCAATTTCACCACGTAATCCAGCATGGCGCGATCCTGTTCACTGATCGGTGCAGTCCGATAATCCTGGCGCAGCGCCTCAACCATTTTTTCGTCCAGCGTGACCCGGCGCAGAAACTCTGCGTGAGATTCGATTCAATAATGGCACCGGTTCGTGACCGAAACGATCGTCGCGATCATCTCGTGCTGATGGCGCTTCAGCGGAAGTTCCGGCGACAACATCGCGCCATACGCGGAAAACGAATGATAGAGGGCGTCCGGAATCAGCGAGTGCGAAGCCGTAATGCTGTTTTCTTCGCCGCGGTCCACGGCCGGTGCAGGTGTCCGGTATTCCTGCGGATAAAGCTTGCGCTCCTCTTCGATCGCTCGCTTCACCAGTTCATCTTCGTCCATGCGAAGAGTTTTGATCCAGGTCATTACGCCTCGCTGTTCAAACTGAAATCGTAGTCAGGT
This sequence comes from Candidatus Udaeobacter sp., assembly GCA_035511855.1. Taxonomy (GTDB): domain Bacteria; phylum Acidobacteriota; class Terriglobia; order Acidiferrales; family UBA7541; genus Acidiferrum. Next base: position 24,504 of record DATKEV010000091.1, read on the forward strand.
TTATTTTCCGCCGCCGCGCTTCAGGCCGCCCTGCGCGGCCATCTTTGTGGCTGTCTTTGGCGCTGTCGGTTTCTGCTGTTGCGGCCCAAGCGCCACGCTGACGTGCTCGTGAATCGGCTGCCGTTCATTATTATCTTCCGCGTGCGCCTGCCGGTACGGGCCGGTGATCGCCTGCGCAGATTCATCGGCCTTGAAGCGAAGGTATCGCGCCTTGTGTTCCTCCGCCGTAGCGTCATTCCCGAGGCCGTTGTAACAAAGCATCAAATTGTAATGCGCCTGCAAATCCTCTGGATCGATGCTGAGCGTCGTCTCAAATTCCTTGACAGCATCGGCGTATAGCTTTTTCAAAAATAGCACGCGCCCCAACTCATTGTGCACGACTCGGTCGCGCGGAAATTGTGCAAGCACCGTCCGCAAGCGCGTGATAGCACCGTCGTAGTCGCCGTCTTCCTTCAGCGCCCGGGCATAAAAGAAATTCGTCCGCCCCAGCCGCGGATCAATTGCCAGTGCTTTTTCCAGAACTTTTCGCGCCCCTGCCGTGTCGCCTTCCTGCACCAGGACGCGGCCGATGTTGGTCCAACCGTCCGGATTCTGTGGATCGGCTTCCGTGATTTTCTCAAAAGCGGCGGCGGCTGCCTTGAGATCACCTTGCAAGAAAAGGCCGATGCCGTAATCATTCCATCGCGTCCAGTCTTCTTTCACGCTGACGGTCTTCGGTTCCGGAGCCGGAGAATTACGCGGCAGAACGCGCAGCGTCTTAGTATCCTCAGCAATGATGGTGATTGGAAGATCGGGAATCGCCTTGATGTTGGCGGATACTTTGGATGCGTCGGACGTGAACGCCCATTTGCGATCGTCATAATCCGGAGTGGTTGCCGTGCTAGCGCCGTCGGTGCGGCTGAGCTTTGTGGAGTTGTCTTCCACGCCGGCGAACGAAAAGTGCGTATTGAACCAGGTGAACTTGCGATAGTTCAGCTTGGCATGCAGCGTGATTTTGTCGCCTGCATTCTGCGGAATGTGCAAACGAAAATGCGCCGTGTCCGCCGCGCCCGGAGGAATCAGATGAACGTAAACGACCGACCGCGTGGCCCACGCATTCCGCTTGTTGATGGGATTGCCGTGCCCATCGATTTGCAGCGAACGATAGAAATGCGCGCCCGGCTCGACCGAGCCTTTGCCGTCGTCTTCGACCTTGCCGCTCCAGAAAATCGTCTGCTCTTTTTCATCGGTGGCTTGCAGTTCCAGCCAAACATCGAATGCGTCCACGGTCCCGCCGGGAAAAAAGTGTCCGACCTTGCGCGTGCGCACTACCACGTCCACGCGAGTGTCATCGCCGCGACGAACCGCCGCTTCGGTGCGATCGATCGGAGCGGTGATCGGCCGGACTTCTCCTGCCGGCCCTTTCGGCAACGAAGTATCCGATTCTTCGCCGACAGCGAACGTCGTCGCAATTTCTGGCTTTCCCATTTCGCTGCCAGGCGTCGCGCTCGTTTCTTTGTCCGCGGGAGAAATCGCAAAGATATCCGCACTCAATTGTTTGTCCTGCAAAAACGCTTTCGCGAACTCATATTGCGCCTGGTCCTGATTCGCCGTGGGCACCGCGGTATTCGCACCGGGGAAGCGATGCGAATGGACGAGACCGTTTACGTTGCCGTCATCGCTCGAAGGCACCATCGGCATGTGGCAGTCGGCGCAATTCAGCGGGCTCTTCGGATAGTAAAACGCGCGCGCGCCCTGCCCGGAAACGCCGCTGGCCTGCCAGTTGTCGTACTCATTGAAGCCGCGAATCCATCGGTAATGATTCACCGGCACATCCAGGTGCACCTTGTGGCACGAAGAGCAGAACTCCGCGACGTCCGCGCGCATGAACGGCTTCAGGAACGTGCGCCGGTGCGGCTCCGGATTCAGTCGCACCATGAAATCGTGCACCGAGCGTACAACAGGATTTTCGCTGGCCGCCAGCTCATGCAGCTTCGGGTATTCCAGGAAAAAATCGCCCTGGCCCATCGTGCTTTTCACTTCCACGATGCTGTGACACATCAGGCAGCCGAGGCCCGCGCGCGCTTCCGGCCGGTCCACGATCTGCTTGATGGGCGTATCGAACAAGCCGCTGTAGAGCAGCGCAGGGTCGTGGCAACCCGCGCACCATTTCGACGAGCGCACGCCGGCAACTTCCTGCATGTACTCGATGCTCTTGCGATACCACTGGTTGTTAAACGAAGAGAAGTGGTGCATCGAACTGTTCCACTGATTGAAAATATCCGCGTGGCAGCGCTGGCAGGCGTCGGATTTCATGAAATATTGGGAAGGAATGTTTCCGCCGTGTTTGGTCTGCGCGGAGCTGGGGAAGAATTTTCCATTCGAACCGTCGCCTTCTTTGTCCATCGAATCCGGCGGCATGAGCGGATTCGAAATGCGATTCGCATTGCTCCAGCCGATCTCCCGTGTCCACCAGGCGCCTGTCGCAATTCCAGCCGTTAGTAAAATCAACGCGGCAAAGCCCAACCCGTGCCGGACAAAACCAGTGCCAAGCGTTCCGCGCGAAGCCAGCCACGAAGTCACTACAAATAAAGTTCCGCCGACGCACATCAGGATGTGCGCGTACAGCCAGGCCTTCAAACGATGGGGAGTGCCGATCTTGATCAAGACGAGGCCAAGAATCGCTCCCCCCGCCAGCAGCACCCATCCGAGCCGGGCGAAGATTGCATCACTTTTCAGAGAGCGAACCAGGTGGGCAATCAGCAAAACGGAGAAAACGATCCCTGCAGCAACATGAAACAAAACCATCGCCGCATAAAAAATCGTCGCCGAGGGATAGCCGTACAAGTAGACCGCACTGAGCGCCAGGGCGGCGAGTGTTCGTGTCAACCAGCGGTTTGCAAATCCATTTGCCATGGTCACGACTTTCGCATTCTGCCATCCGCAAATGCAACAGCGGCCGGATGTTTAGGAAACATCCGGCCGCGATTCAGTTTGGGGTGCCCCGCGGCAAGCCGAGCATGGCCTGAGGAGGAGGCGATGGTGCTGTTGGCGGCATTTATATTGGCAACGCTTGAGGCTGGCAATACTGCAAAAGCACTAGAAGTCTGGCTGCGCTTGTATCCCCTTTGTTTCCAAGCACTCATAGACTTTTCCACAGGCCAAGTCCTTGTATTCTTCGGTCCGCCCGCTGGGCCAATCGATGACCACGCGGTCAACCTTCTCATGAGAGCCCATACCGAATGTAACCGGCAGCTCCGACTGCGAAAGATAGCTGGAACCGCCGTGCACCATGCGCGATTGTGTTTGCCCATTATAAAAGATTCGAATCGAGGCGCCGACAGCATCGCGGTTGGACTTGGTGCCCTTCAAATGCAATCGAATGCTTTTCGGACCCGCTGTTTGATCGTTGCGATAGAGATAGGCGGGCCCATTGTTGGTGGTCAGCAAAATGTCCAGGTCGCCGTCGCGATCGAAATCTCCGTACGCCAGCCCGCGCCCCACTTTCGGCGAGTCGAATCCTCCGCCGGCCAATCCCGCGACATCCTGAAATTTTCCGCCGCCGCGATTCAAAAAGAGCTGCGGGGGCTGCGCGTAGCCGACGTTTCCGCGGATGTTTCGAACGGTCTCGTCGATGTGCCCGTTCGCGACCGTCAGGTCGAGATATCCATCGAGATCGATATCCAGGAAGAGGCACCCGAACCCCAAAGTATTTTTTGATGCGGCCCCAATTCCCACACTCGTCGCGATGTCCTCGTAGACGCCCGGATTCGTGGCGCGGTACAAACCAATCATTTCGTTGTCAAAATTCGTGATGGCGATGCCAGGTCTGCCGGAATTCTCGAAATCACCGACGTCGACGCCCATGCCGGCGCGGGCTTTTCCTTCGTTGCTGAACGCGAGTCCGGCTTCCACCGCGACTTCCTTGAATTTTCCGTTGTGAAGATTGCGGTACAGCTTATTGGGCTGCGTGTCGTTGGCCACCAGAAGATCGGGCCAGCCATCCTGATCGAAGTCGAGCATCGCCACCCCGAGAGATTTCGAACTGCTGTCGAATATCCCGCTCTTGGCGGTCATATCTTCGAAGGTGCCATCGCCGCGATTGTGGAAGAGCCAGCAGGTGTCGCCGCGATTGGCCTCCGGAGTGCAATAAGATTTGTGGGTGCCGTCGAGGCTGCAGAACACGTCGTGTTCCGGTGACCAACGCACGTAGTTGCAGACGAAGAGATCGAGCAGGCCGTCGCGGTCGTAATCAAACCACAGCGCGGAAGTGCTGAATCCCTGGCGCCCGAAGATGCCGCTCGAACGAGAGGCATCCACGAAAGAACCTTTGCCGGTGTTGCGGAAAAGCCGGCTCTGTCCCACGCAACTGATGAAAATATCGGGAAAGCCGTCGTTGTTGTAATCGCCGACGGCCACGCCCATACCGTACAGCTCGATATCGAGTCCGGCACTCCTGGTCACGTCCGTGAAAGTGCCGTTGCGATTGTTTTTGCAGAGTTGCAGAGTGGAACGCTGGCGCTTATGTCCGGGCCAGTCCATGCCGTTCACCAGAAGAATGTCCTGCCAGCCATCCGCGTCATAGTCGAGAAAAGCGCAGCCGGAGCCGAGAGTTTCGGGAAGCAATTTGCCGCCGTAAGCGCCGCTGTTGTGCCGGAACTGGACGCCTGCCGCGGAGGTAACGTCGGTGAACTGAAAAGTAAGTCCGGTCGGAGATTCTTTTTGCGCATGTGCGGAAACGAGGGCCGCCCGAAGACCTGTCGCGGATGCGCCCCACAAGAAATCGCGCCGGTTCAAGGTAAAGTCACCAGTCCGTTTCGAATGGCGTAGACCACCAGCTCCGCCGTCTTGTGAATCCCCAGCGTCTCCATAATGTTGGCGCGGTGAACCGCGACAGTATTGACGCTGAGATTCAAATCCGCGGCGATTTCCTTGTTCGATTTGCCGGCGACGATGTGCTGCAGGATTTCCAGCTCGCGCGGCGTCAAACCTCCGCCACGTTCTCCCTTCAGATTTTGCGGGCGGGAGACTTGAGGATCGAGCACGGTCATCCCCGCCGCGACGCTTTTGACTGCGCTGACCAGGTCGAGATCCATCGCGTTTTTCAGAATGTAACCCCTCGCGCCCGCTTCCAGCGCCTGCGTCACAAGAGTTTCCTCCGAATGCATGCTGAGCATGAGGATTTCCACTTTAGGAAGTTTCTCCAAAATTTTGCGCGTGGCTTCAATGCCGTTCAGTTCGGGCATGGCGCAGTCCATGACGATCACTTTCGGCTGCAGCTCAGTGGCGAGCCGCACGGCTTCCCGGCCATCGCTGGCTTCGCCCACCACGGAGATTTGCGGGTCGTCTTCGAGCATCCGGCGGAATCCCCGGCGCACCAGCGCGTGATCGTCCACGAGCAGAACGGTAATCTTAGGCGGCATGGGCCTCCACTTTATCGCGCGGAATATGCAGTCGAACTATCGTGCCGCTATGTGCTGCCGGAGAAATCGTCAGCGTACCGTCCAGTAGCTCAGCACGCTCGCGCATGGCGACTAATCCGATGCCTCGTTGCATTTTCCCGGCGGTGAAACCTGTGCCGTGATCCTCGATCTCCAGCCCCAGGGAATCTGCCAGAAATTTCAGCCGGACCCAAGCTTCGCGCGCGCCTGAATGGCGGCTGACATTATTCAGGGCTTCTTGCAGCACGCGGTAGATATGCACGCCCGCGCTCGTCTCGACTGGAAAAGACTTTCCCGTTTTTTCATAATGCAACGCCAGCCCCGATTGCCGCTCGACATTGGGAATATACCAGTCGAGAGTGTTTTCGAGCCCAGCCTCTTCGAGCAGGACCGGATGAAGGGCCTGCGACAGCGTCCGGATATTGTTCAATGTCGTTTGTGCGATCTCATGCACTTCCTTGAGATCTTCGCGCAGCGGCGAACCTTCGGGAGTGTGATTTCCGGCGCGGCGCACCATCGAGCCGATGGCCGTCAGCACTTGGCCGAACTCATCGTGAAGTTCGCGGGAGATATGCCGTAGCGTCGACTCCTGTGTCTCGATGAGCTTCTGTGCCAGGTCGCTGCGCTGTCCGGAAAGTTCCGCCAGCCGAGCAAAGATCTGCCGATTGCTGCGAATGAGATAAAGGCTGGTCAAAACGATGGCGATCAGAGTTGCCGCCAGGAAAGTGTAGAGCTGGCGCTGCACGCCATCGTAAATCTGTGCGATGCGCACCGCTGCCTGCTGTTCGCCTTCATTATTTTCGACGAGCAAGCGCGAGACAGCCGTGCTCAGGGCTTGCTGACGCGCCTGAAGCGACAATCGAATTTGCTCTCGCGCTTCGTTGTCCTTGCCGGCTTCCGCGAGCACAAACATTCTGTTCACGGCATCCCAGAACTGCACAACTGATTGGTTGAGAAACTGCCTCTGCTCCGGGCTGCGGTTCACGACCGCCAGGCTCTCCTCGAGCCTCAATCCGGTGTCGAGATCCTGATGAATGCGGTCGAACTGCGCCACCCACGCGGTTAGCGGATACGGTTCAGTAGTATCCAGCATGTCGCGCATGGCCAGCGCGATGGAATTCAAATCGTTTTGGATGCGCAGAAGCTGCAAGGAGTCTTTTCGATTCCGGTCCACCATCTCGCTTTGGAGTTTGCGCAACCCGGCGAGCTGTACGGTGATGTAAGACGCATAAGCGACGACCGCGGCGAGGGTGATGACCAGCCCGAGCAGCAACCGGCTTGTCGGTGAGCGCTGCGAGGAAATACCGTTCTGCACGGGGTAAGAGTACCTCAGGCCGCCGTTTGCCGGCGCAACAGCAAGACCAAACCAATCATGATCAGGGCGCTGAGCAGCGGGACCAGCAATCCAATTCGCAAGCTGGCAGAGATTTGTGAGACGAATCCAACCAGGCCAGGCCCGACAGATCCTCCGAGCGAAGCCAGCGCGAAAAGAATGCCTCCGATTTTCTTGGCGCGCGCGCCATACCAACGCGAGAACCAAGCAATGTAAATCGGGTAGACGCTGGCGCATCCGAGACCTGCAAGAAAAACCGCCAGAACAGCAACGCTTAACGTGGGTGCTGCGATCAGCAGTGCGGTGCCGGCGGCCGCCAAGCCCAGAGCGCCGAGGACAATTTTTCTTTCTGCATGCCGCCGTAAAACAAGCGGCGCGGCACCCCGGCCTAAGGTCAAACCCGTGTAGAAAAACATCGGCGCCAGTGTGGTCGTCCCGGTAATTCCATGCGCAAGCCGCTTAGCATATTCGGCGGCCCAAATGCCAATGCCGTTTTCCATCGCCACATAGATGAAAAACATGGCGGCCAGCGCCAGCGTGACTCCTAATCCGATCGGCAGGGAGGAAGCGCTCGCCGTATTCACATCTTTTTCGTATCTTTGCGCGCCGAAGGAGGCGAACAGCAAGCCCAGGACGAGAACGCCACCAAAGATGGCCGCGCCCCTCAGCAATAGATTCAGCCCGTCGCGTCTCAGCGCCAAGGCGATCAACGGGGAACAGGCCATCGCTCCCGCGCCCCACGCGAAATTCAGCTGGCTCAACAGCGACGCATTCTTTGCTCCTCCCAATTCCGCAACGAACAAATTTGTTCCCGGAGTGACCAACCCATAGCCCAAGCCGAAAGCTGCGGTAGCCGCTAGAGCCACGGCGTGCGAACCTGCGTTGAGGGATGCCAGACCCCCTCCCATTAGGGCGTAACCCGCAACCAACGCCGGGCGATATCCCCGCCAGGCGGCAATCGCGCTTGATGCTAAAGTGCCCCCCAATGCGGCCAGGAATTGAATGGTGGGGAAAAGACCAGCCTGCCCATCATCGAGAGACCATCTGCGGATGAAAATCGGCAACATCGGACCGATGATCGTCGTAGCTATTCCGCTCAGCACAAAGCCGGCGAATAGCAAAGCTAGCAGATGGCAGTAGCTTTTCGATTCTGTGAAGGCTCGATTTTGTTCGCTCATGGGTAATTGGTCATTCTGAGGTACGCGGCGATTTCAAGCAACCTGGCAGCCCCAGCGATCAAAAAATAATTCTGCGGAGCATCAGGAAATTCGTTACTCTTTACCGTTCCCTAGGGGAGAAAAATGCTTTGCTATGATTGACGTGGGCCTCATCGGATTCGGCCTTGCCGGCCGCGCGTTCCACGCGCCGGTGATCCGGGCGGTGCCGGATTTGCGTCTCGCCGCGATTCTCGAGCGCAAGGGCAACGAGGCAGCGGAGAAGTATCCGGACATTCGAATCGTGCGGAGCCTCGACGAACTTCTTGCGATGAAGAAAATCCGGCTCATTGTCATTGCCACACCCAACGACACGCATTATTCGTTTGCGCGGCAGTGCCTCGAAGCGGGTCGCGACGTGGTGGTCGACAAACCGTTTGCTGCAACGCTTGAGGAAGCCAAGGCCCTCGTCGAGATGGCCAAGGAGACGGGCCGCGTCCTGACGGTGTATCAGAATCGCCGCTACGATGGCGATTTCCACGCCATCCGCCGGCTTGTCGCGGATGGGACGCTAGGACGCATCGTGCGATTCGAAACGAGCTACGATCGCTATCGCCCGCAACTCAAGCCGGGCGCCTGGCGCGAAACGTCGCGTCCCGGCAGCGGCATTTTGTTTGATATTGCGCCGCACCTGATCGATCACGCACTCGTCCTTTTTGGTTTACCCGAGGCCGTAACGGCGGACGTTCGAATCGAACGGGAAAACGCCGTCGCCGACGATGCTTTCGATATCATGCTCCACTACTCGAACGGGATGCGCGCCGTGCTTCGATCCAGCATCCTCGCCGCGGCGCCTCGACCGCGGTTTGTGGTGCTCGGGACGCAGGGCAGCTTCGTGAAGCAAACTTTCGATCCGCAAGAGAACAATCTTCGACGTGGCTACGTTCCGAACGATACCGCTTGGGGCGCCGAGCCAGAAGAGAATTGGGGCGTTCTGACGGTTGCCGCGGGAGATTCGTTCGAACAGCGGCGCATTCCTTCGGCCAACTGCGATTACCGGGATTACTATTCGAATGTGCGTGACGCGCTTCTCGGGCGCGCAAGATTGGCTGTTACCCCGGAGTGGGCGCTGGACGTCATGCGTCTCCTCGAACTGGCGCGCCAGAGCAGCGAGCGGCGTTGCACCCTTCCGGGACCATCCAGAGATTAATGAACGGTCAGAGTGACATCGAAGACCGCATTGCAGTTGGTTGAGGGATCGTCAGTAACAGTACTCGATACGTTGCCGCTCTTGATGGAAAAATCCAGCGGCTTCTTCGGGAGATTGGGCAACCCCGTGATGCGGGCCTTGCCATCGCTGTTGGTGCCGATTTCGAGCTCCGTCTTGCGCTTGTTCCAGAACCCGTACTTGATCGTCACGCTAATCTTGGCATCAAAAATAGGCTTGCCCGCGCCGTCTTTCACCGTGAAATCCGCGCGGCAGGAGCCGAGGCCGGCATCAACGACGGGCACTTCCGGCGAATCGGCAGTGATGGGTCCGCCAAACGGAATGAGAAAGAGGAGCGCGCATAAAAAGAGAATGGGCTGAACTTGCCAGCGACGCATTTTTTGGCTTAACTCTCCCGGACCAAAATGTACGCCAGTCAAAGCGCGTTTTCAATTGTCTTGTTCTGGCGGTTTTTTGCGCCCTAGGAGATGTTCCAGCCGCGCAAGGCAGGTTCCGGGATTACTGCGCCCAGCTGCACGATGCTGCTTGAGGGCGCTGGCGATCAGGCCTGGAATGGGAACTGGACCTGCTGCGCCACGGCGCATGGCGCGGGAGAGCAGCGAACTATGTTGCACGATTCCTTGGTGAGTCGCCGTGCGCCGCGCGGGCAGCGGCACCTCACTTTTTTGGGGGCACCAAAGACTCTCCGCGTATAATCGCTTTTCCCGTTGCGCTTTGGCGCGGGGCACGATATACCGTGCATCTGCGAAGGAAGGGAAGGAGCGCTACGCCGAATATGGCCATCGAACTCGCACCTTCGATTTTGTCCGCCAATTTCGCGCGGCTTGGCGAAGAAGCAAAAGCCGCGCTGGATGGCGGCGGCTCCGTGCTTCATGTTGACGTGATGGACGGCCACTTTGTGCCGAACATTACGATCGGGCCGCTCGTCGTAGCATCGCTCCGGAAAGCGCTTCCCGACACGATTTTCGACTGCCACTTGATGATTGAAAACCCCGACGAATTTATTCCCGCATTCGCCGCGGCGGGGGCCAGTTGGATTTCCGTTCACCAGGAAGCTTGCGTGCATCTCCATCGCACGCTCCAGCTCATCGAGTCGCACGGCTGCAAGTCAGGCGTGGTCATCAATCCGGCCACGCCGGTGTATACGCTGGACGAGGTTTTGGACATCGTCCATCACGTTTTGGTGATGTCCGTGAATCCGGGATTCGGAGCGCAGAGCTTTATTCCGGGCGCTCTTCAAAAAATCAAGACACTCGTGGAAGTTCGCGAGCAGCTTGGCCTGACCTACCGCATCGAAGTTGACGGCGGGGTTGCGCTCGATACGGTCGGCGACGTGGTCCGCGCCGGGGCCGAGCTGCTGGTTGCGGGCAACGCGGTCTTCGGACGAGGCGACATCCGCGAAAACGCCCGCAAGCTGTTGCAGGCCGCCCGGTCTGCTTCCCTAATGCACGCCTGAGAGACGCTCTCGTTCCGGGGCCAGTTTTTCTCCTATTGCTCCTGATAGTTCCAGGTCAATCCGCCATCGACGAAGAAAGTTGTGCCGGTGGAGTAATCAGAATCCGCGGACGCGAGAAACGCGGCCAGCGAAGCGACGTCCTGCGGCTGGCCGAGACGCTTGAGCGGAATATTCGCGAGCAGGGCATTGAGTTTCGCCGGGTCGTTCAAAAGCTTTGCGTTGATGGGCGTTTCAATGGCGCCGGGAGCGATATTGTTGATGGTGATGCCGAGCGGGGCGAGCTCGATGGAAAGATTGCGGGTCATCATTTTCAGGCCACCTTTGCTGGCGCAGTAGGAAGTGAAGTGGGGAAACGGCAGCTCCTCGTGGACGGAGCTGATGTTGATGACTTTTCCGCCCTTCTTGGCTTGCATGCGGTGCTTCACAAACGCTTGAGTGAGGAAGAACACGCCCTTCAGATTAACGTTCATCACCGCATCATAATCGACTTCGGTGGCGTCCCAGAAATCGGCGCGGCGCTCGAGGCCCGCGTTGTTCACGAGAATGTCGACGCCGCCCAGTTCCGCAACGGCTTCCATGATGAAGCGCCGGCCATCCGCGACTTTGCCGACGTCAGCTTGAATGGCCGACGCCTTGCGGCCCAGGGCCGTGACGGCGGCAGCCGTCTCATCTGCGCCTGCTTTGTTTGATCGATAACCAAATGCGACGTTCGCGCCTTCCTGGGCGAGCTGCTCGACGATGGCCCGTCCAATTCCTTGATCGCCGCCGGTGATGGCGACGGTTTTGCCTTCCAGCCTATTGGCCACAATGATCTCCTTATGTTTCGTTCGTGAGTGTGATGCGGCAGACGGGTTTTTGTTTCAAATGCTTTGGGCTTCAGGAAGAGCAATGCCGCGGAGAATTCTCGCGTGCCGAAGCCCGAGGATTCCAACGCACAGCTGGTCCAGCTAAGCGATGGTGACGTCGGGGCTGAGGTAGACGTCCTGAATGGCGTTGAGGAGCTGGACGCCTTCTTTCATGGGGCGCTGGAAAGCTTTGCGGCCGGAGATGAGGCCGGTGCCGCCCGCGCGCTTGTTGATGACGGCGGTGGCGACGGCTTCTTCGAAGTCGTTGGCGCCGGAAGCGCCGCCGCTGTTTATGAGGCCCGCGCGGCCCATGTAGCAGTTGGCGACCTGGTAGCGGGTCAGGTCGATGGGATGATCGCTGCTGAGGTCGGTGTAGATGCGCTTGTCGAATTTGCCGTAACTGGAATCGCCCATGTTGAGGGCCTGATAGCCGCCGTTATTTTCCGGGAGCTTTTGCTTGATGATGTCGGCTTCGATGGTCACGCCGAGATGGTTGGCCTGGCCGGTGAGGTCCGCGGAGAGGTGATAGTCCTTATCCTTCTTGAAGGCGCTGTTGCGTAGGTAGCACCAGAGAACAGCGGCCATGCCGAGCTGGTGGGCGTGCGCGAAGGCCTGGCTGATCTCGACGATCTGGCGGGTGCTTTGGTCGGAGCCGAAGTAGATGGTGGCGCCGACGGCGGCCGCGCCCATGTCGTAGGCCTGCTGCACGGTGCCGAAGAGCACTTGATCGAAGCGATTGGGGAAGGTGAGCAGCTCATTGTGGTTCATCTTCACGATGAAGGGGATTTTGTGGGCGTACTTGCGCGCGACGGAGCCGAGCACGCCGAAAGTGGAGGCCACGGCATTGCAGCCGCCTTCGATGGCCAGCTTGACGATGTTTCCGCCGTCGAAATAGTCGGGATTTTTCGCGAAGCTGGCCCCGCCGGAATGCTCGATGCCCTGGTCAACGGGAAGAATCGAGAGATAGCCGGTGCCGCTCAGCCGGCCGTGGCTGAACATGCGCTGCAAATTTGTAAGCACGCGGACATTGCGATCGGTGGAAGCGTAAACGCGATCGACGAAGTCAGGGCCGGGAAGATGCAAGCGCTCCTTGGCGATCTTTGGAGACTTAAATCCCAGCAAAGAATCTGCTTTTGCGCCGAGATAGGTATCGATTTTTCCTGATGTCAAGGTTGTTGCCATTTCTTTCTCCTTGCCTTACGCGTGTCAGCGAAGCGGCCAATTATACTGCGACTGCGAGGCAGTCCGTTAATCTCGAATTCCTGAGGCAAGCATGCCGCCAGCGGCGGCGTCCACCAGCCAAAGCAATTTTCCGTTTTTTGGCTGAAGCAGTTGCGCGGGCAATTGTTCCGGTTCGTACGGCCCTTCCAAAACGGCTTTCAGCGCCGAAGCCTTGTCTGCCCCCGTCACCATAAAAATGATTTGCGCGGCGTTACTCGCTGCTGGCGCAGTCAGGGTAATTCTGTCTGTATACAGCTTGCCCACCCAATTTCGCACCGCGATGCGTCCGTCGGCGTGCAACGCCTTGGTTCCGGGGAAAAGCGAAAGCGTGTGTCCTTCGTTGCCCATTCCGGCTAGCAAGAGATCAAAGCGGGGGTACTCGCCGGTCTTCAGCTTGAAATACGATTGAAGCGTTTGCTCGTATTCGCGCGCCGCTTCTTCGGCATCCTGATACTCGCCCTTGATTCGGACCACTTGGTCTTTGGCCAGCGGGACTCGAGAAATCATCGCCTCGGTGGCCATGCGGAAGTTGCTGTCCGGATGACCGGGGCCGACGTGGCGTTCGTCGCCGAAGAACAGATGTATTTTATCCCAAGAGACTTGAGAGCGAGGCGCAGGATCGGTGGCGAGGAGGCTGTAGAGTGCTTTGGGAGTGGAGCCTCCGGCGAGGGCCACGTTGAAGGAGCCTCTTTCGCGCACGGCGGTTGCGGTGGCTTGGACGAATTCCTGCGCGGCGCGCTTCGCGATAGCTGCTCCGTCGGCAAGGACACGAATCTCGCGCTCCACGCGGCCTCTCCTTAGGTAATGATCCCGGTGCGCTCAGGCGTGGCGATGCGGCCGCGCTTGTCGACTTCCTCTTCGCCGGGGCGGCGCCAGGAACGACCGTCCTTTTCGAGCAACTCTTCGGCTTCGACCGGACCCCACGAACCAGCCGCATAATTCGGGAAGCCACGGGCGGGCAGCGCGTGCCAGACATCAAGAATTGGCTGGATGACATTCCAACCAGCCTCAACCATGTCGGCGCGCTGGAAAAGCGTGGCATCCCCAGCCATGCAATCGCGCAAGAGGCGCTCATAGCCGGTGCTGTGCTCGACGCCGAAATAAGTGTTGTAATCGAAATCCATGTTGACGAGGCCGAGTTTCATGACCGAGCCGGGTACCTTTGCGCCGAAGCTGAGAGAAATGCCCTCATCGGGCTGAATGTGGATGACCAGACGGTTGGTCGCCAGATTTCGGACCGTTGTGTTGCGGAATAGGACAAAAGGCGTGCGGCGAAATTGGATGACAATCTCCGTCATGCGCTGGGCGAGGCATTTGCCGGTTCGAAGATAGAACGGCACGCCGGCCCAGCGCCAGTTGTCAATCTGTAATTTCAAGGCGACAAAAGTCTCGGTGTTCGAATCGGGTGCGACATCGGGCTCGCTGCGATAACCCGGGACGCGCTGGCCGTCGACCAGGCCTCCGCCGTATTGCCCCCGCACCATATTTTTCAAGACGTCTTCGGGGTCCAGCGGCTGGACGGCGTGCAGCACTTCCGCCTGCTTGTTGCGAACCTCGTCGGCGTCGAAGGAGATGGGAGGCTCCATCGCAGTCATGGTGAGCAATTGAAAGAGATGGTTCGGCACCATGTCACGGAGGGCGCCGGCAGTCTCATAAAAGCCGCCGCGGTGCTCGACGCCCACGGTTTCGGCAGCGGTGATTTGCACGTGGTCGACGTAGTTACGGTTCCAGAGCGGCTCGATGATGTTATTGGAAAAGCGGAAGACCATGACGTTCTGCACGGTCTCTTTGCCGAGGTAGTGGTCGATGCGGTAGATCTGATTCTCATTCAGGACTTGCTTCAATTCCTGGTTCAGTTGCTTGGCCGACTCGAGATCATGGCCGAACGGCTTTTCGACAATCACCCGCGCCCAGCGGCCGTTTCCCTCGTTTGAGAGACAGCAATCGCCGAGCATTTTCGCTATGGGGGAGAAAAAGCGGGGCGCGACCGCGAGATAAAAGAACCGGTTGCCAAGCGTGTTGTGTTCCTTGTCGGCTTCCTTGATTTGTTGGTCCAAGCGCTTGTAAGCCTCGGTGTCCTGGAAGTCTCCTTTGACGTAGTAGATGCGTTCGATCATCCAGTCCCAGATCTTCGAGTCGAAAGGCGCGGGAGCGTACTTAGGGATTTCTTCGGCTAGCATTTTTCGAAAGCTGGCGGTGTCGAAATCGTTGCCGGCAAAACCCACGATGGCGAACTGTTTGGGCAGGACATTGTCTTGCGCCAGGTTGCAGAGCGCGGGGATGAGTTTGCGCTTGGTGAGGTCGCCGGTCGCGCCAAAAATAATCATGACGCAAGGGGCGGCGGTGGGATTCGCGTCGGGATGGTTCAAGCTCATGAGCGGGACTTCCTGCCTTTTCTTTGGACGCCGGGTAGTTTTCTAAAATCTCAATGACCAGACTTTTTCTCGATGTGCCCGCCGAACTGAAAGCGCATGGCGGAAAGCACTTTGCCGGCAAAATCATCTTCGCCGCGCGACGTAAAGCGCTGGTAAAGCGAGGCGCTCAACACCGGCGCGGGAGTTGTCGATTCGATGGCTGCGAGAATGGTCCAGCGGCCTTCGCCGGAATCGGAGACGCGGCCGGAAAAACGCTCGAGGGTAGGCTGGTCGAACAAGGAAATGGCGGTCAGGTCGAGCAGCCAGGAAGCCACAACGCTGCCGCGGCGCCAAACTTCGGTGACGTCGGCGAGGTTGAAGTCATATTGATAGTGTTCGGGACTGCGGAGGGGGGTGGTCTCGGCGTCGGCTTCACGATGCGACTTGCCGGCGTTGGCGTGTTTTAAAATGTTGAGGCCCTCAGCGTAGGCGGCCATCAAGCCGTACTCGATGCCGTTGTGAACCATCTTGACGAAGTGGCCGGCGCCGGAAGGGCCGCAGTGCAGGTAGCCTTCTTCGGCAGTGCCGCCCACTTTATCGCGTCCTGGAGTGCGGTCGACGTTGCCGCGTCCCGGCGCAAGCGTCTTGAAAATGGGATCGAGGCGCTTCACGACATCCGTCTCGCCGCCGATCATCTGGCAGTAGCCGCGCTCAAGGCCCCAGACGCCGCCGCTGGTGCCGACGTCGCAATAGTGAATTCCTTTGGCGGAGAGTTCTTTGGCGCGACGAATGTCGTCGATGTAATAGGAATTTCCCCCATCGATGACGACGTCGCCCTTTTCGAGCTTACCCAGGAGATCATGGAGTGAGGCGTCGACCACGGCGGCAGGCACCATCAGCCAGACGGCGCGGGGTTTCTGCAGCTTCTTGACAAAGTCATCGAGAGAGGTTGAACCCGTCGCGCCTTCGCCTTCGAGTTGTTTCACCGAATCGGCGCTGCGGTCGTACACAACGCACTTGTGACCGTTCTTTTGCAGGCGGCGCACCATGTTAGCGCCCATTCTTCCGAGTCCGATCATGCCCAGCTGCATCGTGTCCGCTCCTCGAGTCAGTTGAAAGAAATGGTCTTGCGCGTCAGGCGATTGCTTTTTGTACGGCTTTGGCCAGCGTCGCGAGCCCGGTTTTCAGGCTTTTTCCGAGATGGACGCGCAAGGCGCGGCGGCCGCGTTCGGCGAGTACCGCGAAGTCGCCACGCGCCTGGGCGGCCTTCACCACGCCAAAAGTATATTTTTGTCCGGGCACAGCGAGGTCCTTCGCGTCATCGCAGGTAATCTGCAGAAAAATGCCGCTGTTTGGGCCGCCCTTGTAGGCTTGTCCGGTGGAGTGCAGAAAGCGCGGGCCGAAGCCGAGCACCGTGGCGATTTTTTTCTTTTCGCGCACCGAGTGCCGGATGGACTGCAAAGCCTTTTCGTTTGCCGCATTCATGGGAATGTAGCCGAGAACGGCGAAGTAGTCGCCGGCGCGCGCTCGGCCCAAGTGCGCTTTCAGAACATCGGAAAGTTTCGACCCGCCCTTCAGAGCGGCGGTGTTCTTCTCGTCGGCAAAGAGCTTGATGCCTTTTTCTTCAAAGAAGGGCGATTCCGGGGGAAGACTTCCGGTGGTTTCGTATTGGGTGGTTAGCTTGCGCGTTTCGATTTTGCTGGCCTCAACGTCCGGCTGGTTAAAGGCATTGATGCCGATGATGGAGCCGGCCACGGCTGTGGCGATTTCCCAGCGGAAAAATTCCTGGCCCAGACTGAACGTGTTCGAAAGATTGATGCGTACAACCGGGTGGCCGGCCTTTTCAAGAGCGGCGACCGCTGAATCCTGCGCCCGGTCAGGCTTGGACGCCAGACGCAGATAGGCGAAGACGCGATCGCTGCCGTAGACAAAGGGCCTGGCGGGGCGCTCACGATCAACAGGAATGATGCCCTTGCCAATTTTTCCGGTGGACTCGGCGATCAATTGTTCGAGCCAAGCGCCGAGATCGAAAATTCCGGGGGAAGCCATGATGGTGAGCTTGTCCCGGCCGTAATTGGCTGCCACACCCATGATGGTGCCAAGAATGACTCCGGGATTTGCGTCAGCGGCAACCGAAGCGCCGCACGCCGGCACCATTTCTGCCGTAGTGTTCAGGAATTTTGCCACATCGAGGCCCATTACTGCGGCTGGGACCATGCCGAAGTTGGAAAGCGCGGAGTACCGGCCGCCGATGCTGGGCACGCCCATGAAAATCTTGCGGAATTTGTCGGCTTCAGCGACCTGCTGCATCTTCGAGCCCGGATCGGTGATGGCGATGAAGCGGTTGCCGGCTTCTTTTTCGCCAACTTTGGATTTCACGCGATCGAAGAAGTATTGTCTGTAGATGTTGGGTTCGAGCGTGCTGCCCGACTTGCTGGAGACGATGCAGATGGTGCTCTTGAGGTCGAGCTTTGCTTCGACGGCTTTGATTTGGACGGGATCGGTGGAATCCAGAACATGAAGCTCGGGAAACCCTTTGATCTTTCCGAAGGTCATGCGCAGGACTTCGGGACAAAGGCTCGAGCCGCCCATGCCAAGCAGCAGGGCGTGTTTGAAACGCGCCTTCTTCACGTCTTCGGCGATTTGCTTGAGCGCGTCAATGTGTGCGAGCTGTTCTTCGGTGATGGTCAGCCAGCCAAGCCAGTTGCTCTCGTCCGTGCCGCTCCAGAGCGAAGCGTCCTTCTGCCATAGGCGCGCGACCTTGTCGTTCTTTTTCCAATCCTCAAGAGAAGCGGAAACCGCGCCTGCAAGCTGAGGGGGCAGATTGTAGGATTGGCGGTTTAAACTCACCCTTGCACCCCGGCGCTCTTGCCCACGGCCGCCAGCAAAGTTTTGAAGGCGTCGGCGAAGAGTTTCACGCCGTCGACCATGAGCTTGTCCGTCACTTCCTCCATGGAAATTCCAGCCTTGGCGAGATCGGCCATGGTTTTTGCGGCGCCCTCGACGTTTTCCGTAAGGCTGGGGCGCAATTTGCCGTGATCGCGGAAGGCATCGAATGTCGCCGGCGGAATGGTGTCCACGGTATCGGCGCCGATCAGTTCCTCCACGTAGAGTACATCACGGTACTTCGGATTTTTTGTGCTGGTGCTGGCCCACAGGAGGCGCTGCGTCTGCGCGCCCTTGGCCGAGAGAGCCTTCCAGCGCGGGCCGCCGAACAGTTCGAGATATTTTTTGTAAGTGAGCCTGGCGTTGGCGATGGCCACTTTGCCGCGAACGCTTTCGAGCAGAGCATTTTGCCCGGCGTCCTTGGGGCTCTTGAGTTTCTCGTCGATCTTGCTGTCCACCAGCGTGTCGATGCGGCTGACGAAGAAGCTGGCGACGCTGGCGACATGGGAGGGATCGCCGCCGCCGGCGACATATTTTTCGAGACCGGCGAGATAGGCCTCGGCGACCTCGACATAGGTCTTTTGCGAGAACAACAGCGTGATGTTGATGCTGATGCCCTCGCCGATCAGATGCTGAATCGCGGGCAGGCCTTCCGGCGTCGCCGGCACCTTGACCATCAGGTTGCGGCGATGGACCTCTTTCCAGAGCCGCTCGGCCTCGGCGATGGTGCCTTTGGTGTCCATCGCCAGATACGGCGATACTTCGAGGCTGACAA
>DATKEV010000092.1:0-5128 GCA_035511855.1 Candidatus Udaeobacter sp.
TTCTCGAAAACCGCACACATCATACTCTGCCGGTTTCCAATGGGCGACCAAACGTCCCCTATGCGAGACTTGGGCGCGAATGTCGCACCCCGACCCGAACGGCCCGCCGGATCGCAGACCCATAAAAGTCGGCGAGGTCTGCGAGAATCCCGTTACAGGGGAACGCTCGGTGATCTTGGAGCGTCCCTGGGATAACCCTGCTAGCCGCGTGACCGGCGCGCGTGTGATGGGGGAACACCCCCATCCTGCTCTTGTGAAGCAATTCACCGTGCTGGAGGGGGCCTTAAGCATTAAGTATTTGGTGGACGAGATGGGGTTCGAACGTGCTCATCCTAGCACGTCGAAAGTCCCGTTAGGTCGCTTCTACGTTCGTAACCCGCAAGCGCACTCCCACTGGGCCTTTGGTCGCCAGGAAATGATTCAAAAACCGAGAGCTATATGGACATCCTGAAAATGACGGCCCATTTGCTTCCAGTCACGCTACGCAGCGCGAGCAGAAATTTTCGTGTCTGCAGAGCTCCGCGGGACTCACAGCGCGATCGTCACCAGGAGGTCTTTCGCTTCGACGTGCTGGCCTGGTGCCACCAAAAGCTTCACGATGTGCCCTGAAATGGGCGCGTAGATATTGGACTGCATCTTCATGGCTTCGAGTGTCAAGAGTTTTGCTCCGCGTTCGATGGAGTGATTTGCTTCGACAGCAATGCCAGTGATGATTCCCGCGGTCGGCGCGGCGACCTGCCCGGGGTCGGCGGGGTCTGCCTTCGGATGTGTGCGCTCTACGATGCGCAGCGCGCTATCGCGAACGTTTACTTCACGCGGCTGGCCATTTAGTTCGAAAAAGAGCGTGCGCGTTCCATCGGGATGGGGTTCGCTGAACGTCAGAAACTTGATGATGAGCGACTTGCCGGATTCGATCTCGACAGTAATTTCCTCGCCAGACTTTAGCCCATAGAAAAACACGGGTGTTGGCAGGACACCGACGTCAGAATAGTTCTGTCGGAACTTGTCGTATTGCGGGAAAACCTCAGGATAGAGCAGATAGCTCAAGAGATCATCACGGCGGACAGGATGGCCAAGTCTGTTTTCGAGTGACTTCTGTTCCTCGTCGAACTTCACGGGCTCCAAATTCGCACTTGGACGTCCACACATTGGAGCGTGCCCGCGAAGAATAACCCTTTGCAGCCTCTTAGGCCAGCCTCCGGGAGGGACGCCGAGACCGCCAGAAAACATTTCGACGACAGAATTGGGAAAGGAGACGTCATGTTTTTCGTCAAGCTTTAAAACGTCCGCAGGCCGCATCTCTTTGGCCATCAGGAAAAGCGCCATGTCGCCGACGACTTTGCTCGAAGGTGTGACTTTGACGATGTCGCCAAAAAGGTGGTTTACCTCGGCGTACGTTTTTTCGACTTCGCGCCAGCGGCGAGCGAGGCCCATGGCAGCGGCCTGCTGGCGCAAGTTTGTGTACTGGCCGCCCGGAATCTCATGCTGGTAGAGGCGCGCAGAGCCGGCCTTGGGACCCGAATCGAACGGCAAATAAAAGGTGCGCACTGTTTCCCAGTAATCAGAGCACTCATTCAGCGCCTCGATATCGAGTTGCGTGTCGCGCGCGGTATGGCGCAACGCTTCGACGATGGAATTGAGATTCGGCTGGCTGGTGCCACCGCTCATGGCGGCGATGGCAGCATCTGCAACGTCGACCCCGGCGTCGGCCGCTCTCAGAACCGAAGAGGAATTAATACCGCTGGTATCGTGGGTGTGGAAGTGGATTGGGATGGAGATTTCCTCGCGAAGCGCCTTCACCAATTCGAACGCGGCGTAGGGCTTGCATAAGCCGGCCATATCTTTGATCGCCAGAAAGTGCGCGCCGAGCTCTGCGAGCTGCCCGGCCAAGGTCACGTAGTAGTTGAGCGAGTATTTGGGCCGACCTTTGTCAAAGATGTCGCCCGTATAACAAATTGCCGTTTCGCAGACGGCGCCTGTCTCCAGAGCAGCGTCAATCGAAACGCGCATGTTCTCAATGGAATTAAGGGAGTCGAAGATGCGGAAAATGTCAATGCCCTGGGAATATGCTTCGCGGACGAATTCGACGATCACGTTATCTGGATAAGAAGCGTATCCGACGGCATTGGCGCCACGGAGGAGCATCTGAAAACAAATGTTGGGGATACGTTCGCGGAGCGCACGCAGGCGCTGCCAGGGATCTTCGCGGAGAAAGCGCAATGCCGTATCGAAGGTGGCGCCGCCCCACATCTCGAGACTGAACAAATTAGGCAATCGCTGCGCGACAGCGCTGGCAGTTGCGAGCAGATCGTAGGTGCGGACGCGCGTGGCCATAAGCGATTGATGCGCGTCACGGAAAGTAGTGTCGGTGATGAGCAGGCGCTTTTCTTTCCTTGCCCAGGCGGCAAATTTCTTCGGACCGAGCTTCTGTAGGAGTTGCCGCGTTCCGGACGGCTGGGCGGTTCCGGTGGCCGCGGGAATGATAGGAGTTTCGAATGATTGACGGACTTGCGTCCCTTTCACTTCCGGATTGCCGTTGAGAATGATATCACCGAGATAGGAGAGCAGTTTGGTGGCGCGATCGCCCCGGCTGGGGAACCGAAAAAGTTCGGGAGACTCGTCGAGGAAAGACGTCGTGACTTCCCCTGCGCGAAACTTCGGGTGATTTACCACGTTTTCGGCGAAGGGGATGTTCGTTTTCACGCCGCGGATGCGAAATTCGCGGAGAGCCCGGTCCATGCGCTGGCAAGCCTCTGGAAGATTCGCGCCCCAGGCAGTGACTTTGACGAGTAGTGAGTCGTAATAAGCGGCGAGCACCGCTCCCGCGTAGGCTGTGCCGCCATCGAGGCGAATGCCGAAGCCTGCGGGAGAACGGTAGGTGGAAATTTTTCCGTAGTCCGGGGTGAAATTGTTCCCGGGATCCTCTGTCGTCACACGACATTGGAGAGCAGTGCCGTTGAGGGGAAGGTTTTCCTGCTTCGGCAAGGCAAGCGGAGCTTCGTGCAACTTGTGATCTTGTGCCACAAGAATCTGTGAACGCACGAGATCGATGCCGGTGACCATCTCGGTGACGGTGTGCTCGACCTGGATGCGCGGATTGACCTCGATGAAATACCACTTCCGTGAATCGACGTCATAGAGAAATTCGACCGTGCCGGCATTGCGGTAGTTTGCCTTGCGTGCGAGTTGCACGGCCGCTTCGCAGAGCTCGTGCCGAACGCTCGCCGGGAGATTCGCGGCCGGAGCTACCTCGACGACTTTTTGATGGCGGCGCTGCACAGAGCAGTCGCGTTCGTATAGATGCAGCAAATTACCGTGATGATCGGCGAGAATCTGAACTTCCAAATGGCGGGCGTGAGGCAGATATTTTTCGAGGAAGACAGAGGCATCGCCAAAAGCAGAGCGCGCTTCGCTCTGCGCTTCCTCAAGGAGTGCTGTAAGCTGCGTGGAGTCACGAATAACGCGCATACCGCGGCCACCGCCGCCCATGGCAGCTTTGACGATGACCGGATAGCCTGTCTCGCGCGCGACCTTGTGTGCCACGCTGGTTGACTTGACTGGCTCTTCCGCTCCCGGCAAGACCGGTACACCGGCGGACGCGGCAAGTCGCCGTGCGGCCGTCTTATCTCCCAGCAAACCGAGAAGATCGGGGGTAGGACCGATGAAGGTGAGGCCAGCTTTTTGGCAAGCACGCGCGAAGGCGGGATTCTCTGAGAGAAAGCCATAGCCCGGATGAATGGCGTCGACGCCTTTCTCTTTTGCTAGTGCGACGATCCCGGCGATGTCCAGATAGGCTTCCACAGGCCCCTTGCCCACGCCAACCTGATAGGCTTCGTCTGCCTTGAAGCGATGCAGGGCAAGGCGATCTTCCTGGGAATAGATGGCCACGGTGCGGAGGCCGAGTTCGTTCGCGGCTCGGAAGATACGAATAGCGATTTCGCTACGATTGGCAGCAAGCAATTTGCGGATCGGCTTAGGTTTCTTCATCTCAGGGGCGATGAAAGCACGCTGCGAAATTCTACATTGTTTCACGAAGCTGGCGCGAGACAGGAACCGATTTGTTGATAAACCAAATCTATTTTAGTGCTATTGAGGAAGGGTCCGCGCATTCGTGCCTTGAGCGGGGTCTATCGGACTGACGGCGGTTGGAATGCGGCCAGGCGTGGGGGGGCAGCTGCATTCCGCACTGGTGCAACCGCTTTCAATTCCAGCGACTAGAGCAAGTGCAAATGGAAAAAATGATTGGGGGCGAGAAACTACGGGGCCATGGTCAGGCGTCCATGATTTCACGGAGAAGGCCGCTGGCGACGTCGTAGACGAAGCCGCGGACGGCGACAATCTTGGGAATCCACGGATGGGTGCGGAGCTTCTGCAATTGGTGGCGCACATTTTCTTCGATGTTTTGGAAGGCGTAGAAATAGGCGGGAGCAACAGCGGCGGTTCCGGTGCGATTCTGGATTCGGGTGCGCAAATCCTGTTCGCTCGTGCTCATCAATCCGCAATCGGTGTGATTGATGACCATGAATTCTTCGGTACCCAGCAGATAGTGTGATACCAGCAGGGAGCGCAGGGTGTCGTCCGTAACGATGCCGCCGGCATTGCGGATGATGTGCGCGTCTCCCGTTTTCAGGCCCAGGGTGCGAATCGAAAGCCGGGTATCCATACACGTCAGCACCGCGAGCTTGCGCTCGGGACGCGGGGTCAGTTTGCGCAATTCATGCGTGCGCGAGTAAATTTCGTTTGCAGCGAGGACCTCGTCGATGACGCTCATGGCCGGCACAGTTTAACCTAGCCTCATTCTAATCGCACGATGAAGACAGACAATTGGCACAGGTCGGCTTACCGGATATCTCTCCGAGATAACAATGCTGGCTCTGTCAAACTCTTTTTGAGCACACCTCTCTTTTTCTCTTTTCACTTAAAGGAGTCGTCAAAGCCGTCGTGGCTTCTGCGCGAGACGTGAGGGGCGAGCCGCTTTTCGTGCGGGACTGGGATGACGAGTTCATTGATGTTCCAGGTAGACGAACAGAAGCAGCCGACCGTTGATCGGGGCGAAATGACAGCGATTCTGCATGAAGCTAAAGAGCCGTACCGCATGTTGTATGCGTTACTCGCGGGCTGCGGGCCG
>DATKEV010000093.1:0-85748 GCA_035511855.1 Candidatus Udaeobacter sp.
GTGGGCACTTACGTCGACGGCAGTAACCAGTTCCACGGTTTTTCGCTCGCGAACGGCAAGTTCACCCCTGTCGACGTTCCCAATGCCACGTTCACCTGGATTACCGGCATCAACCCTGAGGGAGACCTTGTCGGTTTCTACCTCGACCAGGGCGGCAGTCAGCACGGCTTCGTGCAGCGCGACAGCTCCTTCATCACCGTGGAAGTTCCGGTGCCCGGAGTCTATTCCAGCGAAGGCAACGGCATCGACGCGCAAAGCGACATAGTCGGCCGTTACAATTCTGCTGACGGCAAAACGCACGGTTTTTTCCTCCGGTGCGTTGCCTGCGGCCATCACGGCGCGAACGGCCTCGCGGGGCAATAACGCTGCACCCCCGATTGAGTGTAGTGCGCGACGAACGGGGTTGCAGGACATCTGAAGTCCTGGTACGGCACTTGATTCCATGACAATGTCGGCTCCTCGACCCGAGTAAACTTTGCTTGCTTAACGATCGGGAGAGTCGGTATGGATCGGCGATGCGGCGGAGATTAAGACCAAGCGAGTCCGCAAGCAGAAGACCGACCGTGAGGACGCCCGACTGCTGCTGAGACTGATGCGGGAAGCCAACTTTCCGCAAATCTGGGTACCAGGTCCGGAGAATCGGGGATCGAAAACGAATCCTTCAAGCAGACACGATTGTCAAAAAAATCCCTTTCTAACACATCCTTTGTGATTTAATCCTGGCCAATCGCAATAGAAAGGACTCCCAAAATCCAAATGAAGAAATCGCGAGTGTATTGTCTGTTTTTAGCTGTGCTGTTTCTCTTGTGTAGATCGTCGCTCATCGCGCAGACCGCGCTGTCCGATGATCTCGACTCCTACGTCGCGCGCGCTATGAAATTTGAAGTCCCCGGTCTGTCGATTGGCATCGTGAAAGACGGAAAAGTCATCATCGCCAGAGGCTACGGCATCCGCAAGATGGGCGAATCCACTCCGGTCGATGAAAATACCCTCTTCGGCATCGGCTCCAACACAAAGGCGTTTACTTCGGCTGCCCTCGCCACCCTCGTCGACGAAGGCAAACTCTCTTGGGATGATCACGTTTACGAACGCCTCCCCGGTTTTCAGATGTACGACCCATACGCCTCCCACGAGATAACCATCCGCGATCTGCTCACCCATCGCAGCGGTATGGGGCTAGGTGAAGGTGACCTGCTCTTCTGGCCAAAATCCACCTTCACACGCGACGAGATCATCTACCGGCTTCGCTTCATGAAGCCCGCCTCCAGTTTCCGCAGTCAATTTGCCTACGACAACCTCATGTATATCGCCGCGGGACAAATCGTGGCCGCCGTTTCCGGGAAGTCATGGGAAGACTATGTTCGCGAGCGCATCTTTCGGCCTCTGAGGATGACCACAACAAATATGAGCAAGGAAGCGTTCAAGGCAGGCGACGATTTCGCCTGGCCCCATTCGAAATTGGGCGGCCCACTGCGCCCAATCGAAATTGCCGACCACGCGAATGCCGCGCCTGCTGGCTCGATCAACTCCTCCGTGGCGGAAATGTCGAAATGGCTGTTGCTGCAATTGAATCACGGAGAATTTCTCGATCGTGAAGGGCGCCTCTTCAGCGAACGCCAATCGCGCGAAATGTGGGCGGCCCAAACGCTCCTTCCCATTGGGACGGGGAGTTCGCCAGTGGCGGCGTTGCGTCCGAAGTTTTCGGCTTATGGACTGGGTTGGTTTCTGCGTGATTATCACGGCAGAAAGTTGGTGGGGCACACAGGTGGCGTTGCGGGGTATGTTTCGCGCGTGATGCTTGTCCCCGAAGAAAACCTTGGAATCGTCATCCTAACTAACGCCGAGGCAGGCGGCGCATTTGACTCGATCCTATTTCATCTGCTCGACAGCTACTTCGGTGTTCCACCTACTGACTGGATCGCCGCATTTAAGGCGAGGGATGATAAGGAAGAACAGGACGCAGCGGAGATCACAAAAAAACTGAACGCCGCACGTGCCGCCAATTACCAGCCTTCGCTGCCCCTGCAAAGTTATGCGGGCGTCTACAACGACGCATGGTATGGCTCCGCCACGATTCGCCTGGAGAACGGCAATCTGACTTTCACGCTAGACCACACACCCGCGGCTGCGGGCGATCTCCAGCACTGGCAATTCGAAACGTTCGTGGCCCGCTGGCGCGACCGCACCGTCGAGGACGCCTTCGTCACCTTCACGCTCAAGCCGGACGGCGCCATCGATCACTTCACCATGTCCGCCGTCTCTCCGCTCGCCGATTTCAGTTTCGACTATCAGGATTTGTGGTTCACTCCCGCGAAAACCCGAGAGAAATAAGTTTGGGGAGAACAGCATAGAAAACTCTTACAGACAAGAAGTAGCTAGCTTTTGGTCTGAAAAAGTTCGGCTTGCTCCCTGGTACTAGCAGGACTTTACCGGTTATCTGCCTAATCAGATACAAGACAATCTGTTCAAGCAAATTCACAATCAACTACTGCAACTTGGCGTACGCTGTCTTCGCTTCCATCTACCTGTTTCTCGTTTTAGCCTTTCTCTTTTCCATCCCCACCATCATCCCCGATGGTGGGTCCTTCCTATTCAGCTTCGCCGCCTGTGCAATCAATTTCTTCACTCCCGGCCTCTTCACTTCGGCAACGCTCCGCAGTTTTACGTGTCGCACGCCCTTCCCTGTTCCCTCCAGCAGCTTCTCCGGGTCCGGCAGTGCCGCCCCGCGCATGAACGCAAACGTCACATGCTCTTTACCCACCATGAGGCAGCACAGCGGTCCGTTCGAATCAAACGACGGAATCTTCCACGGATTTACGTACTCCTCGCCCCCCTTTAGTGTCTTTTTCACCAGTGCCCGTAGCGCCTTCGTCACACCCTCAAGCTTCCCCGCCTTCTTCACATAAGCATCAATCCAAACCTGTGCTTGTTTCCCCTCAATAGTCGGCATTGGTTTATCCTACTCCTTCTGCGCCATTTTACCTCCCAAGTCCGTGCTAGACCGAACCCTTCCGATAACGCGTGCGGGAGTTGCCCAAGACTATGTTATAAACCCCTTCGGAATGCGAGGAGTGGCATCGATTGATGGCAAGCCTAGATTCGCACCGCGAGTCTTAGCGGAGTGCCCGCTAAGATCTTGCGCTAGCGCAACGACTTGCATCTTGACTGCATATTACGCTTTTCGTAAGTTGAGATCTCGCAGGAAGTTGAAATAAAGACGTTCCCGGAATTGTTCCGTCTCTAATGTTCGCCTGAGCCCGCGTGGGTTCCTATCTGATTTTGGTGGTTTCGGATGGTGACCTGTTGTAACCCCGAACGAAAGCGGCTGTCTTGAGGCCAGCAAGAGGTTCTTCCAGTGGAATTCCCGCTCTCGCCATCCCACGCCACGTTTGTTTTGCGACTCGTTCTTTTGTCCATCGTTTATTTCATTCCGATGCTCATCTCAGCATTCGGATTAGTAAGCAGAAAACAGTGGTCCATCTATCTCTTCAGGTTCGTACTGCCCTTGGGAGTTGTTGGTCTGGTTGCCCCGATGGTCGGCTTCGGGCTGCGCTTGATGGACTATTCGGAAACTGCACAGCGGCTGCGTGATCTTGGCGGCATGTGCATCGTATTATGCATCTGTTCGTTCTTCGGCGGCATATTCGCCTATGCGGTTGCAGAAAGACGAGAACGTAGAATCAGGCTCGGAGGCTCCACAAAGATGAATCGCCTCGCTCTCGTACCCCTTTGCCCCTCCCATAATGAACGCATGAAGGTGAACGCGATGCTCAGAGGTTATTCCTGTCCATTGGAAGGCTGTACGGTGAGTTACACCGTCGAGGACGGCTACAACCGAGTTGTAAATGGGGTCAAGCAAAAGCCAACATATAGCAAGCTGTCTACGGAATGCGCGGCAAGACGTCCCGTATACCGTAGCGAAGGCACGGGTGAAACGGGAAACGAAGCGGCTAGTGAAGATGAACAAAATAGAACTTTAAGTTGCGGCCCAAGCGGTTGGTTACAATAAGCTCAACGGATCCATATCCATTAACACCGCGGTCTGCGGGATCTCTTTGGCCTCGCAATGCGCGATCGCCCCACTCAGCAGCTTCGTCAGCACCGAGCGCTTCGTCGATTTCAGGAGAAACTGGAACCGGTGCTCTTTTTTCAGCCGTGCCAGCGGCGCCGTCGCCGGCCCCAGGATGCGCACTTCCTTTCCGTCATGCGGCGAAAAATATTCAGAAAGCTGCCGCGCAAAGCGAATCGCTTTCTCGAGATTCATGTCGCGAACGATCACATTCGCCAGCGACGTGAACGGCGGGTACGCCATCATTCGCCGGAAATGCAGCTCGCGCTGGAAGAACGCGCCGTAATCCTGCTGCACCGCGTCCTGGATCGCATAGTGCTCCGGATAAAATGTTTGGATCAGCACGCGCCCGCGCAGTTCGCCGCGCCCCGCCCGGCCCGCGACCTGCGTGAGCAGTTGAAAAGTTCTCTCCGCCGCGCGAAAATCCGGCATGCTCAGCGACGAATCCGCGCTAACGACGCCAACCAGCGTCACGCGCTGAAAATCGTGGCCTTTCGCCAGCATCTGCGTGCCGACGAGAATGTCCAGCGCGCCTCCGGCGAACGCTCCCAACAACTCTTGGTACTGTCGCTTCGTGCGCGCTGTGTCCCGGTCCAGCCGCGCAATGCGGGCCCCGGGAAATTCCTTGCGCAATCGTTCTTCCAGGTGCTCGGACCCTGCGCCAAAAAAATAAACATACTTGGACTGGCACTTCGGGCAGATTTTCGGAATCGGCTGAATCGATCCGCAGTAATGGCATTCCAGCCGGTTGCGCTGCTTGTGATGCGTCATCGAAATGCTGCAATTTACGCATTGCACTGGGGCGCCACAGCTTCGGCACAAGACCGACCAGGAATATCCGCGCCGGTTGATCAGCACGAGCGTTTGCGTTCCGTTCGCCAGGCATTCCTGAATTCCTGCGTGCAGTTTTGCGGAAATCGGACTGCTCTGGTGCGTCTGCTGAAATTCCTCGCGCAGATCCACGATCTCGACGCTTGCCAACGAACGGTCCGCCACGCGTGACGCGATCGTCAGCAATTCATATTTTCCGCCGCGCGCATGGTGATAACTTTCCATGGAAGGCGTCGCGGAACCGAGCAGCGCGAGCGCGTTTTCCATTTTTGCACGCACGATGGCCACGTCGCGTCCGTGGTAGCGCGGGGTCTCTTCCTGCTTGTAGCTGTTTTCCTGCTCTTCGTCGACGATGATGAGCCCGATTCTTTCAAGCGGCGCGAAAACCGCCGAACGCGTGCCAACAACGACGCGGGCCTCGCCGTTTCGCACGCGCCACCATTCTCTCGCCCGCTCCACGTCGCTCAGCGCGGAATGCAAAACGGCCACGCCCTCGAATCGCGCTCCGAACCACGAGCGGCACTGTCGTCCGATCCACAGTGTCAGCGCGATTTCGGGCACAAGAATGATCGCTGTTTTTCCGCGTGCGAGCGTGTCTTGTACCGCGCGTAGATACACTTCGGTCTTGCCGCTGCCCGTCACGCCGTGCAACAACTGCACGCCGAATTCACCTAACTCGAATCGCGCACGAATTTCTGTGAAGGCGCTTTCCTGCTCGGCATTCAGTTCGTGGGCGGGCGGCGTGTAACCGGTGTCGAACGGATCTTCCGCCGGATCGATGGCCTCTTCCCAGCTTTCGAGCAGCCCGTCGCGAAGCATGCGACCGATCACTGCGCGCGTCACCTGCGCCAGCTTGAGAAGTTGCGGCAGGGGCAGCGGCCCGCGCTTCGTTTCCAGCAATTCCCGCACTCGTTCTTCACGGTGCTTTCTCTGCGCACTCTGCGTCTCCGCGTAATCATCCTCTTCGCTCTTTTTCGCCGGTGAATCCTCATCCGCCGTACCGCCGCCCTTCCACGCGATCACGCGCTGCGTCTTGCGCTCGCGGCCTTTCACGATTTCTCGAATTTCGAGCAGTCCATGGCGCTGCAGTTTTTGCAGTGCGGCGGCGTCCAGGCCAATCTTCGACCCCGCAAAGGGCAGCGCGCCTTTGCCCTTACCTAATTTCGCCAAGAAGGCAGACTCGAAGAGGGTGAGTGCTACCGTTGCCTCGCTACCGTTCGAGCGCTCCACAAATTTGCGGCCCGCCTCAGTCAATGCAATGAGTTGTTGCGTTTTGATTTCCGTAAGCGGCGGAAGCATCGCGCGAAAAACTTCGCCGATGGGCCCGAGGTAGTAGCCCGCAATCCATCGGGCAAGCTCAAGAAGCTTTGGAGTGAGCGCCGGAACAAAATCGAGCACCCGGGAAATCTCGCGGACTTTCGTGTCCGGCGGGGGATTTTCGACAAATTCCAGCACGACGCCGACCATCACCTGCCTTCGAAAAGGTACCAGGACGCGGCTGCCCGATTGCACGCTAGCTTGCAGTAACTGGGGCACGGCATAGGTGAACGTCGTGCGGAGTGGAACCGGCAGCGCGACGTTGCAATAAACAGAGCTCATCGTGCCGTGTAGTGTACCAGCACGAGGAAATGACGCTGGAATTGGCAGACTCAATGCGGGTCCCGCAGCCAGGAACTATCTGCTAATCAAATAAATACCGCCGAATATCGTGATAATGCCGAACCATTGCCAGCGCGAAACGTGTTCGCGCAGAAAAATGGCCGCGAGTCCCACGGTGACTGCTCCGTACAAGGAACTGAGAACTGTGATGACCGCGACCTGCTCCATTTTCATTCCCAGATTGCTGAGGGCAAAAGCGCCAGTATCCATGGCCCCCATACCCAGCACCATCCAGCGCACTTCGCCGCGTGGAAGCCGCGAGGGCTGTTTCGCAATGAAGATTGCCGCCCCCGTAAGCAGCGTACTGGTCAAACGGATCATCCATACAGTTTGAATGGCGCCGACGCGCGGAATCACGCGAATGCCAAGCAACCAAAACAACATCGCGAAGCCCACGGCGGAAAACATGGCCCAGCCGATTCCACGGCCGCTCCGGCGCACGGCCTCAGCATCATTCTGGTCCGGTGTTTTTTCTCCGCCAGCAACAACCACGACACCCAAGAGAGTGCAAAGGATTCCCGCGATTCTGACCACGCTCAGTCGCTCGCCGGTCATCCAGGAAAGCAGCAGCGTTAAGGCGGGATAACTGGCCGAAAGCGGCGCCACCAAGGACATTTTTCCAATCTCAAAAGCCCGGTAAAGCGCCAGTCCCGACACCGCATTGAAGCTCCCAGCAAGGAAACCCCAAGCCCAGGGCGGCCATCCGGAGCCATCCGCAAGATGCCCCCAACCGCCGAGAGCGGGAAGTAGAAACGAAAGCAAAAAAAAGCCCGTTAGTTGCATGTACAACATGGAACGGAGCGCGCCCATTCGATGCGTGGCGAAACGCGCGATGAAATCCGCGCCGCCCCAGGTCAGCGCCGTCAGCAGGCCCAGCAGAATTCCCATGATGAGTTAGGAAGACTTGCCTTTCTTCACTTCGAGGCCGAGGACGGCCATTACTTTTTGGAGATCCTTCCAGACCTCGCTTTTTGCGGGCGGATTGCGCAGCAAATAGGCAGGGTGATACGTGGCGAGCAATTTTCTTCCGCGAAATTCGAGCCACTGCCCTCGGAATTGTGAGATGCCGCGATTGGTTTGAAGCAGGGTTTTTGCGGCGACCGCGCCCAGGCAAACAATTACTTTGGGGGCGATCACGTCAATCTGCCGCAACAAAAATGGCGAGCAAGTGTTTACCTCGTCTTCTTCGGGCTGACGATTCTCCGGGGGACGGCATTTCACCACGTTGCAAATGTAAACATCTTGGCGTTGTAATCCCATGGCTTCAATCATCTGTGTGAGTAATTTCCCAGCGCGGCCGACAAAGGGCAATCCTTGTGCGTCTTCATCGGCGCCGGGACCTTCTCCGACAAAAACCAGCTCGGCTTTGGGATGGCCTTCGCCGAAAACAATTTTGTGCCGTGTGCTGTGCAGTTTGCATCGCGTGCATTCGCCAAGATCCTCGCGAACCCGAAGCAGCGTGTCGTCCGCAATTTTCTCCGCGGCATCGAAGAGCGAGGGTCCCACGGCGATCGGCAACGGCGGTGACGCAACCCTTGGCGTTATTCCGGAAAGGGCTTTTAGCAATTCGGGCTTCCGCGCGGGCTTCGGCAGAGTGTGTTCCTCGTGGACCGATGGCGACGAATCAAAAGCGATGGCGGATGATACTTTGCGTGACGTTGCACTTCGATCTCGATAGAACAAGTGAATTCCAAGGTCATCGTAGAAGCGGAGGCGGCCGGCTATTTTTTTCTGCAGAGGCTCTGGTAGGCGCTCGGTCATGGTGGAATCAAACGCTGGAGCGCTTGGCCGCGGCGGCACCATCGAAGACCGTTCGAAGGCGAAGGACTTCTTCCAAAATGCGCTGAGCAACTTCGCTTTTGCTCATTTTCGGCAGCGCGAGGTCGCGGCCATCGCGCGAGAAGAGCGTCACGATATTTGTATCATGATCGAAGCCGGCGCCCTCCGCGGCGACGTCGTTGGCCACAATCAAATCCGCGTTCTTGGCCAAAAGTTTTTTCCGCGCGTTTTCAGCAACATGGTCCGTTTCGGCGGCGAAGCCAACGACAGTTTTCTGGCCCTTATTTTTCGCGACATCCGCAAGGATGTCCGTCGTCGGTTCGAGAGAAATCGTCAGCGGCGCATTGGCCTTCTTGATTTTTTCCGCGTGCTGGTCGATAGGGCGGTAGTCCGCGACGGCAGCGGCAAGAATAGCGATGGAGGCCCCGGCAATCCGCTCCATCACGGCGCGGTGCATCTCTTTTGCGCTGCGAACGTCGATACGTTCGACGCCCGCAGGCGCTTCCAGATTGGTTGGGCCACTCACAAGAATAACTTTTGCCCCACGGCGGGCCGCTGCTTCGGCCACGGCATAGCCCATTTTCCCCGAGGAACGATTGGTGATGTAACGCACGGGATCCAGGTCTTCGCAGGTCGGTCCCGCGGTGATTAAAACTGTTTCGCCTTCCAGGTCGCGTTGCGCTTTCAGTGTTTCACGCACGGCCGCCACGATTGCTTCTTGTCCCGCGAGGCGTCCGGCGCCAATCATGCCGCAAGCTAAATAACCTTCATCAGGATTGACGACGATCACGCCGCGCGCGCGAAGCATCTCGATATTTTCCTGCGTCGCCGCGTGATTCCACATATTCACGTTCATTGCGGGCGCGATGATGACCGGAGCAGTCGAAGCAAGATACAACGTGGTTAGAAAATCGTCGGCGATGCCACGGGCAAACTTGGCAATGATGTCAGCGGTCGCGGGAGCGACAAGCAACAGGTCCGTGCGCTGGGCGACGGCGATGTGTTCGATTGCGCTTTCCAGATTGGCTTCCCCGCCAGAGGAATCGCTGAAGAGATCGATGATGACTTTCTGGCCGCTGAGCGCTGCGAAGGTCAGGGGCGCGACGAACTCCCGCGCGCTACGAGTCATCACCACCTGCACACTGAACCCGTCCTGCTGGAGGCGGCGCACAAGTTCCGCGGCCTTGTAAGCCGCCACGCCGCCGGTCACACCAAGCGCAATTCGCATCCGTGCACCTGCGGCGCGCTACTTGCGCCGCTTGTTGCCGTCCTTGTCTTCGTCGATGGAAGCCGGCTCCGTGAAGTCGTATTCGAGCAGGCTGTGCTCGAGCTCTTCGCAGGCAATGCGCGTCGGCTTCTGCGTCCTAGGATTCTCGATGAGCGGCGGGGCGCCGGCCATGATCTGCCGGGCGCGCCTTGCCGCCAACACTACGTAAGCAAACTGGCTCTCCGGAGCTTTGGTCTGCACGGTCATCTCAGTCTTTCCCCCCAAACGATGCCAGAAGTTTCTCCACCCGGGCCCGCCGCCGCTCGGTCGAACTGCGTAGGGCGGTTACAATGGCCTGCACTTCGCGTCCCGCGATTTCCACGCTTTCATTCACGACGCAAAAATCGTAATACTTTCCGTAGGCCGCAATTTCATCGTGCGCTTTCGCCAGGCGCCGGGCAATTTCCTCGTTCGAATCCTGTCCGCGGCTGCGCAGCCTGCGCTCCAGTTCCTCGCGCGAAGGCGGCAGGATGAATATGGCCACGGACTCGGGCAGCTTTTCTTTTACCTGCGCGGCACCCTGCACGTCAATTTCAAGAACCAAGTCGAGACCGCGCCTGCGCGATTCCTCCAGCCACTTCTTTGGAGTGCCGTAGGAATATTTTCCGAAGACGCGCGCATGCTCGAGGAATTCGCCGCGGGCGACCATGGCGTCGAACTCCGCTTCGGTAACAAAATCATAGCATTTCCCGCTGGCCTCGGTCGCGCGGCGCGCCCGTGTAGTACATGAGACCGACGGCAGCGTGCCTGGCAGCTCGAGAATCTTCTGCACCAGAGTTGATTTTCCCGATCCCGACGGGCCCGAAACGATCAACACCAGCGGCGCGACCTCAGTCCCGGTGCTCATTCGATGTTCTGCACCTGCTCGCGGAGTTTTTCGATTTCCGCTTTGATTTCGAGAGCCAGTCCGGTGATAGCGAGGGCTTCGCTTTCTACTCCGGGAGTTTTGGAAAGCAGGGTGTTGGCCTCGCGATGCATCTCCTGCAAAAGGAAATCCAGTTTCTTGCCCAGCTCACCCGCGCCGTCCAGCAGCTTGGTAAACTGCTGGAGATGGCTGCGCAGGCGGTCTAATTCCTCACTTATATCGCTGCGTTCCGCAAGCAACGCGGCCTCTTGAGCGATGCGAGCCGGATCGATGGACGTGCCGCCGAGCAATTCTTTGAGACGCGCATCCAGCCGGCGAGCGAACGAAGGACGTAACGTTTCGGCGAGTCCGCGAACCTGTTCGGCCTGTCCGCTAATGCGCGCGAGGCGTTCGCGCAACTCCGCAACGAGATGTTTTCCTTCGGCGCGACGCATTTCGTCCAGCTTGTGGAGCGCTTCGCGAAGGCAAGTTTCGAGAGCCTGGCCCAGTTTTTCCTGATCTTCTTCAGATTCCGGGACTGCTCCATTGAGGCCGGCGATGACGCCGGGCAAACGCAGCAGGGACACGACGTCCACGTCCGCGGCGGCGCTGGTTGATTGAAGAAAGGACTCCGCGACACGCAGATAGGCTTGCGCGAGTTCCTTATTTACTTTCACGGGCGCGGCTGATCCGGGTTCGGCGTTCACTTGAATTTCCAGATGCCCCCGATGAATTCGTTCGCGGACGATTTGACGCAAGCGCAATTCGTATAGATCAAATCCTTCGGGCATGCGCAGCTTCAGGTCAAGAAACCGGTGATTGACGCTCTTGACGCTGACGCGCACGGCCCAGCCGCCGCGCTCGCTGCGTGCTTGCGCGTAGCCGGTCATGGAGAGGCATTCGGGTATTTTCGCTGGCGATTGACTTTTTTCAGTCATGACGGATCGGCCCTGGTATCGAGACTTGCAACCGCTGGTGCGGGAGCGAGCATGTCATCATCGGCAAACTGCAGATCGTGGAGGCGTGCATACGTGCCGCCGCGCGCGATCAATTCCATGTGCGTGCCGCTCTCACGGATTTTCCCGTCTTCGAGCACGAGAATCTTGTCGGCGCGTCGGATGGTCGCGAGGCGATGAGCAATGACGAAGGTGGTGCGGCCCACCATCAGGTTTGCCAGGGCTTTCTGGACGCTCAGTTCGGACTCCGTGTCCAGCTCCGAAGTGGCTTCATCGAGAATAAGAATCGGCGAGTCTTTAAGAATCGCGCGGGCGATGGCGATGCGCTGGCGCTGGCCGCCGCTGAGGCGCGTCCCGCGCTCGCCGATCAGCGTGTCATAACCGTGGGGAAGCTCGAGGATAAAATCATGCGCGAGGGCAGCTTGTGCGGCGGCAAATACCTTTTCCTTGGGGACGTTCGATAAGCCGTAACAGATGTTGTTCCAGACGGTGTCGTGAAACAGGATGTTTTCCTGCGTAACGATGGCGATCTGGCTGCGAAGGGAGCGGAGCTTCACGGTGCGGGTCTCGAGGCCATCGATGCGGATGGCGCCCGAGGAGACGTCATAGAAGCGCGGGAGGAGATTGACGAGGGTGGTCTTGCCGGCTCCGCTGGAGCCGACAAAGGCAACGACTTCGCCTTTTTGCGCAGTGAAAGAGATGTTGCGCAGAATCGGGGCGGAGTCGTATGAAAATCCGACATCGTCGTAGGCAATCTCGCTAGCAAACGCGGGAAGTTCGGCGGCAGCGGGCAGGTCGTGCTCTTCCGCTGGAAGGTTGAGATAGGCGAAGACCTGAGTGGTGGCGCCCTGGGCCTGCTGGAACTGCTGATAAGCGGCACCGAGGCGCTTGACGGGCTCGTAGGAACGAAAAAGCGTGTAGACGAACGTGAAGAACAAGCCGACGGTCATCTGTTCGAGGCGGATCTTGTCCCGGGCATAGAGGAGAAGCAGAGCGATGACCACGGGCTGAAGGAGGTCCATGAGCGGCGAGGTGACAATCTGTGCGCGCACCCAGCGCATGGTTTCGCGAAGCAGGCGCGCGGCGGCGGATTGAAACTTCCTGATTTCGAAGTCCTCCATGCCAAAGGCTTTAACGACGCGGTTTCCGCTGACGGTTTCCTGGAGAGTCTGGTTCAACTCGCCGAGGTTCGTCTGACTCTTTTCCACGGAATGCCGGATACGGCTGCCCAGCTTGCCGACCGGCCACACGATCAGCGGCAAAAGCACGACGCAGCCGAGCGTCATTTCCCAATCGATGCGCAGCAAGATCAAAAGGAACACCAGCAGCACAAACGATTGTCGAAAGACATCGGCAAGATACTCAGAAAGGGCGGGACGGGCGCGCTCGACGTCATTGATGACCGCGGAGATGAGCCGGCCCGCGGGTTGCTGCTGGAAGAAGCCGATGGGTTGACGAATGATCCTGGCGTAGACGGCGTTGCGCAGATCGGTGATGGCGCGATGCCCGACATATTGGATCAGCGTGCCGCCAGCAAATTCGGACAGCGATTTGATGAGGAACACGACCAACAAAGAGATGGAAACGACGGTCCAAACGTTGTGGATTCGGTGCGGAAAGAAATGGTCGAGGTAGATTGTCGGGCCGCCAAAAGGCACGTGAAAAAAAGGAACGGTGGAATCGCTGATGGAAGGCCGGAGAACGCGATCGACGATCGGGGCGATGAGCAACGCCACGGCGCCTTCGGCAAGCGCTCCGATAGCGAGGAGCATCACGCCCAAACTCAGACGCACGCGGTAGGGCCGCGCGTAGTTCAGCAAGCGCTTCAATTGTGGTGAGAACAACGAGGCCACGCTGGCGGCTCCCTGACTTCCCCAATTGGTACGCTAAGCGCCGAGCAGCAGTGTGTCAAGTTTTGGCGGGACGCTTCGTTCGATGAAAGTGGCACGGGCATGCGATTATTTTTCAATGTCACGGTGAACGACTTTTGCGGAGTAGCCGCGCCTCTCGAGAGCTTTCTTGACCGATTCGGCGAGCATGACGGAGCGATGTTTTCCCCCGGTGCAGCCGAATGCGATCGTCAAGTAGCTTTTTCCTTCACGGATGTAGTGCGGGATGAGGTAGATCAGCAGGCCTTCGATACGGCGAAGAAATTCTCCCGTTTGTGGGAACGAGCGGATGTAGCGGCGCACTTTGGCGTGCTGGCCGTTGTAGGGACGCAAGCGCGGCACAAAATGGGGATTAGGGAGAAAGCGCACGTCGAAGACCAGGTCGGCGTCCGAGGGAACGCCATAGCGATAGCCGAAACTAACGACGGAGACGAGCATCGGGCGCTTGTCGGGGTTTTTGAAACGCGCGGTGACAAATTGGCGCAGTTCGTGGACGTTGAACTGCGTCGTGTCGATGGTTACGTCGGCCAGCTTGCGGATGGGATCCATCAGCGCGCGTTCGTGAGATAAACTCTCGCGCACGGAATAATTCTTGCCCAGGGGATGAGGACGCCGCGTTTCGCTGTAGCGGCGGAGCAAGGCGTCCTCGTTCGCTTCGATGAAGACCAGAGTGATGGGATGATCCTTTTTCAGATGCCTCAGAAGCGGCGGCAATTTTTGCAACTGCAAGCCTTCGCGAGCATCGACCAGGAGTGCAGCGCGGGCGAAATCACCTTCGCCTGCGGCGTGCAGCTCGGCAAAAATGGGGATGAGCTCGACGGGAAGATTGTCAACGCAGTAGAAGCCCATATCTTCAAAGGCGTGAAGGACAGTGCTTTTTCCGGAACCGGAAAGACCGGTGAGGATGACGAGTTGACGCGCGTCGTGTCTCGTCGGCTTCACGGGGGCGAGAACTCAGCTCTTTTCCCGGCGCTGGTGCGTGCTGGGAATTCGCATGTCTTCGCGGTATTTGGCGACGGTGCGGCGGGTTACGTGGATGCCGGCGTCGTCGAGCTTCTTGGCGATTTGCTCGTCGGTCAGCGGATGGGTGGCGTCTTCCTCTTCGATCATTTTCTTTACCAGACGCTTGAGGGTAAGAAGCGACATACCGCCACCCTCGGGGCCGTTCACGGACTCGCTGAAAAAGGAGCGTAGCTCGAGCACGCCTTGCGAGGTATGCGCGTATTTGCTGGCGACGGCCCGGCTAACGGTCGAGGGGTGAACGCCGACTTCTTCCGCGACTTCCTTGATCATCATGGGCTTGAGGGCGTCTTGGCCGTGATCGAGGAATTCGCCCTGGCGGGCGATGATGGACTGGCAGACGCGAAGGATAGTGTGCTTGCGCTGCTCGATGTTTTTCATCAACTGAACCGCGGCGGTAAAGCGTTCCTTGACGTAGTTGCGGACGTCGCGGTCCGCAGCATCCTTGACCAGAAGGCGGCGGTAGGTGGGACTCAGCCGGAGTTGCGGCATGTCATCTTCGTTCAAGAAGGCCTGCCACTGGTCATCCACTTTGCGGAAATAGACATCGGGTTCGACGAGGCGAGGCTCGGTCTTGTTGTAGCGGAGACCGGGGCGCGGATCGAGCTTCTTAATGACCTCCAGGGAATGCTTGACGACCTCGAGTGGCCGGTTCAGCGCACGGGCTACTTCCTTGAGCTGATTGGATTGCACTTGTTTGAGATGTTCGGAGACGATTTGTTGCGCCAGCGTGTTCTGGGGGTCAAAGGCCTTCAATTGCAGCAGCAGACATTCGCGCAGGTCGCGAGCGCCGACTCCGATGGGATCGAAATCCTGCACCACGGCCAGCGCGTCGTCGAGATCATCCTGGGAATACTTGCCGTTTTGCGCGAGCTCTTCCGTGGAGGCGGTCAGGTAACCGTTCTCATCGAGATTGCCGATGATGCTTTCAGCGATCTCCTTGACAGACTCCGAGCAGATGGTGACGCTCAACTGCCACAGAAGATGATCGGTGAGGCCGCTTTGGGAGGAGAGAAACTTTTCGAAGGA
Source organism: Candidatus Udaeobacter sp. (assembly GCA_035511855.1). Lineage (GTDB taxonomy): Bacteria > Acidobacteriota > Terriglobia > Acidiferrales > UBA7541 > Acidiferrum. Next base: position 15,344 of record DATKEV010000093.1, read on the forward strand.
CGGGCGCTCGGAAATTTCGCGCTCCTGGGATTGCCCGCCGTCTCCGCCGGTATCCAGGTAATGGTTGAAAAAGCTGCCTACGTCAAACTCGTCAAACGGATTGGCTTCGGGCTTTTCGGGAACTTTTTCCGTTTCGGCCTTGAGGAAGGTCTCGTCACTGTAATTGTCCGTTTGCGTTGGTTCTTCGCTTTGCTCTTCGAGGACCGGGTTGGCGATCATCTCCTGGTTGATCATTTCGCGCAGCTCCAGGCGGTTCAGGGCGAGGACGCTCACCATCTGCACAAGGCCAGGCGTCAGAATCTGCTTCTGCGTCACCTTAAGGTTGAGTTTGAGTCCCTGCCAGGCCATGAGTGGTTCCGTTTTCCCTTTTCTGTCGCTAGTTCAGGCGGAAATGATCGCCGAGATACACACGCCGGACTTCCGGATCGCTGCTCAACTCATCCGGGCGGCCCTTGCGAAATATTTTCCCACTTTTCAGGATGTACGCGCGATCCGTGACGCTCAGAGTTTCCCGGACGTTATGATCGGTGATCAGCACGCCGATTCCCGACTTCGCCAGATCGCGAATGAGCTCCTGCAAATCCTTCACGGTTAGAGGGTCGATACCTGAAAATGGCTCGTCGAGCAGGATAAATGAAGGCTGCAAGGTGAGAGAGCGGGCGATCTCCAGGCGGCGGCGCTCTCCGCCGGAGAGCGTATAAGCCCGGCTTGTTCGCACGGTTTCCAGGCCCATCTCCACCAGCAACTCCTCCAAGCGGTCGCGCTGCTGTTCCGGAGTGAGCGGCAAGGTTTCCAGGACAGCGAGAAGATTCTCTTCGCTTGTAAGTTGGCGAAAGACCGAGGGTTCCTGAGGGAGATAGCTGATTCCACTGCGGGCCCGGAGGTACATCGGGAGGTCGGTGATTTCGTCGCCATTCAACAAGACGCGGCCGGAGTCGGGCCGGGCGAGACCCACTAAAATGTAGAAGGTCGTCGTCTTCCCTGCGCCATTCGGACCTAGCAGTCCGATGACCTCACCCTGACCGATCTCCAGTTCAACGTCGTCAACGACCTTACGGCCCCGGTACGACTTGCTCAAATCGACGGCCTGGAGCTTCAGCATACCTCGTCACGTGCGACCGTCGAGCGGTCGCGTCATTTCTCGACTCGGTGCTTCGTCAACGTCCGCGAACCATTGTCTGAGTCGATGATGATCGTATCATCCGCTAAAAAGAAGGTCAATTGATGGCCCGTCGTGGTGCCTTCGGAAGCGTCGTATATGGTGGGATTTCCGCCGCTCATCACGAATTTTCCATCGGCGGAGGAGTATTCTCCGCGATCGGCGGTGGCCTTGCGGGCTCCCTGTTCGACTATGACGCCACCCGTACCGACCGCACGGCTGATTTGCTGAGCGCCGGAGGGCAAGTTCGCCGTCGTCGCGCCGGTTCCGGACCGGGTGAAATACAGATCCACGGCTGAGCCCCGCATGGTTTGTTCAGCAGATTCGGCGACGACGTTTTTCTCCAGGTGCGCGCGGCCCTCGTCATCGCGGTAGGTTAGCGTCCCCGCAGCGACGTGCCATAACCTCGATTTCTTGGGCGTAGTTGGCACGGCCAGATTCTCTCGCGGAGAGGAACCCGCAGTCTGGGGAAAGACCGCACGAACGTTCCCCGTGGCATTCAACACTTTTGTTTCGCGCAGCAACTCCATCGACTCGGCCTCCACAACGGAATCGCCCTGCCACAGCCGCGCATTCCCGGAGTACACAGCCCGGCCTGTTTTGGTGTCGCCCTGCATGCTGCTGGACGAGATGTTCACGGGAACGGGCGCAAGTTGCACGGCGCTACCTTTGGAGGAAAAATCGCTCGAACGCACGCCGCCCTCGGCGTGGATCTCGCCGGTTGCCTGCGAAAAGGTGATTCGCGGCGCCTGCGTTTCCGTAGTGGCATCGCGGGCCACAGCTTTTCCTGTTAGGAGGGCGATTTGTGTGGCCCGTACGAATACGGCACGGTCCGCTTGGCCGCTCCGGTCGGCTTCTTTCAACTTCACGCCGCCCTGCAAATCCATCTGCGACCAGCCGCCGTTGGCCAGCAGTTGAGTGACGCCCTGTTGGGCCGATGCGCTCTGCAAGGGCTTCCTGGCTATGGCTCTCTCCGAGCGTACATTGCCTGTTGCGACCAACTCTTTCGCCTGGCCCTCGTCCCCGAACACCATTTCCAGCTTGTCTGCCTGGAGTTTTGTGCGCGCTCCCTCATGGCTCGCGGCTGATCCTGGCGTCGCACTTTGTGCTGCGGCTTCCGTCCACTCGATGCTCCCAGGGCTCAGCGTTTCAGCGTGTTTGGGCCTGGCGGGTTCGCCTTTTTCGGGCACCGCAAACGCCACCAGCAATGCGCCAGTTTGCAGCATCCGTTGCTGACCGGAAGTGCTTGCCGATGTCCGCACTACCACGTGATTGGTCAATCTCGCCACTCGGGCCTGGTTTACCTTCGGTACCAGCTCCAAGGAGGCGCTCTCTGCGGTGAACTGATCTGTTCCTGTTCCACCACTTCGCGAACCCTGCACGTTTCCCGAGCCCTCTAGAGTCGTCAGCCAGCCTCCGGGGGCAAAATGCGCGGTCAGAGTTTCCGCGCTCAAATGCAGATGGCCATCTTTTTCCTGAGATGCCAATTCAGGGTTTTTCTCGGTTGCTCCCGCAGTGGCCACAAGTTTTTCGGCGCGAAACGTCGTGTCAAGGGTTAGGGTCAACTCTCCGGCCACCAATTGTGCCTTGGAGCTTTCTGCTTTCAATGGTCCATGTAGATGCAGGATTCGCAAGTCCCGCCCGAAATCGAGGCTCTTCCCGGTTACGTCAACCGGCTCGCGAACGGTGGTTTTCGATGATCCGTTCTTTGCCGCGGCAGTTTCAGGTGGTGCCAGCAGCAGATGGACGTCTTTCAGAACCCGCATTTCTCCAGCTTCCGAGAGGTACTCCACGCCGACTCCCTCGCCGGTGCCATGCGGAAAGACAAACTTTACGGGTTGGTCCGTCGAAGCCATCCCGGTAGCCCGATTGAACGTCACGCCTCGGGTCTCCACATGTACCTGTTGCTTGGCCGTGCTTCCCGGTTGCTTCGCTTCCCGAAGGGCGTCCGCGGCACTCTGAAGGTCGAATTGGACTTCGCCGCTGCAGGTAATTCCCCCGCCGACCCGTTCGTACTGGCAGCTTTGCGTATGGATGGTGTCGTGCCGCGAGCCGGTCTTGCCGAAGATGGTGATCTTGACGTCCTCCAGAAGGCTGGCATCGCGATCCTTGAAATCCGTTGACTTGGAAGCGTCCACAGTGAAGATTTTCTGGTCTCCATTCATTTTGGAAAAGGAAATCCCGTTCAGCAGTCGACTGACGTCTTTGGGAGCGGGCGGGGGCGCCTTTTGCTTTTCGCGATGCGCTGCCCATTTGCGCTCGACGTACATCCCAGCTGTGAGAGCCGCCAGCAATAGCGCCGCGGCGGCTGACCAGCGCGCATACCTTGCGGCTTCGCTCCTCTTCATGGCTTCAGTTAAGCAAAATTTTGGACGACTGTATAGGAGCGGGGAAGTTGGGCTATTCTTCGCTTGACCGGGGGCAACGAACCTGAGGATTGGGTGTATACTCCGGCTACCTGGAAGCAACTGGTCGTTCGGAGGAGGAGTCTCTCTCGAGGGACTACAAACTTTTATATGGGCCCGGCCCGAGCGCTGGGGAGCAGCAGATCGGCCGGCTCTGAGCTAGAGAGGGTGTTATGAAGCAGACCTTCGCTATTGGTATCGGAGGCGCGGCCGGACAGGGTGTCGCCACGCCGGGTGATATTTTCGCAAAGATTTTCAGCCGGCGGGGATTGCACCTGAATGCATACAACGCCTACCAATCCATCATCCGCGGCGGCCACACTTTACTGACGATTCGAGCTGGCGCGGAAAAGGTCACCAATATGGGTGACCGCATTGACCTGCTCATTCCCCTAAACCAGGACACCATGGACCGCCACCTGCAGCTGCTCACGGCGGGCGCGGCCTGCATCTATAATGCCGACGCCATAAAGCCGGGACCTGCTGCCGAGGGCGTGCAGCTTTGCCCGCTCCCGGTTTCCGAATTGGCCGACATCACGAGAAATAAGGTCGCACAGAACACGCTGGCGATAGGCGCCGGCCTTCATATGATGGGTATCGGCTTCCAGCCATTGGAGGAAGTTCTCCGAGAACAGTTCAAGAAAAAAGGCGAAGCCGTGGTGGCGGAGAACGTTGGGGTTGCGCGGGCTGGCTATGACTATGCCGCCGCTCACTTTAGGGATTTTCCGAATCCGCTGCCCAAGACGGAGCATCGTTACGCGATCCTTAGCGGCAATGTCGCCATGGCCATGGGCGGGGCGGCAGCCGGTGTGAAGTTCTATTGCGCCTACCCGATGAGCCCTTCGACCGGAGTACTGCACTGGATGGCGGCGCACGCGCGCAAAGCCGGCATCATGGTGCGCCAGGTCGAGGATGAGATCGGGGTGATCAACATGACGATCGGCGCGGCCCAAGCCGGTGTCCGAGCCATGTGTGCTACATCGGGCGGTGGATTCGCTCTGATGAGCGAGGGCTTGGGTATGTCGGCGATGATCGAAACCCCGGTAGTGGTTATCAACTGTCAGCGAGCGGGCCCGTCCACAGGTGTTCCCACGAAGACCGAGCAGGGCGACCTTTGGCAAATGCTAGGAGCTGCTTTCGGTGATTATCCGCGAGTGATCGCGGCACCGCTGGATATCGGCGATTGCTTCAAGCTTCTTCCCGAGATCTTCAACATTGCCGACCGCTTCCAGTGCCCGGGTCTGGTGCTTTGCGATCTGCTGCTGTCGGAAGGCCGGCTCAGCGTCCATCCGAAAGATCTGGATTTCAGCCCGCCCATCGATCGTGGAGAGCTCATCACCACCTCCAACGGCAACGGAGTGCACTCCGCGGTTGCCACGAACGGGGGATACAAACGCTACAAGATCACCGACAGCGGCATTTCCCCGCGCGCCGTTCCCGGTGTTCCCGGGCATATCCATACGGTGGCCACCGACGAACACATGGAAGACGGCGTGCTGATCAGCGACGAATTCACCAATCCGGTCAAGCGCCGCGCCATGATGGAAAAGCGCATGCGCAAGGTGGTGGGGATTGAAGCCGCCGTACCGCCGCCAATGCTAGCTGGTCCCCGCGACGCCGATGTGACCTTGATCGGCTGGGGTTCGACGAAGGGTGTGATCGAAGAGGCCTGCGAGATCCTCAATGAGGAAGGCCTCTCAGCGAATCAGCTGCAGATCCGTTGGCTCGTGCCGCTGCATGGCGAGGCGATTCTGGACCTTCTGAGAGACTCGCGGCACACCATTATCGTGGAGAACAACTACAGCGGGCAGTTTGCACGCTACCTGCGCAGCGAAACCAGCTTTGTGCCAAACGGCCACATCCGAAAATACGACGGCGAGCCCTTCATGCCGCACCACATTGTGGAGGCAGTGAAGGAGCAACTTGCCGGGAAGACGAAACTGTCCGTTCCCATGCACGAGATTATGGTCTGAGGAGAAGACACCGATGGCGACAACCGTACAGCGTGCCGGTCAACTGACTATGGCGGATCTGAAAGGCAAAGTCGATCCCGATTGGTGTCCCGGCTGCGGCGATTTCGGAGTGCTCGCGGCCATGCAAAAGGCCCTGGTTGAGCTGCGTATCGCGAACCACAACGTGGTGACCATAAGCGGCATCGGGTGTTCGTCCAATCTTCCCGGGTACATAAACACTTATGGCATGCACACCCTTCACGGCCGGGCGCTGGCAGTGGCCACTGGGTTGAAGCTCGCCAATCACGAGTTGACAGTTCTCGTGACGGGCGGCGACGGAGATGGATTTGGAATCGGCGGAAACCATTTCATGCACACCATGCGCCGAAATGTGGACCTGCTGTACATCGTGATGGACAATCAGATTTACGGTCTCACCACCGGCCAGACTTCGCCGACGAGCCGCGTGGGGATGAAGACGAAAAGCATGCCCTTCGGCAACATCGAAGCGCCCATAAACCCGATATCCCTGGCGCTAGCCGCAGGCGCCACCTTCGTCGCGCGCGGCTACAGCGGCGAACAGAAGCACCTCACCGAACTGATCAAGCAAGGTATAGAGCATAAAGGTTTCTCGTTCCTGGACGTTTTCAGCCCTTGTGTCACGTACAATCACGACAATACCTATCAGTGGTACCGTCCGCGCGTGAAAAAACTCGAAGACGATGCTGCTTACCATCCGGCTGACTGGACAGCGGCGATGGAGAAATCATTGCTCTGGGGAGAAGAGATCCCCATTGGCAAATTCTTCGAGCGCACCGACCTTCCCAGTCTTCACGGGGCCGAACCGGTTTTGAACGAAGGCCCGCTTGTCCATCGCGATCCGCAGGTGCCCCCCGACGTGGGCCGTTCGTTCGTTGAAGAGTTGATGTAACGGCGCGCGTCTGCTCTCTGCCAATGCACTGAGATATTGCGGCGTGGAATTGTCGGTGAAAAAGCGCGAGGCTCGTCTACCGGTTTCTAACGACTTCTTAAAGATCGATCTTGATAGGTAGGAAGCGTTCAGCCCGCAGATTCGGCGGTGGCTGCAGTGTCCGGCAAGATGCCGATATTCGCAGCGGCGACGCTGTCGCGGCTGGTGTTCTTCACCAGGTACATGGCTTCGTCGGCGAGATGGAGCAGACCTTCTTTTGTGCGCGAATCAACGGGAAAAGACGCCACGCCCACGCTCGGCGTCAGGTGAATGTTCAATCCTTCCGGCCCAAGCCAAGTCGTTTGGCGGATCAACTTATGCAAACGCCGCGCCACATTCAGAGCGTTCTCTTTCGCCGTTTGCGGCAGCAAAATCACGAATTCGTCGCCGCCGTAGCGGAATGCGAAATCGATCAGCCGGCAATGCTCCTTGAGGGCACTGCCGATCTCCGCCAGCAGCCGCGAGCCCACCAGGTGGCCGTGGGTATCGTTAACCTGCTTAAAGTGGTCGAGGTCGATGAAGACGATGGAGAATTCGTAGTTGTAGCGCTGCGAACGGTAGATTTCCGTCTCGAGAATGAAGCCCATGTGGCGCGCGTTATAGAGCGAGGTGCAATCGTCCGTGATTGTCAGCTCATGGATGCGCTTCACGTGCCGGGCATTTTCCAGGGCGATGGCGGCAAAATCCGAGAGGGCCTCGAGCAGCTTGAGGTCGCGAGGGTCGAAGCCTTCCGGCCCAACGCAATTAATGAGTTCGATCACGCCGAGACAAGTGTCGCGAAATTTTACAGGCACGGCGACGATCGATTGCGTTTCCGTCTTGGTTTTCTCGTCCACCTTTGCAAAGAAACGGGTGTCCTTTGTGGTGTCCGGCACAACCACGGTTTCACCGTTTTTTGCTACCCAGCCGGCGATTCCCTGCCCCATCTTGATGCGTACATCCTTCAATGCCTGAGAGGCTTTGCCGACGGCTAGCTCGAAATACAGTTCCTGGGTGGCTTCATCGAGAAGCAGGAGGGACCAATTGTCCGGCCGCAAAAACTCGTCAATTTTCTCCATGATCGTGCGGAGAACTTGATCGAGCTGCAAAGAGGACGTCAGCGCCTTGCCCAATTCCTGGAAGATGGCGACCTCGCCCTTTTCGCGTTGTTCGGAAGGCAGCGCGGGAGTGCGGCGGCGTTCAACAGCCGGAAATTGTTTTACATCCTCCACGCTCAGTTATACCTATCCCTGTAGATTCTTCCTACTGCGACGCTCGGCCCGCGGCAGAGTGAAAAGCCACGCGGTCCCAAGAAACACCTGTTCGCGCGCTTTCGCCGAGAAGAGCGAATCTTCGCCAGTATAGGCCCCTGTCAAAAAGGGGTGCAACACAGTCGTGGTACAGGCGTTGCCATTTCGCCATCCTCAACCGGACTCTGTCGATGGCCATTTCCGCAGGTCTGCAACTCATTTGTTTGACAGCAGCTTATTTGCCCGCCTATAGTCCGATGAGGGATCCCACGCCGACTTCCCATCACCGCAGGGCAGTTCTGAAGACCGCGGGCGCCCGCCATTCCATCAAGGACAGGTCTGGTTCATGGCCAGGGGAGAATTTGGCGAACGCCTGAAACGCGAGCGCGAGATGCGTGAAGTCTCGAAAGACGAGTTGACCAAAGCCACCCGCATCAGCACCCGATTTATCGAAGCGCTGGAAAATGAAGATTGGGAGAAGCTCCCAGGAGGCGTTTTTGGACGCGGTTTTGTACGCTCCATCGCGCGTTACCTGGGGCTGGATGAACAGGCGCTGTTAGGCGAGTATGATCTGGCGCGGGCCGAAAAAGAGCAGGCGGTTTCGCCCAAGCCTGAAGAGCGTATACCTGCGCCTCCAAAATGGGTTCCGGTGGCGGCCATTGTCGCTATCCTCCTCGTGCTTGTCGGATTGTTCTACGCCGGACGCTACGGTTGGCGGCAATATACAGCGCACCGTGGGGCGAAGCAGACGAGCGATTCGCTTCCGTCTGCTCCGCCATCGGCAGGAATCAGCGCAGTAACTCCAGTTGCCGTGGACAGCTCTTTTCCAGCCACCTCGAGTTCCGCGATACCTTCCTTGGATCTCTTCGTTTCGACCTCCGCTCTCTCGGCGAATGAACAATTTGAAGTGACCGCCGGGGACTCGTCCGCGGTGTTGCTGGAATTGAACGGATAGGCCATGCCGCCGGTCGGCGCACCGGGCGCCTCCGGTACAATAGTCCTAAGCCAAAAGGATTTGAGGCAGGCATCCGGTGGAAACACTTGGCCCTGAAGTCTTGGAAGATCTGCGCCACGGCCGCGCGACGCGCGAGCGCAAGATGGCGGTATGCACGGGCGGAGCGCATCTGGCACCGGCTGACCGCGCGGAAATCCTTGCGGTTCTCGCGGGAGACGCCGATGAAATGGTGGCGTCCCGGGCTCAGGACGCGATCCTCTCCCTGCCGCTCGAAACATTTGTCGAATCCCTGAAGCGGGAACACGCTCTACCTGCACTTTTTTCCTACGCTGCAAAAAATCTAGCGGATAAACCGGGCGTCTGCGACGCGATGGTACAAAATAAGAATTGTGCCGCCGAGTTTCTCGCACCGGTTGTTCGCCATCTCTCGACTTTGGGCATCCAGTCGCTGATGGAAGAACTCGAGCGGGTAAGTGAGTCTCCGGCGCTGGCGGTTGCGCTGGAAAGTTCTGCTTCGTTAACCGCGGATCAAAAAAATCAGCTTCACGAACTCCACGGGCCGGGGACTCCGCTGGACGAGGCCGCCCTGGCGGAAGCGGCAGCGGCAGCCGAACCGGACCTGGCCCGGCGGCAGACTTTGCTTCAACGCCTGGCCAAGATGACTGTTGCCCAGCGCGTACAGTTCGCGATCAAGGGCGGCTCGGAGGCCCGCCGCACTCTGATCCGCGACTCCAACAAAGTCGTTCAACGCGCCGTACTGCAATCGCCGCGGCTCACGGATCAGGAAGTCGAGGCCTTCGCTTCGATGTCTAGTCTCACGGACGAAATTCTTCGAATGATCGCCAGCAACCGTAATTTCCGCAAGAACTATTCGGTGGTGCGCAACCTGATTAATAATCCCAAGACGCCGCTGGATGTAACCCTGCACATGTTGCCGATACTTAATGCTGTGGACTTGAAGCGCCTGACCACCAACAAAAATGTTCCGGAGACTCTGCGCGCGACGGCCGCGAAACTGCATCGCACCCGGGCAGAACTCAGAAAGTAGGTTCGCCATCTGCTCCGGGAAGCGTGCCTACGAAGATGGCGCGACTTTCGGATGCTGCAGATGAAACCCCGTCGCTTCCTGATAGGCACGGGCCAGCGCCAGAAGCGAAGCTTCTCCATACAATTTTCCGAGGAACGTCAAACTCGTGGGTGTGCCGGGGCCGCCGGCATTTTGGAAATCGCTGGGATCCTCGGTAGGCGGCTTCGGGGCATCGCTTCCCCGCAGGCCATTCGGCAGGATGACGGCGGGATTCCCGGTCAAGTTGGTGATCACCAGTTGGTCGCTGTTTGTCGGCGCAACGATCACCTCGAAATCCTCGAACACCTTGGCAACGGCTTCCATGGCCATCCGGCGTGCACGCGCTGCTTGGATGTACTCGACCGCGGGAATGAAGCGCGATGACCGGAACGTATTCGGCCAGTCAAAATCCTTCTGCGAAGTGAGCAGCTTGTCTTTGCCCGTGCGCGTCAGCTCATCGAAAGCCGTCGCTGATTCCGCTGCGAGCATCGTCAGCATAGCCTGGTAGGGAAATTTCGGCATTTCAACAGGAACCAGTTTCACTCCCATCTCGCGCAGCTTGGCGAGAGCGGCGTCATTGTATTTCCGGTCGTACTCGGCTCTGGCCCGTGCGGCTTCGCGGCGTTTCTTTTGTTCATCGCGTTTCTTTTGCTCTTCGGGAGTGGCGGCAGGTTCTTCCTTGGCTGTCTCTTGTTGATCGCCGGGCTGGCGTTCGAACTCTGCCTTTAGGAAGCCGACCGGGAGCTTCCGCCAATCGAGACTTGCATCCCAATTGAAAGCGGCGTTCCCGACGGTTCGATCCTTGCCGTCGGGGCCATGAATCGCATCCAACACCAGCGCGCAATCCTCGGCGGTCCTGCAAATCGGGCCCAGCTTGTCCATGCTCCAGGAAAGCGCCATCGCACCCGTGCGCGGCACTAGTCCGAATGTCGGTCGCAAGCCCGTGCACCCGCAACGCGCGGAGGGCGAAGAAATCGAGCCGAGAGTCTCCGAACCGATGCTGAAGGCTACGCAGCCCGCAGCCGTCGCTGAAGCGGGCCCTGCCGAGGAGCCGCTTGAACCTTGATTCGTGTTCCAAGGATTCCGTGTCACGCCGCCGAACCACACATCGCCCAGAGCCAGAGCGCCCAGCGTCAACTTCGCGACCAGCACGGCACCGGCTTGGTCCAGGCGTTTCACAATGGTGGCGTCCTCATCGATCATCTGATTTTCAAATCCGGCAGCGCCCCAAGTCGTGCGATAGCCCTTGGTCGCCAGCAAGTCCTTGGCTCCCCAGGGCAATCCGTGCAACGGCCCGCGATATTTTCCCGCGGCAATATCCGCGTCGGCCTTCTTGGCTTGCGCGAGCGCTCGCTCTTCCGTCAGCGTCACGACGAACTTCAGTGCCGGGTCGTAACGCTTCAGCCGTTCTAGATACATCTCGGTGAGCATCACGGAGGAAACCTGTTTCGTTCGCACGAGTTCAGCCAACTCGCGCACACTTGAGTATCCCAAGTGCTCCGCCATTCTCGATGTGCCGACAACTGGAATTTTTGGCGCTACGGAGATACGCATCGGCTTTCGCTCGGTCTCAAATTTCATTCCCGGCAGCACGGGATCGAAAACCAGCGCTGGATCGACAGAGTTGGGGATGTGCAGCTTGTAGATTTCTTCGTAACCCTTCGCCTGATCGTTCAAGTTCTCGAGCATCATCTGCTTGTAGTCTTCGGATATGGGAATATCCGCAATCGCTGCAGCGTTCTCAATCATCTCTTTCGTAATTTTTTTGGCGCCTGCGGTTTGAGCTTGGGCCCACAACACTCCGGGAAAAAGTGTCCCCGCAAGTCCCCATCCCGAGCAAGCCTTCATGAAACTTCGCCGGTCCAACATGGCAAACCTCCTCGACCACTATCCTGCAGGCGGGCGTACGATAACACACCACCCCCTCAACCACTTCGTCGACCTTTTTGTTTCTAGAAAATACAAAGAGCCCCGGCGAGGTCGGGGCCCTTGGCACTTTTGGAAAACCGCGGATCAGCTATTCATTACTGTCGGCGCCCTGGCCGATCGCCAGAATCGTCTGATCAGAATGCAGGCTCACGCGACCGATGGTGCGATAGTCGCCTAAGCCATTCTTCGGCTTTTGGGTATGGTATCCGGCAAAAACGACGGTGATGTCGTGGTCATCAAAAAGGGTGCCGCTCGGCGCGTACACGCGGCCCCAAAACCATCCCATCGTATTTCCGACTACCGGAGCGTTCGAGGGTACCGTCACCGGCGCCCCGCCTGCGGCCGGAATCCCGCTAGGATCAACCGCGATTGTGAAGGTCGCGGTCGAGACGATCGGATTGTTGATGCCGTTCACTACCGTCCAATGGAGCAAGTCTGTGGATTCGGCGTAGCCGATGTAGTGGAAGGCGTCTGAGTCTCCGTCGATGCATCCGCCGCCAGAAAAGAGCAACCCGAACCGGCCATGCTGAAGTTTCAGGATCGTGCCTGCCGTAGCAAGCCAGCGCGTTCCCGTGGCAGAAGCATCCATCGGATTATTCAAGCCCTGCAAGATGCCTTTGTCGGTGAAGTTGATGCCATCGGTCGTCTCGGCCAGGCGCAGATAGGTGATGTCATCATTCACGGCGGTCCCGAACGGATTGTTGGCGTAATAATTCGCCCAAAAGGTATTGCATTGCGCGGAAGCGGGAAAAGCGGTGCTCCCGGTAGTGTCTCCGCTCAGGATTTTCTGTTCATAGATGATTTGTAATGGTGAACTGCCGGGAACCACGCCCAGAATTCCATCGGGATTCAGCAACCCGTGGGTGTGAAAAGCAATTTCAGGCAGGTTAGTGGTCGAATCGGTCGGCCCATCATTCATCGCAGGTGCGCCGTTGAGCGGCAGCCCCGGCTGCGGGTTGAGTTCGTGAATGTAGAGATCGTCGGAGTCGATATGGTTGACGGCGCGGTCTAGCGTGTAGAGATAGGTGTGACCTGCGATGTGAATCACGAACTGGTGGCCCTGACCGTCGTCGTCACCGTTGTCACTGTTATTGGGATCGGGGCCGTTGTCCTTGTCTCCGTCAGGATCCTTTTGCACCTGGTTCGGGCAAGTCGTGCGCAATTCCAGCACCTTCTGCTGAAAAGTCCAGGTAAGTCCAGCGTCGTCGGAAGACGCGGCGGCTACCGCCTCATCCGTGTCCTTGGGACGCCAATCGAAGTACCCTTGCAGATGTTGTCCATGGCCGGTAATGAATGGAAAATAGTACGGCTGCATCCGCTGCGTTCCCGGATTTCCGATCTGGTTTCCACTCTTGTCACAATAGCCCGCCGACTTCAATCCGACGGCTGCTCCGGATTGTTCTAAGGTCCATCCGCCCCCGGTGATATAGGTCTCGGCTGGGGCAGCATTTTTCCCCCAGCGAATATGATCTTCGTCGGCTTGCGTCGCGGATACCGCGAGGCACAAGGGGACGATGACGAGCAAGGCTTTCGATGAAAATCTCAAGGGTGTTCCTCCTCATATTTCGGAGATTGCCTGGTGCCCTCCGTGGGAACGTTACGTTGCCATACAGTTTCTGACCCTTGATAAATCGCGCGTAAAAGTTGCGTTACGAGCGCTTCAACACTCCTTTCATCATCCCTGCCCTCCTCGAAAGTGCCATGCTTGCTGCCGCCCATTACCGGATTGCGTTCAGGGATAACGCTTCTCCCTGACGCCCACCCTGCTCGCCAGACTCCTCCTGCACTAAAATGTTGTAGGATTCTCACACCTTGAAAGGAGCATCCATGATTCGTTTCAAAAGGTTTTTCGTGGTCCTGCCACTTTTGCTTTTGAGTTTTTCCCTGCGGCAGTGGCACATCGCCCAGGCAGACAGTCCTCTGGCTGGCAAGGAAGTAGTTCTCAAAGCGGCCGACATCTCTCCAAAAATTTTCCCGGAAAGCGTTTTCTTTCGTGGCCAGGTTGCGCCCGCCCAGCTTCGCAATACCGGCGGCGTACATTTCGGTGATGATCTGTACGTATTGGCGGGGCTGGTTGACAGTTCCGGCTATTCGAGCGGAATTCGTGAGAAATACCAGGGCTACCTGCTGAGCGAAGTCATATTGGAAATTGGCGGTCAAACCTTGAAGCCCGGGGCTTACGGATTTGGATTCGTCGCTGGCGGCAAATTCTTAGCGATGGATCTGGGCGCCAACGATGTTTTGCAAGGCGCATCACAGCACGACGCCGATCTGAAGCGCCCCGTTCCGCTGCAGGTGGCCGAATCCTCCGCCGCAGGCACGTACCGTCTCTACTGCGGGCGCGAATTTGTGGAATTCCATCGCGCCAAAATGAACTCGCAATAGCTCCCGAAAGAAAAAGACCCGGGCTGCCTGAAAATTCGGCTCGGGTCTTTGATTTGAAGATCTGAAATGAAATTCGTCAGGAAAACGGCTCAGCAATCCGGTCGCTTAGTCCTTGTCGAATTTCAAGCAGAGTTCGAGCTGGCGAATGGCTCCATCCGTCGCCCGGATAGCCTCCACGCGGTGTCCGCCGAAATCATGAGCAGCGTGCTCCATGTGCTCTTTCGCGTGGCGCAATGCTCCGAGCGCCTCTCGAATCTCCGGATGCGGTTCCGCCGCCGTTGCAGTCGCGCCGGCCGGAAGCGCCTTTGCCTCGGGGACTGCCGGAGCATTGGCCTTGTTCGGCGCGGCGGGCGTCGAGGCCATGAAGGCAAATACGAGAAGCAAAGATGCCGCGGTTAGAAGACATACGAATCTAGTTTTCATCAAACACTCCTCTCGTGCGAATTTCGGCTCGGACCGCCAAGTTTGCCTCCACTACCCATCTGCAGTTCCGCCGCTAGACGCACCTTTGTCCCGCGGCAAGTCATGCACCTTTAATGGAGGCCCCAGAAAATCTTCCAGGTTGCGAAGCTCCCGGACCACCTTTCCTTTTAGGCCAACCCTTGCGCGGAGTATAGAAAATTCTCGCGCGGCGGTTCCGATAAGGAACGGCCAGCTCAAGAGGCGTTCCGGGCACACCCGTGGTCGGCGCTCTTTCTTGTGCCTCTGCGGTTTTAATCCTTTGTTTTCCATCTCCGCCCGTCATAGGATTCCGCCGACCGTTTGCCCGACCCTCGATTCAAAGGAGTTTTTTCATGCACATGCATAACTTGCATTGGCTCGCCATCCTGGTTGCCGCGATTTCCACCATGGTGGTGGGATTGCTGTGGTACTCGCCGATTCTTTTCGCAAAGGCCTGGATGCGCGAAATGGGCTACGACCCGAACGACAAAGCCAAAACGCAAGAGATGCAGAAGAGTGCCGGCCCGGCCTATGCGGGCTCGTTCTTAGCCAGCCTTTTGTCCGCCTTCACCTTGGCGCTCATCCTTCACGGGATGCGCGAGGAGGAGAATCTGCACTTGGGCCTGACGCTCAGCTTTCATGTGTGGCTCGGCTTCGTGGCCACCGTACAGTCGACAGGCGCTCTCTTCATGAAGCAAAGCATGAAGCTATTCGCCATCAACGCCGGCTACCAACTCGTGTGTTACCTCGTTATGGGCGCCATCCTCACTATCTGGTGATAGACCCATATATTCCGTTTTGCTGCCAGAATCCTCTTGCCGGTTGGGCGGCTGCGCTAGGCGGCGATGGGGCGCAAGTGTAAGCCTGGCTCGACCATAGGCTTGCGCATTGCACCGCCGCTAGCGCACCGTCCGGCTCTTCTCGCAGCCGGCAGCCCTCACGTTCCGTCTCTTTGAACTCCGGCGTTTTAACATCGCAAAGTCGCGAGCCACCCTAACATCGGCACCCGGACTTGACTCGCTCAAGCAGTAGGAAAGAACCTCTTTGTGGATTAGACTCTTGCCCATGAACGTGGATTGGTTGCGCCAAGTCTGCCTCGCCTTCCCCGGCGCCACGGAACAGATCCAGTGGGGAAACGACCTGCTCTTCAAAGTAGGCGGAAAGATGTTTGCCGCTACGCCGCTCGAACCGGCCCCGGTGTGCCTCTCCTTCAAAGCCTCCCCGGAAAACTTTCCCGAACTGACCGAGCGCCCCAACATCATTCCCGCGCCTTACCTGGCGCGCGCGCAATGGGTTGCTCTCCAATCGAGAGATGCAGTTCCTCTAGACGAACTCGCGCAATTGCTCTGGGAATCCTACGATTTAGTCGTCGCCAGGCTGCCAAAGAAAATTCGTGACTCCCTCTCGATCGCCAAAGCAGCGTCAACCAAGCCGTCGAAGAGAAAGTCCACCAGGAAGAAACGCACGCGCAGCCGTTGACTATGAGAATGGAGATGTCGCGCAGCGTACCATCAAGTTGGGCAAGGACGAATTTTCGTCGAGGTGAGCTATGCTTCTACGTGTTTTCGTTTTGATCGCATCGGTGCTTCTCTTGACTTCAACTTCCGTCAGCGACGCAAGTCCAACCTCGTCCACAGGGGGCCTGCTCGTAGTGGCCAATCAATATGAACATACCGTCCTGATCGTCGATCCGGAGAAACGACAGCAACTCGCCAAGATCACCGTCGGCGTGAATGGTCATGAATTAATTGTTTCGCCGGATGGCCGTTTCGCCTACGTCCCCATCTATGGCAACTCGGGAGTCGGCCGCCCCGGCACGGATGGCGCCACTATCGACGTCATCGATCTGCAAGAACGCCTTCTGGCCGCGACGATTGACCTTGGTAAACCGCTGCGCCCTCATTGCGCCGAATTCGGACCCGACGGCTTGTTGTATGTGACTGCGGAAATCGGCAATGCCGTGGACGTGATCGATCCTTCCACGCGCAAGGTTCTTGCCGAGATTCCCACGGGCCAGCCGGAGTCCCACATGCTTGTCATTTCTCCTGACGGCCGCCGCGCCTACACGGCCAACGTGGGCGCGGGCAGTGTGAGCGTCCTCGACCTTTCAAAGCGCAGCCTCATCACTACGGTTCCCGTGGCCAGGAGGGTGCAGCGTATTTCCATTTCTCCGGACGGGACCCGGGTTTTCACCCACGATCAGGATTCGCCTCGCATCGCCGTCATTGACACGGGCATAAACAAAATCACCGGCTGGATCGATTTGCCGGTGTCCGTCTATGCATCGGCTCCGACTGCCGACGGCCGGTGGCTTCTGGCCGTCAGCCAGCAAAAAGGGCTTTACGTAGTGGAGCTTCCATCAGGGAAGGTAGTGCACTCTTTCGAAGCCCCAAAGAATTCCTCGGAGATCCTGATTCGCCCCGGTGGCGATGTGGCGTACGTTAGCGGCACCGGGGCTGGCAAGATTGCCGTTCTTGATCTGCACACCTGGGAAATACAGCCGCCGATCGAGCTTTCCCCGGGCGTCGACGGCCTCGCGTGGCTTCCCGCGCCTCAGAAATAGTCCTCACGAATGCGAAAGCCCACTCAATCCATCTGGGGTGAGTGGGCTTTTTGATTTCTTGCGCTGCGGCGCAGTGAATCAGATTGCTTCTGACTTCCGATTAGCTTAGAGGAACGTCCGTCACGGCGGCAGGGGCGCCGACGGCGTAAGTGATTACGCCCGATTGATCCGTGAAGAAATAACGCACGCCGCTCTGGCCCGGCGCGGATGGGTTGGCGTTCAAGGTGTAGCCGTTAATCACGCCGGAGTCGTCCACCGCTCCGGCGGCATAAAAGAAGTCATACCCGCTCTTCGTCCCAGTCACAAGGACCGAGTCGATCAGGTCGGCCGATGCCGCGCTGGCGGTCACGGCGGGCCCGAGATTCCCGATTGCTGCGGGGAAGCCTGTCCCGTACGTGGTGTAGTAAGTAAGGCAGGCGGTATGGAGGGCCCTCACTGAACCGACCGCGGAACTTTCGTTCGCGGACATTTTGGCACTCAGCAGGTTGGGTATGGCGATGGCCGCAATAATCAGAATGATGGCCACAACGATCAGGAGTTCGATGAGTGAGAATCCTTTTTGCTGCTTGCGCATGGTCTGGCCTCTCCTCTTAAGCTCGTTCATTTCGATCTCGTTCTTGACTTGTTTGGGACAGCGCTTCAACTCCCATTCAGTATGGGGTGCGCGGGCAGAAATGACGATGGAGCATCTGTATCATTTTGGGCCGGACCCCTGTCCTACGCCAAAGCGCGGTTTTTGACGTACCCTAGCTCTAGTACTATCTCTACTTGTATACTGGCCCAACCTCTGATCTCTTGTTCAAGTGACACATATTAGGGCACTTAGTTGCTGTCCATGCCCCGTCAATCTCGACCCGTCCCGCCTCCTGAAGGACAGTGGACTAACTATATACCTGCCCTACGGCATTTTTGTTTGGTACGGTAGTTACCGTCCCTGGCAATCGGCGAATCTTCGACCAATTCCGTAACTCTCTCTTCGGGGCATTACCCGATCTGTTTTTAAGGAATCTATCTGATTACCCGTTTAGCTTGAAATGTGTAGAAGTGTCCGCATTCGAGTCTGGGGGCGTGGCCGTGAAGTATCTCAGGGAATCTCCTTTTTAGTTGGATGGATTTACCGCAGCTCTTCCCTTACGAAAGCCTTGGCCCCCGTTTCGGAGTATCCGTCACGGTTAATCTCTCGGACAGATCCATCCAACAGGAGGTACGTCATATGCAGTGGTATGACAGATCTGCGCGTAGAAGTGCATGCTCACGAATTTTCCACGCAATCATGATGTGCGTGGTCCTGGCAATATTTTGTGGCCTCTCGGCCGCTTCTTCCTGGGGCCAGGCCGTTTCTACAGGTACCGTCACGGGACAAGTGGTCGACCAGCAGGACAAAGTGGTAGTGGGTGCCGCCGTGACGCTCGCGGATGTAAGCACGGGTAGCGTGCGAAGCACACAGACGAACGATGTTGGACGATATGTGTTCACGCAGGTTCCACCGGGTACCTACAATGTCAGTGTTACGAAAGAAGGTTTTTCGCAAACTAGAATCGCCGACCAGTCGGTTGCCGTGGGACTGACGCTAACCGTGAACGTGCAGTTGAAGGTCGGTTCTGCATCGCAGACCGTCGAGGTCAAATACACGCCGGGTGCCGAGTTGCAAACCATGAACTCGACAATGGGCACTACCATCGACGGCGACTCGGTTCTCCTCTTACCCAACATCGGGCGCGAAGCGGCAGCGCTGGCAACCCTGCAACCCGCGGTCACCCCTAACGGATACACGGCTGGCGCGGTTAACGATCAGAACACCTACCAGCTCGATGGCGGCAACATCTCCGACGACATGGCAGGCTCCAATAACATTTATACGCCTAGCCTCGCCAACCCCAATCCTGTGGCCACAGGCGGGGCCGCTACGGGGGTGATTCCCACCCCAGTGGAGAGCATCGAAGAAGTAAAAGTTTCGGTGAACAACCAGACGGCGGACTTTAACGGCTCAGCCGGCAGCCAGGTGCAAATGGTGACCAAGCGAGGCACCAATCAGTTCCACGGCTCGCTCTACGAGTATTACCTCGATAGCCGCGTGGGCGGCGCCAACACTTGGGATAACAACCGGCTCAATGTTGCAAATCCTTCCGCGCATCGCAACCGGTTTGGCGGCTCTGTCGGCGGGCCCTTGACTCCTTCCTTGTGGGGAGGGAAGACCTACTTCTTTGCAAACTACGAAGGTCTTCGCTATCCCTACAACACCACGATTGAGAGAGAAGTGCCCTCAGCACTCCTTCGCCAGGGAATCATCCAAATCAAGAACGGCAAGACGATAACGCAATACAATTTCAACCCTAGCCTTGGCCCGTTGGCAACGTGCCAGGGAGGTCCGTGTGATCCCCGGGGGCTCGGCTTCAATCCCCTGGTCCAGAAAATCTGGAACACGCAAATGCCGATGCCGAACGATCCAAGCGTCGGCGATACGTTGAATACTCAGGGATTTCTTGCGGGCATCAGTCTTCCCGTTACCTCCAATTTTGGTGTCGTTCGTATCGATCACGACTTCGGTTCCAAGTGGCATTTCATGGGCAGTTACCGCTACTACCATTTCCAGGCGGTGACTGCAAACCAGACGGACATTGGCGGCGTGTTGCCGGGCGATACCCTGGGACAGTACAAGTCCTCTATTTCACGGCCGCTCGTGCCGTCCTACTACGTCGCGGGGCTCACAACGAACATCACACTTAACCTCACCAACGATTTTCACTATAGCTACACCCGAAATTTTTGGCAGTGGAATTCGGCGTTGGCGCCACCGCAACTCCCCGGCTTGCCTGCTCCGATTGAGATCGGCGGAGAGCTCGGTCAAACAAATCACAATACCGCCTATGGCGGCGGTCAAGACGCGTTGATCCCATACAACGTGAACACACAAGACGTCCGGGCGCGCTATTGGGACGGTCACGATCATGCCATTCGCGATGATCTCAGCCTCATCAAAGGCAACCACCTCTTTCAATTCGGCGGAATGTACCAGCACACTCTCGACATTCACCAACGCGACGATAACGGCGTCTCCACCTTTACCGGCCTCGTTTACGTGAGCGGTGGCACCTCCGCGACGAACATGGCCATGCCCAGTGCTTACCAGCCTGTCGGCCTGCCAAGTGCCCAGCTCACCAGCGTATGGCAACCGCTCTACGAGCAGGTTCTCGGCGTCATCACGCAACCCCAGGTCATTTACACGCGTTCCGGTTCGAGTCTGACCTTGAATAATCCGCCGAATATTCCGGTCACAGCTCACAGCATCATTCCGACCTACAACGTCTACTTCAGCGATAGCTGGCGTATGAGGCCAACTTTTACTTTCACTTACGGGCTTGCCTGGACATTGGAAATGCCTCCGTATGAAACCAACGGTTTGCAAACGATGGCAGTGGACCAGAGCGGCACGCCCATCACCGCGGAGAACTACTTGCGCAACCGGAAATCGGCCGCACTCAACGGCCAGGTCTTTCTTCCACAGCTTGGATACGAGTTGGTCGGCAACGCTGGCCGCAAGTATCCCTACAATCCGTTCTATGGAGGGTTCAGCCCACATGTGGCGGCGGCATGGAACCCACGCTTCAGTGGCAGCATTCTCGGGAAAGTGTTTGGGCAGGGCCACACCGTCATCCGCGGTGGATGGAGCCGCATTTTTGGGCGCCTGAATGGCGTCGACTTGGTTCTGGTCCCTCTACTGGGTTCCGGGCCACTCCAGCCTGTCACGTGCCCTGGCGCAAGCATGACGGCGCAGTGCTTGGGGGCCGGAAACGTAGACCCAACGAACGCTTTCCGGATCGGCACGGATGGGAACACGGCTCCGCTGCCCACGGTCGCTCAAACGCTGCCCCAGCCGAACTTCACCGGTATCAATTCGGCAAAGGCCGGTGACACATCGCAGCTTGATCCCAACTTCAGGCCGTCGCGCTCCGATGAGTTCGACCTCAGCATCCAGCGGGAACTTCCTGGCAAGATGTTGCTCGAGATGGGCTACGTGGGTCGAGTCATCCGGAACGAGTACCAGGCCATTGATTTGGACTCCGTCCCCTGGATGATGACCATGGGCGGACAGTCCTTCGCCAGCGCTTTCGACAACCTCTACTCCGAGGTCACGGGCGGACAGCCGATACAGCCTCAGGCGTTCTTCGAATCCGCGTTCGCGATGCCGGTCGGCTCGCCCGGCTCTATCGTTCAAAACGGCCAAACCGTCTCGAGCTTCTGCGCTACTGGTAGCGCCACCAGCTGCACCGCCGCTGTGGCCGCCGCCCAGACAAGTAACATTCAGAATGTGGCCCTCTACAATATGTGGAATGGACTGGGCATGACCTTGGGAAATGCTACGCCGCTTAACAGCAAGGGAGTTCCGACCGCCTTTCATACATTGCTAAGTCAGCAGCAGGCTAACAGCCTCTTCATGGAGACCAGTCTTGGCTGGGGCAACTACAACGCCGCGATCGTTTCGCTCACCGGGCAGAATTATCACGGAATGACGGTTCGCTCTAACTTTACCTGGAGCCGCTCCATGGGTACGGGTGACACCACGCAGTCCACAAGTTCGTTCAGTGTGCCCAATCCCTTTGACCTGCACTACGGTTATGGGCCGCAGTCCTATGACTACCGCTTCCTTTACAATTTGACCCTTCTCTACCAGCCGGCGTATTTCAAAAGCCAGCATGGACTCGCCGGGCACATGCTGGGCGGCTGGTCCATCGCTCCCATATTTACTGCCTACAGTGGCGCGCCTCTGCGTGTCACGGGCAAGTCCACGTGCGCGTCCACTTGGGGCGAAGTCTCCTGCAGCACCAGCTTGTCGGCATGGGAGAACGCCGTCCTTACTTCACCGTTTACCGCGGGAAATTCCGCCCACTACGGCGTCCCTGGTTCAAGCACTGGGATCAACTTATTTGCCAACCCGGGGGCAGTGGCGGCGCAGTTCCGGCCCTTGCTGCCTGGCCTTGACACCAACGCTGGTGGCAATGGCGTGCTTCGCGGGCTGCCTGGATGGAACCTGGACATGACTGTCGCGAAGGATCTGTCGTTCCGCGAGCGCTTTGGCGCCACATTTATATTTCAGTTTTCAAACGTGCTGAATCACGTGCGCTTCGCGGATCCGACGCTCAGTCTTGCAAACCCCAGCACGTTTGGGGTGATCACTCGCTCTGCCGCGGGCTCCACGACCATTCCGCTCTATACGCCGCGGCAACTCGAATTCGGGGTGCGATTTCATTTCTAGCCCGCGAAACTCGCGGCATGGCAAAAAGGCTGGGGCGCGATTGCAGGTGCTCGGGCTTGTTGCCTGTGGCGCCGAGGCGCGACCGTGATGAGCCCCATGTCGGTGGAAGTCGCTGAAATGAAACCGCACGGATGGAATGCGCCCTCGACGGGATTCGAATTATCCCGCGAGAACTCGCTTAGATTTCGAGCTCAATGAACTCCAATTTGAACGGCCTCTTGCTCAGATTCAACCTGGCCACGGTCACGGGCAACAGAAATCGACGCGGTCCGGCGCTGCCCGGATTGATGTACAGGACGCCGTCGCGCTCGGTCTTGCTCGGGTTGTGAGAATGTCCGCTGACGACGATTCGAAAGCCGGATGCGGCGGGATTCAAATCCAGGGCGTTGAGATCGTGTAAGACGTAGATCAAGGCTCCGTGCGCTTCAGCCGCGGCTGTCTCCGGAAGCGCCGCCGCCCAGGGGGCAGTATCGACGTTTCCGCGAACCGCCACAACGGGCGCGATTCTTTCCATCTCCTCTAGGATTTCCTGCTTCCCCACGTCCCCGGCGTGAATAATCAGTTCCGACCCGCGCAGCGCTGCTACTGCTTCCTTGCGCAGCAGTCCATGGGTATCGGAAATGAGCCCGATGGTCTTGGCTTTGATCGGCATGCTGCCATCGTACCGCGCCATTGCCGGATACGCTGAGCAGGGTTGCCGTTGAGCGCAACCAGGTCACGACAATTCCAGCAAATTAACCGTTCGAATGGAGAGACAAACAGGACGGCGCGTGAAAGACTACGCCGAGACTTTCCTGGGAATGGCGCGCCGCAGCGGCCTCGCGCCGGGAATCGGAAACTGCATGTGCCAGAAGTTATTTTCCGGCGAGGTAAATTCCACTCCGACGTATTGCTTGCCGTCGCGCGCGCGATGGATTGACACCACTTTGCATTCCGCTGATTGCGTCGTGTGCTCATTGACCAAGATCACGGTTTGACCGGGAAGCACGATCTCTTCGAGCTGGAAGAGCGCCCCGTGGCGGTTCACTGATTCGGAATGCGATTGCACGCTGAACTTCTCGCCCGTGTCCGATTTGCCGCGGACTGTTAGAGGGACATTGATTGCTACTCGGATGGTCCGCCTGCGCTCTTTGCATCGAAAGTGAAGTAGGGACATTTCTAACCGTGACCTCAAATCGATTTCTGAAAAACTGCCAGCCCTCGGATTAATTTCGATCGACGGGCTTGTAGATTCTAGAGTGTCGTGCCAGCAGGGTGCCGAAACGGACGAAAAACAGCAGAGACGTCACAAGCACGAACCTTGCCCACACAACCCCAATACTGCCTACGCATTCCCCCAACCACAATGGCGGAACGGTACCACATTTCCCTGATACAAAAACAGTACCCCCGTACCCCCCATTTGCCGATCTTTTCGCTACGGCAAAGTCGAACCGCAAACTACTTTGCGCGACCAAGTAGTTTGCGCTTCGGGCGGGCTGGCAATCTGACCGGCAAGACGTGGGTCACTTTGCCGTATCTCGTTCAATTATCAATAGTTACGTCCGTTTCAAAGAAGAAACATTTAAGCTGTTCCGGAATGACGCCCGGAAACTCGGGGATCCGCCCGACCCCAAGGGGCCTGATCCGCGGGCCACTTTGAGTTAGTGCGAAGGTTCGAGATTTCGTTTCAACGTGCAACGACGGCGCGCCGGGAACTGGAAGCATTCGTGTGTGATGGTGGGCTCAATCGAGGTCTAAGAGCTGGACGATCTCCAGGGGATTCACCCGCGCTCTCTCGACTGTCAATCCCCAATGCAAGTGCGGCCCGGTTACGCGTCCTGTCGCTCCCACTTTTCCCAGTACGTGTCCGGATTCCAGTGCATCTCCCACTTTCACATCCATCTGAGAGAGATGACCGTAAAAGGTATAAATTCCAAGCCCGTGATCGATAACGACGGTGTTCCCGGAAAAAAATAGTTCTTCGGCGAGCACCACGCGCCCGCGCTGGGCCGCGTGCACCGGTGTTCCAGTTGCCGCCGGAAAATCGACGCCACCGTGCGGCGACCCGGGCTGACCATTTAGAATTCTGCGCTTGCCAAAATTCCCACCGGTGTTTACTCCCTCCAAGGGTACGCGGAATTTTCCATCCCAAAGACGGTCGGCGGTGACACGATCGAAGATGTCCCGCAATCTTTGGCGCTCTTCATTCGCGCGCTTGACCTGTTTCGGGCTGGGCTCAACGAATTGTTTTCCCACATGCAATTTCTCAGTGGCAAATCGGCCTTCCTTCACCTCTACCAGCGCCGTGCAAACGATCCTTTCGCCGCTTGCTGTCTGGCCGGTCACCTTCAATTCGTACTTTCCCGGAGCTTTCTCCAAATCCACGCCGAGCAAGCCTCTTTCTTCGCTGGAGTTTCCACTCTTCTGCCAGAACGGGAGGCTACGGTCGCCCCATTCCCCCTTGAGTTCCGCGAACGGCTTCGGGCTCTCCACTTCGACAAGGAGCAAGCTTCCCTGACTTGATTCGGGTGCGCTCAAACGCAACTCAGTTCCCGCAGCGCAGGCTCCCGCTTCGCTCGCTATCGCAACAGAGGGAAGCGGCATCGCACCTGCAACCAGAGACACGAGGGCAGGCCATCTCAGCCTCGTTCGGATTGCCGTCCGCTGTTCGAAACTCATCGTTGCTGCCGCATCATCGCCACGCGTGGTTCCACTTTTGCGAATTGTGCGCGCCCCACTTTTGATCCCATGATGGCCTTTTCCGACAAGAGAAATAGATCGGGATTTTTTGCTTTTTCGCGGAGATCTTTGAGAAACGGCCGCACTTTGGCATACATGAAGTACAGCTCACCGCAAAATGCCGGCTCAAAGAACAGTTTTTCACTCACAACGCCGTTCAGGACAAAGGACACAGCAATTCCCCAGTAGCTGCCCACTTGCCGCAGCCAGTTGTTTTCTTGCGAGCCGAAGTCCATCACTACTTTCATGAAGTCATCGGCGTCCTTCGGCCAAAACGTCATCAGCCACCATTGCCGGGCTTTCCGAAGTTCAGGTTCGCGCCTCAAGTCATATAGTTCGAGAATCAGTCTTGCCTCGTCGACAGTCGGTTTTTTCAGCACCACTTCCTCCTGGGAGAATCTGTCTTCTGATTCTACCTTCCAGCCGCACTTTTCGCGCTTTTTACCAGCGGAGCAGGTCCCAGGTTGTTTTTCTGGTGTCCGGCGGCGCCACGAGTCGTCCCACATCCGGACGTTGCGCTTGCGACTGCCTGTTCTACTGCACCCGCAAGTCATTATTCTGCAATCAGTTGCGTTTCGCCTAGGGGCGGAACTGGAATTGCGACTGGGAAGCGTGGGTAGGCCTGACTTCCCCCTGTTCCGCAGATGGTAAAGGAGGCTCCGTGAAGAAGGTCGATCGCATGCGCGAGAAAGTGACAATCCTGCCGACATCCGTTTACCTCTCGAAGATGCACGACGCGGGGTGGAGTTTGGTCGCTTTGGAATGGGAGCGCGAGGTAGAGATTTCCGGGGAACCACCCGAACGGGAAGTTCCCGCTGCCTCCGAGGAGATTCCCTTCGGGCTTCGAATCGCCGCCGACTGCCGGCATCTTGAAGATGACCCGCTTGAAATTCAAACGCTCAAGTTCCTCGCCGAAATGATCGTTCAAGACCTCTCCTTCACCAGCATGGCGGATGCCCTGAACGTGCGTGAGTATCGCACGCGCGACAGTCGCCCCTGGAACGCTGCCGCAGTTTTCAAGCTCACACCGCGCATCATCGAAGTCGCGCCGCGCATTCTCGCCGGCGCGGAATGGGAGTCGCGCAAGAAAGAGCTGTCGCGGGTCACCTGGAACTCCTGATTTTGGACGGATTGTCTTTCCGCGGAAGCTTTCGTTCCATCGCAAAGCAACATTGCACTGGATCGGTTCCGGCGGCACGCTGCGCGGGGACACAATTTCTAGCGAAGGCCACAAAGCTCAGTCGCTATGAAACACACACAAACCTGACAGGGCCTGTGTACCTCAGCTCAATCACGAGACTTCTGATCCCGCCTCGCTCACCAGTTCTATTACTACTAAAATGAACTCTACGGAACCACTGTAGCGACCCCTGTTTGTTATCTCTTGACGCGGAATTATCCGATTTGTAACCATCCTTCCGTCCCGCAGGTCTAAGAATCCATAGCGCCCGACTGTCCCGAGGAGGTAAGTTCAGAAAATGACTCAAATCAATTTGCATTTACGAGAGCGGTTTCGAATCCAATTCCAGGAACTGCGGTTCCTTCTGCGCCAGACGCTGGCCATGGGAGTTGCCGTGGCATTCGTTTTTGGTTCTGTCCTTCCGATGATGCTCCCCACCACAGCCCTAGCCCAACCTCGCCCGGGTCCGCGCCCCGAAGGTAGTGCTTCCGCGAGCGGCTGCAATCTCAAATCAGCCCGCGGCGACATCAAGCATGTCATTTTTATTCAATTCGATAACGTCCATTTTACGCGCGATAACCCGAATGTTCCTTCAGATCTCGAGCAGATGCCTCATCTTCTGAATTTTTTGGTGAACAACGGAACGTTTTCGAGCAACCACCACACGCCGCTGATCTCCCATACCGCTGACGACATCATCACCTCGCTGACTGGAGTATACGGGGAACGGCACGGCCAGCCCGTGGCTAACAGCTTTAACTACTTCAACCCTAATTCTTCAGACGGCTTGGGATCAACCTTCACTAGTTCCTTCACCTACTGGACGGACCCGGTCGATCCCAGTACACCGAGCGCCGATCCCACGTTTAGCTTGCTGACGGCCCAAGGCAAGAACGCACCAGCGCCGTGGGTGCCGTTTACTCGCGCGGGCTGCAACGTGGGCGCGGCCTCGATCGCCAACATGGAGCTTGAGAATACCGGTAAGGATATCATCAACGTTTTCGGTGCGGGTTCGCCGGAAGCCGCCGAAGCTGCCGCGAATTCCTCGAAGGCTACCGCTGACTTTGTAGGAATTGCGATTCACTGCGCCGCAGGCGATGCCCTTTGCGCCTCCGGCAAGCCCGACGTACTTCCCGATGAACCGGGCGGGTACACGGGATTCAACGCCCTGTTCGGCCATGAAAACGTGGTCCCAGCCATCAGCCCCGACGGCACAACATCTTTGCCGGACCTGAACGGCGTGGTGATGACAGGGTTTCCTGGATTCGGCGGAATTTCGGCTGCCCAATCGCTGGCGTACGTGGCGGCGATGCAGGAACACGGGGTGCAGGTCACCTATTCCTATATCTCGGATGCCCACGACAATCACTCCGGGTTTGGCGCATTTGGCCCTGGACAAGCAGGTTACCTCGCGCAACTAAAGGCGTACGACGATGCCTTTGGTAAATTTTTCACGCGCTTGGCCGGAGACGGAATTGATCAGAACAATACACTGTTCGTTGTCACTGCGGATGAAAATGATCACTTCGCCGGCGGCCCTCCGACCAACGCCGGCTGTGATGGTGTCAAAGTGCCTTGCACTTACACACCTGGCGCGGTCGGCCCCAACACCATCGGCGAGCTGCTCAGCAACATTCAATCGCTGCTCGCGGAAGAAGATTCCACTCTCGACTTCACCAAGACGCCGTTTGACATTCACTTTGACATGGCGCCGGTGTTCTACATTAGTGGACAGCCGGCGCGCGATTCAGCCATTGCTCGCCAGTTCGAACGCGATGCCTCGAAGCTCACTGTCGTCAACCCCAGAACGGGCAACACCGATACTCTCACGCGCTATCTTGCCGATCCCGTCGAGCTGAGGCTACTGCACATGATCACGGCCGATCCGCTGCGCACGCCAACCTTTGTCATGTTCGCCGACCCAGACTACTTCTTTCAAACATTCGGCGTTGATGTGCGGGTTAATCCCGGCTTCGCCTGGAACCATGGAGGCGTTGCGCCGGAGATCAACAACACGTGGCTGGGAATCGCGGGGCCCGGTGTAAAGGTCAAGGGCGTCGATGACGATGTCTGGTCCGATCACACCGACATTCGTCCTACCATGCTGTCACTTGTCGGCCTGGAAGATGACTATCAGAGCCAGGGCCGGGTGCTGGCCGAAGACCTTCATTCCTGGGCCCTGCCTGGTGGGGTGGGAGACGGTCGCGAGGAATTCGTCGAGTTGGCCCGCGCCTACAAGCGAATCAACGCTCCGGTGGGGGAACTCGGACTAGCCAGCCTCAAGGTTTCCACCAAGGCTCTGGCCGGGAACGAGGACACTTACAACCGATTAGAAACTCAGCTCTCTTTCATCACGTCGCTGCGCAATCATCTTGCCGACGAAATGTTGGAGAAGTTGACGGCGGCGGAGTTTCACGGCGACCAAGTTCGAGAGGATGAGGCACGCGAGCTCGTTTCCAAGTCCCGAGCGCTGCTCGACTACGTGAACTGGCTCGCGGCGCAGTAGACGGCCCAGCGGCTGGAGCAAACGTCTTTCTTTATTAACGCCGGGCCGGAAAGCCGTGCCGGACGGCTTCCCGACCCGCGCCTTTCTGCAGCAGGCGTCGTTCCTTTCGTTAAGACGTTGCCGAACGTTCGTATTGAGCGCCGTTGAAAATGCCGGAGAGTTATCCGGCACTTGAGTTGCTGCGCAGCTTGAAGCGTTGAATTTTTCCAGTCACTGTCCTTGGCAGCGCTCTGCAGAAACGCACTTCGCGCGGGATTTTGTACGAGACCAACCGCGCTTTTACATGTTCACGAATTTCTGCCGCTAGCTCATTGGTTCCCGCGACCTCCCCTCGTAAGGTTATGTAAGCGATCGCGTAAGTCAGGCCGCGGTCGTCGGTGGCGCCGACGACGGCTGCTTCGGCGACCTGCGGATGGCCAAGCAGCGCATTTTCCACTTCACTCGGTGAGACCCACATCCCGGCTACTTTCAGCATGTCATCGGCGCGCCCGCAGTAGTGAAAGTAACCGGCGGAGTCCTGGAAAAATTTGTCGCCGGTCACGATCCAGCCGTCACGTTTCGTGCGTGCCGTCAATTCCGGAATGCGCCAATATTCCGTGAACGCGCTTTCGCCGCGGACCCGGAGATTTCCGATCTCGCCGCCGGGCAGAGATTCACCCGTGTCGTTGACGATTTTTGTATCGTAGCCCGGGACGGGAAAGCCGCAACTCCCCGGCTTACATTTGCCCGGCCTGCTGGAGATAAACACGTGCAGCATTTCCGTCGAGCCTATCCCGTCGAGGATGTCGAGGCCGAATTTTCGCTTCCAGCGCTCGAAGATCTCGGCGGGCAACGCTTCGCCGGCGGAAACGCAGAGGCGTAGGGAGGAAAAATCCACGCGGGCTTGTGCGCGCTCCGCCTCCGCTAGCAGCGCGGCATAAAATGTGGGCACGGCGAAAAACACCGTGGGACGATGACGCGACACTAATTCGATTATCCGTGCAGTGCTGGGGCGCTCCGGATTCAAGACCGTGCGCGCACCAATTGCAAAAGGGAAATACATGCCGTTGCCCAAGCCATAAGCGAAAAACAGCTTGGAAACGGAGAAGGTCACGTCGTCTTCACGCAGCCCGAGGACGCCCTGAGCAAACTTCGTGCTGGTCACCACCATGTCGACGTGCCGGTGAACCGCGGCCTTTGGCGCGCCGCCACTCCCCGAGGTGTAAAGCATGAACGCTGGATCGGCGGCCGATGTGCTGGCCGCGGCGAGCCGCTCGCTCGCGCCGCTAGTCCACTCGGGCCATTGGGCGCAGGCCACGCCGCGGGTCGACATTTTTCCGTCGCCGGCAACGATGATGGGCATCTGCGGCCTTTCGCTCGAAGCTGGCAAGAACTCCGCCAGCGCCAGGGAATGAACAATGGCCGCAAAGGGCTCACTGTTCTCGATATAGTGGAGGTAATCGGCGGCTCGCGCAAAAGGGTTCACCGGAACGGCTAGCGCTCCGATCTTTGCGGTACCGAAAAAAGCCGCGATAAACTCGGCGGAATCAGGAAGGACAATCAGAATGCGATCGCCTTGTGCTGCGCCTTGCTGGAGGAGCGCATTCCCAACGCGGTTGGAGAGCGCCGCCAGTTCGGCGTAGGTGACTCGAGTGGGTTCGCCAAGGACGGCCACGCGCCGGGGATGCCGCTCGGCGGGGGCATCCAGAAAATGTCTTGCGATGTTGAAAGATTCCGGCAATTCGCGTTCACACTCCCCAGCGGAACTCGGCGATTTCATGGGGTCGACGTGCCGATGATTCAAAGCTTATTTCCTCAGGAACAAGATGCAGTAACTATCCCCCGGCCAATCAGCGACAATTTTTTCGACCTGAAATCCTGCCGCCGTGAGTTCGTCAATTACCAGCTTTTGCGGAATCCCGTGACCGCCGCGGTTGGCAGGGACTCCTTCCACCGGGTCCAAATCGGGCCGAGGCGGAAAGTCGATAATGGCCAGCCGCCCGCCGGGCTTCAAAGAGCGAATCAGGTTGGCGTCAAATTCTGCCGGCTTGGTGAGATGATGATAAACCCGGCGAAGGAAAATCGCGTCACAGCAGGCCGCCGGCAGCCGGGTTTCAGCTTCGGCGCTCTCGATGACCGTTACATTCTGCAGATTCCGTTTCTTGACCTCGGCGCGCAGCTCCTTCAACTTCTTCTTATCAATTTCAGTGGCGAAGATTCTGCCCGAAGCACCCACGCGTTCGGCGGCCGCGAACGAGTAGCTCCCGTCGCCGGCGCCGATGTCGGCCACGATGGTTCCCGGCCTCCACTCCATGAGCGCAGCGAGCCGGACGATTTCATCGGTTGCATCAGCCTTTAGTGCGTGCGGTAGCACAAGGACAAGAGCCGCCGCTAATCCGAAGAGAAGCCATTTCTTACGATTCCATTTTTTCGGGTTCATGGAGATTCCCACATCTGGTGAGGATGGAGTTTCATTTGTATAGACGCACCAGGCCATCCTTCGGCATCACTCTTCGCCGATATCTTCGTGCCAGACCGCGGGATTCTCCGCAATATAGCTCGCGAGCATCTGGACGCATTCTTCGGAGTGAAGATCGATCACTTCCGTGCCGTTCTCACGCAGCCAATCGATACCGCCCCGGAAGTTCACCGATTCGCCCACGACAACAGTGCCGATGCCAAACTGGCGGATGAGGCCGCTGCAGTACCAGCAGGGAGCGAGGGTGGTCGCCATGATTTTGTCGCGATAACTTCGTTGCCGGCCTGCTCTGCGAAAGGCATCCGTTTCGCCGTGCGCCGAAGGATCGCCTTCCTGCAAGCGA
Organism: Candidatus Udaeobacter sp.; assembly: GCA_035511855.1. Classification (GTDB taxonomy): domain Bacteria; phylum Acidobacteriota; class Terriglobia; order Acidiferrales; family UBA7541; genus Acidiferrum. The sequence goes on from DATKEV010000093.1 coordinate 46,860, forward strand.
CGGTTGTGGCCTCTTCCCAGTGATTTTCCTTCACGATCAAACAGCGCCGCGCCGATGGGAATTCCTCCTTCGGCAAGACCTGCGCGGGCTTCTGCGACTGCCACCTTCAGCATGGCCCTATATTTTTCTAGATCCATGTGTTCGCTTTAGCTACCATTCCTGATTTTCTCGCACAAGTGACCCAGCCGCTCACTTCGCTCCACCCGGAACGGCAAACAGTCGCACGAGTAATACATGCGTGGGCCAGTAGAGCAGAGCCAGCATTCCGGAATAGATGACCGCCAGGTGTACCGGAGCGGGCCCCCACGCTCGGTGGAACAGAGGATCTTGAAACGCGTAGTTTATGTTCAACGCTGGCGACAAGAATCGCGAGAAGATCAGCAACACGGCGGCAATCACGGACTGCAATGCCAGTGCGCGCCGGTCGTAGCCCATGATTCGCATGGCCCACAACAACACCAGCGGCAGACCCAGGTGAAATGTCGAGAGCAGCCGAATCCAGAGCGGGTAGCGCGTGTCCCACATGTAATCGGTTCCACCCACCAAATGGTGCCCGGTGAGCAGGCGCCAACCCACGTCGAGGCCCCAGAGCACACCGACCAGGAGGAAACCCACCGCCTGACTCGAGAACAAGAGAGGAATCTGCATCCATATTCCGATACACGCGATGATCGCTCCCACGTCGCATAAATGAACCATGTTCTGCCAGCCCCAGGCCTTCACATAAACGGGAGCCCACACCAGGAGCCAGAGCAAAACGCCCCACCTCAAAACGGGATGCAATTCGTGGCTAGGAGTCATGCCTTTCCGACGGTGCGCCTCAAATCCCGCACAGCCTATCACAGAGAACCTTTTACTCGTTCTGAAGGCGCCAATATGGTGCTTGGTGTCTTGCGCGTGAATTCCTAGCATGAGGAATCATGATTGGAGCAAAGGAAGAACTTGTGAGAAAAGCGGGCTCACTCCTGGGCTGGCTGGAGGAACGCGAGGACGAGATGGCCACGTTCCTGGCGGAGCTGGTGTCCATACCAACAGAAAATCCGCCGGGCAAAAACTATGGCGCGTGCACTGACCTTCTGGAGAAACGCCTGCGCGGGTTCGGCCTCGACTGCGAGCGCGCTGAAACTGCGAATCAGAAGAAAGATGGCGCGGAATCGCCCGTGAGCCTGCTGGCGGGGTATGGCCGCGGCGAGCGCACCCTCTACTTTCACGGACATTACGATGTCGTGCCGGCGCAATCGCCAGAGCGATTCCAGCCGGTGCGCAAAGGGCATTTCTTATTTGGCCGCGGCTCTTGCGACATGAAGGGCGGAATCGTCGCCATGGTTTACGCCATTCGGGGGCTGAAGGAGTGCGGCGCCGATTTGAGAGGGCGGATTGGATTGACGCTCGTTCCTAATAATGAGGAGACGGGTGGCCAAGGGGGCTCGGCATGGCTGGCGCAGAAAGGCATGCTGGGCCGCGATGGAATCGGCATGCTCACGGCGGAGCCGACGAGCGGTGTGGTGTGGAATGCCAATCGGGGGGCGATCTCGCTCCGCGTGAAAGTTTTAGGGAAATCGGCGCACGTGGGTTTGCAGCACAACGGCCAAAACGCATTCGAACGCATGATGCGTGTCGCAGATCAGCTTCAGGCTCTAAAACGCGAGGTCGAGCAGCGCGTAACTGACTTTGCGATCGGGGCCGACGAGGCACGCAACTCCATCCTGCTGCTGGGTGGCCAAAGCGGCGGGGGTGCGAATTTCAATGTCGTGCCAGACCAATGCTGGTTCACCGCGGATCGGAGAATCAACCCTGAAGAAGATTTGGCGACCGAAAAAGCAAGATTGCTGGATGTCCTTGAGCGCTCGAAACGCGACGGAATTCCTCTGGAATGGGAAATCCTGCAAGAGGGGAGTTCCGCTCGGTGCAACGAGCGCGAGCTGCTGGGCCAAGCGCTGTCAGAGAGTATCGCAGCCGTAACCCGCCAAACCCCACGGTTCGAAATGTGCCCGGGATTATTGGAGATCCGCTTTTACGCCCGACAGAGAATACCCGCGTATGCCTACGGCCCAGGACTCCTATCCGTGGCACATGGGCCGGATGAGTATGTTGATCTGCGAAAAGTGATTGAAGTTGCGGCGATTGGTGCGCTGACTGCCATACAACTGCTCGGCGCCTAGACGGAGCCCGGCCCACGGTTTAGGGCGTTGTTGCCGCGGACTGCTGCAGTTTTGCCCAAGTGGGATCGTCCACCTCGCCTGTTTGGGGAAGACCCCGAGCTTGCTCGAAAAGGATCAGCGCCGAGCGGGCCACGCGGCCGAGGGTGCCATCCACGAACAAGATTTTCGGCCGCCGGTCCGGGAGGAAACCAACCAAGCGTTTCGACTGTGAGGACGGCCCCCGTATCGAACCGTTTCCTGAAGAGTTTTGGGCCTGCCGTCAATTCCTGGTCTAGAAGATGCCGGAAAACGTATGTAAGTTATTATAAATGAACAGCTTAGAACAGCGAGAATCTTTTTCGAGCGCTTGCCGCTAAGTCCCAGCCCATTGCCCGAAAGTACTATTCAAGTTTTGCTCTCATTTGCCGATTATCCTTCCGTATGCCAAACCTCTACTTTTGCCAACCCCACGCGAAGAACCAAGGGATGCTCCGGGCCGTGCTCTCCGTGAACGAGTGTGCGAGTGTCCTTAGCCAACACAACGTCACCTACGTTGGAGAGAAGTTTCCTGCGGTGATCAATGGGCAGGCGTCGGCCGGCGATTTTGCGGTGATCAGTTTCCGCGCCGATGAAACGACCTCAGAATGGCGTTCTGGCTACTATCGGCTCGACTCTGATTTGTCCAAGATCAACGAAGCGCTGCTTCAGCTCTCGCGCTAAGGCGCGACCGGCTCCTCTATTTCCATCTGCCCGTTGCGGCAATCAGCTGTAAACCCATGGCAAACGAATCCCTGCCTAAAGCCTGGCAATAGATCACGCGAGCACGAGCGCGAAAATCCCCTGGGAGAGTTCGCAAGTCCAAGCGATCGTTGGGCTTCCACGGCTTATTGGCCACTACTCGTGCCCCGTGGAGACTCACATTTGTGGTGAGAGCCTCCTGTGTGGGACGGCGAACGTCAAGACTGCTCAAATCGACTCGAATGGCAAAGGGAGAACGGTCTTCCACCCGGCGCGAGAGGTCTTCCATCTAGCATGCCTTCCTAGTGTGTAGAGAGAATGGTTGTGCGCCCGGGGAGACAAAAGGATCATACTACTGAATCTCGATTTTGTGCCGGGAATCATTCGCCGGGATGTGGCCAGCTATGAAGCTCGGATCAAATTCCCCGAGATCGGCTCGGCTAAAGGCCTATCCTTCTCGAGGTGGTTTACACAGAATCCTGAAGCCAGTTCTGTAGCACACTTTCCCGGAGATCGGCTGGACTTCCCGGAAGGCCAGTCCCATGCCGAGATGAGTGTGTGAATAGACTACCGTCGCCGGGGCTTCAAACTGCTGGGCATGGTTGAAGATCTTTATCAGTACTGGGGTGCCGCCGGGAAGCGGATTGATCGTATCCACGTAGCAGCCTAGGGCGCTCAAATCGGTAATGCGGGCGGCCATGCGCGCTCCCGCGCTTTGCCCGGAGGACCTCCGCCTGAGCAATAAACGGGAACCTCTTTCGGCGCCGTTGCATCTGGTCGGTAACATTTCCCTTCCGGGGGAATATAGATTTTACGAAATCTCCCCGATTTACGCCCCTCGAATTTGCCCCGGCCCGGCCGCCATTTTTCCCGCGGTCCTTCCGGTTTGAATATACGGGATCGAAACAGCTTCCACAAAATCATTGGCCTAGAAGGCAAGTTCCAAGTACCATCCTGCTAGCTTTTCCTCTCGAGAGAGTGGACCGAATGCCTCCAGAAGGCGTGCGCCGAAGCAGCCGAATTCCGCGAGAAATCAAGATTCTCCTGGTGGGAAGTGACATGGAGGGCAAAGTCTTTTCCGAAACGACGAAGACCGTGCTGCTTAGCCGTTTTGGGGCAGGAATTGTTTCTGGGTACAAGCTCTCCCCGGAGCAGGAACTCATCCTGCGACGCCTCGACACCGACAAAGAAGTTGAAGTGCGCGTGGTGGGGCAACTCGGCTCGCAGAAGAATACGTATACATATGGGATGGCGTTTCTGGACGAAACCATCGACTTCTGGGGAATCAAATTCCCGCCGATGACCGATTCCGAGAAAGCGTCCACCCGCGTGTTCCTGGAGTGCGTGCGCTGCCAGACGCGAGATACCGTTGAGCAGAGCGACCTGGAATCGGACGTCTTCCTCGTCAACGAAGGAATCGTGCGCTATTGCAAAGGGTGCGGCTCCTCCACCTTTTGGAAAAAATCGTCTGAGGAATCTCCCTTTGAAGCGCCGGCGGTGGAGGTTGTCCAAAAGCACGAAGCCACGGAGACGGCAGCGCAGGCGAAACCGGAGACGGCTGTTGCAACCCAGACTTTGGCCCACCAGGAAAACCGCCGCAAGCATGTGCGCACCAGAGTTAGCTTTAAGGCCTGCGTACGCAGTTTTGGGTTCGGCGATGACATCGTCGCCTGCGAAGACATCTCGCGAGGCGGCCTGTGCTTCAAGAGCCGCAAGCGCTATCTCGAAAAAGCCTCGATTGAAGTGGCCGCTCCTTACTCCTTGGGTGCGCAAAATATATTTGTCGCTGGCCTAATCGTTCATGTGCGGGAACTCGGGGAAGAAAGAATGTTCCGTTGCGGTGTGGAGTACACCGGGTCAAGAGGCCGCTGAGAAGCATGTACCTCACTTGATTTGCCGCGGAGTTCACTGCGCGGCTGACTTCAGCGAAGCCGCAATTCTAATCTTGTACTCGCGGGCCTTGGCGATCGCTGCCGGCTCATCGACCGTCAGCAGTTTTTTGTCGCGCATGACCACGTTTCCGCCGATGACCACCGTTTCCACATCGTTCGCCTTCAACGCATAGGCCAACTGCGAATATACGTCGTACATGGGAACAGCGCTAGGCGCGTCCAATCCCATCACAATAATGTCCGCTTTCTTGCCCGCTTCCAACGAGCCAATTTCTTTTTCCATGTGCAACGCCCGCGCGCCTTCTATGGTGGTCATTCCTACAACCGTCTTTGCATTGAGCGCCCGCGGATCCATCTTTGTGATCTTCGCGAGTTTGGCGGCCAGATCCATCTCCTCCATCAGGTTCAGATCGTTGTTGCTGCCTGCCGGACCGTCCGTGCCCAGCCCGACGGCCACACCCGCCGCGCGCAACTCCGGGACCGGTGAAACTCCGCTTGCCAGCATCATGTTGCTGGAAGGATTGTGCACGCAGCCCACCTGACGCTGCGCCAGGATCTTACGGTCGGCCTCATCCACCCAAATGCAATGCGCGGCGACCACATCCGGCCCGAGGATCCCGATTTTTTCTAGGTATTGCACGGGGGTGGTGCCGTTTTGTGCCCGGCTGTCTTCCAATTCCTTTTTCATCTCCGCGACGTGGATAAGGATCGGCGCGTTGTACTTTCGGGCGAGCACCGCTGAGTCCTGAAGCGTTTTTTGTGAATCGGTGTAAATCGAGTGTGGCGCCACTGCCGCGTGGATCAGTGGGTCACCCTTCCAGCGCTGCAAGAATTTTTCCGTGTACTCAAGCGCCGCTTCATGAGTCTTATTGTCAGGAGCAGGAAAATCGATCCAAGTCTCTCCTAGCACGCCGCGCATGCCCGCTGCTTTCGTCTCTTCCGCGATGGCGTCCTCAAAGTAATACATGTCAGCAAACGTGGTAATGCCTCCGCGAATTTGTTCCGCCGCCGCCAGCCGGGTTCCCCAGCGCACAAAATCATCCGTGACGTTTTTCGCTTCCGCAGGAAAAATGTATTTGTGCAGCCATTCATCGAGGGTCACATCGTCGCGCAAGCCGCGGAGCAAGGTCATCGGCACGTGCGTATGGCCGTTGACAAATCCCGGCAGGACCAGCTTTCCTTTCGCATCGATGGTCCGCTTGGCCATCACGCCTTTCTCGTGAGCCAGCATAAAGTCAGCGCTTTTGCCCACAAAGACGATGGCCTCTCCCCGCACCGCGATCACGCCGTCTTCGAAGATCCGACGGTCGGCATCCATCGTGACGATGGTTCCGTTCTTGACCAGGAGGTCGAAACTAACTGCCTGCTTCTCTGTTTGTGCGAGGAGGACGGTCGAAAATATAAAACTGAGAATGACAATAAGAGGTGCAAACGCCGCGAAATCAGCCTGGCCTCTCCTCTTTCCGATTTCCATTTTCATGCTTCGTCTCGTCACAGCTGGGAGGAATCAAACGGTTTGGGGAAAAGGTCTTTCATCTGCATGATTTCCACTTTGCCCCGGAGATTCGCCATGATCACGGGGACATCGCCGCAAAATTCCCAGATCAATTGGCGGCACGCGCCGCAGGGAGGGGTCAGGGTGTCCGTGTCGGTGACAACGGAGATGGCGTCAAACCCTCGCTCGCCCTCACTCATGGCTTTGAAAATGGCTACGCGCTCGGCACAAAGGGTGAGCCCGTACGTCGCGTTCTCGACGTTGCAGCCACCGAAGATCCGGCCCGATGTAGCGCGCAGCGCCGCGCCCACGCGAAAATTGGAGAATGGAGCGTGCGCATTTTCCCGCGCTTGCCTCGCGGCGGATATCAGCATTTCATTCTCGCTCACGCTTGAGCCTCCCGATCACGCTCAGATTTATGGCTGCATGATGAGTTCTGCAATCCGGGGAATCACGGCTTTCAACAAGCCGATGAATTGTCCCTTGATGCGCTCGGCCGTTTCGAGAACCTCCAGGTGATTGAGCGGCTGGTCGATTATTCCGGCAGCCGCGTTCGTGACGCATGAGATTCCCAGCACGCGAATCCCAGAGTGGCGTGCGGCGATGACCTCCGGTACGGTGGACATTCCCACCAGGTCCGCGCCGATCACGCGGAGGTAGCGTATTTCTGCGGGCGTTTCGTAGCTAGGGCCCGGCAGCGCGGCATACACGCCCTCGTACATCCCGATGCCCATGCGATTCCCTTCGCCCACAGTCATCTCGCGGAAACGACGATCGTACGCGGCCGTCATGTCCGGAAAGCGCAGGCCCAAGCGATCGTCGTTCGGCCCCGAAAGCGGATTTGTTCCCTGCAGATTGATGTGGTCACTGATCACCACCAGCCGCCCTTGCACGAATTCCCGCTTGATGCCGCCCGCCGCATTCGTCAGGATGACAGCCTTGACTCCCATGCGGGCAAAGACGCGAATCGGAAAGGCTACATCGTTGACGGAATAACCTTCATAAAGATGGACACGGCCCTGCATTCCGGCCACGGGAATCGATTCCACTTTTCCGATGACCAGATTGCCGGCGTGGCCGATAGCCGTGGACCGCGGAAAGTGAGGAATCTTTGCATAGGGAATCTTTGTGGCCGAGGAGAATTCATCTGCAAATGCCCCGAGTCCAGAGCCGAGGACAAGTGCGATCTTCGGCCGCAAGGAAGTTTGAGAAAATATGAATTCTGCTGCCGCTTCGGCGCGTTCGTACTCCCCGACTGAAGTGCCGCGGGCCGAAGTTGTGGCCGCTCTTTTTTCGAATGATGGAGTTTTTTTGTTGCTGGAGCTTGGATTTTTCTTGGCGCTCACGTAAACATCCCCACGATGGAGGCGGACATCAAGTTGGCCATTGTTCCCGCAAGCATGGCGCGAATCCCGAACTGCGCCAACTGTCCCCGGCGCTCTGGAGCGAGCGCGCCGATGCCTCCGATCTGAATACCGATGGAACTGAAATTGGCGAAGCCGCAAAGCGCGAAGGTGGCGATGGTGAAGGAGCGCGGATCAAGCATGTCTTTCATGCCGGCAAGCTGCTGAAACGCGACCAACTCGTTGATGACCATACGCGTGCCGAGCAGGTTGCCGATCCGGGCGCAATCGTGCCAGGGAATCCCGATGACCCAGGCGATGGGCGCAAAAAGCCAGCCGAATATTCTCTGAAGGTTGTCCGGGAACCACGCAACGTGGCTGTGCCCCCAACCCATCATCGCGTTGACGAGGGCCAGGAGAGCAATGAAGGTGATCAGCATGGCGCCGACATTCAGTGCGAGGTGCAGACCGTCCACGGTACCGCGCGAGATAGCGCCAAGAACGTTCGGCTCTCTTTCCATCTCGGGCATCTGGACGCGCCCTGCCGTAAGAGGCTGCTCCGTTTCAGGAACCAGCATCTTGGCCATCAACAATGTGCCCGGCGCGGTCATGATCACGGCCGTCAACAAATGCTTCGCCTCGATGCCGAAGGCTATGTAGGCCGCCATGATTCCGCCCGAAACATGGGCCATGCCGCTGGTCATGACGCACATCAATTCGGATTTCGTCAGTTTGTTCAGGAAGGGACGAATCGTCAGTGGCGCTTCCGTCTGGCCCATGAAGATGCTGGCGGCGACATTCAGCGATTCCGCTCCGCTCGCACCCATGACGCGCGTCATCACCCACGCGGCAATCCGGATGATGAGTTGCATGACGCCAATGTGATAGAGCAGCGCAAAGAACGCGGCGATGAAAATAATTGTTGGCAGGACCTGAAACGCAAAGGAAAAACCGAACAAGGATGTCTTTTTGCCGATTTCACCCAAAACAAATTCCGATCCCACGTAGGAAAAGCTGAGCAGCCGATTCACGGCCGCGCCGGCAGCCTGAAAGATCTGGCGGCCGATTTCAAAACGCAGGACAAAAAAGGCGAAGGAGATCTGCAGGCCAAGCCCCCAAAGAACCGTCTTCAAGCGGATGGCTTTGCGGTCTGTGGAGAAGAGATACGCCAGTCCCAGCATTGTGGCCAAGCCCAGCAAACCTGCGAATCGCCCCATGCGCTCTCCTTTTTGTCGTGTCTCTCAACGGCCTCGGAACATCTCGCGCGAAAACGCTCGTAAGACTTCACTTCAAATGGTCCACCAGCCACTCGGTCCAGCGGCGATAGACGTCCGCTTGGCGCACCGGATCGTTCGGGAAATGCCCGCCCACGGGATAAGCGAAAAATCGTACCAGCACGCCGTTGTCCTTCAGCGCATGGAACAGTTCGTACGATTGCGTGACGGTCACGCGAAAATCGCCGGTGTCGGAAAGAATCAGCGTGGGAGTCTTCATGTGTGCGGCGTAGCTGATGGGAGATTGCTCGCGGTAGGCTTTGAGGTTGTCTCCCACAAAAGGAGAACCATTGAAGATGTAGTGCTCGGTGACGTTGAAATCCGCGAGATTGTACTGGTCGTACATATTGGTAACCGCGGCGCCGGCCACTGCCGTTTTCCAGATCTGGTAGTGCCCCGTCAACCAGGTGGTCATGTAGCCGCCATAGGACCAGCCGCTAACCCCGATGTTCGCTTGGTCCACGAAACCAAGTTTCTTGAGCGCTTCGATCCCCGCCATAACGTCGCGGCCAGGTCCATCGCCTGCGTCGTTCCAAATGGCGCGCGTGTACGCGTTGCCGAGGTTCTCGCTGCCGCGATAGTTCGGCTCAAACACGACGAAGTCATGCGCGGCCACGAATTGCGGCAGAAAGCTGAAATCCGTAGTGGTCGCTGCGCGGGGACCACCATGAATGATTAGCACCAGCGGATACTTTTTCTCTTTCTGAAAACCCGGCGGATATACGATCACGCCATCTTCGTGAAACTTGTCGGGCCCCTGCCATTCGAATCTTTCCGTCCTGCCCAGGGTGAGCGAGGCGATCTCCTGGTTGAAATTCGTCAAGCGTTTCGGCGGGTCATTCGGCGAGGCCATGAAGTACAACTCGGCGGGCTGATTCGGACTGCGGCCCGCAAAGGCTATCTCACCGTTTCGGCCTACCGTGACGTCCACCCAGAACGACCATGAGGGGCTCACATCGCCGAGCGGGAGTTTTTTTGCCGCCAGGCCGAGCGGCTGCAACCACAGCCCAACTTGCGTGCCATCGTGGCCGCCGACGAGCAGTGATTTCCCGTCCGGCATCCAAATCGCGCGAAGAATATTCCGGTCGATCGAGCGCGTCGCGTCTTGCCCCTCGCCTCCCGAAGCCGAAGTGGTGAAAATTTCGTTTTCGTCGGCGCGGTCACCATTTTGCGGATACCAGTAACTGAGCTGGCTCCCGTCGGGCGAGAACGTGCCAAACCCCTCGAATTTTTCGTGATTCGTGAGTTTCCGGATTTCGCCGGAATTAACGCTCAGGATCTGGACTGTCCGCCCATCACTATCTCCCGAGTGCGGATCCTCCTGCTTCGTAAAGGCGAGGAGTTTTCCGTCCGCGGACCATGACAGCGGCGAAGAAGGAGAGCTCGGCGGCAAGACCTTGGGAAGACTCCAGGAGCCAGAAGTCAGGCGTCGCGGGCTTCCTCCTCCGGCGGCAACCAGCCAGATGTGCGAAGGCGTGGGCGCTTTCGTTTCCAAAAAGCCGTTGTCGCCCACTTCGAACGCATCGAGATGTTTCTCGATCTCCTTTTTGTTGGCGGCCTCGTCTGCGGTGACGTAGGCGATGTCTTTTCCGTCGGAGCGCCAAGCGAATTGCTCGACGCCGTTGGGCGCATCGGTGATTTTGGCGGCGTCGCCACCGCTCATGGGAAGTATGAAAAGCTGCGCCTTTTCTTCCTTGGCTGGCCCGACCGCCGCCAAAAAGGCAAGGTGATCTCCATTGGGCGACCAGCGCGGAGAACTTGTATCTTTACGGTTGCGAGTGAGAACATGCGGCGTGCCGCTGGCGATGTCCACGAGAACCAGCTCGCGATCGAAACGGTCTTCTTCCATGTTTGCGCGCGATACCACGCACACAATGGATTTGCCGTTTGGAGAGATTTGCGGGTCGGACACGTTTACAATTTTCGCGAAATCGCCGAGCTCAATGCGGCGCGATTGTGCGCGGGCGTGCGTGCTAGCCACAATCGCGCAAGTTACGAGCGCTATACAAAAGAGAATTCGCAGGAGCAATCTCGGTCGGCAATCCACATTAACAGGCCTAATTTCATTCTTTCCGTGAAGATCTATTCTGAGCACGGCTTGTTTGCCTCCACGCTTAGGATTCAAGCTTGTGACTCTTTCGCTTCAAGCGCCGATGACGTGCCGAACCAGTGGCCGCTTTTCCCGTGGCGCTTCCATCCCAAGTTGATAGCTGCCTGATATGAGGTTCTTCGCTTCTGCCAGTTTGGCGTCGCCATTGTAATGGATTGTCACCAGCGGATCGCCTTTTTCCACGCGGTTGCCAAGGCGTCTGTGGAATTCCAATCCGACGCCGTGATCGATTTTGTCTTCCTTTTTCTCCCGGCCGCCGCCGAGCATGGCCAATGCCGTGCCGAGCTGCTCGCAAGCGATGGCTGTGAGGAAACCACTCTCCGTGCTGGTGACGTCAAGCTGCAACCGCGCCTTCGGCAGGCGCTGCGGCTCGTCGATCACCTTCTCATCTCCGCCCTGCAAACGGATTCCCTGCCTGAATTTTTCCTTAGCCTGCCCCGTGGCAATCATGGTTTCCGCCAAGCGCCGGCCTTCCTCCAGGCTTTTTGATCGCTCGCACAAATAAAACATCCAGGCAGAGAGCTCGATACTCAGCTCCCGCAGATCCGCCGGCCCACGACCACTCAGGACGTCGATAGACTCCGCTACTTCATTCGAATGCCCGGCCATCCGCCCCAGCGGCTGATCCATGTCCGTAATCAGCGCGACGACCTTCTTGCCCATGCGCTTTCCTGTCTCGACCATCACCTCTGCCAACCGAATCGAATCTTCCTCCTTTTTCATGAAGGCGCCGGAACCCGTTTTCACGTCGAGCACCAGCGCATCAATGCCCTCCGCGAGTTTCTTGCTCATGATGGATGCGCAGATGAGGCCAATGTTCTCAACCGTCGAGGTGACGTCACGGAGCGCGTAGATTTTCTTGTCCGCAGGAGCAATCTCCGCCGTCTGTCCGATCAAGCCCATGCCGCATTCGCGCAGCACGCGGCGAAATTCGTCGAGCGAAAGATTTACATTGAAACCAGGAATGGCTTCGAGTTTGTCGAGTGTCCCGCCCGTATGTCCCAGCCCGCGCCCGCTAATCATGGGAACGGTCAACCCGCCCGCCGCAACGATAGGCGCAAGAATCAGCGACGTCTTGTCCCCTACGCCTCCCGTCGAATGCTTGTCTACCTTCTTGCCGGGAATATCGGAGTGATTGAGGACTTCGCCCGAATACAGCATCACTTCGGTCAGGGCCGCGAGTTCCGAACGGTTCATACCTCGAATCCACACGGCCATCAGCCAGGCGGCCATTTGGTAGTCAGGGATTTCGCCGTGGGTGTAGCCCGAAACGAGGAAGCTGATTTCCTCGCGGGAAAGCTCTCCCGAATCACGTTTCTTGCGGATCAGATCGACGGCGCGCATGCGTGGATGGGGCGACGGGAGCGTAACATCCACTTGTGGAAGCGTCAACGCGATGTGTGCCTGGATGCAGCGGCAGAATCTACAGTGGCTGAGGCACATCGGGCGGAAGGTTGGTGTTCTGACCCGATACGACACGCCACCCGTCCGCGGTGTTGACATAAACGTGGATGACCCGCAACTGCGAGCTAAAGTGTTGACCCTTGACAACAAATCGCGCTGACCAGAGGCACGTCGCTACTGCGGTTTCCTGAAATAAGCGGACCTTAATGTCCGAAGCATTAAACGAGTCATACTGGACTGAACGTGCCCCAATCGTTCCGATCCACTGCGCTTTGTTGACCGGCTGCCCGTGTGAGAGCATGCCCGCAAAATCGTCGCTGTAAACGCGGCGGAAGAATGTGCCGTCGGTCAACTGGATCGCGTGCGCGGCCTCTTTTTCTAGGGTGATGATTTCCTGCCGCTCCAGTTCAGGGTTTGATTCACGCGCCGTGTAACAGCGCTGAACACACGCGTCGCGCCACGCTTCCCCTTGCCAGGCATTGGTCAGCGCCAACCAGAGTCCCATCACCGCCAGACTTGCCATCTTGAACATTTGGACTTCTCCTTCAAGGAGTGCCCGCTCACCGTTGCAGTATATTTGAGGAACAGGCGAGTCCTAAATACGCATTTTCGTTAATTCCCTGACAGGCAACGGCTACGCATACGCTTGTTCGGGGCCTTAGGCCTAAACTTCGAGTCATAATGTCTCCGGCAAGGTCAGGCCGGCGATTCCGGCGGATCGCCATGAGCATTGGATCTGAGTTCCTACTCATAGCACCCCGCCCCGGGTGATCTGCTAGAATAAACTCCCTTCTTAGCCAGTCATCCAATCGGCATTCTAATTGGGGAGGAAAAATCATGATCGATTCTGTCAACGATGAACACGGAAACGCTCACCCCCTAGAGTTCTCCCGCAGAAGCTTTCTCGCCAAGACCTCTTGCTTCGGCGCGCTCTATGCCGTCGCAAAGCTGATTCCTTTGCCGGCTCTGGCCGAAGGGCTGGCAAGCGATTCCCGCGTCTCCACGACTCCGCTGGTGGACAAGGGTTTCGCCTCCGTGCGCAAGGTCGGCAATGGCCTCTATGCCACGATCTCCGATCCGTCCAAGGGAATACAAACGATCAGCAATGGCGGCTTCCTCGTGGGAAAGGATTCCGCGCTCCTTATCGAGGGTTTTGCGACCGCGGGCGGCGCTGCATTCCAAATGGATGCACTTCGAATGGTTAGCCAGGTTTCCGTCAAGGGCGCCCTCGACACCCACTATCATTTCGATCACTCGATGGGGAATTCATATTACGGCGCCAACGGCGTACCACTTTGGGCGCACGCCTCGGCCGCGAAACGCATCGTCGATAGTTACTCGCCTTTGCAGGGCGCCGACAAGGATGCGGTTCTAGGTTCCTTCGAAAAACGCGTCAAAGATGCAAAATCGGATACCCAACGCGCTCACGCGCAAAGTGACCTGAACGCCTTGACCGGCATCTTCCAGATCGCTAACGCCAGCGTGATCGGTTTGCCGAATCGTCCGATCGATCCCTCGAAATTGCCCCTGACGCTGGACCTAGGTGGACTCACCGCCGCGCTGGAGTCCTATCCCGGTCATTCCGGAACCGACATGATCGTCCGCGTTCCCGAGCAGAATGTCGTTTACACGGGCGACCTTCTGTTCAGCGCCTGGTATCCAGTCTGCTTCGATGAAAAAGCTACAATTTCCGGCTGGCGCGAAACGCTGAAGAAATTTGCCTCGCTGGATAAAGACACCGTATTCGTTCCCGGCCACGGGCAGATCTGCGGCCAGGAAGGCATCGCTTCCCTCCGTGAAGTCTTCGATGACATCGCGGCGCAAGCGGAGAAGATGCACCAGGCTGGCGTTCCGGTCGAGGAAGCTCAGCATCGCTACGTCGTACCCGACAAGTTCAAGAGCTTCCCCATCTATGCCTGGGGCTTCACGATTGGGCCAGCCATCACCAAGCTCTACGCCGAATGGGGCGCCAAGTAGGGACACGCTAGCCGCCGCGAGGCTGGGTCGCCTCGCCGACCGAGCCTGGCCAGCGCGGCTACACTGTCTAGTCCGGAAAAACAACGTTGAAATTGTGAATGACTTCGTCGGCGCCCGACAGTTCGCTGGCATTCTCGTCTCGCACGCACCACAGAGCCCGCATTCCTGCGGCCCGCGCTGCCTCAATCTCTTTCACCGCATCCGAAATAAACAGGAATTGCTGTGGCGGATGCGAAAACGAACCGGTGATTTTCCTGTAGCTTTCGCTTTCCGTCTTTGCTCCGACGCGCGTGTCGAAAAAGACTGAAATGTATGCAGTCAGATCGCCTGCCGGCGTGCTGCGGAAAAGCAATTGCTGCGCCAGCACGCTTCCTGACGAATATATGCAGATCATTTTCTTCCGTCGGCGCCACCGTTCGAACGCCGGCGGCACATCCGGATAAACCTCGCCATGTAACTCCCCGTTCTGGTAACCCTCTTGCCAGATTTTTCCCTGGAGTACCTTAAGCGGCGTGCACTTGCTGTCCTTGGCGATCAGCCACTGGCAATACGCAATGGAGGAACGCAGGCGCGATTCCACTCCTTCGTCCACCCACTCAAGCGGCTTCAGCCCATTGCTTTCGTCCAGATCATGCTGCGCACGCAAGTCATCGATGAGAGATACAATCTCTGGTTCCTGCGCGTGTTGGAGAAGAAATGCCTGCAGCATTCGGGTCGCGTATGGAAAGAGCGTCTGATCGACAAGACTGACCGGTGTTGTCGTGCCTTCGATATCCAAAAGAATGACGCGGATTTGCGATTCGTCGAGGGAAGTCACGCGACTTATTTTGCCGCAGCTTGCGGAGGAATGTACCGGGGACCCCAGCAAACCGGCTCGTAGTTGCGGTCCACGCCGCTGCCGGTGTAGTGCGGCGTCCACCCGGACTTATCCTGGAACAGCCGGATCGCCCGGATCCGCCGCTCCCCGCAAAGATCAAACCAGTGCAGCGTCCCGCGGGGCACGCGAATCAAATCGCCGGCCTCGACTTCAATCGCCACCACCGCGCCTTGCTGCGGATGAATGTGGAACAATCCTCGCCCGGCAATGATGTAGCGTACTTCATCCTCCTCGTGCGTATGTTCGATGTTGAATCTCGCGAGCATGGCATCGAGCCCTGGCGTATCCGGGTTCACGTCGATCACGTCAGCCGTCACGTACGCGCCACGCCGCTTCAGCTCGTCGATTTGCTCCGCAAACGTGTTCAAGATTTCCTCGGCCGACGCATCCATAGGCAACTCGGCGGGCAGCTCCCAGCGTTCGTATTCAATCCCCATGCCCGCCAGGTAGTCGCGGATCTCCGCCTGCTGGCGAAGAGAGCGCCGCTCATCGGGGATTCGAAGGACCGCCACGTCAATCTTCTCCTGCTGCGGGCCGCCTAACCGTCATTCGCTTTGTGCCGCGCCGGATCGCACCAAGACTTCCATCAGAAATTCGAGAATTTCAACATGCCGCTTCGCTTCCGGCAAGCTCGCTCCCCAAGTATAAAGCCCATGCTCTTTCAAAAGGAATCCATGAATACCGGGGCTCTCCCGCAGTGTTTTCGAAACCCGTTCCGTTAGTTCCACCATGTCCTGCGAATTCTCCAGAATCGGCAGCCACTCGCGATGATCGTGCGTTCGTACGCCCTCGAGCCCCTTTAGCATCTCGTACCCCTCGAGAGCGATCCCGCCGTGTCGCGCATGTGTCCCTGATAAAACCGTGCTCCAGACCGAATGCGTGTGCAAAACCGCGCCGGCCTTCCGTTCTGCCACGATTGCCAGATGCAACAGCGCCTCCGCCGAAGGCTGCCCCTCGCCGTGCACCACCGTAGCCTCTTCGTCCATCTCCAGGAACCGAGCAGGTGTAAGGCTGCCCTTGTCCAGCCCCGTCGAAGTAATCGCTACCCGCAGCGGCTCCTCGGAAATCACCGCGCTAAAGTTTCCGCTCGTGCCCAAAACCCAGCCTCTCGCGTAAAATCCTTTTCCTACTTCGGCCAAAGCCCCGGCAGCCAAAGCAAAGCTCTCGCCGCCGCGGCTGCTTAGCCGCGCCGTTTTGCGCTTCCCTCTTTCCTGCCTTTTTCTTTTGGGTCTCCCCATGGCCCCGCCGATTTCCATTTTGCGTCGCGGGCGTCTGCAAATTCCTCTGGCCCAGCCTAGAATTTCACAAGTATAGCAAGGTCAATCCGGTTCTCGATTTTCTTCAAGTCCGGGAACCAGGTATTCGCCAGCGACCCGCACGGCGGAGCACCGCTGAAGCACACCACGGAGCCAGGCGCGCCAAACGTGTTGCCTCCGGGCGGCGTGATTCCACCCGGCCCAGTCCAGTACGGCACATTGGCCGCGCGATGATCAAATTCCCAGCGGAAAGTAATATATTGGCTGGGCATCCAATCGAAGGTGGCCGAAGCGTCCCAGGCCTTGAACGGGTCGCCCGGATTCTCCGTGAAATAGTTTGTTCCTGAGGCCGCCGTCGCTCCATTGATCGGCGGCAGCAGAACCAAGTAACGGCCGGGATTGTTGATCTTTCCTCCGCCCAGCGTCAGCCCATACTTATCGTGATTGAACCAGAATCGGTTGTAGAACATATAGCCAAGGAAGCTCTGCTTAGGTCCTTTCGCGGAATTCCCCGCGCAGCTCACTCCGCCCCCATGTTCGCATCCCAGGTCGCCGGTCAAAGAGAATGCCGCCTTACTGAGAAAATTCTCTGGCTTGTCGTAGTATTTCACTTCCATGCTATCGTCGGTGTGATACCGCACGCGGCCCGGAACGCCAGCCGCGTCTTCACCCAGAGCGTACTGATTCCCCAGTACCGAGAACCATCCATTCGGCCGCCACAGAATTTGCATCCCGAATCCCAGCCGGTTGTTGAACCGCCCATACGATTGCCATCCGTTGACGAACCACGGCTCGATTTTGACGTGCTCGGTGGGGAAAATTTGCACACGCACACCATTGAAGAACCAAGGCGTATTCGAAGAAACGTAGGAAGGCTGGTACGTCCAGTTGTCAAAGTTGTAGTAGCTGAACAGACCGATGTAGGACATGAAAATTCCCGCGTCGACATTGATACCGTGCAGCGCATTGAAGTGGTAGCCACCGTAGGCCTCCGAGACATAGCGGTACGCGTTATCCAAATTCCATTGCCCGCGCGACGGGCTGGCGTCATTGCGCGGCGTGGTCTGCGAATACAGCCCAAACTGCGTCATCAAACGCGCGCGCACATTGTCGTAGTGGAAGTCGCCGCCCACACCCAACTGGGTCACGTGCACCTCATTCGAACGGAACACTTCGCTTGAGCCGCCGATCGAGTCGTCTTTGGGATGGTTGAAATCGTAGACATAGTCGACGTCGGCACGGACTTCCGGCGTGAAAAATTTGGTATCCATCGGCGACTCTTTCGTCCGCGCGTTGCCGTTCAGCCAGGTAAAATCTGCAAACGCAAACGGCTCCGCTTTTGGCACCTTGGTCGCGCCTGCAACGACTTTATCCACTGCTTGCGCGGAGACAGCTGCACCGATTGGATTCGGCGGGACGGAATTTGCACTCGCCGCTCTCACCGGCGGCAACGCGGCATGGAGTGCTGTGGGCGCTGTGGCTGGTCTGGCGGTGCTCTCTCGGGACGGCGCTGCCGCCATCGCTGGGGATGTTGAGGGAGTGCTCCTCGACTCCATCTCGGCCATGCGTTTCTCAAGTTGTTCGATCCGTCCCAACAACCATCGCTCGCGCTCCGTCAATCCCGGCACGGGCGCAACAATCTTCGCGGCCGTTGGTTTTTCCCCTTCGGCATTCGTGGAAGGGTTACTGCTGTCCTTCTCGTCCGCCAGCGAGCTACTGGGAACCAAGCTCAAGCCCAGGATGGCGGCAAAAACCGGGCCGATGATTTCTCGTCTGCTTCGAAACGCGCGCATGACCATCTCCTCTTGAACAGTGGCAACGGAATTTTTGTTAGGTCGAAAGTGCCCCTTCGGTGGGCGCAAGAGTACTTCTTCGTGGCCTAGAGATGCTAGCCTTCCAGGCGTAAGAAAGTCATAAGTGGCTTATAAAATTGTAGTTAGGGTGGTTGGGTGTGGCTGACGTGGTGCTGGTAATCAGCCTAGAACCATCCAGAGAGAAGATAATCCATTTCTCTTCTTGCTGAAAACTGGGGACCGCTAGCTGACAACCGTCCACGATACAATTATTTATCAGCGGCGAATCGCTGTCGCATCGCGATGCCAAATCTCCATCGCGACGCTGCGCATTTCCTCGTGAATCAGGCCGTTTGTCGCCAGGATCACCGGCCCGCCAAGCTTGTAAGGATTTCCAGCGAAATCGCTCACCCTGCCCCCGGCCTCTTCGATCAGCAGAAACCCCGCGGCGGTATCCCATTTCTGCAGGCCAAATTCCCAAAATCCATCGAAGCGTCCCGCCGCCACGCAGGCGAGATCGAGCGCCGCAGAACCATCGCGGCGCACTCCATGCGAAAGTTGGGTGAAGTCGCCGTAGTACTGCAAATTCGGGCTGGCCTTCCGGTTGCGCACCGGAAATCCTGTGCACAGCAGGCTTGTCGAAAGCGTGGCGTTCTTGGAGACATAAATCTTCTTGCCGTTGAGCTTGGTGCCCTCGCCTCGCGCCGCTGCGAACAATTCATCGGAAACAGGATTGAAAACCACCGCGGCGAGCAGCGTATCGCGCCGCGCCAGCGCGATGGAAACACAAAAGCAGGGATAGCCATGCGCAAAGTTAGTCGTTCCGTCCAGCGGATCGACGTGCCACCGAAACTCCGACGTGCCTTCGCGCTCCGTGCCCTCCTCCGCCGCGATGCCGTGATCGGGAAAATATTTCGTCAATCGTGCCACAATCGCTTGTTCCGAGCGCCTGTCTGCCTGCGTGACCAGGTCTACCTCATCGCCCTTGTACCGAAGTTCCAGCGGCTTAGACAATTCCTCCATCAAAATCTTGCCCGCCTCCTGGGCAATCTCCACCGCCGCCACAAGATAATCCTTGGTCATTCAAGTATTCCTTCGTTCATCGGAAACGATTGAGCCATAACTCACCGTGAGCCCTGGTATCAGAACTCAGTCGGGACCGGTCAAGTAGGACTTCCGGTGGCGGATCTGGTACACGCCCGTCGTGACCTTGACTTGGATCGACCGATACGTGTTCGCTGGACCCTTGGGGAAGGGATAGTAGGCCAGCAGGTATTGCGTCCTGAGCTCCCGATCGATCCGGTCGAAGATAGCCCCCAGCTCCTGCGGCGCATCCGGATAGAACATGGCGCCGCCGGTCGTGTCGGTCATCGTTTCCAGCGCGTGCTCGCCGGCGGTGTTGCGTCCGCTCTCATTCTTCACCGGACGGATCACGATGGTGTAGAGCAGCGTGTTAGACTTCACCGCTTCCTTGCGCGCGGAATCGAAATCGGCGCGGCTCGTCGTTTCTCCTGCATCCGTCATCAAAATGATAACGCGCCTTCGGTCCTCGCCGCGCCGCTCCAACGCGCGCGAGCCGAGCAACACCGCGTCATATATCGATGTCCCCGCACCATCGGGAATATTTCGCACCGCGTCCTGAAGGGTCGCGACATTGTCGGAAAACGCCGCGCGCTGTGTGACGTCTTCGTCGAACGCAAACACCGACAGCCGATCCCCCGGGCGAAGCACCTGGCGAATGAAATGCGCGGCAGCTTCGCGCTCAAAAGCAATTTCCTTGTGCGCGCTCAGGCTGGCGTCGATCATCAGGGCAAGGTCGAGCGGCTGCGAGGTCTGGGATTCAAACCGGTCAATCTTCTGCTCCACGCCCTCTTCGAAAAGCTGAAACGCTTCTCGCGGAAGATCCGGCGCGGGCCGATTGTGTTCGTCAAGAACGCTCACCAGAACGTTTACGAGATTGACGTTCACTTTGATGCGTCCGCGCTGCGGCGGAGGATTTTGTGCGTCGGCCGGCACTACCGGCGTCGGCGGCGTGAGTTCGACCATCGCGGGCGGCGCGCCATTGGGGGTGCCTTCGGCGGGAGGAGCAGTCGGATTGGGGGTCGAACTGGAATTCGCGTCCGCTTTGGAAGCGGGCTTGCGCTTTTGGGCCCAGGGCGGACGATCTGGTTTGTCTTGGCCGGAAACAATTCCGGCGACAAACAGGCCGGAAACAGCCAGCAGCAAGGCAGAGAGGGGTGGAGTGCGTGTTCTCGACATTAGGAGCTAAGATGCAGGTTTCGTTCGCGGTGTCGCCGCGGGCGCGGGGGGCAGTTCCCCGTCGGCCCAGACGACCCCATCTTCGAAATACTCTTTCTTCCAGATGGGCACGGTCCGCTTGAGGGTGTCAATGGCGAAACGGCAAGCGTCAAACGCGGCCGCGCGGTGAGCCGCGCTGATGGCGATAAACACGCTGGTTTCCCCGATCTTGAGCCGGCCCAGCCGGTGGACCATGGCGACGCGGTGAATGCGATATTTTTCGTGAAGCTGTGCCCCGATCTCCCGCATTTTGCTCAGCGCCATCGATTCGTAAGCTTCGTAGTCAAGGTATAGCGTTGGATGATTGTGCGATTGATTCCGGACAAAGCCATCGAACATGACGATCGCGCCGTCGTCCCCAGCCCGAATATGTCGGGTAAGCGATGCCATGTCAATTGGCTCGCGAACCAGCTCGTAAATGTCATCGTGGAGGGGCGTATTCATGGAAAAGTCTCAGCCGCCGCTCACGGGGGGAAGAAACGCCACTTCGTCGCCGGAACGCAAAGGAGTGTCCCACGCGGCGAATTCCTGGTTGCGCGATGCCACCAGCGAGGATCGGAATTTCGCGAGCTCAGGACAGCGCGCGGCGTACAGTGCGAATAGTTGTTCAATCGTGGACGCTTCGGAAATCTCCGCAACATCTTCGCTGCGCCCGGCAAGCTCTTTCAGCCGCCCGAAAAATAGCACTTTCACGCGCACGGTTTGGGAAACGGAGGCCACAAAGGAATTGTAACCCGCGTTTGGCAGCCGGGCCAGTTACCCAGCCCGCGAGTTGCCTCCGGGTGATGTGCGCGCTAGCAATCTGCTGAATAAGGCGCAGCTGTCATGCCGAGGGGATCCCGCAAGGATGCCCTCAGAATCTCACCTTTAAATGTTTCAAGCACCTATTGTTTGGAAATCTTGGCCGGATTCATAAGCGATGACGGCAGAAGAAATTTCAAATTATTCAGCAAGAAAAGTGGTTTCAAACAATCCGAAGCCTTGACCGCAGCGCGTGCTTTGCGTAGCGTGCAAAGTGCCGTTGGTTGAATGGTTAAGCTCAGATAGCGGAAGAAACAAAATGAAGATCCTGGTCACCGGTTCGACGGGCTTGGTGGGCACGGCGCTGGTTCCGGCGCTGGCTCGAGATGGGCACACGGTTTGCCGGTTGTTGCGGCCACAAAGCACGGTGAAAAACGGCGCGGCTAGGGAAGATTCGCAAGCTGGATTTGCTGTGCAATGGAATCCGGCAACCGGGGAGCTGGGTGGCGCGGCCGTGGGCGCCGACGCGGTCGTGAATCTGGCGGGCGCATCGATCGCCGGCGGCCGCTGGACGACCACGCGGAAAGCGCTCCTGGGGTCGAGCCGGATCGATACGACTCGCGCGCTGGTCGGAGCTCTCGCAAAAATGAATACGCGCCCTCGCGTGCTGGTATCCGCTTCCGCGATTGGAGTTTACGGAAACCGTGGCGACGAGGTGCTGACGGAAGACAGTAAGCCCGGAAGCGATTTTCTGTCAGCCCTCGCGTGCCAATGGGAGGCGGAAGCGTTGAAGGCCGAAACGCTGGGAATCCGCGTCGTCCTCGCTCGTTTGGGAATTATCTTGGCGGGCCACGGAGGCGCGCTCGCAAAAATGCTCCTGCCGTTTAGGCTCGGCGCTGGCGGCCGGCTCGGTTCAGGCCAGCAGTGGATGTCCTGGGTAACTCTCGATGACCTCGTCGGCAGCTTGCGATTCGTACTCGAAAGCGCCTCAACGGGAACCGCCGTTAACCTCCGCGCGTTAGGGGGCGCGGTTAATATTGTCGCGCCGCGGCCGGTGCGCAACCGGGAGTTCACGAAAGTGCTGGCGAAAGCATTGCACCGCCCCGCCCTCTTCCCTGCCCCTTCCTTTGCTTTGCGCCTCGCGCTCGGTGAAATGGCCGACGCGCTGCTCTTATCGAGCCAGCGCGTCGCACCGCGAGTTCTCGAAAAATCCGGCTACTCATTCCTGCATCCAGACCTGGCATCCGGTCTCGCAGCCGTCCTGTAAAACACTTAGGGCGCTGGCCTCTTATTTAATCGCGTTGATGGTCACCGCAATTCGCATCACATGCCCATTGAGCGGATCGGTGGACAAAATGCTCTCCGAAGTTTGGCCATCTTTGAGCATTAGATTTTCGGAGGTCTTGAATTGGCGGATGAGAGGTAGGCCGTTGGGACGAGTCACCTCGAGTTTCTCATCACCCGTGGAGTTGCCTGGATGGAGTGCGGAGCGCTCGAAAATCATGTATAGATGGAATCGCCCATCCTCTTCGGTGCGCACCCCACAGTCGATATTCGTGCCGATGTCGAAGTAGCTGGTCTTCTGGTCCTTGCCGTCCGTCTCGATGGGGATGCGCACCCCGGTGCGCAGGCTGGTGGAGTAGTAGCCGCCCATGCGCTCGTCGGTGATGGCAACAAAGGAGTACGGCATGCTGGCGATCTTCTTGTCGCCGTCGTACTCGGTGAGCACGATTTGCACCTTGATGGGAATCGCAGGCTTCGCTTTTTCCTGAGATTTGTCCGGCGATTTTTCCTGCGCTAGCGTTGGTATAGCGGGAACGCAGAGCGCACAGAGAAGGATCAGTCCAAGCATTTTTTTCATTGCGTTTCTCCTGGATGGAACAAGCCATTTCGAAATTTGAAATGCATCGCGGAATCTATTGCGACTGGCTTTCCGCTAGAAGCTTGACGTCAAGCTCGGCAATTTGGATCGGCGCGACCTGCAAAGGCGTCAAGGTGAAATCGCCCGAATCCGTGACTACAATCGGCGCCGGCTTTCGGCGGCGCCAGTCCTCCCCGTACCGAACCAAAAGCACTTCTTGATCGCGGGGCACGAGAACTTCCGGCTGCGCTTCGCGTTTCAAAAAACTGTTCTCCGGTGAGATTTTTTCGCCATCAGCGTGCGTGTGATGAACAACACCACCCGGATGCGTGGCAGTCGTCATGTCGGGAATTTCTTTTGGTGGACGGTGGGCCGGAGGTAAAGACTGAGTGGCATTCGTGGCTGATTCCGTCCGATTCCGTCCGATTGCTGTGCGCCAGAGAGTCTGTGTGATGAACAAAAAAGCGAGCATGGCACCCGCGCCCGCCAGCACAAACCATTTTGGCGCCCATGCCGGCAGGGGCGCGGCCATTTCGTCGAGCCTTGCGCGCACGCGCGGCAGAAGGGACGCTGGCACTTCGGCGTTGGCCACGACGCGCATGCCGGAATCAATGGAGGCAAAGAGAGATTGTTGCTGTTCGAATGCAGCCTGGCACGCGGCGCAGTTTTTCAGATGGGCGTGCAGTTCACCCTGCGGCTCCGCGCCAGTGGCGGCAGCCTCGGTCAACGCGTCTTGGAAATGTTCACATGGCATCGCAACTTCTCCGCTAACTGTTTTCGGGCATAAAAAATTCTGGATTTGACGGTGCCGACGGAAACTCCGACGATCTCTGAAATTTCGTCGATACTGTGGCCTTCCATGGCAGCAAGCAAAAGGACCAGGCGCAGTTTTTCCGGCAATTCTTCAAGCGCGCGATCGAGGTGCACCTGGAACTGATTCGAAACCGCAAGGTCTTCGACCGTGGGCGCAGGAGGCTGATGCTCGGGCCGCGACCACTCCCCGTCGCGCTGCTCACGGCGCTTCGAGGAGCGCAGGCGGTCAATCGCGATGCGAAAGGAGATGCGAACGAGCCAGGCGCGAAAACGGCTGCGGTCACGCAAGCGATCAAAACTCCGATACGCACGCAGCAGCGCTTCCTGCGCGACATCTTCGGCGTCGGCGCTGTTCCGCAGCACTCCGCGCGCGACGCGGTAGGCCAGGGGGCCGCATTCGGGCAGGCGAGCCTCGAACTCACGCCTGGCATCGGCTGGAGCTGCCTCGCCCGCCGACTCTTCCTGTGCCCTGCCGCCTGGCTGGATCAGAACCAGCTCCTGCATTCTTTGTCCTATGCGGGCAACCCACGCCCGCTCTCCCCGTACAGCTACCAGACGCCGTGGGTTGCACTTTGGTTCAAATCAGTGTGAATCGTTCGGATCGGTCCGCTCAGATGCCTAATTGCCCTAAGAGGTCTTCGAGGTTAACTTCGTCCACGTTCGCCTCCACCGGCTCTTTCCCTGAAGCGGGAGCCTTTACCACTCCCTCATCAAAGGCTTGAAATAGCCGCATCTTCGCAACGGCGTATTCCTCGCTGCTCGTGAGTGGGCGGCCATTTTGCTTGGCCCACGCCTCTAGAGCGGCTTGTTTGACGAAAATCTTGAACGGGAAATTGGCCTGCCGGTCCGCGGAAATGATGTAGGTGAACTCGCCTCCGGAGTTTCCGCCGCGGCTCGCGCGGTTCCCTTCATAGAAATAGTATTGATAAACGTAACCGTCGGCCGCGGAATACGTTTTGATGCGGCGGACGGCGTCGGGACGGGGCATGGGCGAATTATTGAAGCCCCAGGCGACGAAGTCAATCCTCAAGTCTGCCGCCGCGGCCAAGCCCATTCTGGAGCAGTACCCCCGTAGCTGCGTTCCAAATCCGAACTCGGTCCGGGTCCATGGTGCTCCTCCCGACACTGCGGTTCGTTGGAGCGTTTCGGGCGGGTCAGGGATGCGAGGTGCCTCCGGTAGATACGAGTTTGACGACGCGGACACGACCCGGGCCGTGAAGCCAGCTCACTTCGCCTATCGCCTTCGAATCCCAGCCCTCTGTCGATTCGTGATTCCTCCAGAGCAAACCACTTCTACCCCTTCTTCCTCACCGTAAACTGGGGACTGAATACTATGCGCAGGGCGTCAGCCAGCCGCCCCCAAAGAGAAGGCCGGGGCCGAGCGCGGCGAGAAAAATAGGCTTGCGCTGCTCGCGCGGCCGCTTCGAATCCGCTTGCAAGGTTGCGTGGAGAGCCGCGCCGCAAGTGGAAGACCCGAGATTGCCGTAACTCTTCGCAATCGGTGGAAAAGCATCGGGCGAAACGCCGCACTGTTTAGCCAGAAGAGCGACGAGGCGGGGATTAGGCTGATGCGTCGCGAATCCGCCGACGGCGTTTCGCGGGATGCCGCTGCGGAGTTCTACCGCGGCGAGAACTTTCTCCATTCGAGTAATAGCGGCGCGAGAAAGAGCTTCGCCGTCGAACTCCACCTCGAGTGCACCGTCTTTGGCGTCGCTGACTTGAATCGCGGCGGCGTACTGCCCCACGCACCCGAATAAAAAATCGCCGAAGAGATAACTTTCGCTTGCGTTGCCAACAGCGTGTTGAAGGATGAAGGCGCTGGCGCCATCGCCAAAGAGCCCGCCAAATTCACCGGCAACGCGGGCCGGAGTAAGCGTGCGGCTATGCACGTCGGCGGTGACGACCGCCACGGTTTGCGCGCCGCCCGAAGCGATCAGCGATTGCGCGACGGCGAGCGCGTTTAACAATCCCAAACACGCGCCGCCGACATCCAGTGCGCCGCAGTTTTCGCGCACGAGCAGCCGCGAATGCATCTGGGCGGAAAGCGACGGATAGTCATGATGGGTTTCGCCGGTGGCGATAATCCAGTCGAGTTGCTGCGGCGCGCAGGAAGATTTGCCAAGAGCTTCCTCCGCGGCTCTTGCGCCCAGCGTCACTTCATTTTCGCCATCGGCGGCGTAGGCGACTGATTCGATCCCCGCGCGGTTGCGCATTTTGCCGACGGGCATTCCGAACGAACGATCAACTTCTTCGGACGCCAACACGCGCGAACCCAGCACCGCAGATGAGCCCGTGAGCACAACCTGCGCAAGCGAACGAGAGGTCTTCTGGTCGAAGCTGACGTCGTCTCCGCTGGAAATGTCAGAGGCCGAATTCTCCATGGCCGCAAGCACTTCTCCAAGACTCGCGGACCGCTCGTTGAGGCCGGAACCAAGATCGGAAACCCCGCTGGCCGTCTCGACAGCGCGCAGAAAACTTACCCCCGCCATCGAATCGAGAATTCCAGTTTCAACGAGGATTTGATCACCGGGGATCGATAGCGCGGCGCCCGCTTCGCGGCGGAAGCATTCTTCGACCAGCCGCCGGGAATCTTTTTGCCAAGAGAGCGGGAATCGAGAATCGTTCATCAAAATTCCTCGAGGCCAGAGCGTATTCTGCCGAAAGGCGGCCGCGGCGGCAAGAGCGGGACGGTCAGCACAATATTGCCATATTGTTAACAACTTATCGTCCGGTGCAACTCGGGCTGATTTCTCAGTTCATGCTAGCGTAAGTAGATGCTCGAAATGTGACCGGCTATGGAATTCGGGCTGCACTGAAAAAACGTGCAGCAGGCTTTTTGGGATTACAAGAATTCATCGCGAAAGATGCATCCGAAAAAAATTTTCCAATACGTCGGGATTGGGGCGCTCTTCGTTTTGGTTGCAACGAGCGCGCGGGCGCAGCGCGTGCGGGGAGAGTTGCGCATCGAGGTCCGCGATATGCAAGGTGCGGCCCTGGCGCCGTCGGGTGAATTGACGAGCGAGGCAAACCAGTTTCGCCGCACTTTTGTGGCCGGAGCGGACGGGCGCTACGCGGCGCAGGATTTGCCGTTCGGAGTTTACCGGTTGAGTTTGAATGCGGAGGGGTTTACTCCTTGGACCGAACTCGTCGAGATTCGCTCGGAAATTCCGCTGCATCTCACCGTGACCATGGGCGTCGCGCCGTTGACGACGCAAGTACAGGTGAACGACGCCACGACGCTGGTTGATCCCTACCGCACGGGGGCGCTCTACACCGTCGGACGACAGGCGATGGGGGAGCACTCCTCGGCGCAGCCGGCACGCGATTTGCTAGATTTGGTGGCCGATCAGCCCGGGTGGCTGATGGAAGCGAACGGCGTGCTGCATCCGCGCGGCTCGGAGTACGACGTACAGTTCATCGTGGACGGATTGCCGATGACAGAGAATCGTTCGCCGGCGTTTGCGCCAGCTTTCGACGCCGATGATGTGGAATCGTTGCGCGTGATCACGGCGAATTATCCAGCGGAGTACGGCAGGAAGCTGGGGGGCATCGTGGAGGTCACGACAGAGAAGGATGTCCCATCGGGACTGCACGGGCAGCTTGACGTGGGCGGAGGAAGTTTTTCGACGGTGAACGGGTCGGCGGCGATTTCGTTTGTTCAAGGAAAAAATCGTTTTTCCGCAAGTGGCGATGGATTTCATACCGAGCGATATCTTGATCCGCCGGTGCTGAAGAATTTCACCAATCGCGGCAATGCCGCAGGATTTTCGGCGTCGTATGAACGGGATTTTTCGGATGGAGATCGCCTGCGAATCACCTTGACACATAACGCGGTGCGATTCCTGGTGCCGAACGAACTTGTGCAGCAAGTCGCGGCCCAGCGGCAAGGCATCGCCAACACGGAAACAAGCGGGCAGATTTATTTTCAGCATCCGATTTCCCAAGATCTGTTCCTGAGTTTTTCCGGAAGCGTGCGCGATGCGAGCGCGACGTTGCGCTCGAACGCGGCGGCCACGCCGGTGATTGTTTTGCAGGACCGCGGCTATCGCGAAGGATATGTGCGTGCGGATCTTGCCGGACATCGCGGGCGTCATGACTGGAAGACGGGCGCGGACGGCATTTTCAGCCCTGTGCACGAAGCTTTGCAGTATGCGATCACGAATCGGAATCTTTTCGATCCAGGAACGCAACTGCAATTTCTGTTTGCCGATCGCCGTTGGGACGTCGAGCCATCGGCCTACGTGCAGGACCAGGTGCGGCTGGGCAACTGGAACGCGAGCGCGGGGCTGCGGTTCGATCACTACGGATTCGTGGTGCACGAATCGGCTTGGAGCCCGCGAGTGGGCCTGTCACGTTTCGTTCCGGCGCTCAATCTGTTGCTGCACGCTTCCTATGACCGGGTGTTTCAAACGCCGGCGGTGGAGAATTTGCTGCTTGCCAGTTCTTCGCAGATCGACGCCATCAGCCCGTCCGTGTCGCGGCTTCCGGTGCAACCGGCGCGCGCCCAGTTTTATGAAGGCGGCGTCACCCGAGCGTTCTTCGCCAAGTTGCGGCTGGACGCTACGGTATTCCGACGGGACTTCCATAACTATTCGGACGATGACGTACTGCTGGATACCGGCGTGAGTTTCCCGATCGCTTTCGCCAAGGCCCGCATCTTCGGCGAAGAAGTGCGCGTGGAAGTGCCGCAGTGGGGACGCTTTTCGGGATATCTCAGTTATGCGAATCAATCGGGGATCGCGCAGGGACCGATTACCGGCGGGCTCTTTCTCGGGAGCGATGCGGCGAACCTGCTGACGGATACCAGCAAGTTTGCGGTCTCGCAGGACCAGCGAAATACGTTGAGGGGGCGAGTGCGATTCCAGTCCCCGCGACGCACCTGGCTGGCGATGAGCGCGCAATACGGCAGCGGCTTGCCCGCGGATACGGGCGGGGCGGATCCCAATTTCCTGCTGGCGCAATACGGACCCGCGATCCTGAATCAGGTGAACTTGAGCCTCGGTCGGGTGCGGCCAAATCTTTCGCTGGATGCGGCGGCGGGGGCGGAGCTCTATCGCAAAGAACAGCGGAGCGCCGCGTTGCAGATTCAGGTGTCCAACCTGGCGGATCGCGTGAAGGTAATCAATTTCGCGAGTTTGTTTTCCGGCACGGCGGTGGCGCCGCCGCGCAGCGTTTCGGCAAAATTAAGGCTGACGTTTTAGGCGAAGAGCAAGCGGCGAGTTGCGTCTCTAGCGAGCGAGTGATTCGAGTTCGGCGACGACGCGGTCGAGTTCGTCGATCAACGGGTTTGAACCGGCCTTGCGGAAAACTTCCACCAGCGAGCGATAATACCAGAGCGTGCCTTCCTTTTTTCCTTCAAATTTCTCGAAGACGGAATCGCCGTGCACGCGCAGTTCCTGGAGCGTTTCGCGCGCGTTGGAAAGCTTGTCGGCGGCAGAAACCAGCCGGACGTCGGCGGATTCGCTGGCCACGCGCTCGATGTAAGCAACCTTGCGTTGGCGCCAGGGCGGCTTTGGCTCGGTGTAAGCATCCGTGCAGCCATCGACGATGTGCGCGACGCGCGCGCCGAATTTCTTGCGAATCTCGCGGAGCCGCGGCAGGCCGCCCTGGTCTTCCACCGCGTCGTGAAGGAGCGCGGCGATGGCCATTTCTTCGTCGCCGCCGTATTCGATGACAATCGATGTAACGCTCAGAAGATGGCCGATATACGGGCGAGTCGTGCGTTTGCGGATCTGGCGCGCGTGAAGGAGCGCGGCATAGCCAAGCGCTTCAATGAACGGTTTCGTGACGAACGGTTTTTCTCTTCTCGATTTCGCGTGTGCCAAGAGGATGGTTTAACGGCGGCGCGCTTTGGCCAGCAGGCGCAGAATTTCGAGATAGAGCCAGATGAGCGTGACCATTAAGCCGAAGGCGCCGTACCATTCCATATATTTCGGCGCGCCCATTTGGACGCCGGTTTCGATGAGGTCAAAATCGAGAACCAGATTCAGCGCGGCGATGATTACGACGAAGAGACTGAAGGCGATGCCCCACGGGCCGCTGCCGTTGATCGCGGGAACGTTGATATGAAAGAGACCGCCAAGAACCATTTCGACGAGATAAAAAACGGCGATGCCACCGGTGGCCGCGATGACACCGATCTTGAATCCCTGCGTGGCCCGCACGATTCCGGTTTTGTAAGCGAGCAGCATCACGAAAAGCGTGCCGAAAGTGAGCCCAATCGCTTGCATGGCCACGCCGGGATAAGACTTTTCAAACATCGCGGAGATACCGCCCAGCGCCAGGCCTTCGAGGAGCGCGTAGATCGGGGCGGTGAGCGGAGCCCAACTCTGTTTGAAGATGGTAACCAGGGCGACGATGAAGCCGCCGAGCAGGCCACCTATCATCCACGGAATGGCCGCCTCCGGCGCCGTTGAGTGCGACAATCCCCACGTCCACGCGGCGGTTGCCACGACGCACAGGAGCAGAAAACCCGTCTTGTTGACGGTGCCCTGCAAGGTCATCGCTTCGCCGACAGCGACTTGACCCTTGAACGCTTTTTCGTTCAGCACCGGATTTGATGTGCGCATGATATTCGCCATTTTCACTTCCTCCGCTGGATTCAAACTATCAGTCTACGCTGCCTTGAACGCAAGTTCAAAACCGGCCGCAGTAAGAGAATGGAAGATAGCCTTCGTATTCGGGGAGTCCAATCCGCCCACTTATCTTGCCCACTGCGTCCAAGCACAAGAGACTGCAAACGCCGATGCGAACATCAGGGCGATGGCCAAAAAATGAGATTGCTTACTGGGCCTTGCCATCGACGGCGATTTGGCTTTGGACCTGTTCCCTGAATTGTAGAGGATGATAGATTTTCTCGAAGACTTCGGGGGTGCCACCCGTGCCGCGCACGATCACGGTTCCGTAGCCCAGGATTCTTCCCAGGGCCGACTCATCGACCACGACGCTCTCGATTCGGGAGAGGAGGATTTCGATGGTACGGCGATCCGCGAGGCCGGTTTTGGCGATGACGCGCTTGTTGGTGACGGCCATCTCGGTGGCGTTGCGCTTCAGCCAACCGATCGAAAAGAGGGCCGCGCCGACGAGGAAGCAGATGAGCGCACCAAAATAGATGGAGCTGCGCGGAGGCATGCCTTTGGCTCCCCTGGTATTTGAAAACGACGCGATCAGAAAGACGATGGCCAGCAGCTCGAAAACCGCGGCGGCAGCCACATGCCCGAGCATGACAATCCAGTGCAGCTTGGTCTGATACTGGACGGTCTCGCCCGGGATGAGATGTTTTTCGACGTAGCTCAAGGCGCTCCTTGAAAGAGTAACAGCGATGGGTCTGGGAGTGTTGCGGCGACAACAACCCCGAATGCTTCAGCTCCATGATAAACAGGAAAACGAGGAATTCAGCCCTGCGAACTTTGGTAGCGCTAACGGGAATCGAACCCGTATTTTAGCCTTGAAAGGGCTACGTGCTAACCGTTGCACCATAGCGCCACCGGTCGTGCAGTGTAAAAACTATTACCAGAATAAGAAAAATCCGGGTAATGCACAAGCCATTGCCGGCCGCGGGTCGACTCGCTTGCATATTCCCGGCTCGTCGTCGTCGATTCGCAACCGGCGGCAAGCGCTAGGGGAGCTTCAACCGAACAGGATGGGTCCGAGTGAGACTCTGCTGAAGGCGTACTCGGTCAGGCGGGCTGCTGATAGAGGCCGATCACGTTGCCCCCTGGGTCGCGGAACCTCGCCGTGATCTCGGGCGCGTCCGCGCCCACGGGCTGTACGATCTCGCCCCCGTTGACGACGACAGCGTCAACAGTGGCGGCAACGCTGTCAACCATGATGTAGAACAAAAGGCCAGGCTTTCGAGAGGGCGGGCGCCCCAGTACCCAAGTGCCGCTCACTTCCCCGGTCGTATCGTCAAAGGCGATGCGGCCATCTCCGCGTTTCCGGACGTTCCAGCCGAAAACCTTTTTGTAGAAATCGGAAGAACGCGCAATGTCCGTCGCGGGCATCTCCATGTAGCAGATCTTGCCGTTCGCCAGTGTGGGAGGCATCCGTCTTCTCCTGGAGCGCCGTAATTCTAATGGGCGGCCCTGCATAGGGCAACCCCAGCTTCGCAGCCCGTCGGGACGGGTTTTGTGAGCGGGGTGCCCCCCATTCCCCCTTCCTAACTCGATAAAAGTGTCCCCTCGGGGGGATGGGAAGGGTCACGCGGTGAGCGCGGAACGGAGCAAGGCGTCAGCGGAGTTTGGACTTGCCGGAGCGGTGTTTGGCGCTGTTCAGTAGTTGATCGAGGGCGGCACGGTCGAAGTACTTTCCGTGGAGCCACACGGCCTGGATTTGGGTGGTGTTGCGGATGTCAGCGAGCGGATCGACGGAGAGGAGGACAAGGTCGGCGCGTTTTCCGGGGGCGATGAGCCCGAGCTCTTCGGCACGGTCCAGGAATTCGGCGGGGCGAAGAGTGGCGGATTGCAGCGCGGCCAAAGGAGTGAGGCCGGACTCGACCAGCAAGCCGAGCTCGTCATGCAAGCTGAAGCCCGGCATGCAGAAAGGATTCATGGCGTCGGTTCCGGCGAGGAGCGGCACGCCGGCGCGGATCATGCTGCCGACCATTTTTTTGTCTGCGGAAAAGATCTGGCGATGTAGTTCGAATTCGGCGGGCCTCCAGCGACGAAAGCGAAAATCATTTTCGGATCGCCAGCGGTTTCGCACGTCACCGCCCATGTAGACGAGGCGCGGATCATTCGTGAAATGGGCGTCGTTCATGAAAGCCATGGCGCGGTGCACGGTGAGCGTGGGAACCTGCCAGGTGCCGTTGCGGCGAAATTGCGCGAAGAGCGCCTGGCATTGCGTGGCGTCAAAGCTGTTGATAGCTTCCGCGACCAGATTCATTTTTTCCAGATAGTGGAGCGGGCGCAGTTCCTTGATGATGCTTTGCTCGCGTTTGGAGCAGGCGATGGCAATGCCGTCGAGATGTTCGATGGAACGCTGGCCGGCATCGGAAGCTTCTGAAGCGCGGACAGCATAAGGGAGATGGCCCAGGAAAGGAATGTTCTCCTTGCGAGCTTCCTCGGCGAGGGCGAAATAGGCATCGCGCGGAATGCCGTTGTAAATCTTGACGAAGTCCGCGCCGCTGGCTTTGATGTTGTCCACGGTGCGGCGGGCTTCCTCGGGTTTGTGGATAAGGATCGAGCCTTCCCAGACGGGAGGATCGCTGTCGAGGATGGCGCTGCCCACAATGATTTCCGGCGAGAGAGATGCGGTTCGCAGTCTGGCGCGAAGTTCCTGAGTGTCTTTGCTGCCGAACATCAGGCGCACGCCGACGACGCCATTGGCGATGTACAGCGGCAAATCTTCGAGATCCTGAATGTGGACGTGCATGTCCCACAGCCCGGGGATGAGAAATCCACCGTGGGCGTCGATGACCCGGCCTTCCGGCGATGAATTGGAATCAGAAGCAGCGACAGAAACAATGCGGTCGCCTTGGAGGGTCACGGTGCGATCTTTCAGTTCTGTTCCGGTGGCGACGTCGATCACGGTGACGCGGGTGATGGAGATTTTCTCTACCGGAGGAGATTGCGCCGCCGAGGGACCAGCGGCCGCCATGGTTAGGGACAGAAGCAGGAAGAGGGCGCGCAAACGCATTTGTAACCGTAAGACGGATGACGTCGGAGTTGTGTTACAGCGAGCGGAGGAGTTTGTAGAGTTCATTGGCAGCGTCGAAGTCGGCTTCGAGTTCGCGGGAGGCCAGACGTTCGCGGAGGTCGTCGAGGCGGCGGGCAAGAAGATCGAGCGCGGCGGAGAGCACGTCCTGATTGGTGAGGACGATGTCGCGCCAAGTGGAATACGGGCTGCCGGCAAGGCGCAGCGAATCGCGCAGGCCGGGGCCGGCGAGCGTGATGGGCAGGCCATTTTCGTCGAGGCGGTCGTAGAGAAAGCCCGCAAGCGCAACGGCGGCCAGTTGCGGGAGATGCGAGGCCAGGCCGACGGCGTAGTCGTGCTGCGGGGCGCCCAGCCACAGCGGGCGCGCGCCGATTTTCTCGAGAATTTTCACAAGCGCGGAGATACGCGGCTTGCTTTGATCGGAAGACGCACCGATGAGCGCGTACGTATTACCGCGAAAGAGCTCGGCGTCCGCGTGGGCCAGACCCGAGAGTTCACGGCCGGCCATGGGATGTCCGCCCAGGAAAAGCGGACCGTTGGCGGACGGAAAAACTTCTTCCGCCGATTGCATGATGCGGATTTTGGTGCTGCAGGCATCGGTGACGAGCGCTTGGGCAGGCGCGTGGCGCGCAATCTCGGGAAGAAGATCGAGGGTGACGGCGATGGGAAGCGCGAGGTAGATGAGATCGGCGTTCTTCATAGCGGGTGCGAGTTCGCTGTAGAACGGAGCGTCAATGGCGCCGCGCGCATGCGCGTCGCTGACGACTTCGGCGCGGTCCCAGCCGGAGATGTGCATGCCGGTAGCGTTTTTGCGCAACGCCAGAGCGAACGAGCCCCCGATCAGGCCGGTTCCGAGAATCGTGACGCGGTTGATGAGGTGGCCGGTCGGCATTGTCAGGCGATGCGGCGGCCGATCGCGGGAGCGATGATGCGCAGCTCGGCCATCAGATGAGTGAACGCGCCGGGTTCGAGGGATTGCGCACCGTCGGAAAGGGCATGATCGGGATCGTTGTGCACCTCGATGAGCAATCCATCGGCTCCGGCAGCAACCGCGGCGCGCGCCATGGGCGGAACTTTATCGCGACGGCCGGTGCCGTGCGAGGGATCGGCGAGCATGGGCAAGTGCGAAAGTTTCTTGATGACGGGGATGGCGGCGATGTCCAGCGTGTTGCGCGTGTAGGTTTCAAAAGTGCGAATGCCGCGTTCGCAGAGGACGACGTTGTAATTTCCGCCGGCGAGGATGTATTCGGCGCTGAGGAGCAACTCTTCCATGGTGGCTGAGAGCCCGCGTTTTAGAAGGACCGGCTTGCGGATTTCTCCAAGCGCGCGGAGGAGATAGTAATTCTGCATGTTGCGAGCGCCCACCTGGAACATGTCCACGTACTTGAGCATCATCTGGATTTGAGATGGATCCATGACTTCGCTGACGGTGAAGAGGCCGAATTTGTCGGCGGCTTCGCGCATCAACTGGAGGCCCGGCTCGCCCATGCCTTGAAAGGCGTATGGCGAAGTGCGGGGCTTGAAGGCGCCGGCGCGCAGTATTTTTGCTCCGGCTTTCGCGACGCTTTCGGCGACGGAGAGGATTTGCTCGCGCGATTCGACCGAACACGGGCCTGCAGCGACCACGACTTCGTTGCCGCCGATTTTGACGCCTCGGCCGAGATCGACGATGGTGCCTTCGGGTTTGAACTGGCGGCTCGCGAGCTTGAAGGGTTGCGTGATGCGCATGACTTCGCGCACGCCGTCGAGGAGCTCGAAGTCGCGATGGTCGAAATCACGGTGAACTCCGACGGCGCCGAGGACAGTGTGCGACTCGCCGGTGGAGCGATGGACGTTGAAACCGCTGGCGACGAGGCGGTCGATGACATGCTGGATTTGGGCGTCGCTGGCCCCTTCTTGCATTACGATGACCATGAGAGTTTCCTGTTTCCTTCGCTAAGAAATTCGAAGCGAAAAACGCGGGACTAAAGTCCCGCCACTACAAAAGCTCAAACCGGAACCCCGGCCTCTACAAATGTCGTTCCCATGGAGACTCCGAAACGGCTCATTCATTCCCGTCCTTGTGGCGATCGCTGGCGGGATGCATGGCGTCGCGCTCGGCGGCGCGGGCTTCGTCGATGATGCGCTCAAAGAGGCGCCGGATGGCGGCGTCGGTCAGAGGACCGCCATTGTTGCTTTCCGCGTTCGCCAGGACTTCATTCTCCCGGTCGGGCTGATAGAGCGGAATTTTTGCCTCCTGCTTGATCTTGCCGATTTCCAAAGCGCACTGCGAGCGCTCGTTGAGAAGCTGGACGAGCTTTTTGTCGATTTCATCGATGCGGCGGCGCCAGTCGCTTAGGTTCATGGCAGATTGCCTCGCCATCGCCGGCCGCCGTCGGTCAACAGTTGACCGTTGAAAGTTGAAGGTTGAAAGGGGCGCCCCCCAAAGCGCACCGCGATGGGTTGACCTGTGTGCCAAGTAGAGGCGCAGCATGCTGCGCCCCTACAAAGGAAAGGTGGCACGCGCGAATTAGAGGAATTCATGGGGCCACCTCGCGGCGGGAGAGGCCGTGGCGCGCCGCCTCTTTCAAAGTGCGCATTTTTGCGGCGAGCGCGGTGGCAGCTCGATGGATTGCGGCCGGGGAAGGGCCGGATTTCGTGGCGTTTTCGATTTCGGATACGAGGGCGGACCCGACGACGGCGGCGTCGGCCAAGCCGCCAAGAACGGAAACGTGGCCAGGCAGCGAAATGCCGAAGCCCACCGCGATGGGAACCTGCGTGACGTTGCGGGCGCGCCGCAAGAGAGATGGCAGGTCGTCGGGGAGCGCATCCTTTGCGCCGGTGACTCCGGTACGGGAGATGAGATAGAGAAAGCCGGAAGAACACGAAGCGATTTTCGCCAGACGCTCGTCGGTGGAAGTGGGCGCGCCAAGAAAAATTGTATCGAGATGGTGAGCGGCGAGGATGCGGTGATAGTCCGCCGATTCTTCTGGCGTGAGGTCGGTGGCGAGGACGCCATCGGCGCCTGCCCCGGAAGCGGCGGAGGCGAATTTTTCGAGACCCATTTGCAGAATCGGATTGTAATAGCTGAAGAGAACCAGAGGAACCTGGGATGACTCGCGAATGCGGCGAACCAGATCGATCACGCGGGCGAGTGTCGTCCCGGATTTCAAGGCGCGCTCGGAGGCACGCTGGATGGTCGGGCCGTCGGCCAGCGGGTCGCTAAAGGGCACGCCGAGCTCGATGACGTCCGCCCCTGCTTCGGCCAGGGCGAGAACAAATTTCAGTGTGGCCTCGAGCGAAGGATCGCCCGCCGTGATATAGGCCACGATTCCGAGTTCACCGCTCGCGCGCAGATCCGCGAAGCGTTTGGAGATGCGGGTCGAATTGAGGGAAGCGGAAAGCATTGGATTTCGGGAAAGATTAAAGATTAGAGCAGGCGGGAGTAAGTGTCCATGTCCTTGTCGCCGCGGCCAGATAAATTAAGAACGACGAGGTCGCTCTTGCTCATTTTGGGGACGCGCTCGATGAGGCCGGCGATGGCGTGAGCCGATTCGAGCGCGGGGATGATGCCCTCGGTGCGCGAGAGAAGACGCGCGGCATCCAGAGCGGCTTGATCGGAGACGGCGGAATACTCCGCGCGACGCTGGTCGGCGAGCCAGGCGTGTTCCGGACCGATGGCGGGATAGTCAAGGCCGGCGGAGATGGAATGCGTGGTGGCGATCTGGCCGTCTTCGTTCTGCAAGACGTAGGTATAGGTTCCCTGCAGGACACCGGGGCGCGCGCCGGAAAAACCCTGATGCGCGGCGAGCCGCGCGGCGTGTTCGCCTAGTTCGCCGCCCCGGCCGCCGGCTTCGATGCCGATCATTTTCACATCTGCGTCTCGCAGAAATTGATAAAAGAGGCCGATGGAATTCGAGCCGCCCCCGACACAGGCAAAAAGATGGGTGGGCAGGCGCTTTTCCGCAACGAGAATTTGGTCGCGCGCTTCGCGGCCGATGACCGCCTGAAAATCGCGCACCATCGTGGGGTAAGGATGCGCGCCCAAAACCGAGCCGAGAAGGTAGTGCGTGGTTCGCACATTGGTGACCCAATCGCGCATGGCTTCGTTGATGGCATCCTTGAGCGTGCGGCTGCCGGAATCGACGGCGACAACTTGCGCTCCGACCATGCGCATGCGCGCGACATTAAGCGCTTGCCGCGCCATGTCTTCCGTGCCCATGTACACGACACATTCGAGACCGAGATGCGCGGCCACGGTGGCCGAAGCGACGCCGTGCTGGCCCGCACCCGTTTCCGCAATGATGCGCGGCTTGCCCATTTTCACGGCGAGCAGCCCCTGCCCGATGGCGTTGTTGATTTTGTGCGCGCCGGTGTGCAGCAGATCTTCGCGCTTCAAATAAATGCGCGGTCCGCCGAGCTTTTCGGTCAGACGTGCGGCAAACTGCAGCGGCGTCGGGCGTCCCGCAAAATTCTTGAGCAAATCACTGAATCGCGTTTGAAATGCGGCATCCGACTTCGCTGCTTCATAAGCGCGTTCGAGTTCGAACAACGGCACCATCAGCGTTTCGGGAACGTAGCGGCCGCCGTAGGAGCCGAAGCGTCCCGGCGCTGTCGTCGGTGACTGTAGGATTGAACTCATCTATTTTCTATTTTCTAATTTCTATTTTCAGCCTTCACTTCTGCTCGCCACGCCGCACTTCCTGAATGAATTCCCGCAGCCGCCCGTGATCTTTTTTTCCCGGCTTGGATTCCACGCCACTGGCAACGTCGATTCCATAGGGACGCACGATGCGCACTGCGGCAGCTACGTTTTCGACCTTCAGGCCGCCAGCTAAAATGATACGGTGCTTGGCAGCCGCGCGCCGCGCCGCATCCCAATCCGTCGTGTGCCCCGTACCACCATATTGGCCTGTGAGCGCGGCGTCAAACAGAAAGGCAAAAGCGCCGGGATAATCGTTCAGAATCTTCAAGTCAAAATCCGGATCGACGCGAAAGGCTTTGACGACAGGAACGCTGCCAGCCAGCTCGGCAACGGTTTCCGCGTTTTCGTCACCATGAAGCTGTGCGGCATCGAGCTTCAGCGACTTGCACAGCGCGGCGACGTCCGCTGTTGGAGCATTGACGAAAATGCCGACGGCATCCACTTCCTTCGGAAGCCGTGGGCGGATTTTTGCGGCTTCGTCTTCGGTGATCCGGCGTGCACTCTTCGAGTAGAAATTGAAACCAAGGAGATCGGCGCC
>DATKEV010000094.1:0-23515 GCA_035511855.1 Candidatus Udaeobacter sp.
GTTAAATGTCGGCCCGGTACGACGTAGGATGTATGCACAACGTGATGACAGGTCGGGAGAAACAGAAGTTCGTCAGGTTGCTCTCTATCGGCGTCCGTTTTGAGATACTTGTGGGCGCGAACATCCATTGCGACGATTACGTCATAGCGCTTATCTTTAGGTCTCTCTATGTAAAATGCGCAGGTCCTATTCTCGACCTGTGAAACAGCGTCCTCGTGTGTGAGCGTCCAATGACTTCCCTCTGGCGTGAGCCCACAAATCGCCTGGATGCGCTCATGGGCGCCCGTTCGCTCAGTCTTCACGATGGAGCGTATACGGAGGTATCGAGCCATTTGCGTTTTCTTGTCGTGTAAGGTGAAGAGACCTGGGGACGGGGCAGATTCTGCGGCTAGTACCTAGCGAAGTCAAGTATCAAAGATAAGAAATTATCTAGTAATTGTAAGGGTAGAAGGGCTATAACGGCTAGTCCCGAAACAGGGAGTTTGGACATTGGCGACCAGCCTGTTGTGTTCATCGGGGTTCACCGGGCGGACATCGTGATTGCATGCCTCGCGGATAAAAAGAACCTTCCCAACCATTTGCGGTGAACGCGGAAGTGCCGAGAAGAATGTCGGGCAGAGAAAAAGGGCGGTCAAGTGTGGGAGAGTGTTCGCAGGTGTGGCCGCCTCTTCCTCTTTCTCCATTTCGAAAAGGGTTGGGCTGCGAATCGGCTCCACTTTTGGACGCTTTGGATTCACGGCTCGGAGAGCCTAGCACTCGCATCGTCGTTTGCGTGGCAAGCCAACCAGCCCGGGCCGTTCTTTTCTCGCGCCGGGCCTCCGGCGCTTGCTCTAAGAGGCGTACCAGTTAGGATGTCGATTGACTCGAAGGGGCAGGAGGGCTAGGCTTTCGGGCCAAGGGGAAGCTTAAAACTGAAATTCCGGTTAAGGGTCGCACCGTGTTTCTCGCAGGGCACGACTCTTACCACCGCCAGTGAAGAAAATGCCAGGCGCCATGCAGTTCGTGAGCATTCCGGCGGGGACCTTCATGATGGGCTGTTCGGCAGGAGATGGTGAATGCCACGCCGATGAAAAGCCCGCTCATCGAGTATCCATTACTCGGTCTTTTGAGATGGGCAAATACCAGGTGACGCAGGAACAGTATGAAGCGGTGACGACTGTCAATCCGAGCTATTCCCGGGGCCCGAATCTCCCCGTTGAGGGCGTGAGCTGGGATGACGTGCAGAAGTTTTGTGAGGCGGTCAATCGCAAGGGGGACGGCTACCATTATCGCCTGCCGACAGAGGCAGAATGGGAATACGCGGCACGCGCCGGAGATACTTCCTGCCGGTACGGACCGTTGGTTGAAGTTGCCTGGTCCCGGGACAATTCGGGCGGTAAGACCCATCCCGTAGGTGAGAAAAAGCCGAACGCATTTGGATTGTATGACACGCTGGGGAACGTCTGGGAATGGGTGCAGGACTGGCACTCGATAACTTATTACAGCCACAGTCCGGAGTCCGACCCGCAGGGCCCAGACAGCGGAGAGTATCGCATATTGCGCGGCGGCTCCTGGCGCGGACTCGTCAGGGGGCACTCGCGCGTTTCCGCTCGTTACATGCTCAAGCCCAAAGTGCGGAGCATCGTGGCCGGGTTCCGCTGTGTGCGCGAGTTGGCCCCCTGATGATCGGCCTTACACTTTTTTCCAAGGGCTTTTGGAGTGAGGCGGCTTGACGCCGCTTTTCCCCTCGGTGCTGTCTGCCTCCCCTCAGGGAGCCCCCTCGGAGCGCCATCTGATGATTGGTTCGCACATACTGGGGAGGCTGGTCGCGCCCCAGCATCGCTGGTATTTTGGGTTGTATCAGCTGGACGAGCGAAAGAAAGAAAGTCTTGCTTGCTTTTGCAACCAGGATGTTCCGAGAGCAGAACACTCACGGCAGATAGCTCTGTGACGCGATGGCCGACGGTACTATAGCCTCCGTCGTTTCGGAGCATTACCCTCAGACATGGACCCACCTGCTCTGAGAAACAGGACGATCACCATTTCTGTCATCACGGGCCCCTTGAATGGCCACACGTACCAACTGACCAAAGCGAGGACCAGCATAGGGCGGACAGGTGGCGGAGCCGACATCGAAATTGACGATCCGCAAGTTTCTGCTTTGCATTGTGTTGTAGGCGTGACACACGACATGGTTCAGCTATGTGATCTGAACTCCGCGAATGGCACATATGTAGACGGCGAACGAGTTCAGGCCGCCGAACTCGGACATTTAACCGAGTTCTGCCTCGGCTCTACTTGGCTGGTGGTCGCCATCGTTCCGAACCACTTCAACGTGAACGAGAATTCGATTTGAAGGATACAAAGCGATCTATAGGAATTGACCGCCGAGAGGGTCCGCCTATGGTAGATTAGCCGCCCGGAGGATTCATGGATATCTTGGCGGCGTTGAAGCAGGAAGAAGCGAAGCTAAACAAGCAGGCGCATAAGGTGCGGCACCAGTTGGACGCGGTGCGTCGA
Source organism: Candidatus Udaeobacter sp. (assembly GCA_035511855.1). Taxonomy (GTDB): domain Bacteria; phylum Acidobacteriota; class Terriglobia; order Acidiferrales; family UBA7541; genus Acidiferrum. The sequence continues at coordinate 2,500 of DATKEV010000094.1, forward strand.
GCGGTGAAGATTCTCGGCCGTGACGCAGCTAGCAGCGGTAAACCGATTGGCAGGAAGAAACGGGTGATGTCTGCGGCTGCGAGAGCGAGGATTTCAAAGGCGACGAAAGCGCGGTGGGCAAAGTTTAGGGCAGCGAAGGCGAGGGGGAAGGGGAAAGACTAGTTCAAAAACTTTACGGCTCAGTTTAAGAGGGCGCAAAGGCTTAAGCATAGTGCCATGAAACACCCAAAACAAAACAAGCGCGCTCCGCCGACCCACCCATCTGCCTTGGCAGTCCCTTCGTATCATCGCATTCTGGTTAAGCATGGCCTGATCGAGAAGACTCTGTCCATCTCCGATGCGTATGAAGTGTTTTTGAAAGTGGGCGCTGACCCAGAAGTACAGAAACTCCGTCGAGAGGTAGCACCCGGCAACAAAATGAAACACGTTCCCGCTTTGTATCTGGCTACAGCGATGGCGCTGCAAGGCATGACCAAGCAGGAGCTTGATGCTCTGAAATTGCGGATGAAAGAGAAGCGAGAAACCTTTTGAATTTCAAATCATGCCCCCCCACCTCCAATAGGACGTGTATGCCGCATCCTTATTCTCAGTCTGCACAACTCGCTGCCGCAGCACCAGCCAGTTCGCAGAAGATATGTCTTGACGAGTTCCGAGGAAGGGGGTACTGGTTGTAGTCAGACCAGCATCATGCATCACTGGTAGCAGCCGGAGGACTGAGGAAAGCCCTTCAGCCAAGGCTGGCCATTCCCACCTACCTCTTCCGATTTCGACTCAGGCAAGGCGGAAAATCCTAGGCATCATACAAGCGACCGTTTCTGGGGCTGCTGCCGCTCGACTTCTGGCGTCACCGGAAGTCCGGGGAAGAGAGTGCCTCGTGGCCTATCGATTTGTCACCAGGTGTACCAATTGCGCCAAGCAATTCGGGATTCTCTGGGTGAGGGACTCGACTCGACGAGTCGGCCCTGTGACCGTCGCCAGGTTAACTTGTCCGTTCTGCGGAAACAGATTCGACCAAGATGCCAAAGACCTACTTCCAATCGAGCCTCAGACACAGAACCTCGTCGTTGGTCGTCCCGTGCGTAGCGTGGAGCTAGACTATGATTGCCCCTATTGTAGCAACCGTGGAATCTTGGTAGCGCTTGTGCACACAGATTTGTCGTGGGGTGAATTGGCGAAGGAACATGTACAGACCGCTGTCTGTGATAATGGCCATTGTCCACAAAGGGGATTACTTCAGAAACTGAGGCCCAGCCGTGTCACACTGGGGTCACTGAATCCAGTCTAGACGTCAATTCGGCTTGTGGCCCACCGTCTTCGACCTTCACCAGCCATCCACCCGCAAACTACATGCTTACTAATTCAGCCGCTGTCTAACATCAATCTACTCGGAACATTGAGAACAACTGAACTTCCGTTGGTACAATCAAATCGCTTTGACTATTCACTCGGAACACGTTTTGTAAGTTCGGATCGGTTGTCTATACCGATCTTTTGCAGGATGGCCTGGAAACGCGGACTGGAACGAAGAGCGTCGGCCATCGGGTCGACATTTAGATAGATCAGGTAGTCGCAGCGCTCCCGATACGCTTTCTCAATCCAAGACATGCCGGCATCCGGGTCGCCAAGTCCGGTATAGATCGCTCCAAAATAAAGCGCGGGGACGTACCTTTGCTTGGATTGCGCGCGCAATTCTTCAAGGGCCTTCCGGGCGGCACCGAGGTTTCCGGCCTTCGCATTCGCATATCCTATGGCCATCACCAGGGCCGGCGTCTCTCCGAGCGAAGCTTGTGCCTTCTGGTACTCGGCGATTGCTTCCGGATACATGTTTTTGGCCATGTAAGCCCGTCCGAGATGGAAATGAGCGATCGGGTATTCAGGATCGAGCTCCAGGGTCTGCTGGCATTGGGAAATCACGTCGTCATATCGGCGAGAGTAGTAGAGGGCCTCTGCAACTCCAGCATGCATGAGCACGAGCAAGGGATCGGCGTCTCGCGCGCGATTCATTTCCTCCAGTGCTTCCCTTTCACGTCCTCTCGCCGCGAGAAACTCTGCATACCATTCGTGAGCGCCGGCGTAGTTCGGATTAATGTCGATTGCGCGCTTGAATTCTCTTTCCGCCAAGGTCCAATTCCAGTCGTACACCATGTAGATGTAGGCGAATGAGGCGTGGGCTTCCGACAAGCCATCATCCAGCCGAAGCGCCTTTTGCGCGGCTGCTTTGGCTTTGGGCATGGCTTCATTGGGAGGCAGGCCGTCATTGGGTGATGACCCGAGCAGAGCATAGGCATCCGCGAGGCCGGCGTAGGCGGGAGCGTAATTCGAATCGGCTGCCACAGCCTGCTCGTAGTATTGGATGCTTTTTTGAAAACCGTCGATGGTGCGTTTATACCAGTAATAGCGGCCGTGGAGATATGCGGCGTAAGCGTCTGCATTGACCGGCGGCGCACTCTTTACGTGCTGTTGTTCCTGTGGGCTAAGGCTGATCTTCAACTCTGCGGTGATGGCCCGTGCCAGTTCATGCTGTAGAGCCAAAACATCGCGGGAGTCGCGATCGTAGGTGGCCCCCCAAAGATGGCGATCCTGTGTTCCGTCAAGCAATTGCGCCGTGATTTCCACGCGGTCGCCGGAGCGCCTGACTGAGCCTTCCACCAGCGCGTCCACAGCGAGTTCACGGGCGATCTGGCGAAGCGGTTTGTTCGCTCGTTTGTACAGCATCACGGAAGTTCGTGAAGGAACACGGAGTTCCCGGATTTGTCCCAACTCGGCGATCAGCGCTTCCGTCATACCGTCGGCAAAATACTGCTGCTCTGGGTCTCCGGAGAAATTGTCAAACGGCAAGACGGCGACAGAGCGTATGGAATTCGCGGCGTTTCGAAAGGGAAACCGGTTTGATTGTTTGGCGAAGTACAAAAGAGCGGATAAGACTAGAAATCCTAAAACGAGCGTAACACCGAGTGTAAACCGCTTGGTTTTTGGGTGAGCGGGCCAGCCCACCGGCGACCGATGAGAAACAAAGCCCTCAGTGGAAGTCTGGGCTGGAGCCTCCAGTTTCTCTACCGGTAGGAGAAAACGATAACCACGTTTAGGCAGGGTCTCAATATAGCGCGGCGAATCGGCATCGTCGCCCAAGGCACCGCGAATTTGCTGGATGCAGACGTTCAGGCCGCGCTCAAAATCAACAAAGAGCTCGTCGCCCCAAACCTGACGCTGGATTTCCTCTCGGCTGACAGTTTCCCTCGAGCTACCTGCCAGAATTGCCAGCACCTTGAAAGGCTGCGGTGGCAGTTTTAGTCGCTGGCCTGCCTTGCGTAGTTCGCCATTCTTCAGGTCCAGTTCGTAGATTCCGAACCTCAGTCTGGCTGTCGTCGAAGGCGGAGTGGTGGCTGGATCTGGTTCTGAATTCATTTTTCGGATTATACCCGAATCGTGCTAGGCGCCCGGCATTAACGCCTTTTCGTAAGTGTCGCTGAATCAACCGCTTAGAAGATTACAAAAAGTTCGCAGGAAACTGGCGTGCCATGCATTGTTCGGAGAATCCGATCGAGCCCAAACTGGTCGCGCCTTCGGAGGTTTTATGGTTGCGAGTGGAAAAACGGAGTGCAGCACTCTTCGAAAATCTGACCCATGCCGTTTTGCTTTCCGCCGCGGACATCGACCGTTCGGGCATGCGCATGCAATCACTCCTAAAGGTCGCGGCTCCTTTTTGCTTTGGGCACAGAAGCAAAAAAGTTACGTAGCGGGCCCAGCGATATGAAAGACAATCCCGACAGACTCATATCCAATATGAGCACAACGCTGCAGTTCCCCGCGAGACTGGACGCAGCCGCTTCGAAAAAAGTGCGGCAGGCTTCCAAATGGGTAGTTCCCGCTTGGTCGGACCCCAGAATTCCTTTCGCGTCCCTTTTGACGCTTTATGCCGTTCTCGGCTGCACGGTCCTCGGATTCAACCGCAGTCCTTTACAGATCCTGCTGACGATTGTGGCCGGGTGTTCGCTGGAGATGGTTTTTCACTGGCTTTTCTGCGGACACGAATGGATTGTTCCGCTGAGTGCTTATATCAGTTGCGTGTCGATCGCGCTGCTGTTGAACTACTCGCACAACTACTATCTTCTCTTTCTGCCGGTTTTTTTCTGCATCAGCTCCAAATATATTTTCACTTATCAAGAGAAACATATTTTCAATCCCTCTCTCTTCGGCATCGTCGCTGCGTTGACACTGGGGCATGGTCTGTATTCCTCCTCTCCGGCGTACCAATGGGGAGGCGGATTCGCGATGGGCGTTTTCCTTGTCACCGCGGCTCTGGCCCTCTTTGTTTTCCGCGTGGGCCGTTCGGCCTTAATCCTGAGTTTTCTGGGCTTCTATGCGATCGCGACGCTGATTCGCGCTTATCTCATCCGCTGGCATATGCCGCCCGAGGTTTTGATTCTCGGCGCCCTGACATCGCCGCGCTTTTATCTTTTCACGTTTTACATGATCACCGATCCGAAGACATCGCCGAAGAGCCGCCGTGCCCAGATCTGGTGGTCTCTGTCGGTCGTACTGGTAGATCTTTGGCTGCACACGCGAGAATCCCTGAGCACGCTCTTCTATGCGTTGTTCCTGATCAGCGCTACGCGTCTTGTGGGGATGCATGCGCGGGAGTTCCTGAGTGGCGGCTTTGCTCACTTAGGCACTGCGCTGTCACAGAGATTTCTAGCTCGTGCGGCCACGGTTGCTCTCCTGGGTGTGGGTGGTTATGCAGCCTATCGAGAAGTGATTCATCCGAGAATCGCCGTCGACGCGGGTTTTCGCTTCGAAGCGGTACCGCCCGCCGTATCCGGCATTGACTCGAAAATGAGCAACGTCCTCAGCGAAGTGGATCCGCGGGTGCAGCACATTGCGAAGTGGCTGCTTTCCGTCGGAGATTCGATCGCGGTAGGAGACTTCGACAACGATGGATTTCAGGACATCTTCCTGACGAACACGCTGAAACGACCTGAAGATCGCAATGCGCTCTACCGGAATCTGGGGAACTATCACTTCGAGCGCGTTGATATCCCGGCGTTGAATGAAATTTCGGCGCATCCGGACAAGTACGGCCTGGTCGGAGGAGCGCTGTTCGTTGATTACGACAACAGCGGTGCGCAGTCGCTCTTCCTGATGATGGCCTACGGCAAAAGCCGGCTATTGAAGAACATGTTGCCGGTTACCGGCAAGCCCGAGTTTGTCGACGTCACAGAACAAGCAGGAATTCAGGAACATACTACTTCCATTGCCGCAACCTTCTTCGATTACGACCGCGATGGCAAGCTCGATCTGCTGATCGGCAACAGCCTGCCGCCTTACCTGCCGGATTATGACCATCCGACCCCGCTCACGATTTTCAAGTTGCCGGAGCCTGAGTATCCGGGCGATCGCCGGATGTTTCACTTTATGCACCGCAGCTGGAACAACGCGGAGAACGGCGGCCGGAAAGCGCTCTACCACAATCACGGGCAAGGCCGCTTTGAGAAGATGGACATGGCGGCAATGGGTATGCCGGAAACGCACTGGACCACCGCCATTGGCACCGGCGACTTGAATGGCGACGGCTACACCGACCTTTACTGCTCGAACGACTTTGGACCTGACGATCTTTACCTGAATGACCACGGAAAACGATTCGCCCGCGTGGCCGGCGAGATGTTCGGAAGCATCGGAAAAGATACCTACAAGGGCATGAATGTCACCATCGCGGACTTAGACAATCGTGGCCAGCTTGATATTTATGTTTCGAATGTCCATGTGCCGCTGCAAGCGGAAGGCAGCTTGCTCTGGAAGACGTATCCGAATCCGAAGAATCGGTTCCGACCGGAATTCAGAGATGAAGCCACTCTTCGGGGCGCATTGAACGAAGGCGGGTTTGGCTGGGGCGCTGCCGTGGGCGATTTGAATCTGGACGGTTGGCTCGATCTCGTGCAGGCCAACGGAATGGTGGATGACAGCGCCGACAAGCACTTCGACAAGCCTCGTGATTATTGGTACGTCGCAGAGAAGATGATGCTCTCGGGACCTGACCAACACTCTTACGCCGATCGCTGGCCCGACCTGCGCGGCTATGAAATCTTCGGCCACCAGGCCAATCGTGTTTACGTTTCGCGCGGGGCCGAGACCACCATGCAGTATATCGATGTGGCGAAACAGGTCGGCCTCACAGAACTGGGAAATTCGCGAGGCGTGGCGTTAGTGGATTTTGACAACCGCGGCGTGCTCGATCTCGCCGTTACCCATCAATTCGCCCCCCTTTCTCTCTATCGGAACACCCTGCGCGAAGGCGACAAGCAGGCGGGTCGCGTCCACCACTGGATGGGCCTGGCAGTCGCAGGAGACGGCATTCGAATCAATCGCGACGCGGTTGGAACGCAAGTGACCCTCAGCTACGAGACAGGCGGAAAGATCGTTCGGCAGATGCGCGAGGTGCAAATCGCCAACGGCTTTTCGGCGCAAGGGGACCGGCGCCTGCTCTTCGGACTTGGTGACTACGCAGGTCCCGTCAAAGTGGAAGTGCGCTGGTATGGGGCGGAAACCGTCACTTATGACGATCTCGCGCTCGACCAGTATCACCGGATGCTGTACGCGCCATCACAGCAGGCGCAGAAAGGGAAGTAGAAGCTTATGCCGCTGAAGGATAACTGGTACATCGCCGCGGAAGCGCGTGAACTGAAGCACAAGCCGATGGGCCTGGAGCTATACGGCGAAAAGCTTGTCCTCTTCCGCGACGATAGAGGAGAGCCTGCGGCTCTTGAGGACCGCTGCGCGCACCGCAATCTGGAACTATCCCAAGGAAAGTCCATCGAAGGTTCGATTGAATGCCAGTATCACGGCTGGCGTTACGACGGAGCGGGCGCGCTGAAGGTGGTGCCCTCGCTGGGGAGAAATGCTTGCGTTCCGAATCATCGCGTCCGGGCGTTTCCGGCGGTGGAGCAGGATGGCTTTATTTGGGTTTTTCTTGGCGCGGCGGCACCGCGGACCCTTCCTTATCACTTTGCGCATTACGGAGAAAAGGGCTGGACGACGTTTCGAATGAAGACGCGCTTCGAAGCTTCGGTAGAAGCGTGTCTTGAGAATTTTCTGGATTGTCCGCACACGGTATTCGTGCACAAAGGATGGTTTCGCAGCCACGACGCGCGCGAGCTCACCGCCGTGGTAGAGGCAAAGGCAGATTCAGTGGAGGCCAGATTCCATGGTGAACCGCTCAGCAAGAGCGTGGTTTCGCGCCTGTTCTTCCCAAAAGGCCGCGAACTGAAGCACACCGACCGGTTCGAAATGCCGAATATCAGCCGGGTGGACTACGACTTTGGACCGGACCGGCATTTCATCATCACTTCGCAGTCGACGCCGATCGCGGAATTCGAAACCGAGGTTTACACGGTCATGACGTTTCGTTTTGGGCGCATCGGCGCGCTGGTTCGAATGGTTTTCGAGCCGCTATCACGGCACATCATTCACCAGGACGTGGACGTTTTGCGCGCGCAGACGCGGCAAATCCGGCGGTTTGAAGGGCCGCGATTCTCGCATGTGGAAACGGATCTGCTGGGGCTGAAGATTCACGCACTGCGCCGGTGCGCGGAGCGCAACGAGCTGCCCGGAAAGGAGGAAGAAAAACCGCGTGAGGTCACCATCTGTTTCTGAAGCTGCAGCGCTGCCACAAGTCACTCTTAATCACAGGTGGCTGCTCTTTTCTTCCATTGTCGTGCTCTCTGCGGCTTCCGCAGTTTTCGCCTGGCGGCAGAACCATCTTGCGGTGATTGGCGGGCCTATCTCCGTGGCCAAGACGCTGTGGCTGAACTACATGCTAATCACCATGTACATCGTGCCTTTCTTTCTGTGGCGCGAAAAGACGCTGGCGCCCGCAACGCGCAACCTTTTTGGATGCCTGTTTGTGAGCTTCGCTCTGCGGGCTCCGATCGAACTCTGGATCATTTTCTTCACCCGCGGCTGGCGGTGTGCCTACGGCATGACACACGATCTTGTGACCCTCGGCTTGATGATTCATCTCCGGTGGAGGTTGAGCCCAGAGTTGGCTTGGCGCGGCGTCGCGGCTCTGCGCGTCGCGACTTTGCTGCAAATTTCGCTGTTGGTCGAAATGTTCATGGCCTGGCAATTCAGCAAACTGGCTTCTCCGGCCGAAGGAATTTATTTCGCTGCGGATACGCCGCACTTCCGCTTGGTGAACGTCGCAAGTTGGATAGCGGTCGACGTCGGCTATCCAGCCTTGCTGTATCTCCTGTCCCGGAATCGCGAGGAGGCCTCGCATGCTTAGTGAAATCGTTCCGGCGACGCGTCTGACGATGTCCGATCGCCGGAGGCTGTATGAGCTGTTGGAGCGCCACTACGAACACGTTTCCTGGCCGCAATTTGAGGCGGACCTTTTGGAGAAGGATGCGGTGATCGTTCTCCGCGACGAGAGCGGCCTGCCATGCGGGTTTTCCACCCAAAAAGTGATCGAGATTACCGTGACGGGCATTCCGGTGCGCGCGATCTTTTCGGGCGACACGATTATTGATCCAAACCACTGGGGAGAGCAGGAGCTGGGCCGCGCTTGGTGCCGCTACGTCGGGCGGGTTCGTGCCGCCGATCCGGGAACTCCGCTCTACTGGTTTCTGATCTCAAAAGGATACCGCACCTATCTCTACCTTCCGGTGTTCTTCAAGACCTATTACCCGGCTTCGGCGTGGTCCACGCCGGCGGCGGAGCAACGCATTCTCAATGCGCTGGCCAGCACAAAATTTCCCGAAGACTACGACGCGAAAAACGGGCTGGTTGTCTTCCCGGAATCGCGAGGCCATCTGAAGCCGGAGCTGGCGGTTGTTCCTCCGCATCGGTTGAAAAACCAGCATGTGCAATTTTTCCTTTCCTCGAACCCGTCCTATTCCGAGGGCACGGAGCTCGCCTGCTTGGCGGAAATCTCTCCAGAAAACATGAGGTCGTACCCGGCCCGCATCCTGCAGGAAGAAGAACTGAAGACGGCCGGCTTGCAAGTCGAGAGCGTGCATGCTTAAGAAAGCCATTCGCGGCTCGGCCCATGCCGCCTGGCTGGCAAGGTGCTGGGCGCCGTATCGTTCGCTGCGCCGCGCTCAGAAAAATCCGGCGGCCACGCAGGCTGCGCTGCTCGACCGGCTGCTCGGCGCCAATGCATCTTCGGCGTACGGCCGAACGTTTGGCTTCGGCCGGCTGCGCACTGCTCGAGAGTTTCAAAGCGCTGTTCCCATCGTGGGTTACGAAGAGCTTCGGCCGTGGATTGAACGTATCAAAGCAGGCGAGCAAGCGGTGCTGACGGAGGAGCCCGTCTTGATGCTGGAGAAGACCAGCGGCTCATCGACCGCGGCCAAATACATTCCCTACACCGCATCGCTGCGTCGGGAGTTTCAGCGTGCCGTGGGAGCCTGGATGTTTGATCTCTATGCGCACAATCCTCGACTGGTTCACGGAACCGCGTACTGGGCCATCACACCCTTGGCGCGCGCGCCGGAAATCACCACCGGAGGCCTGCGTGTAGGATTTGAGAACGACACGGAATACCTGGGCGCGGCCGAACGCTTTCTTCTCCGTAAGATCCTGGCTGTGCCGGAAGAAGTGGCCCGCACTCCTGAGCTGGGCACCGCTGTTTATGTGACGTTGCGGTACCTGCTGCAATCGGAATCGCTGTCCTTTATTTCCGTCTGGGCTCCGAGCTTTCTCACAATTTTGCACGAGCACTTGCAGAAAAATGCGGACCGCTTGCTAGCTGATCTGCGCGATGGTGAGCTGCGTCCTCCGGAAAAATTGCCCGAGGCCATCGCTTCGTTGTTGCGATGCCGTCTGCAGGCCGAACCGGCGCGCGCGCGGTGGCTGGAACGCGCGCGGCTAGAGCACGGTTCGTTGCGTGCGCGTGACGTGTGGCCAAACCTTCGAGTCATAAGCTGCTGGACGGATGCTTCCGCGCGTGCTGCTATCCCCACGCTGCGCGAATTGTTTCCCGGTGTTTTCATACAAGGCAAGGGCCTGTTGGCTACGGAAGGCGTCGTCTCTCTGCCCCTGGTGGAACACGGGGCATGCATGGTCGCGGCAACATCACATTTCTACGAATTCATCGAGGAACCCGGCGCAACGCCTCGGCTGCTTCATGAGCTGGAGGCAAATCACGAATACTCAGTTCTGCTTACGACCGGAGGCGGACTCTATCGCTATCGTCTGGGTGACCGCGTGCGTGTGACGGGCTTTCGAAAGAACACTCCGTTGCTGGAATTTCTCGGCAAAGAGGACGGCGTTAGCGACCTCTGCGGCGAAAAATTGAGTCCGGCCTTCGTCGGATCCGTCCTGGAAGAGCTGGTGGACGAACGCGCGTACTCGTCGGATTTCGCTATGCTCGCGCCCTCACAACAGGAAAGCCTCTGTTACGTTCTCTTTGTCGAGGGCGCGGCCTCTCAAACGGATTTGGCGGCGCGGCTGGACAGGAAGCTCACCGAAAATCCCCACTACGCGTATTGCCGGCGGCTGGGGCAACTCGCGGCGCCACGTGTTTTCCAAATCGCGCATGACGCGGGCGAGTGCTACCTGCGACGTTGCGTCTCCATGGGCCAGCGCGCGGGCGCAGTCAAGGCCGTGGCGCTGCATCGCCTGACGGGCTGGGAGGATTTCTTCCGCGGCAACTGGATTGAACACCGTGCCAAACGGGAGGTGGATGCGTGAACGCTCGAACCGTGATTGCTCCGGCGCGCACCCGCTTTACCATCACCTTGGCGGAGCGCCGGGACGACGCGGAACTCCGCGCGCTGCTGCGCGACAATCCCATGAATGGCTCGATCGAAGTTACCTTCGAACGAGAACCAGATTTTTTTGCAGCCTGCGCCATTCGCGGCAGCTTTCACCAGGTAGGTGTTGGCCGGGACTTGGAATCGGGACGCATCGTGGGGCTGGGCACGCGCTCAATCGCAGAGGCATTTGTAAATGGACGGCCGGCTTCCTTCGGCTGGCTCAGTGATTTGCGGCTTCAGCCCGGCTCCCGCGGCGGCACGCTGCTGGCGCGCGGCTATCGATTCCTTCGCCAACTGCACGGCGACGGCAGGGCCGAACTCTACGGCACGGTTATTTTTCAGGACAATCAAACTGCTTTGCAGACCATCGCTGCCGCGCGCGCGGGCTTGCCGGCGTATCACGATCTTGGCCTCATCCACTGTCCAGGCATCAACCTGCGCCGCCGCAAGCCGACGATTTCTGCGAATTGCGAAATTGTTCGTGGCCGGCGGGAACTCCTCCGAGAGATTGTGGATTGCCTGAACCGAAATAACGCACGCAAGCAATTTGCGCCAGTTCACGATGTGGAGAGTTTTATCCAGGGCCATCGCTGGAAAGATTTTCTGCCCTCGGATTTCTACGTCGCCCAGCGGAACAATCGGGTCATCGGCGTGGTGGGCCGTTGGGATCAGAGCGGCTTCAAGCAAACTCGGGTGATTTCATACGGAAAACACTTGCGGTGGATGGTGCCGGCGGCCAATGCGATCGAGTCACTTGTCGGAGCGCCTTCTTTTCCAAAACCTGGGCAATACGTGCCTTTTTTCTATGTGAGTTTCATCGCGATCGACCAGGACGATGCCGGAGTTTTTCGAGCGCTTCTCCGCCAGGCTTACAACGACGCCGTCGGAAGCTCGTTCCGCTATGCCATGGTTGGTCTGCACGAGTGTGACCCGCTGCTTGCTGCAGTGAAAGATTATTCGCTGACGCCGTTTGCGGGGCGGCTTTTCTGCGTGTGCTTTGCGGACGGAGAACCTGCGTTTCAAACGCTGGATGGCCGCGTTCCCTATGTCGAGGCGGCAACACTATGAGCGCCCTCGCTGTTACTTGCCTGATTGAAAGCGCCGCCGTGGATCACAGCAAACGCTTCATTCCCGAGGAATTTACGCCGCTGTATTACACGCCATCGTATCGCGTGCTGACGGAAGAGCAACGGCTGCGCTACAACCAGCTCCAGGCGCTCTACTTTAACGAGCAGATCATATTTTTTGAAACGGCTGTCGGACGGCCGGTGCTTGAAGTTTTGACGCGCGAAGGGTTGCCACGGGAACTTACAACAGGATTGCGCCAGTTTTTGGAGGAGGAGCAACAACACACGGAAATGTTCTGGCGATTGAATCAGCAGTGTGCGCCGCAATTCTACGACATCGGCTTTTTCTATTTTATTCGGCCACCGCGCGCATGGATGGCGGTGCTGCGCCGGGCTACGCGGCACCCTCGCCTCTTCCCTATGTTCTTCTGGCTCATGTTCCTCCAAGAGGAACGGTCGCTGTTTTACTCCCGAAGAGCGATCGCTCAGCGCGATCAGCTCGAGCCTCATTTCGTCAAGATGCATCGGACGCACCTGGCCGATGAAGTGGGGCACGTGGGCTGGGACGAGGAATTAATTGAAGTACTTTGGCGGCGCGCCAATCCCTCCCTTCGAAAAGTGAACGTGGAACTGTTGGCGTGGATGCTCGGCGAGTTTTTTAGTACCCCCAAACGCGCGCAATTGCGTGTCATTCGGGAACTGGCTCGCGAGTTTCCAGCATTGTCCAAGCTTGAGCCAGAAATCGAATGCCAGTTGCTGGCCTTGTCTGGAGATGATGGTTATCAGCGGGCTCTATATTCCCGTGAAATGGTTCCCCGAGCCTTCGCGCGCTTCGATGAATTGCCGGAATTCCGATCACTTGAGCTCATCGGCTACCGCCGCCAGCCGGAGGGGGCACGATGAACCGCTCCGATCTCGCAATCCCTGGAGGGCTGAACCTGACGATTGCATCGGTACAGTTCGTCGCACTGTCGTCGATCCTCGGGGCTGCCGGACACGTCCACCAGTGGGGATCGGTTTTTCTGCTGGCACTCGCGTATGGAATCGTCATGAATTCCGGGTACGCGATGTTGCATGAAGCAGAGCACAACTTGCTTCACCCGAATCCCATCGTCAATCAATCTGTGGGAGCACTGCTGGCGCTGTTTTTTCCTGCGCCGTTTCACCTGATCCGGCAAGGTCATATCGGCCATCACATTCGAAACCGCTCGGATGACGAGGCCTTCGATCTTTATTTTGAGGACGAAAACCGTTTTTGGAAGTACGTGCAATTGTATGGGACGCTGACCGGCATGTTTTGGGTCCTCATTTACTTCACGAATTTTGTCGTGCTCTTCAGGCCCGCCATCATCACGCCGCGATACACGCGGTTCAATCGGCCGACGGAGGCCTTCCTCGAATCGCTGAACCCCAAGTACCGGAGAATTATTCAGCTCGAAGCGCTGGCGGTGATTCTGATGCACGCCGCAATGATCTATTTCTGGAAAATCCCCATCCTGCACTATCTGGCAGTGATGTTCGGTTTCGGATTTATCTGGTCGGCCATGCAATACGCTCATCACTACGGGACGGTACGGGAAGTGCAGAAGGGAGCCATGAACTTGAAGACGTTTGCGGTTCTGGATGGCATCTGGTTGAACCACAACTGGCACTTGAATCACCACATGTGCCCGACCGTGCCGTGGGTGTACCTGCCAACACTTTCCGAGCCGAACGAGACGAGAGGAAGCCTGGTTAAAGCCTATTTGCGCGAATGGCGCGGACCGAAATTTTCCGACGAACACGTGGAGAATCGCTATGCCGGCAAAGTCATTAAGTAAGGATGTTCGGCCTCCGGAGGCGGATGCGTTTCCCGACTATCCGGCCTCCTGGTATCTGTTCTGCGAGAGCGGTCAGCTACGCGATAAGCCCTTCTCCCAGCGCATACTGGGGCGGCAAGTGGTCGCCTATCGAAAGCCGAGCGGCCAGGTGGCGGTCATGGACGCGCACTGTGCCCACTTGGGGGCCGACCTTGGCTGCGGGACCGTTGTCGGGGAGACGCTTCAGTGCCCCTTCCATCACTGGCGGTACGGAGCAGACGGCGTCTGCCAGTACGTCCCGAACACGACGCAAGCGCCGCCCTTTGCCCGCCTGCGCACCTATCCGGTCGAGGAGCGGCATGGGCAGGTGTTCTTCTTCAACGGGAACGAGCCGCTATTCCCCTTGCCGTTTTTCTTTGGCGCCGATGCATCCGACTTTCTTGCGGGAAAAGTTTTTCGCTATGGGGCTGACTGTGCTTGGTACATGACGACAGCCAATGCGTTCGACATGCAGCACTTCTCTTGTGTGCACGGCCGCGACCTGATTGATCAATGCCAGGTGGATTGCCCTGAGCCGTTCGCCCGCCGAAATCGCTACCGGGCCGCCATCGTGGGCCATTCAAGATGTGATGGTCTGCTGCGATCTTTTGCCGGGCACACCGTGGATGTCTCGATCACCTGCTGGGGTGGAACCTTTCTATTGATGACCGCGGATTTCAAGCGGGCTCATAGCTGTTTCCTGATCGCCACTCGGCCGCTGGATGACGGAACAACCCTTTGCGAAGGAATTGTCTTCACGCGCCGCAGCGACAACCCTTTGGTGCGCTGGCTGTGGCAGCCACTGAGCCTCTTCGTACGGCGTTGGCTCACCTACGCATTCGTGGCGGATGAATCGCGGAACTTGCGAGGAATTCGATACCATCCGGCAGGTCTAACTACAGATGACGTCACGATGGCAGATTTTTTCGGTTGGCTGGTCCAGTTGCCGGCACACCAACAGGGTGTTCGACAAGAGGAAGTTAGCTTGCCCGAGCGACTGGCCGAGGCCAGCAATTTTTAGCTAAACGTCTGGAGAATCGCTATGCACACGGAGCTTTCAAGGAGTCTCATCCGGCCACCAACGGCGGAAGCGTTTCCCGCCCATCCGGCTTCCTGGTATCTGTTCTGCGAGAGCAGGCAGCTCGAAGAAAAACCGTTCTCCCAGCGCATTCTGGGGCGGCAACTGGTCGCCTATCGAAAGACGAGCGGGCAGGTGGCGGTCATGGACGCGTACTGTGCTCACTTGGGGGCCGACCTTGGCTGCGGGACCGTTGTCGGGGAGACGCTTCAGTGCCCCTTCCATCACTGGCGGTACGGAGCGGACGGAGTGTGCACATCCATCCCGCATGCTCGACAGATTCCTGCCTTCGCCCGCCTGCAAACGTATCCGGTCGCGGAGCGGCACGGCTCGGTTTTTTTCTTTAACGGGCCCGAGCCGTTGTTTCCGCTGCCGTTCATTCTCGGCGCTGATCCCGAAGATTATGTCGCGGGAAAGACCTTTTCTTATGTGGCCGATTGCCCTTGGTACATGAATTCGGCGCACGCCTTCGACACGCAACATTTCGCGGCCGTACACGACCGCAGGCTGCTCGCTGCTCCTTCGATGGACTGCCCGGCCCCTTACGCTCGCCGAAACAGCTACCACGCGGAAGTCGTCGGGCCATCCGTTTTTGACCGAATCTTGCGCAAGGTCGCGGGGCGCACTGTAAATATCACCCTCACCATCTGGGGCGGGAACATGGCCGTGATTACGGCCGAGTTCAAGCGTGTACGCAGCGGATTTCTCATGGCCATGCAGCCGCTGGAAAACGGCCAAACACTGTGCCAGGGAATCATCTACGCCCGCCGCCATCGCGATCTTCTGAGAGTTTTCACTCCTCTGAATCTCCGAATCCGCCGGCTCTTTACTTTCGGTTACCTCGCGGACGAAGCTCGCCGTCTGCGTGGAACCCGATATAACCCAGCGAGTCTCGGCCCGAACGACCAGGATATGATCGAATTCTTCCAATGGGCGGCGTCATTGCCGCAAATGGCCCCCGCGACAATAAATCCCGAACCAAAAGAGGATGACGATGAAAAAATCGATCGCAGCCGTGATGTTCCTGTGTCTTGTGGCTCTGCCGGTGTCTTCGCAAGCGCCGCAGCCAAAGGATGAAGCGGTTCACAACGAACTGCGCGCTCTGCGTGACGGCCTGTTGGACGCCATGAACAAGGGCGACATCGAGCGCGAGCTCGCGTACATGCATCCGAATGTCGTGGTCACCTGGCACAACGCGGAAGTCAGCCGCGGCCGCGACGGCGTGCGCGCCTACTTGACCCGTATGCTCAGCGGCCCAAACAGAATTGTTACGAGCTTCTCGGCAACCGTGGGTGTGGACGAACTTACCATCCTCTACGGCGGAGACAGTGGAATTTCCTTTGGCAGCGCCATCGAACATTTCAAGTTGAAGGACGGCCAGACGCTCGATCTGCCTGCGCGTTGGAGCGCCACGCTCGTAAAGGAAGGCGACAAATGGCTAATCGCCAGCCTGCATGCCTCGGATAATCTGTTTGACAATCCGCTGCTAGCGATGGCTAAGCGTACTGCGTATTGGGCCGGAGGCGGAGGCCTGGTGGTTGGGCTGATTGTCGGATCCTTCTTTACGAGACGCCGCAAGGGGGCTTGATGAATTTGCAAGTGACGCCGGGGTTGCTGGAGCGCTGGGTTCTTTCGACCGCGGGCAACATTCAGGAAATCGCCGCGCGTGAGGGGATTGATGCGGCAACGACCCAGCTTTTCCAAAGCGTCGTGGAATCACCTCAACACGGACCATTCATCCGTCGCGTAGACGAAATCTGCCAACGAATCGAGCCAAGCAGGTGGAAGTCAGAAGCCCCTCTCATCATCGTTCCCGGCGCCTTCTACCGCGAGAATCCACGTTCCGGCGCGGACGGCTACATCCTGCGGGAACAAGCGGAGCGGCTCGGGTGCCCGACGGGGATTATTCCCATCGCCAGCCGGGGACCCTTGAAACAGAACGCCCGGATCATTTGTGACTGGCTGCTTGAACATCGGGGGCAGCCTGTCATCCTCGCGTCATTGAGCAAAGGCGGGGCTGACGTGAAGATGGCGCTCGCCGAGCCTGATGCCACAGAGGCGTTCAAGAATGTAGCCGCATGGGTCAATCTGTGCGGGATTCTGAGTGGTACGCCGATGGCCGAGTGGTTGCTCTCTCGAAATCCGGCCGCGCTGCTCAACCGGCTCTACTACACTTTACGAGGCCAAGGCCTGGGATTCCTCCGTGACTTGGGATATGGCGCTGGTCGGCCGCTGGATTTTGAGCTTCAACTGCCTCCGCACATGACGATGGTCACCATCGCGGGGTTTCCGCTTCGTGAACATCTAACCACGGCTCTCGCGCGGCGGTGCCATCGCCGCCTAACTCACCTGGGACCAAACGACGGAAGCCTGATTCTGTCAGATGTTTGTGCTTTGCCAGGGCTGCTCTACCCAATTTGGGGAGCCGACCATTACCTGCGGCCCCAGACCGATGTCAACCAACTCGTTTTGGCAGTCCTGCAGCATTTAGACGAGGAACTGCAGTGGCGTCCTTGCACGCAATCGTAGGAATCGCCAGGTCGAAGGAAGTGGAGCGAGCCGAACCGTTCCTGGCTTGCCCGGGCTGGGCACATATTCGTTACACGCTGGTGCTGTCCTTCGCGAACACGCTCTGGTTCGTACTTGTCTATGGCGGCATGGATGCACTTACGGCGCGGCGCAGCTTTCGCGTACCCGTTCATTTTCTGACGGAGCTCGCCATCCCCTTCGTTCCGGCGATGACGCTTTTCTACATGTCGATCTACTTGTTGTTCTGGATGGCTCCCTTCATATTGCGGACGCGCCGTGAATTTCGGGCCCTGGTGATTACGCTTGCGTTTGCCATTCTCTGCGGAGGCATCGGATTTCTTCTTTTTCCGGCGGACCTGGCCTTTGCGCAGCCGCCAGAGGAAGATCTGGGCATCTGGGCGGGGATGTTCCATTTTGCCGACAAACTAAATCTCACTTACAACCTCGTGCCCTCACTGCACGTCGCCTTTGCCGTTATTTGCGCGGCCATTTTTTCAGCGCGCGCCCCGGTAGCAGGCAAAGTAGCGCTATGGTTTTGGGCGACGATGGTCGCTGCCTCAACCGTTCTGATACACCAGCATCATCTGTTGGACATAGCGACGGGGTGGCTGCTGGCTCTTGTTTGCGTTAAGTACGTCTTCGACCGTTTTGCCAACAATTCCAGTTCATCCTGAACTCGTTTCTCGAATATCTCCGGCCCCGACTCTTGCTCACCCCTTTTCGAAGCGTGGCGTCTATCGCAGCGTGCGGATCCATTTGGGGTTTATTGGTCGGGTGCAGAGTCAAAAAAACTCCGCTGGTGCCGAAGGCACCGTATCCGTCCACTACGCGGGCAACATCATCATGCGAATCGAAGTGTGGTCACGTCGAGCGAATTGCTCGATCGAATCACAATGAACTAGGGCGGAATCGGTTCTATTGCGAGGAGCCTTTTAGTGGTTCTCTAGTCTCCGGCTTGTCATCGGATCAGGAGGCAGTTAGACTCCCGCTAACGCTTGGAGCAGTCTGTTGATGACGCTAAGAGCCCCGCCCCTGTCAATCCTGCGCTTCGGAGTGTTTGAGGTTGACTTGCGTAGCGGCGAGTTGCGCAAGCAGGGCCAGCGCATCAGGTTGCAAGAGCAGCCCTTCCGTGTTCTGGCGGTTCTTCTGCAACGCCCCGGCGAGGTGGTTACGCGGGAGGAGCTTCGCTCCGCAATCTGGTCAACGGACACCTTCGTCGACTTCGACAATGGCCTGAATACCTCGATCAATAAGCTGCGTGAGGGACTGGGCGACACGGCTGAGCGCCCACGCTTCATCGAGACCCTGCCCCGGCGCGGGTACAGGTTCCTCGTACCGGTCAGCAGTGGCGATCGAAAAGCGGCGGGGCGGCTTAGCGCTTGGATGATCGCAGTCGCGGCGGTTCTGGTGGCGGCCCTGGTAGCCGGTGGATTGTTCTGGCGCTGGCGGCATGTACAGCGGCTGACGGAAAAGGACACGATTGTGCTGGCGGATTTCGCCAACGAGACCGGCGACCCCGTGTTCGATGACACGCTGAAGCAAGGGCTGCACGTGCAACTGGAACAGTCGCCATTTC
Organism: Candidatus Udaeobacter sp.; assembly: GCA_035511855.1. Taxonomy (GTDB): domain Bacteria; phylum Acidobacteriota; class Terriglobia; order Acidiferrales; family UBA7541; genus Acidiferrum. The sequence continues at coordinate 21,342 of DATKEV010000094.1, forward strand.
TGAACATCCTCTCCGACCAAAAGGTGAACGAAGAGTTGCAACTGATGGGACGCCAGAAAGACGAGCATCTCACCCTCGACCTCGCACGGGAGGTTTGCCAGCGGCTGGGCAGCAAGGCGGTTCTGGCCGGATCGATTTCCCGATTAGGCACGCACTACGCGGTCGGGTTGAATGCACGGAACTGCCATACGGGGGACAGCCTTGGCAGCGACCAGGTGGAAGCCGACAGCCAGGAGCACGTGCTCAAGGCGCTAGGAGAATCGGCCACGAAGATGCGCGAGAGCCTGGGAGAATCGCTCAAGTCGATCCAACGATTCGATGCGCCCCTCGAACAGGTCACTACTCCTTCGCTCGAAGCCCTGCGCGCCTACAGCTTGGGAATGAAGACACTAGACACGAAAGGCAAAACGGCCGCAATTCCGTTCCTCCGGCGGGCGGTGGAGCTGGACCCGAAGTTTGCCATGGCCTACGCCCGCCTGGGGACACTTTACGCCGGCACCGGCGCGCCAATGTTATCTGAGAATGTGCGCAAAGCCTACGAACTGCGAGAGAGGGTGACCGAGCGGGAGCGACTGTACATCGAGGCTCACTATTACCGCGATGTAACAGGAGAGCAAGACAAGGCCGCCTCGGTTTGGGAAGTAATGCAGCAGACCTATCCGCGAGAGGTGGAACCCTATTCAAATCTGGCAGGGTTCTACGGCCGACTTGGCAACTTTGAAAAGGCGCTGGAAGAGGCGCATGAGGCGCTGCGGCTGGACCCGGACGACCAGGATAGCTATGGCACCGTCGGATATTTCTCTATGTGTCTTAACCGTCTGGATGAGGCGGAGGCAGCGTTTAAGCAAGCAGAGGAGCGCCATCTGGAGAGCGAGGGTCTGCTTACAGAGCGCTACTCGTTGGCCTTCCTGAAGGGTGACGAGGACGGGATGGCGCGAGTGGCCGAGTCCGCCGCTGCAGACAAGGGGTTCCTTCTTGTTTTGCAGGGATTCACGGAAGCTTACTACGGGAGGCTGAGAAAAGCGCGGGAGCTGCTTCGGCGGGCAGTGGAATCGGCCAAACAGAGTGGCGCGGTGGATACGGCGGCTAGTTTCCAGGCGGTCGGGGGTTTGACGGAAGCGTACCTGGGCGATCTGCAACATGCGCGGGCCGATGTAGCACTGCCGCTGGCTGCGAACCGGGATGCCCAGACGGCGGCGGCCTTGGCTCTGGCATTGGCAGGTGATACCGAGCACGCCGAGAAGCTGGCCACGGTACTAAACGAGAACTTTCCCCTGGACACAGGCGTGCAACGCATGTGGGTGCCCACGATTCGCGCAGCCGTCGCCCAAAGCCATAAGAATCCGGCAAAGGCAATTGAGCTGCTCCGTGTTATGAGTCCCTATGAGCTGGGCGCGCCACGTTTGCTCCCGATCTACGAGCGCGGGCAGGCTTACCTAATGCTGCGCAACGGCAGCGGCGCGGCTGCAGAGTTTCAAAAGGTCATTGATCACGCTGGCATCGTGCGGGAATTTCCGGTGGGCGCGCTGGCTCATCTTGGCGTGGCAAGGGCTTATGCGCTCCAAGGTGACACCGCGAAGAGCCGCGCCGCGTACCAGGACTTCCTCACGCTATGGAAAGACGCCGACCCCGAGCTCCCCATCCTGAAGCAAGCCAAGGAGGAGTACGCGAAGTTGTAGTAGACGCACCAACTCTCGACCTTTTCCGCTTTTCCGCGATAGCGACGGCGATGAGGGTTCGGGCCCAAACGCGCCAGTAGTGACCGAGCAATCGCTGGAGAGAAGCCGACTTGAGGAGTTTGGCCGCCACTGATGAGGTGAAATGGATTTCTGGACATTTATCCGTCGGCGAGTCGATGCAGGGCGTCTGCGTCTAGGGAGATTTGTCTCCATTCATCGAAAAACCTGCAACCCAATGACCGATAGAATTTAATTGCCAACTCATTCCAATCCAATACTTCCCAGCGCATGCCATAGCAGCCTTCCTGCCGCGCAATACGAGCAACCTGACACAGAAGCGCTCTTCCTATCCCTCGACCGCGAAATGCTTCCCGTACGAAGAGGTCCTCCAGGAAGATACCGGACCCTTTCAAGCTTGAATAAAAGCCAAAGAAGAGCGCATAGCCAATCGCTTCTCCGTCCCATTCCGCAATCAGGCTGCGGAACTTTGGTGGA